>CAWHBP010000001.1:0-467839 GCA_963827675.1 uncultured Alphaproteobacteria bacterium
CTCGCTGGGCGATTAGCCGGCCGTTCCGTCCTCGGCCCGCGGAGCCCTCCCCGCTTCGCTTGCGTCATCGCGGAACGGCTGCATCAGCAGGCGGTCGAGCCTGAGCTCGCGCACATTGCGGAACATTGGAATGCCGATCGTCATGGCCTCGGTATGGCCGGCCTCGGGCTCCTGCCGGTAGGTGCCGAACAGGCGATCCCACCACGGCACATTGAAGCCGAAATTGCTGTCCGTTTCGTGCTCGCACGATCGAATGGTGCACGCGATGCATGTCCGGCGTCACCACCAGCCAGTCGGACGACGCGATCGAGCCGCTCCGGCATGGTGACGTTGGAATGATTGAACATCGAGGTCGCGTTGAGGACGATCTCGAACACCAGGGACCGCGGCGGCCGGAATGCCGACGAGCCAGCACCACGGCGATCTTGATCAGCATCGAGATGATGATCTCGATTGGGTGGAAGCGCAGGCCCGTCGGGTCACGTCGATATCGAGATCGGCATGGTGCATGCGGTGCAGGCGCCACAGCAGCGGGTACGTGATGGAAGGTGAAATGCTGCGCGTAGATGACGAGGTCGAGCACGAGGAAGGCCGAGGATGCCGGCGAGCTCAGCCCGGCAGGGCGAGATATTAAAACCCCCAGCCGCGTTCCGCGGCGATAAAGGCCATTCCGACTGCCGCCGCGGGCATCAGCAGCCGCACCAGCGCGCGTCGAGCACCAGATGCCGAGATTGCCCGGCCAGCGCCGCGCCCGGCCGATGGACCATGTGCGCCGGGGGCTTAGAACCTCCCACAGCGCCAGTGCGAGGAAGATCCCGAGAGCCGCGCCGATGCGGATGAAAAGCTCGCTGTTCGCATCCATTGTGGGTCAAAGATAACAACGCCCTGCGTCAGACTAAACTGGCTGTGGCGGAACGCCGCCGCGCCGTTGCTGGCGGCGGAATCCTGTTAAAATCCTTCACAGGCCCTGCCTTTCAAACCGATGCGCGGTCCCGCGCCGGGACAACGAGGGGAGCCTCGCAAAGAGGCTAGGCAGGCGCATGGAAGTCTTCGTCGAGCAGCTATCAACGGAATGACGCTCGGGTCGATCTACGGCCTGATCGCCATCGGCTACACGATGGTGTTCGGCATCATCGGCATGGTGAACTTCGCCCACGGCGACGTGTTCATGGTGTCGAGCTTCGTCGCGCTGATCGCGCTGCTGATCCTTACAGCGTGGCTCGGAATGGGCTCCGTTGCGCTGGCGCTCTTGATCGTCCTCGTCGTCGCAATGGTCTTCACCTCGCTGGTCAATTGGACGATCGAGCGCGTCGCCTACCGGCCGCTGCGCGGCTCGTTCCGCCTCGCCCCGCTGATCTCGGCGATCGGCATGTCGATCTTCCTGTCGAACTTCGTGCAGGTGACGCAGGGCCCGCGCAACAAGGCGACCGAGCCGTTGCTGCGCGACGTGATCGTGCTGATCCAGGGCGATTACGACGTCACCATTTCCTACCGCCAGCTCATCATCTGGGCGATCACGGCCATGTTGCTGGCAGGTTTCTGGTATCTGGTCAGCAAGACCTCGCTCGGCCGCGCGCAGCGCGCCTGCGAGCAGGACCAGAAGATGGCAGCGCTGATCGGCGTCGATGTCGACCGCACCATCTCGATCACGTTCATCATCGGCGCGGCGCTCGCCGCGGTCGCGGGCACGATGTACCTGATGTACTACGGCGTGGTGAATTTCTCCGACGGCTTCGTGCCCGGCATCAAGGCGTTCACCGCGGCCGTGCTCGGCGGCATCGGCTCGCTCCCGGCGCGGTCATTGGCGGCATTCTGATCGGCCTGATCGAGACGATGTGGTCGGCCTATTTCTCGATCGACTACAAGGATGTCGCGGCGTTCTCGATCCTTGTCATCACGCTGATCTTCCTGCCGCAAGGCCTGCTCGGGCGGCCTGAGGTCGAGAAAGTGTGATGAGCACTGCGGCGCTCGACCGCACACGCGCGCCGACGTCGGCAAGGTGCTGAAGGACGCGGTCATCACCGCGCTGATCTCTTTGCGCTGCTGCTGCCGCTGATCGGCTTCAAGACCGTGCAGAACATGCGCAACGAGCTCGAGCTCGAAACGCGCTTTCCGCTGCTGCTCGCCATCGTCGCGGTCATCACCGCCGCGAAGCTGCTCGGTTCGCTGGTGATCCAGCCCTGGCGCGAGCGCCGCGCGCTCAGTCCGCACGCCGAACACCCGCGCCTCACGGCGGCCAAACACGCGTTCACGAACTGGTTCACGCCCTTCGCGATGGGCTTCGTCGCCGTCTATCCGATTCTCATCATGCTCTTCGTTCCCAGCGGCGCGCTGAAGTGGATCGACAATTTCGGTATTCAGATCCTGATCTATGTGATGCTCGGGTGGGGATTGAACATCGTCGTCGGCCTCGCCGGGTTGCTCGATCTCGGCTACGTGGCGTTCTACGCGGTCGGCGCCTACTCCTACGCGCTGCTTGCCAAGGAATTCGGCCTCTCGTTCTGGATTCTGCTGCCGCTCGCCGGATTTCTCTCGGCGTTCTGGGGCGTCCTGCTCGGCTTTCCGGTGTTGCGCCTGCGCGGCGACTACCTTGCGATCGTGACGCTCGCCTTCGGCGAGATTATCCGGCTGATCCTGATCAACTGGGTCTCGTTCACCGGCGGGTATGCCGGGTCAGCGGCATTCCGCGTCCGACCTTGTTCGGCATTCCCTTCAACGCCAGCGACGAGGGCTTTGCGGCGACCTTCGGGCTCGAATTCACGCCCGTTCACCGCGTGCTGTTCCTTTATTACATCATCCTCGCGCTCGCGCTGGTCACCGCCTACGTGACCATCCGGCTGCGCCAGCTTCCTGTCGGGCGCGCCTGGGAAGCGCTGCGCGAGGACGAGATCGCCTGCCGCTCGCTCGGCATCAACACCACCAACACCAAGCTCACCGCGTTCGCGATGGGCGCGATGTTCGCGGGCTTCGCCGGCTCGTTTTTCGCGGCGCGGCAGGGCTTCATCTCGCCCGAGTCGTTCACCTTCCTCGAGTCTGCGACCATCCTCTCGATCGTCGTGCTCGGCGGCATGGGCAGCATGATCGGCGTCGCGGTCGCGGCCGTGGTGATGATCGGCGGCACCGAAATCATGCGCGAGCTCGATTTCCTCAAGTACATCTTCGGCAACGATTTCGATCCGACGCAGTACCGCATGCTGATCTTCGGCTTCGCGATGGTGCTGATCATGATCTGGAAGCCGCGCGGGCTCGTCGGCACGCGCGAGCCCTCCGCCTTCCTGAAGGAGCGCCGCACGATCCTCGGCTCGTTCGTGAAGGAGGGCCACGGATGAGCAGCGCCAAGCCTCCGGTGCTGCGCGTCGAGCATCTGACGATGCGCTTTGGCGGGCTGGTCGCGATCGACGATCTGTCGTTTTCGGCCGCGCGCGGCGATATCACCGCGCTGATCGGTCCGAACGGCGCCGGCAAAACCACGGTATTCAACTGCATCACCGGCTTCTACAAGCCGACCGAGGGTCGCATCGCGCTGGCGCACGGCGACGGCGCGATCTGGGACGAGGTCGAGACGCTGACCGACCGCGGCACGCGCACGCTCGCACGCGGCAGCGAGGCGCTGTTCCTGCTCGAGCGGATGCCGGACTATCTCGTCACGCAGCAGGCCCGCGTCGCGCGGACCTTCCAGAACATCCGCCTGTTCTCCGGGATGACCGTGTTCGAGAACATGCTGGTGGCGCAGCACAACATGCTGATGGTGGCGTCCGGCTATACGTTCCTCGGCGTGTTCGCGCCGCATATTTACGGCCGCCACGAGAAGGTCGCGGTCGAGAAGGCCGAACACTGGCTCGAAAAGACGCAGCTGATCGATCGCGCCGATGATCCGGCGGGCGATCTCCCCTATGGCGCGCAGCGCAGGCTCGAGATCGCCCGCGCGATGTGCACCGACCCGGTACTGCTTTGCCTCGACGAGCCGGCCGCCGGTCTCAATCCGCGCGAGAGCCATCAGCTCAATGAACTGTTGCTCTCGATCCGGCAGGACCACGCGACCTCGATCCTCCTGATCGAGCACGACATGAGCGTGGTGATGCAGATCTCCGATCACGTCGTCGTGCTCGATTACGGTGTGAAGATTTCCGACGGCACGCCGGAAGCCGTGCGCAACGACCAGAAGGTGATCGCGGCCTATCTGGGCGTCGAGGACGAAGAGGTCGCGAAGGTCGAGGCGGAGGTGGGCTTATGACTCCCCTCCTCTCCGTGCGCGGCGTGAAGACCTTCTACGGCAACATCCTGGCGCTGCAGAGCGTCGACATGGACGTCGCGGACGGCGAGATCGTGACGCTGATCGGCGCGAACGGCGCCGGCAAGTCGACGCTGATGATGACAATCTTCGGCAATCCGCGCGCCCGCGAGGGCTCGATCGTTTTCGACGGGCGCGACATCACGCGCCTGCCGACGCACGAGATCGCGCACTTGCGCATTGCGCAGGCGCCGGAGGGCCGCCGCATCTTCTCGCGCATGACGGTGCTGGAAAATCTTCAGATGGGTGCGGTCGTGACCGGCGAGGTCGATTTCGAGCAGGGCTGCAAGAAGGTATTCAAGCTGTTCCCGCGCCTCGAGCAGCGCCTGCACCAGCGCGGCGGCACGCTATCCGGCGGCGAGCAGCAGATGCTGGCGATCGCCCGCGCGCTGATGGCTCGCCCGCGCCTCCTGCTGCTGGATGAGCCATCGCTCGGCCTTGCGCCGATGATCGTACGGCAGATCTTCGATGCCATCCGTGAGCTCAACCGGACCGAGAAGCTCACCGTTTTCCTGGTGGAGCAGAACGCGTTCCATGCGCTCAAGCTCGCCCACCGCGGCTATGTCATGGTCAACGGCGTGATCACGCTGTCGGGGACCGGCAAGGAATTGCTTGCGCGTGAAGAGGTGAAATCGGCCTATCTTGAAGGCGGGCGCCAGGAGGTAGAGGCCGGCACATGAACGGCATCCTCTACGAAGAGGACTATATCGGGCTGTTCGTGCTCGTGACGGTGGTCATGGGCGGGGGCGCCGCCTGGCTCGCCGGCCGGGCGATCGCGGCGACCTGGCGGCCCTGGTGGCATGTGGCGCTCTACATGCTGATTCTCGGGGCTGGCCGTGCGCTTCCTGCATTTCGCGCTGTTCGAGGGCACGCTGCTCTCGCCGCAATTCTACGCGGTCGACACCCTCGTCTGCCTTATTTTCGGCTTTCTTGGCTTCCGCGCGACCCGCGTCGGCCAAATGACCACGCAATACAGCTGGATCAATGCCCGCTCGGGGTTCATGCGCTGGGCGCGGCGCGACGCCGCGCCTGAAAAACCCACCCACCCCGCGTGACTTTTGCGCCGTTTAAGGCTTCAATCGGCCAAGAGGCCGTCGCGTCGGCTGAAGGTGGCCGGACGCCCTCCGACAATTCATAAGGGAGATCTGTATGAAGAAACTCACGACTCTCGGTCTGGCGCTCGGTGCGGCAATCGTCTTCGCCGGAACCGCCCAGGCCCAGATCAAGATGGGCGTCGCCGGCCCGCTCACCGGCCCGAACGCCGCCTTCGGCGCGCAGCTGAAGAACGGCACCGATCAGGCCGTCGCCGACATCAATGCGGCCGGCGGCATCATGGGCCAGAAGATCGCGGTGAGCTACGGCGACGATGTGTCCGATCCGAAGCAGGGCGTTTCGGTCGCCAACAAGTTCGTCGGCGACGGCGTCAAGTTCGTGGTCGGCCACTTCAACTCCGGCGTCACCATGCCGGCCTCCGAGGTCTACCAGGAGAGCGGCATCCTCGAAATCACGCCGTCCGCCACCAACCCGAAGATCACCGAACGCGGCATGTGGAACATCTTCCGCACCTGCGGGCGTGACGATCAGCAGGGCGCGGTCGCGTCGGCCTGGATCATCAAGAACATGAAGGGCAAGAAGATCGCGATCGTCCACGACAAGACGACCTACGGTCAGGGCCTTGCCGACGAGACCAAGAAGGGTCTCAACAAGGGCGGCGTGAAGGAAGTTCTCTACGAGGGCGTCAACCTCGGCGAGAAGGACTTCTCGGCGCTCGTCTCGAAGATCAAGGCGTCCGGCGCCGACCTCGTCTACTGGGGCGGCCTGCACACCGAAGGCGGCCTGATCGTGCGCCAGATGCGCGACCAGGGCGTCAAGGCTCCGCTGATGGGCGGCGACGGCATCACCTCGGATGAGTTCGCGACCGTTGGCGGCCCGGGCGTCGAGGGCACGCTGATGACTTTCGCGCCGGATCCGCGCAAGCGTCCGGAAGCCAAGGCGATCGTGGAAAAATTCCGCGCCAACAAGTTCGAGCCGGAAGCCTACACGCTCTACAGCTATGCGGCGGTCGAGATCATCAAGCAGGCGGCCGAGCAGGCAAAGTCGCTCGACCCGAAGAAGGTCGCCGAGACGATCAAGTCGGGCAAGAAGTTCAAGACCGTGATCGGCGAAATGTCCTACGACAAGAAGGGTGACATCACCCGTCCGGACTACGTGATGTACGTCTGGAAGAAGGACGACAAGGGCAAGATCACCTACGTCGAACTCGACAACAAGGGCTCCTGATCTCTTCCTGTCGATCAGCGCTATCCAAGGCGCCCGCCCCTCCCGGGGCGGGCGTTTTGATTCACGCCCGTTGCGGCGCTCGATTTTTTGCTACGATTACGCTCCTCACCGGATCGAAAAGCCCCGATGACCGACATTCATGACCTGAGCGCGACCGAATTGCTGCAGCGCTATCGCGCCAAGACGCTCTCCCCCTCCGAAGTCTTCGCCGCGGTCGAGAAGCACATCGCGCGCTGGGAGCCGCATCTGAAAGCGCTCTATGCCTACGAGCCGGAAGCCGCGCGCAAGGAGGCGGCCGCCTCGACCGAGCGCTGGGCCAAAGGCGCGCCCATGGGTCCGCTCGATGGCGTGCCGGTGACCGTGAAGGAGAACATCGCCTCGCAAGGCGTGCCGATGCCGCTGGGTACGGCGGCGATGCCGCTGACACCCATGGCACAGGATGCACCCCCGACCGCACGGTTGCGCGAGGCGGGCGCGATCATCTTTTCCAAGACCACGATGCCGGACTTCGGCATGACCTCGTCGGGCGTGTCGAGCTTTCACCCGCTCACGCGCAATCCGTGGGACTTGTCGAAAAACCCCGGTGGCTCGAGCTCCGGTGCGGGCGCCGCAGGCGCGGCCGGCTATGGGCCGCTGCATGTCGGCACCGATATCGGCGGCTCGGTGCGCCTGCCGTCCGGCTGGTGCGGGCTGGTAGGGCTGAAGCCGAGCCTCGGGCGCATCCCGATCGATCCGCCCTATGTGGCGCGCTGCGCCGGCCCGATGACGCGCACGGTCGATGACGCCGCACTGATGATGTCGGAGCTGGCGAAGCCAGACTATCGCGACGGCATGAGCCTGCCGGTGCAGGACATCGGCTGGACGAACCTGTCGGGTTCGGTGAAAGGAAAACGCATCGGCCTGCTGCTCGATGCAGGGGTCGGGATGCCGGTCGACCCGGAGGTGAAGGCGGCGGTCGAGAACGTCGCCAAATACTTTGCCGGCGAAGGCGCGGCCGTCGAGCCGGTGCAAGGCGTCGATGTCGCGCGCCATCCTCGACGGGCCTGGACACATTCTTCCGTGCGCGGTCCTGGGGCGACATCGAGCTGCTGCCGGCCGAGCAACGCGCCAAGATTCATGCTTACACGCGCCAGTGGGCCGAGGGCGGCGCGAAAGCTCTCCGGCATCGATGTCGTCCGCGGCTTCAACCAGAGCATGGAGCTGCGCCGGCTTGCGGCGCTCATGTTCGGCAAGATCGACTATCTCGTCTCGCCGACCGCTCCGATCCCCGCTTTCGCGGCGGAGCGCGCCTCACCGGGCGACGATCCCGAACATCCGTTCGAGCACATCTGCTTCACGGTGCCATGGAATTTCACCGAGCAGCCGGCAGTCTCGATCAATGCGGCCTTCACAACGTCCGGCCTGCCGATCGGCGTGCAGATCATCGGCCGCCGCTTCGACGACCACGGCGTGCTGAATATGGCGAAGGCCTGGGAGACCGCGCGCGGGCCGATCACGAACTGGCCGAAGCCGCCGAACTGATTGGTTATCCAATCCGCCCAAGTACCGGGAATGCTTCAAGTAACCAGTAACTCGCCTGACTGACGAAGCCGGTGAGGAACGCGATGCCCGTGAGCACAAGCAGGGCGCCCATGGTCCGCTCGACCCATGGCAGGTAGGCGCGGAAGCGCGCGAGGAACGCGGCGAACGGCTCGACGGCGAACGCCGCGACGAGGAAGGGAATGCCGAGGCCCAGCGAATAGACGGCGAGGAGACCGGCTCCCTTTGCGACGGTCGCCTCAGATGCCGCGATGGCGAGGATCACCGCGAGGATCGGCCCGATGCACGGCGTCCAGCCGAATGCGAAGGCGAGCCCCATCACATAGGCGCCCCAGAGGCCGACCGGCTTCGCCACCTCCATGCGCTTCTCGCGAAACATCAGCGCGATTCGCGTCACGCCCAGGAAATGCAGCCCCATCACGATGATGACGATGCCGGCGACGATCGCGAGCTTGTCCGCGTAGATGCGGATCAGGTGGCCGAACGCGCTGGCGCTCGCGCCGAGCGCCACGAAGATCGTCGAGAATCCCCGCCACGAACAGCGCCGCCGCGCCGACCGTCTCCCAGCGCACCCGCGGCTTGGGCTCCGCATCCGCGAACCGCTCGAGCGACGTGCCGGCAAGGTAGACGAGATAGGGCGGCACCAGCGGGAGCACGCAGGGCGAGAGGAAACTGAGCAGCCCCGCGAACAGGGCGGCAAGAATGGTGACGTCGGCGGCCATGTGCCCCTAATGTGCAGACGATACGGCTTCCCGCAAGCCACAGACCCGGCTTGCTTTCGGGATGTGATCGGACGTGACATGCGCAACCTGATTACCGACGTGTCCGGCGTCCTCGTCGGCAATGCCGACGATACGAAACTCGCCTCCGGCGTGACCGCGATCGTGTTCGAGGAGCCAGCGGTTGCGGGGGTCGACGTCCGCGGTGGCGCGCCCGGTACCCGCGAAACCGACCTGCTGCGGCCGGACGAAACGATCGAGCGGGTCGACGCGATCGTGCTCTCGGGCGGTTCGGGCTTCGGCCTCGATGCGCCGGGCGGCGCGCAGGCTTGGCTGCGCGAGCAAGGACGCGGCTTCGTGCTCGGGCCGGTGGTCGTGCCGATCGTCCCGGGGGCGATCCTGTTCGACCTCACCAACGGCGGCGACAAGGACTGGGGCCGCTTTCCGCCCTATCGCGATCTCGGCTACGCGGCGACCGCGAATGCCGGCGTCGGCTTTGCGCTCGGCACGACGGGCGCCGGATACGGCGCCAAGACGGTAAACCTCAAGGGCGGGCTCGGCTCGGCGTCGGCCAAAACGCGCGACGGCATAACCGTCGGCGCGATCGCGGCCGTCAACGCCCTCGGGAGCGTCACCGTCGGCGACGGGCCGCACTTTTGGGCAGCGCCCTTCGAGCAGGACGGCGAATTCGGAGGACGGGGCCTGCCAACCCCGTTTCCAAGCGATGCGCTGAGCATCCGCGTCAAGGGCGGCGTGCGTGAGAACACGACCATCGCGCTGGTCGCGACCGACGCGACACTCACCAAGGCGCAGGCCCACCGCCTTGCGATGGTCGCGCATGACGGCCTCGCGCGCGCGATATATCCGGTGCACATGCCGCACGATGGCGACACCGTGTTCACCGCCGCGACCAGCCAAGCGCGCCGCGCCGGACCTGTTGGCGTTCACCGAGCTTTGTGCAGTCGCCGCCAATGTGCTGGCGCGGGCGGTGGCGCGCGGGGTGTACGAGGCGGCCGCCCTGCCCTTTCCCGGCGCGCTGCCCGCCTGGAAGGGCAAATTCGGCTCATAATCGCGTAAAATTGTAGAGTTCCGCGCGAGCGATTGGTAATCGCCGCCGTGGACAATCTCCCGCCATGACGACGCCCGACGATGAGAACCCGCGCCCTTCGCTGGCGCGCACGACGAAGCACCAGGACGAGCTCAACAAGCTTGCGCGGTCCTGGTTTGAACAGGCACGCGACCGGTCGGAGCGCGACGATGCCGAGGTGCAAACCTGGCGCCGCGAGCACAACAAGTGGTCCGCGTTCAACTGGCGTCCCAAATTCGACACGGAATTCGATAGCAACAAGTAGCCTTACTGGAAGCGATCCGCCCGATAGGGCGCCGGATCCGTGAACGGCGTCGCGCCGGTGACCAGATCGGCGATCAGATGCCCCGTCACCGGCCCGAGCGTCAGCCCCCAATGTCCATGCCCGAACGCAAGCCATAGCCCGTCTCTGGCCCGGCGCGCGGCCGAGCACAGGGAGCGCATCCGGCATGTTCGGCCGCCGCCCAAGCCACGGCTCGGCCTCGTTCGGCTCGCCAAGCGGAAACAGCTCGCGCGCATGCGGCATCAGCCGGTCGAACTGCACCGGCGTCGCGGGCGCGTCGCGGCTCGCGAACTCCGCGCCGGTGGTGAGGCGGATGCCCTGCTCCATGGGCGTCAGCGCATAGCCGTACTCGGTATCGATCACCGGCCGCGTCAGCGAGGCGTTGCCCTTCGGATCGAAATGGCGGTGATAGCCGCGCTTGATGCCGAGCGGCACCTTGATCCCGAGCGGCTCCAGCACGTCAGGCGACCACGGCCCAAGCGCCACCACGGCATTCTCCGCATCGATCGGCCCGCGATCGGTATCGACGCGCCACTTGCCGTCGGCGCGATGCAGCGAGCGCGCATCGCCCTTGATCACCACGCCGCCGAGCGCCGCAAGCCGCGCCGCATAGGCGCGCGTCACCATCAGCGGGTTGGAGAGCGAGGCGACGTCCGGCCAGAACAGCGAATGGCGGAATACCGGATTGAGGTTCGGCTCGAGCTTGCGCGTCCCCTCGGTGTCGAGCGGCTGCGCCGCGACGCCGATCTGCGCGCCGAACTCGAGCTGCGGCTTCATCGCCTCGAAGGCGGCATCGCTGCGATAGAGCGTGATCCAGCCGGTCTTGCGAAAGTATTTCATCGCGCCGGAGTCCTGCAGCAGCTCTTCGTGCTCGGCGACCGCCCGGCTCATCAGCGGCCGCAGCTTGACCGCGCTGTCCTTCAGGTTCTCCAGCGAGGAAAAGCGGAAGTAGGAGACGAGCCAGGGCGCGATCTTGAGCAGATCGCCCCAGTGATAGTTCGCTTCCGGCGCACGCTTGAGCGCGACCTGGATGAGCTTCTTGAGGCTGCGCGGAAACGCGGTCGGAAACACGCTGGCGCCGACGATCACGCCGGTGTTGCCGTAGCTCGTCTCCTCGCCAGGACCGCGCCGGTCGATCAGCGCGACCGAAAGCCCGCGCTTCGCGAGTTGCAGCGCGACCGATGTGCCGACGATGCCGGCTCCCAGAACGATTGCATCGGTACGCTGCGCCATGTCGGTCCTCGCGGGGAATGCCCTGTGCAAGGCGTACATATCGCATCCGCACTCGACGACGCCAAGCATGGCTGATATGCCGCGAAGATTGCGTCGCCTCAGGACCTGCCGGAGTTGATGATGCCGCTGACCGCGCTGGCCGCGCCGCTGTCCTGGCTCGGCCGGCAGGGGACGCGCGCGGTCGCAACCTCGATCTTCGTCGGCATCTTCACGCCGCCGCTTGCGGCGCTGTTCAAACCGGTCTTCCCCTACGCTCTGTTCGCACTGCTCTGTCTCGCTTTCCTGCGCGTCGATCCAGCGCAAGTGCGCGCGCACTTTTCGCGCCCGCTGATTGTCGGCGCGGCCGCTGCCTGGATGATGCTGGCAACGCCGCTGCTGATCGGGCTCACGCTGATCGCGCTCGGGATCGACGAGCGGTTGCCGGGCCTCTATGTCGCGATGATCCTGCAGGCCGCAGCGCCCCCGGTCATTTCCGCGCCGACGCTCGCCGCGCTGATGGGGCTCGATGCAGCGCTCTCGCTCGCGACACTGGTCGTCTGCACCGCCGTCACGCCCTTCACCGCGCCGGTCTTCGCCACGCTGTTCGTCGGTCCCGCCATGGCGATCTCGCCAGTCACGCTCGGCGCAAAACTGCTCGCGCTGCTCGCGGGAGCCGCGATCCTCGCAGCCCTGATACGGCGCTTCGCCGGAAAGGCGTGGATCGCGCAGCAGGGCGAGCGTATCGACGGCTTGTCGGTCGTTGCCCTCTTCTTCTTTGCGGTCGGGCTGATGGACGGCGTGCTCGCCTCGATCATCAGCGAACCGCTCAAAGTCCTTGGGCTGACTCTGCTTTCCTTTGCTCTGTCGTTCGGCCTGATGGCGCTGACCACGCTCGTGTTCGCGCGGCTCGGCATGGATCAGGCCCTGGCGCTCGGCCTCGCGGCGGGCAACCGCAACATGGGGCTGATGCTCGCCGCGGCAGGCGCCGCGGTGCCCGAGCTCACCTGGCTCTATTTCGCGATCGCGCAGCTTCCGATCTACCTGATGCCGGCGATGTTGAAGCCTTTGGCGCGGCGCGTTGCTCCGCCCAAGGCGGCATGATACCGAGCGCCGTCATGCGCCCGCTCCGCATCGCCCCGTCCATCCTTGCCGCCGACTTCGCGAAGCTCGGCGAGGAAGTGCGCGCCGTCGATGAGGCCGGCGCCGACTGGATCCATCTCGACGTGATGGACGGGCATTTCGTGCCGAACATCTCGTTCGGTCCCGGCGCGATTGCGGCGATGCGCCCGCATTCGAAGAAGACGTTCGACACGCACCTGATGATCGCGCCCTGCGATCCTTACCTCGAGGCCTTCGCCAAGGCCGGCTCCGACATCATCACGGTGCACGTGGAGGCCGGTCCGCACGTGCATCGCTCGCTGCAGGCGATCCGCGCACTCGGCAAGAAGGCGGGCGTAACGCTCAATCCGGCGACGCCGGTCGAAACGCTGGAGCACGTGATCGACCTCGTCGATCTGATCCTGGTGATGTCGGTGAACCCGGGCTTCGGCGGGCAGGCCTTCATTCCGGCCGCGCTGGAGAAGATCGCGCGCGTGCGCACGCTCGCCGGCGCCCGCCCGATCGACATCGAGGTTGATGGCGGCGTCACGGCGGAAAACGCCGAAGCGGTCGCGCGGGCGGGTGCCAACGTGCTGGTCGCGGGCTCGGCCGTGTTCAAGGGCGGACCCGGCGGCCTACGCGAAAAACATCAACGCGATCCGCATGGCGGCCGCCATGGCGCGCGGGGAAGCTGCCTAGTTTTCTGGCCGCCGCGCCGTGCTAGGTCACGGCGTAATCCCTGAAAGTGAGCCAATGATTCCGCGCTATTCCCGCCCCGAGATGGCCGCCATCTGGGACCCCCAGACGCGTTTCCGCATCTGGTTCGAGATCGAGGCGCACGCCTCCGACGCGATGGCGGAGCTCGGCATTATCCCGAAGGACGCCGCTTACACGATCTGGGAAAAGGGCCGGCACGCGACGTTCGACCTGGCGCGCATCGACGAGATCGAGCGCGAGACCAAGCACGACGTGATCTCGTTCCTCACGCATCTTGCCGAGATCGTCGGGCCGGAAGCGCGCTTCGTGCACCAGGGGATGACGTCGTCGGACATTCTCGACACCACCTTCAACGTCCAGCTCACGCGCGCCGCGGACATCCTGATCGCCGATGTCGAGAAGCTGCTTGAAGCGCTCAAGCGCCGCGCCTTCGAGCACAAGATGACGCCGACCATCGGCCGCTCGCACGCCATCCATGCTGAGCCGGTGACGTTCGGGCTCAAGCTCGCTCAGGCCTATGCGGAGTTTTCGCGCGCGAAGGATCGCCTGATCGCAGCGCGCAAGGAAGTCGCGACCTGCGCGATTTCCGGCGCGGTCGGCACGTTCGCGCATGTCGACCCGCGCATCGAGGCGCATGTGGCGCAGAAGATGGGGCTGGCGGTCGAGCCGGTCTCGACGCAAGTGATCCCGCGCGACCGCCACGCGATGTTCTTTGCAACGCTCGGCGTCGTCGCCTCCTCGATGGAGCGGCTGGCGATCGAAATCCGCCATCTCCAGCGCACCGAAGTGCTGGAAGCCGAGGAGTTCTTCTCCGAGGGGCAAAAGGGCTCCTCCGCGATGCCGCACAAGCGCAATCCGGTGCTGTCGGAAAACATCACCGGCCTGGCCCGGATGGTGCGCGGCTATGTGACGCCCGCACTGGAGAACGTGGCGCTCTGGCACGAACGCGACATCTCGCATTCCTCGGTCGAGCGCATGATCGGGCCGGACGCGACGGTGACGCTCGATTTTGCGCTCGCGCGTCTCGCCGTGCTGATCGACAAGCTGGTCGTCTATCCGGAGAATATGAAGAAGAATCTCGACCGGCTCGGCGGGCTCATTCATTCGCAGCGCGTGATGCTGGCGCTGACGCAGAAAGGCGCCTCGCGCGAGGACGCCTACCGGATGGTACAGCGCAACGCGATGCCGGTCTGGCGCGGTGAAGGTGATTTCCTCACGCTCCTGAAAGCCGACAAGGACGTGGCGAAGCTGTTGAGCGATGCCGAGATCGAAGAAAACTTCGACCTCGGCTTTCACCTCAAGCACGTCGACACGATCTTCAAGCGCGTGTTCGGCGCCTCATAAGCAGGCTAGCGACCCCGGCCGACGGCTCCGCCGCCGCCCCGCATGCCGCCGCCACCCATGGCGGCGCCACCGCCGACTCGGCCACCGCGAGATCGCTCCGCCACGCCCCATGCCGGCCGGCGCACTCATCTGCGGGCGACCGCCGCCACTCGCAAATCCGCCGCCACGCGGTCCGCCGGCAAAGCCCGGCCGCGGGGTCACGCTGCCCGGCCCGACGCCCGGGTTGATGCCACCCGGCCTGCCAGCCCAGTTTCCGCCGCCGGGGCGTCCGGCCCAGCTTCCACCGCCCGGACGACCGGCCCAGTTTCCGCCTCCTTGCCAGTGACGTCCGCCGCGCCAGCCGTGGCGATAGCGATAGCCGGGGCTCGCGTAGAAACTCAAGCCGACGCTGGGCCCGTAGCCGTAGTCGTAGTAATCGTCGTAGTAGGGCTCGCTATAGGCGTAGCCTGGAGCGACGGCGACAGCCGGTCCGCCGCCGCCCATCGCCAAGTAGCTGCGGTTCGCGAAGCCGGTTCCGCCGGAAAAGCTGACGCGGCACCAACTTCCGGTGCAGTTCCCGGCGTCGACCGTTTCACCGGCCCGAATGGTCCCGACAACCTCGTGCTGGGTGCCGGGGCCGGAGCGTACATTGAGCGAGCTCTCTGCCGTGGCAGGCACTGCGTTCGCCGCTCCCGCGGACAGCACGAGCGCCGAGGCAGCACCGAACAGGATGGTTTTCAAAGTCATGGTTCCCTTCTCTCCGTTGGGGATTGTCCTGGAAGGGAAAAGCCATGCGGGGCGCGATGTTCCGCACATTACACAAATGCAATGCGAGGACGGAGGCAGCTCCCGCCGTTGGTGAGCGAGCCTGCCCCGAAAGGCTTTGCTTAACCCTTCCCCGCCACAATCCGGCCGGACGGGAACATCACCATGGCGTCGAACAAGGCGGCCTCGCCGAACCGGGGAACGCAACGCAATGCGCGGCTGCCGCTGGTGGCCGCACCGCGTCTCGTTCCCGCGGCCGGGTATCGCGGCTCGCTGCGTTCCGTCCTGGTTGGTCCTTCGGTTAGCCCTCGCCTCATGCGCTCTCCTGCCATTCTGGTGTTCGATTCCGGCGTCGGCGGACTGACCGTGTTCCGCGAGATCGCGCGCGCCCGTCCGGACGCACGTCTAACCTACGTGGCGGACGATGCGCTGTTCCCCTACGGCAAGGTGCCGGAGGAGCAATCGGTCGCGCGCGTGACCGCGCTGATGGGCGATTTGATCGCGGCGCATTCGCCCGATCTCGTCGTGATCGCCTGCAACACGGCCTCGGTGCAGGCGCTGCCGGCGCTGCGCGAGCGTTTCAGCGTCCCGTTCGTCGGGACGGTGCCGGCGATCAAGCCGGCCTGCGCGGCCTCGCAGTCGAAGCATGTGTCGGTGCTCGGAACCGAAGCCACAGTTGCGCGCGAATACACGCACGCCCTGATCCGCAACTTCGGCCAGGGTTGCGATCTCACCCTGGTCGGCTCCGCGCGGCTGGCAGCGCTCGCCGAGGCGGCACTCTCCGGGCAGCCGGTGAACGACGAAGACATTCGCGCCGAGATCGTGCCGTGTTTCGTGCAGGACGGCGCAGAGCGCACCGACACCATCGTGCTCGCCTGCACGCACTATCCGCTGCTGCTCGACCGCTTCGAGCGGCTGGCGCCCTGGCCGGTGCGCTGGATCGATCCGGCGCCCGCGATCGCCCGCCGCGTGATCGATCTGGTCGGACCGAAGACCGAAGGACCTGCCTCCGGGAAGGCCTGCGCGATCTTCACATCGGGCCGCAAGCCGTCCGCCGAACTTGTTGCAGCACTTGACAGTTTCGGTCTTGATCCGGCCGAGTCCGCACCCGCCACCCCGATTTGACACCTTGGGCGTTTACCCTAGAAACCGCACGCCGCGCGAGGAATAGCCCGCGCGGCGTTTCGCACCCGTGGTGGATGCCGACGCTTCGGCACTCGACCTGTCGGTTCGGGGCTTCCCCGGACAGAGGAGGGCGCGTTTCCTCACAAGCCAATCGAACCAGAGGACGCGATGACAAAGCGCATTCAAGCCAAGTACAAGATCGACCGCCGGATGAGCGAGAACATCTGGGGTCGCCCGAAGAGCCCGGTGAACCGGCGCGAATACGGCCCCGGCCAGCACGGGCAGCGCCGCAAGGGCAAGCTCTCCGACTACGGCGTACAGCTGCGCGCCAAGCAGAAGCTGAAGCGCTACTACGCCAACATCGTCGAGAAGCAGTTCCGCGGCATCTACGACGAGGCGATCCGCATGAAGGGCGACTCGGGCGCCAACATGATCGGCCTCCTGGAGCGCCGGCTCGACGCGATCGTCTATCGCGCGAAGTTCGTGCCGACGATTTTCGCCGCCCGCCAGTTCGTCAACCACGGCCACGTCAAGGTGAACGGCAAGCGCGTCAACATCGCGAGCTACCGTTGCAAGCTCAACGACGTGGTCGAGGTCAAGGACGCCTCGAAGGAAATGGCGCTGGTGCTCGAGGCGAAGGCGCTCGCCGAGCGCGACGTGCCGGATTACCTCGAGGTCGACCACAGCAAGATGACCGCAAAGCTGGCGCGCGTTCCGGCGCCGAGCGAGGTCCCCTACCCGGTCCAGATGGAGCCGCACCTCGTCGTGGAATTCTATTCGCGCTGATTGGCTCTGCTTCGCGCGATGCAAAAGGCCGCCCACTCGGGCGGCCTTTTCGTTTCATCATGATCGGCGCGATCAGCATCAAATAAAGCGAGGCGACCACGTTGACCGTGATCGCCCCCCGAACAGCAGAAACTTCACTGGCGATAAGTCGGCGATCAGGCCGACGCGGCTTCCTTCACCGGCAGGCCCTTCTCTTTCATCAGGCCTTGCAGTTCGCCCGCCTGGAACATCTCGCGGACGATGTCGCAGCCGCCGACGAACTCGCCCTTCACGTAGAGCTGCGGAATGGTCGGCCAGTTCGAATAGCTCTTGATGCCGTTGCGCAGGTCTTCGTTCTCCAGAACGTTGAGCCCTTTGTACGGCGCGCCGATGTAGTCGAGGATCTGCACGACCTGGGCCGAGAAGCCGCACATCGGGAACTGCGGCGTGCCCTTCATGAACAGCACCACGTCGTTGTTCTTCACTTCATTGTCGATGAACTGCTCGATGGCCATGATGTCCTCGTTTGCGTCGCGCGCTCGGACCCCGAGTCAGCGCCCTTCCTCACATATGTAGCGCAAGCCGGTTGTGCAGCCCAGACCCCTGCGGTTGGGGAAATTCTGAGGAAATTCAGCCCTCTGGCGTCCCGGTCTGCAGCGCCAGAGCGTGCAGTTTGCCGCCCATTTCGCCCTTGAGGGCCTGATAGACCAGCTGGTGCTGCTGCACCCGCGACTTGCCCTTGAACGATGCCGCAATCACCGTCGCCGCGTAGTGGTCGCCGTCTCCGGCGAGATCGCGGATGGTGACCTGCGCATCCGGGATCCCGGCGCGGATCAGCCGCTCGATTTCGTTGGCGTCCATCGGCATCGTGCAAATCCTAGTTTGCGGCGGCCGCCATGTAGCCCGGCAGCCAGCCCTCATGCCGCTCGCGCAAGGTGTCTAGCAGAATCGGCCGCTCTCCGGGAAGCAGGATGGCGTTGCCGTGGGTCATGCCGATGCGCCGGACCGGGACGCCGGCCGTCCTGGCGCGCGCGGCGAGATCGTCGAACCGTTCCGGCTTGATCGTCACCACGTAGCGCGCCTGGTCCTCGCCGAACCAGAAGCCATGCTCGGTGAGGAACGCGGGTGGGCCGTAGACCTTGGCGCCGATGCCGGAGGCGAGCGCCATTTCGGCGATCGCGACGAGGAGCCCGCCGTCGGACAAGTCATGTACCGCGGTGACGACGCTCTCCTCGATCAGACCGCGCACGAAGTCGCCTGCACGCCGCTCGGCGATCAGATCGACCGGCGGCGGCGCGCCCTCCTCGCGCCCGCAGATTTCGCGCAGATAGAGCGACTGGCCGATCCAGCCTTTCGTTTCGCCGAGCAGCACGATCAGCTCGTCGGCCGCCTTGAAGGCGATGCTGGCGGACTTCGCGAAATCGTCGATGAGGCCAACGCCGCCGATGGTCGGCGTGGGCAGGATCGCGCGGCCGTTGGTCTCGTTGTAGAGCGAGACGTTGCCGGACACGACCGGGAATTCGAGCGCCTTGCAGGCCGCAGCGATCCCCTGAACGCAGCCGACGAACTGCCCCATGATCTCGGGCCGCTCCGGGTTGCCGAAGTTCAGGTTGTCAGTGAGCGCCATCGGCTTCGCGCCGACAGCCGACAGGTTGCGCCAAGTTTCGGCGACCGCCTGCTTGCCGCCTTCGAACGGGTCGGCCTCGCAATAGCGCGGCGTCACGTCGGTGGTGAGCGCGAGGCCCTTCGGGCCATCCTTCACGCGCACGACCGCGGAATCGCCGCCCGGCCGCTGCACCGTATTGCCGAGGATCAGATGATCGTATTGCTCCCAGACCCAGCGCTTGGAGCAAAGGTCCGGCGAGGCGAGCAGCTTCTCCAGCGCCTCAGCATGCGACATCGGCGCTTCGATCGATGCCGGATCGATCACGGGCAGCCGCGGCGACGCCGTGTGCGGGCGGTCGTAGACCGGCGCCTCGTCGCCCAGTTCCTTGATCGGCAGGTTCGCCATCTCTTGCCCGCCGATCCGCACGACGAAGCGCTTGTCCGGCGTGGTCTCGCCGACGATCGCGAAATCGAGCCCCCACTTGCGGAAGATGTCCTCCGCTTCCTTTTCCTTCTCGGGCTTGAGCACCATGAGCATGCGCTCCTGGCTCTCCGAGAGCATCATCTCGTAGGCGGTCATGCCGGTCTCGCGCGTCGGAACCTTGTCGAGATCGAGCACCACGCCGAGATCGCCTTTCGCGCCCATCTCCACCGCCGAGCAGGTCAAGCCCGCAGCACCCATGTCCTGAATCGCGATGACGCAATCATTGGCCATGATCTCGAGGCAGGCCTCGAGCAGCAGCTTCTCCGAGAACGGATCGCCGACCTGCACGGTCGGGCGCTTGCTTTCGGAGTCCTCGCCGAACTCGGCCGACGCCATGCTGGCGCCGTGGATGCCGTCGCGGCCGGTCTTCGAGCCGAGGTAGACGATCGGCATGCCGACGCCGGAGGCCGCCGCGTAGAAGATCTTGTCAGTTTCGGCGAGGCCGACGGCCATCGCGTTGACGAGGTTGTTGCCGTTGTAGCGTTCGTGAAAGCGCACCGAGCCGCCGACCGTCGGCACGCCGAACGAATTGCCGTAACCGCCGACGCCCGCGACCACGCCGGAAACGAGATGGCGCGTTTTCGGGTGCTTCGGATCGCCGAACGAGAGCGCATTGAGGCACGCGATCGGGCGCGCGCCCATGGTGAACACATCGCGCAGGATGCCGCCCACGCCCGGTCGCGGCGCCCTGATACGGCTCGATGTAGCTCGGGTGGTTGTGGCTCTCCATCTTGAACACGACCGCAAGGCCGTCGCCGATGGAGATCACACCTGCATTTTCGCCGGGGCCCTGGATCACGTGCGGGCCGCTGGTGGGCAATGTCCGGAGATGAATTTTCGAGGACTTGTACGAGCAGTGCTCGTTCCACATTGCCGAGAAGATGCCGAGCTCGGTGATGGTCGGCTCGCGCCCGATCAGCTGCAGGATGCGCTCGTATTCGTCCGGCTTGAGGCCGTGCTCGGCAACCAGCTCGGGCGTGATGGTCGGCTCGTTCGGGATCATTCTTTGGACCAAAGTGGTCGAGGGCCGGCAATCGATTTGAACTGACGTATGCCCATCGAGCCGCGCTCATTGCGCGCCCTCGAACCAGGCGCCATCAGTCGCTCCTTAACAGCGGTACGGTCTGCTCGCCAGATTTCAATGGCTTCAAACGTCGACTTATCAAGAAGCACAAGCAGCACAGCGTCAAAATCGCCTTCAATCTTGATCTTCGGCACCCGCCCACGATATCGGTCCGCGGGTGCAACTGCTCGACCCTTGATCTGAAAACGTTGCGTTTGGCCTCCCTCCTCGCGAACCGCATCAAAAAAGGGCGTCCGCGCTGTAGCTAACGTCAAACCGAGCTTCTCTGCCGCTTCGTATTCGGCAACCTCTCCCGTCACACCCAACGGCTTGCCAGTCAGTCTGTAGTAATCAGCTGCGAGTTGTTTGGCTTGGCGCAGCAAAGCTTTGACGGCGTGCTCCTTACTCGCCGCGTCAAGCTCGTGGATTTTCGCAGCGTCGCTCACGCCGCTTGAGCGAAATGTGCGACCAGCCCGGCGAACAGACCGCGTCCGTCGGTGCAGCCGACCGCATTTTCCACGTGGTTCTCGGGATGCGGCATCAGGCCGAGCACATTGAGCTTCTCGTTGAGCACGCCGGCGATCGAATTGACCGCGCCGTTCACGTTCCATTTCGGATCGCGCTTGCCTTGCGCGTCGGTGTAGCGGAACAGCACGCGCCCCTCCGCTTCGAGCCGGCCGATCGTGCCTTCGCTGGCGAAGTAATTCCCCTCGCCATGCGCGACCGGCACGCGGATCACCTGGCCCGCGTTATAGCCGCGCGTAAACGGCGTATCGGAGCGCTCGATCTTCAGATGCACATCGCGGCAGATGAACTTGACGCTCGCGTTGCGCTGCAGAATGCCGGGCAGCAGCTCCGCCTCGCACAGAATCTGGAAGCCGTTGCACACGCCCATCACAAGGCCGCCCTTGCGTGCGTGGTTACGTACAGCGGTCATGACCGGCGCATGCGCCGCAATCGCGCCGCAGCGCAGATAGTCGCCGTAGGAAAAGCCGCCGGGCAGCACCACGAGATCGGTGCCGGCGGGAAGCTCGCTCTCGGCGTGCCACACCATGGCGGGTTCGCGGCCGGACACGAGCTTGAGCGCATGCGCCATGTCGCGCTCGCGGTTGGACCCCGGGAAGAGGATGACGGCGGCCTTCATAAGGGCATCTTGTCCGAAAGCCGTTGGCTACTTTTCAAGATCATCGAGTGCCCCGTGTTCGCCCTGATTCAGCGATCAGCGGGTCGTTCTCGAGAAAAAACAGCGCGCTGCGCCGCGTGTCATCTGAGACCGGCTCGTCCGAAACAATCGTGGCAACGATGGCGTCGCATTTGTTAGCGAGAGCGACCGTCACGGCAAAGCGCCGCGGCCGGTTCGCGTTGTCGATCTGAAACGCGCGAGTGCGTCCTCTCATCCCGCCGACCATGATCCGATTGCCCGCGCCGCGCGGGCTCGATTGCGCTCCGATCAGGCGAAGGTCGCTCACGCGGTCGATCTCGTCGTCGTCCGCGATGCCAGCCGAGCAATTGCGCAAGGTGCCCTTGGCGCGGACATAGAACTTGATATTGCCCGCGCAAGACCGGCACCAGAAAGCGCGCCCTTCGCCCCACCGGTCGGCCGGGAACGGCCACGTTTCCGGGAACCACGCGGGTGACAACGCCGCCGCGGTGCGCAGCCCGTCGCTCAAGAGCATGCCGGCGAAACAACCGGCCAGCGCGAGCGTGGACGCCGTGCGCGTGGCGATCATCCGGTCACCTCAACGCGAAAATTCTCGATCACCGTATTGGCGAGCAGCTTCTCGGCGGCCTCGCGAAGCGTCGTCTCGGCCTGCCCGGCGTCGCTGCCCTCAAGCTCGATATCGAACACCTTGCCTTGCCGGACGCTCGCAACGCCCGCAACGCCGAGCGATTTCAGCGCGCCTTCGATCGCCTTCCCTTGCGGGTCGAGCACGCCATTCTTCAACGTGACGGTGACGCGGGCTTTCATCGCGTTGTCTTGATCCTCAAATGCGGCGGGGGCCGATCGGCCCCCGCGTAACATGGTCCAAGCGGCGTCTCAACGCCGTATCTCAGCCTTTCACCAGGACAGGCCCGGTGCCCTGCGGGCGCTCGCCTTCCGCCATGATTCCAAGGCGCTTGGCGACGTCCGTATAGGCCTCGAGCAGTCCGCCGAGGTCGCGGCGGAAGCGGTCCTTGTCGAGCTTGTCGTTGGTCTTGATGTCCCACAGGCGGCACGAATTGGGAGAGATCTCGTCCGCCACCACGATTCGCATCATGTCGTTTTCCCAGAGCCGGCCGGTCTCCATCTTGAAGTCGACCAGACGGATGCCGACGCCGAGGAAGAGCCCCGAGAGGAAGTCGTTCACCCGGATCGCCAGCGCCATGATGTCGTCGATCTCCTGCGGCGTCGCCCAGCCGAAGGCGGTGACGTGCTCCTCCGATACCATCGGATCGCCGAGCTGATCGTTCTTGTAATAGAACTCGATGATCGAGCGCGGCAGTTGCGTGCCCTCCTCGATCCCGAGGCGCTGCGACAAGGAACCGGCGGCGACGTTGCGCACCACCACCTCGAGCGGAATGATCTCCACCTCGCGGATCAGCTGCTCGCGCATATTGAGCCGGCGGATGAAGTGCGTCGGCACACCGATCTCGTTGAGGTGCTGGAACACGTACTCCGAGATACGGTTGTTGAGTACCCCCTTGCCTTCGATCACCTCATGCTTCTTCGCGTTGAAGGCGGTCGCGTCGTCCTTGAAGTGCTGGATCAGCGTGCCGGGCTCGGGTCCTTCGTAGAGAACCTTCGCCTTGCCCTCATAGATGCGGCGACGGCGGCTCATGGGAATGTACCGTGTTTTGAGAAAATCCATTGGGTGCCGTGACTCCGTGAAACAGTCCGCGGCGGCGCGACCGGGCGATGCGACTCAGCAAACAAGGACCTGCCCGACCGTACGGGCAACCTAGCGGATCGCAAACCTGAGCACAATCGTCGCACCCCACGCTCGCTCGACGGCCAAAGTGCCGCGTTTCCGTCATGTTGATTTGTGGATTTTGTGCCAATATGCAAGGCAAGATTTTCCACATCCCCATTCAGCGCGAGGCCACCATGACAACGTTCGACAAGCGCGAGGAAGGCTTCGAGAAGAAATTCGCGCATGACGAGGAGCTGCGCTTCAAGGCGAGCGCGCGGCGCAATCGCCTGCTCGGCATGTGGGCCGCCGAGAAGCTCGGCCTCACCGGCGATGCGGCGCCCGCCTACGCCAAGGACGTCGTGATGGCCGAGCTGGATGGCCAGGACGTCGAGAAGAAGCTGCAGAGCGATTTCAAGGCGAAGGGCGTCGTCGCGACCGAGGCCGAGATCCGCCGCCTGATGACCGAGTTCATGGAAAAGGCGATCGCCGACATCAAGGCGAGCTGAGGCCTTAGAGCGGACCTGACAACGCAGCACTCAGCGAATCGAGCACGCCCGCAAGGTCGCGATCGAGATCGGCCTGTTTGATCGCAACAACGCGATAGCCGCGTTCCTGCAACCATTCCTGCTTCTCGCTGCGGAGTTTTGTGCTCGCCTCGGTCTCCCCCCTTGGCACAACGTCGATCACCAGCCGCTGCTGGAACGAGACGAAATCATTGATGTGTGGCCCGACCGGCGTCGCGCGCTTGAACAGCCCGGCGAAGCGGCGGTCTGTGGTCAAGGCATCCCACAGCGCGCGCTCGGCATCGGTCGGATTGCGGCGCAGGAATTTGGCGAGTCCGCGCACCGGCGCGTCCGCGCCGCGTGTCTCATCCGGATTTGACGCAAGCAGCGCGCGTAACGCGCCCGCCTCGTCGTTGTCCAGGATGCCGCCGCGTGCCGGCCCCTTGCGCCCCTCGGCGATCGACATGATGACGCCGGACAGCGTCTGGATATCCTGCTGCGTCGGCTGCATGCGCGAGAAGATGTTGCGCAGATTGATCTGCATTGTCTCGCGCTTATCCGGCGGGCGGAAGAACTCGACCTTCTCGAGCTCGCGTTCGAGGTTGGCGAAGAAGGCGAGCAGCTGCTGACGCGGCGCTGCCTGCGACTTCTGCGGCATGCCGAACGGCAGCTCCGTGCCCGATGCAAGCTTGAACCACTCATAGGTGACGATCACCACCGCCTGCGCGAGATTGAGCGAGGCGAAGGCCGGATTCACCGGCAGGGTGATGATCTGATCGGCGAGCGCGACCTCGTCGTTCTCGAGCCCGTTACGCTCGCGCCCGAACATCACCCCGACTGCTTCGCCCGTTGCCACTTTCTCGGAGGCGATCCGCGCCGCCTCGCCGGCATCGCACACGGGCTTCGCCTGATCGTGCGCGCGCGCGGTGGTGGCAAACACGTAGTGCAGGTCGCCGAGCGCGGCTTCGACCGAACTCGTAGACCTGTGCCTCATCGAGAATGCGATGCGCACCTGACGCCATCACGTAGGCGCGCTCGGCCGGCCAGCCTTCGCGCGGATTGACAAGCCGAAGGCGCGTCAACCCGAAGTTCGCCATCGCGCGCGCCGCAGCGCCGATATTGTCGGCAAGCTGCGGTTCGACCAGGATCACGCACGGTCCCGGCCGCTCCACCCAATCCTTGGTCTTGTCGGTCCCGGCGCCGGGCATGCATTTTCCTCGTCCGGACGGCCGTATACCGGCACCGCCGGTGGGGTCAAACGATCCAAGGGAATGCCCGAAAAGTCGCCTTCCGCCCTTCACAACGCGATGCTATAGCCACGCGCGTTCAAGGTCGGCGCCTATCCGCAGGCGCACGCCGGCCCTCCCATCAATGTTCAGTTTCCGGTCAGCCCAAACAAGCACGGCGACCAAAGGTGCAAGCATGCCAAATCTCGAAATCATGTGGACAAAGGTCGATGAAGCGCCGGCGCTCGCGACCTTCTCCCTGCTGCCGATCGTCGAAGCCTTCGTGGGCGCGGCCGGCGTGTCCGTGAAGCTGAAGGACATCTCGCTGGCCGGGCGCATCCTCGCCAATTTCCCCGAGAAGCTAACCCCTGCGCAACGGATCGGCGACGAACTCACCGAACTCGGCGAGCTCGCGACGAAGCCCGAAGCCAACATCATGAAGCTGCCCAACATCTCCGCCTCGATCCCGCAACTCAGGGCCGCGATCAAGGAGCTGCAGGGCAAGGGCTACGCCGTTCCGGATTATCCGGACAATCCCGACGACCGACGCCGAGAAGGACATCAAGACCCGCTACGCCAAGGTGTTCGGCAGCGTCGTCAACCCGGTCTTGCGCGAGGGCAACTCCGACCGCCGCGCCGCCGGCGCTGTCAAGCAATACGCCCGCAACAATCCGCACAAGATGGGCGCGTGGAGCAAGGACTCCAAGTCGCATGTGTCGTACATGCCGAGCGGCGATTACTACGGCTCGGAAATCTCGACCACGGTGGCTGCCGCCACCAACGCCCGCATCGAACTTGTCGGCGCCGACGGGAACGTCACGGCGCTCAAGGCAAAGACGCCGATTCAGGCCGGCGAGATCATCGACGCGGCGGTGCTGAGCGCCAAGGCGTTGCGCGCCTTCTTCGACCAGCAGATCGAAGCCGCCAAGAAGGAAGGCGTGCTGTTTTCGCTGCACGTCAAGGCGACCATGATGAAGATCGCCGATCCCATCATCTTCGGCCACGCGGTTTCCGCCTTCTTCTCCGATGTGATCGCGAAGCACGGCGCGACGCTCAAGAAGCTCGGCGTCAACGTGAACAATGGCTTCGGCGATCTGCTGACCAAGATCGAGACGCTGCCGGACGCCGAGAAAAAGGCGATCAAGGACGACATCGCTGCGGAGTACGCAAAACGGCCGGGCCTCGCGATGGTCAATTCCGACAAGGGCATCACCGGCCTGCATGTTCCGAGCGACTTCATCGTCGACGCGACAATGCCGGCGATGATCCGCGAGTCCGGCCGCATGTGGGGACCCGACGGCAAGCTCCATGACACGATGGCGGCGATCCCGGATCGCTCCTACGCGCGGCTGTATCAGACCGTCATCGATGACTGTAAGGCCCACGGAGCCTTCGATCCCAAGACGATGGGCTCGGTGCCGAACGTCGGCCTGATGGCGCAGAAGGCCGAAGAGTACGGCTCGCACGACAAGACCTTCGAGGTGCCGACAAGCGGCACGGTTCGCGTCGTTGCCGAGGACGGCAAGGTGCTGCTGGAGCGCCCGGTCGAGACCGGCGACATCTTCCGCATGTGCGAGCTGCGCGATGCGCCGGTGCAGGACTGGGTCAAGCTCGCGGTGCGCCGCGCGCGCCTCACCAATACCCCGGCGGTGTTCTGGCTCGACGGCAAGCGCGCGCATGACGCCCAGGTCATTGCCAAGGTCGAGAAGTACCTGAAGGATCATGACACCACGGGGCTCGACATCCGCATTCTGGCGCCGGTCGAAGCGATGACGTTTTCGCTCGAGCGCATCCGCAAGGGACAGGACACGATCTCGGTCACCGGCAACGTGCTGCGCGACTACCTGACCGACCTGTTCCCGATCATGGAACTCGGCACCTCGTCCAAGATGTTGTCGATCGTTCCACTGCTGGCGGGCGGCGGTCTGTTCGAGACCGGCGCCGGCGGCTCGGCGCCCAAGCACGTTGAGCAGTTCCAGCAAGAGGGCTACCTGCGCTGGGATTCGCTCGGCGAGTTCCTCGCGCTGGGCGCATCGCTCGAACATCTGGCGGACACCAACAAGAACGCCAAGGCGCAGGTTCTCGCCGAGACGCTCGATACGGCCATCGGCGATTTCCTCAAGTTCAACCGCAATCCTGCGCGCAAGGTCGGCGAAGTTGACAATCGCGGCAGCCATTTCTACCTCGCCCTTTACTGGGCGCACGCGCTGGCCGCTCAGACCAAGGATGCCGAGCTACAAGCCCGCTTCAAGGCGCTGGCCGAAACGCTCGCCAAGAACGAGGCCAAGATCAATGGCGAGCTGATCGGCGCGCAAGGCAAGCCGGTCGACACGGGCGGCTACTACCTGCCCGATTCCGCCAAGACATCGGCCGCGATGCGGCCGAGCGCCACGCTGAACGCCGCGCTCGCCGCGCTCTGAGGCGGCGAGCATCGGGTGCGTCATTGCCGGGCGGCGCGCAGCACCTGACCCGGCGATCCATCATGGCAAGAGAATTATTCGATGGATGCGCGGGTCAAGCCCGCGCATGACGGCCAAGGCTAAAGCGGACTCGCTGTGCTCTCCCCACGCGACGTCACGCCCTTTCTCCACACCCGTCGGTCAACCATGACCTTGACGGCCGCCAGGACGACCAGCGCGCAAAGCGCCGCCTTCGACATCGTCTCCATCGTCCCTTCGATCAGGAGGCCATGGACCACACTGCCGATGACGATGACCACCGCGAGAAACATATGACCGATGCGCCACGTTCGCGGTGCCAGTCCCAATCGCCGGCGGAACGCAGCCATCAGCGCGACGGCGAAGATCGCCCACATGGCGATCACACCGAAGGGAGAGAACGGCGTCGGCGATACGAAGAGAAGGGCGTCGATCATGTCCGGCGGACTGCTGAACCAAAGGCCCCCGACGTGGACCACCACCGCGACGACCAGCGCACCTCCGATCCAGTAATGCGCGCGCCGTCCGCGATAACCCGGCAGGCCGGGCAGATATCCGCCGATCAGCAGAGGCTGAACGAGCGTAAGACCTAGCGCGATAATCCCTGCGAACCCGGCCAGTATGTAGACCGCACCGCGCCATGCGAGCAGATCGCTTGTCGCTGCGAGGGCGATCGGCACGCAAATGGCGGCCACAAGGGCGGCCCAGATCAGGGCCACCCGGGCCAAGCTCATTCTTTTGTTCCCAACTGGGTCAGGCCGGCTGAAGAACGAAGTGCGCCTCCAGGCTCTTGTCTTTTGCGCTCTTCATTAGGGGACGCAGAAACACGGTTTTGAATTCGCCGCTGTCATAGGCGAGGTGGCCGTGCGGTTGGCCAAAGATGGGAACAATCTGCGGCATCTCGAGACGGAACTTGCCGTCCTTGTCGGTGAGCGTGGCCCCGTGACTCTGCGGCTCGTGCTCCTGCCCTTCGGTCGTGTGCGCCCAAATCTGGATGCGCTGCCCGGCAAGCGGCGAGCCGTCGCCTGCGCGGCGTACGGTGCCACTCATCCAGAAGCCACCCTTGCCGATCCGATCCACGGTCGGCGCGCCCTTGCGGTAGTTGTTGGCCCCGCCCGACATCGAAGGGGTCGGTGCGAGGCCTTGCGCGCGAGCGGGCAACAGGAGCCCGGAAACCCCGGTTGCCAGGACGGTGCCGCCAGCGAAGAGGAGGTTGCGGCGGTTGAGTACGACGGTGGTCATGCAAATCCCTCCTGGCGACTGTGCAGTTGCCCCGCCGATAGGACGGCAACAGGCGCGCGAGACGCTCTGAATTTAGCGCGGTTGCGGCCAAATTCCAGTTGAGTGAGGCGAAGAGCGCAATAACGCGCATAACAGTTTTGTGAACAGGTGTCCCGGCCGCGCTTTAAGCCGCCAGACTGCGGAGTGCGGTTCCGTCATTGCGAGCGAAGCGAAGCAATCCAGCCTTCGTTAACTGGATTGCTTCGTCGCTACGCTCCTCGCAATGACGCGGGGGCCGGAACCGGGATTGCTTCGCTTCGCTCGCAATGACGATGGTGTTACGCTAACTCAACGCTACAGATCGCGCCGCGGCTGCCGGGCAGCGCGCTCTCAAAAGGTGGCTCGTTCCAATGGCGAAGATCAAGGTGACGAATCCCGTCGTCGAGATGGACGGCGACGAGATGACCCGGATCATCTGGCAATTCATCAAGGACAAGCTGATCCATCCGTACCTCGATATCGATCTGCTCTATTACGATCTCTCGGTCCAGAAGCGCGACGAGACCAACGACCAGATCACCATCGACGCCGCGAACAAGGCGCGCGAGGTTGGGGTCGCGGTGAAGTGCGCCACCATCACGCCGGACGAAGGCCGCGTGAAGGAGTTCGGCCTGAAGGAAATGTGGCGCTCGCCGAACGGCACCATCCGCAACATCCTCGGCGGCACGATCTTCCGCGAGCCGATCATCTGCAAGAACGTGCCGCGCCTGGTGCCGGGCTGGACGCAGCCGATCATCATCGGCCGCCACGCCTACGGCGACCAGTATCGCGCGACCGATTTCAAGTTCCCGACCGCCGGCACGATCTCGATCAAGTTCACCGGCACCGACGGCAAGGTGATCGAGCGCGAAGTATTCAAGGCGCCGACCTCCGGCGTCACCATGGCGATGTACAACCTCGATAACTCGATCCGCGACTTCGCGCGCGCCTCGTTCAACTACGGCCTCAACCGCGGTTACCCGGTCTACCTCTCCACCAAGAACACGATTCTGAAGCAGTACGACGGCCGCTTCATGGAGCTGTTCCAGGAGTTGTTCGACAAGGAGTTCAAGGACAAGTTCGCCGAGAAGAAGCTCACCTACGAGCACCGCCTGATCGACGACATGGTGGCGTCGGCGTTGAAGTGGTCCGGCGGCTACGTGTGGGCCTGCAAGAACTACGACGGCGACGTGCAGTCCGACACCGTCGCGCAGGGCTTCGGCTCGCTCGGCCTGATGACTTCGGTGCTGATGACACCGGACGGCAAGGTGGTCGAAGCTGAAGCCGCGCACGGCACGGTGACCCGCCACTATCGCGAGCACCAGAAGGGCAAGGAGACCTCGACCAACTCGATGGCCTCGATCTTTGCCTGGACCCGTGGCCTCGCGCACCGCGCCAAGCTCGACAACAACGCCGACCTCGGCAAGTTCTCGACCACACTGGAGAAGGTCTGCGTCGACACCGTCGAAGCCGGCGACATGACCAAGGACCTCGCGCTTCTGGTCGGTCCCGAGCAGAAGTGGCTCTCGACCACGGCATTCCTCGACAAGATCGACGCGAACCTGAAGAAGGCGATGGCCTAGGTCACGTCGTGATCACGACGATATGAACGGCGCGGCGCCTGCCGCGCCGTTTTCGTTTGAACGTCAGCCGTCCTCCGCCGGACTAACGAACTTCCAGAGGCCGATCCGTCAGGAGGAATGACTCATGCGCACCACCCTGCTTTGCCTGCCGCTGCTCGCAATTGCCGTAACGTCCCCGGCGAAAGCCGACATGCCTGCCTCCATCGCGGCGCCGGGCGAGACCGTAGTCGCGACCTGGCACGCGCAAGGCGCGCAGGTTTACGAATGCAAGGCGGGCGCGGATGGCAAGCTCGCCTGGGCGTTCCGCGAGCCGATCGCGACGCTGCTGCTCGACGGCAAAACCATCGGCCGTCATTACGCGGGCCCGAACTGGGCGCACATGGACGGCAGCGCGGTGGTCGGCAAGGTGGCCGGCAACGCGCCGGGCGCGACGCCGAAGGACATTCCTTGGCTGAAGCTCGAGGTCACTGCCAGTCGCGGAAGCGGCGTGCTGTCCGGCGTCACCACGATCCAGCGCATCAACACGCAGGGCGGCCGGCACGAAGGCCCGTGCGAGAAGGCCGGCGCGTTCTACAGCGCGCCCTACGCGACCGACTATGTGTTTCTGAAAAAGTAGCGGCTCACGCGAGCCGCAGCTCCATGTCGTACGAGGTCGGCGCGCTGAAACCGGCGTGCGTCTCCTCGCCGACAATGACAAAGCCGTGGCGGCGGAACAGCGCGACGTTGCTGGCAAGCACGATCCGCGCCCCGAGCGTCATGCGGGCTGCACCAGTGCGGCGCGCGTGCGCCTTGGCGGCCTCGACCAGCGCGCTCGCGATGCCGCGGCGCCGCCATTCCGGCGCGACCGCTAGGCGGTTGATGTGGACCGCGTCGCCCTTCGGCACGCAGAACACGCTGCCGATCAGCCGCCCGTCCGCCTCGACGACGAAGCAGGTCTCGCTGCGCAGGCGCTGGAGAAAATCGGCCGCCGTCTCCTTCAGCACGCTGGAGGGCGGATCGATGACGAGCGGGCCAAATACGCCGTGGGTGAAGGCGAGCAGTTCAGCGACGCGCGAACTCATCGGTGAAACGGCGAACCGCGAACGGCGCGGACATCAGCCACCAAGCGCCGCCGCGACTGCGGCGAGCGCCGCATCGGCCTTCGTGCCGTCGGGGCCGCCAGCCTGCGCCATGTCGGGGCGCCCGCCGCCGCCCTTGCCGCCGAGCGCTTCGGCGCCCTTGCGCACGAGATCGACCGCGTTGAAGCGCGACGTCAGATCGTTGGTGACGCCGACCACGATGCCGGCCTTGCCCTCGCCGGTGACGCCGACCAGCGCGACCACGCCGGAGCCGAGCTGCTTCTTGCCTTCGTCGGCAAGGCTTTTCAGGTCCTTGATGTCGATGCCTTCGACCGCGCGCGCCATCAGCTTTACGTCGCCGACCATACTCACGCCGTCCGCGCCGCCGTTGGCTTTCGCGCCGCCGCCCATCGCAAGCTTGCGGCGCGCGTCGGAAAGCTCGCGCTCCAGTCTCTTGCGCTCGTCGAGCAGCGCGGCAAGGCGCGCGGGCATCTCGTCGAGCGGCGCCTTCATCTCGGCCGCGACCTCTTTTGCGAGCCTGGCCGAGTGGTTGGCCGCGCTGCGAGCAGCCCTGCCGGTGACCGCCTCAAGGCGCCGCACGCCGGCCGCGACGCCGGAATCGGTCAGGCCGAAGATCAGCCCGATGTCGCCGGTGCGCTGCACATGCGTGCCGCCGCACAGCTCCACCGACCAGCCGAGCGTGTTGCCGCCACCCTCGCCCATCGCGACGACGCGCACCTCGTCGCCATACTTCTCGCCGAACAGCGCGCGCGCGCCGGAGGCCCGCGCATCCTCGATCGCCATCAGCCGCGTGGTGACGGGCGAATTCTGCAGCACGAAATCGTTGGCGATATCCTCGACCTTCTCGATCTCCTCCGCCGTCATGGGCTTGGGATGCGAGAAGTCGAAGCGCAGGCGCTCGGGCGCGACCAGCGAGCCTTTCTGCGCGACGTGATCGCCGAGCACCTTGCGCAGCGCCTCGTGCAGGAGATGCGTCGCCGAATGATTGCGCCGGATGTCCGAGCGGCGCGCATGATCGACTTCGAGCGCGAGCGCAGCGCCGATCTTGAGCGTGCCCTGCTCCACGGTCACCGTGTGGACGAACACGTCGCCCGCCTTCTTCTGCGTGTCGGTGACGCGCGCGTGAACATTGTCCGCGCTCATCGTGCCGGTGTCGCCGATCTGTCCGCCGAACTCGCCGTAGAACGGCGTCTGGTTCAGCACCGCCTGCCCGCTCTCGCCGGCTTTCAGCTCGGTGACTTCCTTGCCGTCGCGCACCAGCGCAGTGACGACGCCCTCGGCGCTTTCGGTGTCGTAGCCGAGAAACTCGGTCGCGCCGAGCTTCTCGCGCAGCGGAAACCAGATCGCCTCTGTCGCGGCCTCGCCGGAGCCCGCCCACGAGGCGCGCGCTTTTTTCTTTTGTTCGTCCAGCGCATCGGTAAACGACGCGATATCGACGCTGATCCCGCGCGACTTGAGCGCGTCCTGGGTGAGGTCGAGCGGAAAGCCATAGGTGTCGTAGAGCGTGAATGCGGTGACGCCGTCGAACATGTCGCCTTGTCTTCAGCGACTTCGACGCCTCGTCGAGGAGCGACATACCGCGCTCCAAGGTCTTGCGGAATCGCGTTTCTTCGAGCCTGAGCGTCTCGGCGATCAGCGCCTCGGCGCGCGCGAGCTCCGGAAAGGCCTGCCCCATCTCGCGCACCAGCGTGGGCACGAGCTTCCACATCATCGGCTCTCGTGAGCCGAGCAGCTCCGCGTGGCGCATCGCTCGGCGCATAATACGGCGCAGAACGTAGCCGCGACCCTCGTTTGAGGGCAGAACGCCGTCCGCGATCAGGAACGAGGACGCGCGCAGGTGGTCCGCGATCACGCGCGGGCTCGCCTCGTTCACGGCGCTCGACGGCTTGCCGATGTACTCGTGCACCGCCGCAATCAGGTGGCGGAACAGGTCGATCTCGTAGTTCGAGTGCACGCCCTGCAGCACCGCCGCGATGCGCTCGAGCCCCATGCCGGTGTCGATGGAAGGCTTGGGCAGGTCGATGCGCTTGCCGCCCTCCAGCTGCTCGTACTGCATGAACACGAGATTCCAGATCTCGATGAAGCGGTCGCCGTCCGCGTCCGCCGAGCCGGGCGGGCCGCCGGGGATCTTGTCGCCATGGTCGAAGAAGATCTCCGAGCACGGGCCGCACGGCCCGGTGTCGCCCATGGCCCAGAAATTGTCCGAGCCCGCGATGCGGATGATGCGGCTCTCGGGGAGCCCCGCGATCTTCTTCCACAGGTCGAAGGCGACGTCGTCGTCGATATAGACGGTCGCGGTGAGCTTGTCCTTCGGCAGGGCGAATTCCTTCGTCACCAGATTCCAGGCGAGCTCGATCGCGCGCTCCTTGAAGTAGTCGCCGAACGAAAAGTTGCCGAGCATCTCGAAGAAGGTGTGGTGGCGCGCCGTGTAGCCGACGTTGTCGAGATCGTTGTGCTTGCCGCCGGCGCGCACGCATTTTTGCGAGGTCGCGGCGCGCACGTAGGGGCGCTTCTCGAGGCCGGTGAAGACGTTCTTGAACTGCACCATCCCGGCATTGGTGAACATCAAGGTCGGGTCGTTGCGCGGGACGAGCGGAGACGAGGCCACGGGCTCGTGGCCGTTCCTGGCAAAATAGTCGAGGAAGCTCGACCGGATCTCGTTGACGCCGCTCATGAATGCTCGCCGCTACCCACATGCCTGTTCAAGAGAGCGCGAAAGCGCCCGTCAGGCTTGATGTTTCAAGGGCTTATTTAGCGGCGGGGGGTCGGGGAGTCTAGGAAGGGCGCGCGAGAAGCGCCATCGCGCCGCTCAGCCAACGCGCCGCCGAGCGGGCATCGCCTCGCGGCGAGCCGATCGATGCGAGCTGCTCGAATGCGCACGATCGCCGGCCGGCACGCAATTCGCGGCCCGCGTGGATGCGGCGCGAGGCGCGAGCCTGACGCGCTGTGACGGCAACGAGGTCCGGGACGCACAAGCCGCTGCTGCGAGCTCAGCCTCCGTCGCCCTCACCCCTCGTCGTCCTCTTCTTCCTCGCCGGCCATGATCTTCTCGGCGATCAGGCCGGAGTTCGCGCGAATCTGCGTTTCGATCTTGGCGGCGATGTCGGGATTGTTCTTCAGGAAGGTCTTGGCGTTCTCGCGCCCCTGCCCGATGCGCTGGCTGTCATAGGAGAACCAGGCGCCGGACTTCTCCACCACGCCCGCCTTGACGCCGAGATCGATGATCTCGCCCATCTTGGAGACGCCCTCGCCGTACATGATGTCGAACTCGACCATCTTGAACGGAGGCGCGAGCTTGTTCTTCACCACCTTCACGCGGGTCTGGTTGCCGATGACCTCATCGCGCTCCTTGATCGCGCCGATGCGGCGGATGTCGAGACGCACCGAGGCATAGAACTTCAGCGCATGTCCGCCGGTGGTGGTTTCGGGCGAGCCGTACATCACGCCGATCTTCATGCGAATCTGGTTGATGAAGATCACCATGGTGTTGGAGCGCGAGATCGAGGCGGTCAGCTTGCGCAAGGCCTGCGACATCAGCCGCGCCTGCGAGCCGGGCTGCACGTCGCCCATCTCGCCCTCGAGCTCCGAACGCGGCACGAGCGCGGCGACCGAATCGACCACCAGCACGTCGATCGCGCCGGAGCGCACCAGCGTGTCGGCGATCTCCAGCGCCTGCTCTCCATGATCGGGCTGCGAGATCAGCAGGTCGTCGACCTTGACGCCGAGCTTGCGCGCATAGATCGGGTCGAGCGCGTGCTCGGCATCGATGAAAGCGCAGATGCCGCCGGCCTTCTGCGCCTCGGCGAGGCAATGCAGCGCAAGCGTGGTTTTGCCGGAGGATTCCGGCCCGTAGATTTCAACGACCCGCCCGCGCGGCAGGCCGCCGACGCCGAGCGCGATGTCGAGCCCGAGCGAGCCGGTGGAGACCGTGTCGATGTCCATCGACTTGTCGTTCTTGCCGAGCTTCATGATCGAGCCCTTGCCGAAGGCGCGCTCGATCTGGGTCAGCGCGGCATCAAGGGCTTTGGATTTATCCATGGACGAACTTTCAACGACGCGCAGCGCAGCAGTCATGACCAGCTCCATATGCTCCAAGATTCGGGAGAGCGCCAAACTGCCCCCGAGGCCGGCAAAGGCCGACTCCAGATGTGTACACTATTTGTTCTCTGTTCGCAATATGTTCTTGGGCGGGGACGGGGTACTGGCCTGTTTTGACCCCTAGGTGGCCTGGTTGGAATTAGCAGTGGCCTATTTGCAGCGAACTACAGTTTGTGACAGTTGCGTGACGGTCTGTGGTATCATGATCCGCAATGCGCGAGCGGGTCTTCCTAATCTTCGCAATCACAGTTGGCATCGTCGTGCCGCTCGCCGTCTTCCTGTACTCGCTGTTTGCGCTGCGATGAGGCCGCCCTACTGCCGCCAGCACCGAAGTACTGGCTCCTTTCACCCCATTGGTCCCTTACGGAAACGTGAGTGGTCCTTTTTCACGATCTGAATATGCTGCTCCGCGGTAACATGTTAGCGGGGCGCAATGTCGAAATGGGAATTCGCGAGGATGCTTCTCCTTGCGCTGGCGATCTCGACGGCCATTGTCGGCCTTTTCGTCGGCGCGGCTGTCGTTGGAAGCATGGCTGATCGCAGTTGGATCGCGCTGAAGCCGTGAAGGCTGCCCTTAACATGCGAACGGATATCCAGCCCGCCCTCTTCCCTAATTGAGGCGCGGTTCCGCCAAGACATAGCGTTTGGACTATGTCGGACCGGCTTCTCTACGCCATGGGAGCGGTCTCGGTAGCCTTGGCGATAGCCCTAGCGGCGGTGATCGCCTGGGGACTGTAGGCCGCGCAGTTGGCAGCCTCGTCATTTGCAGGCACCTGCAAATCTAGTGGTCGCGCGGACGCGGCGAGCGATCCGCGCGCCCCGGGCTGATGGATGAAGCCGGCGCAATCGCCCTCATTTGCCGCGCCAGTCCGTTCGTACAGAAAACGATACTAGTTCCTATTCGACCCTGTGAAACGGACCTGTCAGATTTCCCCGACGCAGTGACCGAGCGCGGGGGCGCGACATGTCGCGTTGGCAGATCACCAGGATCGTCTTTCTCTCGCTCGTGATCTCGATAGGCCTTACCGCGGGCATGCTGGGCGCAGTCGTCGCGTCGCGCAGCTGGCTGCTTCCCTGAGCCGCCCTCGTTGGTGGCCTCGCCCTTGCAGCATTTTCAAAATCTCTTTGTATTTGCCGAGGACATCTTGAAGCTTCGCGCGTCCGGCATCCATCAACATCAGCCGTGATTTGAAGCCGGTTGCCGGCAAGGCGCACGCGGATATCAGGCGCGCTCGGATCGCCCTCCCGCTCCGGCTCAAGTGCGGTTACCGGCCCCTTCCGATCGAATGGTCCCTTTAGAGAGCAGAAGTGGTCCCTTTTGCTTGGGACTGAGCGGCCCACGCCGTATCATAGGTTTGCCACCGTGAGGGGAGACGCGGCGTGGAGGAGATCAACACGGCGTACCTGCTGGCTCAGGCCAGCGAGTGCCGGATGCGCGCCGAATGGGCGAAAGAGGCTGTCGTGCGACAACGCTGGCTCGACCTTGCTGAACGGTACGAACTGCAGATGGTGTACCTCGAAGAACCGAAATCAGAGGCACCCTAGTTGGCGGCCTCGTCTTTACAGAGCCTGCGGTTGTCTCGGGCGGACAACGAGGTGGAGGATCCCTTTCGCCGCCACTGGTCCCTTTGATTTTTTCAGGTGGTCGGTTTTGAGGGATTTACCGCGTTATTCACAGCCAAGAACCGGACAATCGCCCCGAGCGTCAAAGACATATGGGGCAACGCAAGCCTGGGGCTGCTGTCATGTCTGACCGGCTGATGTACTCGGCTGTTGGCGGACTATCGGTGATCGCGCTGGTCGCAGTCGCGGCGATCGTGCTGTCCGGGCTTTAAGGCCCGCCTTGGCCGGCGGACCTTTGCGTAGATTCCCTAATTGCGGGAACCCAGCTATCTGACCATAGGGAAGCGTCCGTTAGGGCAAAGACCCCGGCGCGGGAGTGCCCTTCATTTCATGTACGCCCGCGCCGGGCCCGACCTCGTGGCGGCCTCGTCCTTTGAGGTCGTGAAGCGCAGGGGTCGGCGGCGGCCAATTCCGCCACGCTCGTGGAACTGCTACGATTGGGAATGTCCGACCCGAAAGCCGAAAAGAAAGAGCGACAGGCAGCCGACGCCAAAGCCGCCTGGGACGATCATCTCGCGCAGAAGGCCGCGGTGGAGAAGAACACCGAGCGGCTACGCGCGCTGCGTCTCGCCAAAGAGGCGAGCGAAGCGGCCGGTGAAAAACCCGCCGAGAAGAAGGAAACAGCGCGCCGCCGCGTCAAGCGCGGCAAGGTTGGATAGGCAGGCCGTCTTCCTGCCGCGCTGAGTTTTCCGAAGCGTGAAAAACGACTTACGTCGCACTTCCACCTGAGCGCGAGCAATCTGGCGCTCCGGGACTGGGACATGGGCGACTGGAAGCTGTACCTCGCCGCGGCCGCAGCGGCGATTTCTGCGGCGCTCGCAATCGGCACTCTCTTGTATTTGAGCGCTCAATAGAGCGGCCCTCCGGCGGCGTCCCTGCCCAATCGCAATTCATTGTGCGTTCATTCGCTGCAAGGCATGATCCTCACAAGCGAGGCATCCCGCATCGGCCGTCCGGCGAGCGGATTTGCGCTCCGACCCTGCGATCCCGGGAAGGACTGCGCATGGACGAGTCTCGCCAGCAATCGCAATTGCACCGGCCGCTCTGCTCGCGCTGCGGCACACTCTCGACGCTCGCGCGCGTGGAACCCGCGGCGGAGCCGGACCACGATCTGCGGATTTTCGTATGCCCGGCCTGCGGGCACACGGACGCCGTGAAGGTCAAGTTTCGATAGATCGGAATCCGCCAGGCGACGGCGCGCACAACGCTATTTCTTGCACGCGTCGTTCATCTGCTGCGTGAAGTCGCCGAGCGCCGCCTTGGTCTGCGCGGCGTTCTTGGCTTTGTTTGCGCTGGTGTCGCAGCGGGCAAATACCTTGCTCACCTGGCCGAACGAGGCGACGTGCCGGCGATAGGCGGCGCATTTGGCCGTAGGTGCAGCATTCGCAGCCGCGTTCAGCGCGGAGCGCGACTTGCTGAAGTCCTGGTCGGCCTTGATCAGGTCATCCCGGCAGGCGGCCGATGCGCCTGCGGTCCAGCAGAGGGCGATCAGGCAGGCGAGCGCGACACGCGTCATTTGCACACCGAGTCGATCTTGGATTCCATGTCCTTGGACGCCTTGTCGAACGTAAGCAGGATCCGGTCGCGCTTGCGCCCTTCATCATAGCATTCGGCCGCAACCTCGCGGCTTGCCTTGATGATTCCGAGCAGCTGTCCGGTCGCGGCACACACCGGCCCGATGCCTTTCGGGTCCGTGGTATTCATCAACCGTTCGGAGAGCTTCTTCAGCTCGTCCATGATGTTGTCGCAGTCCTGATCGTCGTCGGCGCGGGCGGCGCCGGCCGCAAGACAAATTGCCACCGCAATCGCGGCGGACCTGCAAGACGTGGTCAGACGCATGTTGCTCCGCTTTCCTGGAACCGGCGCGCATCCTCTAGCACGCCACCTGCGCGGTCCCAATGGGAGGCTCCTTGCGCATCATCTGGATCCGAAAACCGGTACCCACTTTTCGGGATGACGCGCGCCCGGCCACCTTGCCTGCGTCAAATTTGAAGGGAATGCTCATTCCCGGTTTGATTGTTTTGTTGCCATCAACGGATTTATGATCCCGCGATCCGCGGGCGATATCCTCGGGAGGGTTTCATGCGATCGGCTCTGCGCCTTTGTTCGCTCGGCGTTGCAACGCTGCTTGGCCCGCTCACGCCCGCCACCCCGCCCGCGCATGCGCAGGACGGAATCCTCGAGATCGGCAAGGCGTGCCTCGAGATGGCCGGAGACGGGCTGCGCGATCTCCCCGCGGCGCGCGCCGACCGGTTTCTCGGCAAGGTAAAGGAGCCGACCGCCCGGTGCCGTGGCGGTGAACGCGCCGTCAAGCAGCGCGGCGTGCCGTGGGTCGACTGGTCGAACTACTGGGGCAACGGCGACGCGACGTCGAAAACCGACAAGCCCGACCGGGGCATCACCTTGCTCGGGCGTCATCTGCTCGACCGCAACACGCGCGGTCTCGACGGTGCGCTGCTCGACCTCGAATACCAGCGCATGGAGCTGATCAAGTTCAACCTGTTCGACAACCTGACCTACGAGACCTACGTCAAGGGCGGCCGCGACAAAGGCAAGGCCGTGGACGGTCCGGTGGTGCGAATCTGGAAGGAAATGCGGCTTGCGCCCAATCATCCAAACATCGCGAACGTGGAGATGAGGAACGGCGAGCAGGTCTGCAAAGGCCCTGCCACCCGCTTCCGCACCGTGAACGGCATCTGCAACGACATCAACAATCCGGCGATGGGCTCGACGGGCATGCTGTTTGCCCGCAACGTGCAATTCGAATCGACCTATCCGGACCTTGGCCTCAACGAGCTCGCGCGCAACCGCCACGGCGGGCGCATCTCGCTGCTCAAGCCGGACCCGCAGGTGATCAGCCGCAAGCTGTTCACGCGCGACCAGAAGGACGCCGCGGCCTGCAACAAGGGCCAAGGCACCGGTCCCAACAGCACCTGCGACTACCAGAAGGCTCCGTTCTTCAACGTGATTGCGGCGTTCTGGATCCAGTTCATGACGCACGACTGGTTCACCCACATGGAAGAAGCGCGCAACGACAAGGCGCGCACGATCTCTCCCAGCATGGGCTGCACCACCGAGCGCGTGAACAACGTCGAGCAGCCGATCCCGCCGCAGCGCGCCGCCGAGCTCGGCTGCCGCCCCGAAGACAAGATGGAAGCCGGGTTGGTCGCGGACGACCTGCCGCTGCAGACGTTCACCTTCAAGGACGCGAGCGGCAAGACCAACACGTACTGGAAGCGATCACCCAAGACGACCCGCAACTACAACACCGCCTGGTGGGACGCGTCGCAGATCTACGGCTACGACGACAGATCGGAGCGCCGGATGCGGCGCGATCCGAGCGATCGCGCAAAGCTCCAGATGGTTCAGGCGCACACCGGCACCGCGGGCGATGCGTTCGGCTATCTGCCGACCTTCGAGACGTCCGACCCGATCCAGCCCGAATGGGAGGGACAGGAAGCGGTCGCGATGCCCGACAACTGGTCGATCGGGCTCTCGTTCCTGCACAACGTGTTCGTGCGCGAGCACAACGTCTTCGTCGAAGAATTCCGCAAGGAGGCAAAGGAAACGCCCGAGGAGGATTCCGGCCTGCGCCACCCCGACAGGCCGACCGCCATCATCAAGTACAAGGATATCGAGCCTGACGACCTGTTCGAGATCGCGCGCCTCGTGGTCGCGGCCGAGATCGCCAAGATCCACACCATCGAATGGACCACACAGCTGCTTTACGACGAGCCGCTCTACGCCGGCATGAACGCCAACTGGTCCGGCCTGTTCAACAGCATCGACGGCGACAAGGCGACGAAGCTCGCCGCGGAAAAGACCGTGAAGATCGTTGAGGCGCTCGGTCGATCAAAAAAAGAGAAGTGGCAGAACCAGTTCTTCTCCGCGCTCGCGGCGGGACCCGGCATCGTCGGGACGGGAGCGAATGCACCCTACCCGGCCGGCGCGAACAGCGGGGTCAACCACTTCGGCTCGCCGTTCAACTTCCCGGAAGAGTTCATGGCGGTCTACCGGCTGCATCCGCTGGTACCGGACATGATCGAGTTCCGCGAGGTTTCCAATCCGAATGCGATCGCGAAACATGTGCCGGTGGTGGAGACGTTCCGCCGCAAGGCGACACCGCAAATGCGCGAGGGTGGGCTGTCGAACTGGGCGGTGTCGATGGGGCGCCAGCGGCTCGGCCTTTTGCTGCTGAAGAATCATCCGCAATTCCTGCAGAACCTGAATATCCGTCCGCGCTTCGACACCACGCTCGACGTGCCGGCGCTCGACATCATCCGCGACCGCGAACGCGGCGTGCCGCGCTTCAACGAGTTCCGCCGCCAGATCGGACTGAAATCGCTGACGGGCTTCGACGACTTCATCGACAAGCGGCTCGATCCGAACAAGCCGGACGACCAGAAGACGATCGAGTACCAGCAGGGCCTCGTGAAGGCGCTGCGCGACGTCTACGGCAAGCACATATGCGATGCCTCGAAGGTCATCACCACGGCGCAGCGCAACGACGATGGCAGCCCGATCAACGACTGCCTCGGCAAGAAGACCGGCGACGAGGTGGACAACATCGAGGATGTCGACATCGTCGTCGGCTTCCTTGCGGAGACGACGCGGCCGCACGGCTACGCGATCTCGGAGACGCAGTTCCACATCTTCATCATCAACGCGTCGCGCCGGCTCTACAGCGACCGCTTCTTCACCTCGAGCTTCCGGCCCGAATATTACACCCACTTCGGCCACGACTGGGTCATCAACAACGGGCCCAATGTGAAGAAGGAAGCCGACCCGGACAACGGGCATGAGATGGTGATGCTGCCGATGAAGCGGGTCCTGTTGCGTACGATGCCCGAGCTCGAGAAGGAGCTTGAGACCGTGGTCAACGCGTTCGATCCGTGGGCGCGCGATCGCAAGGCGGACGGCAAGTATTATTCGCTCAAGTGGTCGCCGCGCGCGGACGCCAAGGACGATCCGGCGTTTGGGAAATAGCGCGGCGCACACATTCCGTAACGTCGATTGGGTTTGCCGCGGGAACTTTCGTTTCCGCGGCAAATCTGCTTTTGCGCGCGGGCACAACTTGGTAGAAAGATTCAGCAGCCGCAACGAGGTGGCTCACTCACCCGCGCGATCCATCGCCGGTTCGCGACGAGCCTTAGAGATTGAGCACGTAGCGGCCACGCACTTTTAATTGGCAACACACATGACCACATACACCTTTCGCCCCCCATCCTCCTCGCAAAACAATTACGCCTGGCACGATCCCACGATCTGGATTCCCGCGGTCGTGCCCAACGCCCCGGATGCGGATGTCGTCATTCCCACGGTAACGAAGTCGGACGGCAGCATCTTTTTCTCGAGCATTGGATCCAGTTTCGAGAGCTTTGCAATCCATTCGCTCTCTCTGACCAACAACACCCTGCACCTCGACGGCAGCACCCTCGCGGTAGGCGGGAATGTCGACCTCCTAGCCGGCAGCAACCTGACGCTAAGCAGCGGCGCAATTCTGACGGCCGCGGCATTGTCGAATACACGCTTCGTGACCGGTAATGGCAACTCGCAGATCACGGTCGCCGGCACACTCACCAACACCGGGGATATTTTCGGCAGCGGACTGACCGTCACCGCACAACAATTGAACAACGCCGGCAGTCTCACGGGCTCGCTGGGAGGACTGACGGTCAATGTGACCGTTCCGGATTTGGCGGCACGCTGCAAGGCGGCACATACGTCGCGGTAAACGGCGGGAATTTGCCTGATGTCGGCACGCTCCGTTTGAATCTCGGCGGCCTCGTCACGAGCAATGCCACCCAGATACAAATGATCAAAGGCGAGATTTTCTCGTTTGATCCCGTCAGCAGCAGCTACGTCCCGATCGAGTTTACGCTGGGCACCATCGAGGCATCGGGATCGTTGACGCTGAGCAAGAAGGTCTACGACTGGACCATTGCCCTGACCGACAACGGGCTGATCACAATCGGGGACACCGACCTCGTACAGAGCGCCACTCTCAACGTGCCGCAGATGACGGTGACCGGCGACCTGCAACTCGTCAACGGAATCCTCTCCACGGCCAACTTGATTGTCGCCTCGGGCGGCGAGGTCGGAGGCGTCGGAACCATCAACGGCTCGATCGCCAACTCGGGTGTGATCGCCTCTCAGGTCAAACCGGCAGCACTCGTCGGAGGTTTCAGCGGCCTCACCATCAATGGCCCGGTCACGGGCGCCGGACACATCGAGATCGGCCCTGCTCTCACCATCGGATCCGGTCGCTTCACGTCCACTTTAAGAGCCAAGCTGGAGCTGAATGGGCCGACCTCGCAGGACGTCATCTTTGATGATCGCTTCGGCACCCTGACACTCGGGGACCCGCTCCACTACACTGGCTCGATCAAGCCGGTCGCTGGCGACCCGGCCACGCCTCTTGCTGGCGACCACGTCATCCTCGATGGCATCGGCCTGAGCTCGATCACGAGCTATTCATACACGGGAGACGCGCACGGCGGCACGTTGACCCTGCAGCAGTCGAGCGACCACATCGATCTGCATTTTACCGGCGTCTTCGAGACAGGGAGCTTCACGCTGTCGGCCGGCCCACAGGATCTTTCGACGTCGCCGCCAAGTCTCCTGATCTCTGGTTTCACGGCGCCTCCGCTTCCGGCAAATCCGGGTAACGTCGGCGAGTGGATCCTAAAAGACGGGGACGGCCATTGGGCGGCGAGCGCCGGACCGGGCTCCCATCCGGCTGGCTTCCGAGTCGCGGCGGTCGCCGATTTCACCGGCGACGGCTTCAGCGACATCCTCTGGCAGAACGTCAACACGGGTGCCGTCGATCTGTGGAAGATCAAGCATGGCGGCTGGGCCGGCAGCGTCGAGTTTGGCGCGCATCCGGGCTCCGGCTGGCAGATCGGAGGCGTCGGCGACTTCAACGGCGACGGAACCAACGACGTCTTCTGGTTCAATCCGACGACCGGCGAGACCGACATCTGGCAACTCGCGAACGGCCAGTGGGCCGCGAGCGTCAGCCCGGGGAGTCATCCGCTCGGCTATCAGGTCGCCGGCATCGCCGACTTCAACCGCGACGGCACCAGCGACGTGCTCTGGTTCAACCCCACGACCCGCGATGTCGACGAGTGGAATATCGTCAACGGACATTGGGCCGGCAGCAACAGCGTCGGGAGTTATCCCAACGCCGGCTTCCAGATCGCGGGCGTCGGCGATTTCAACGGCGACGGCACCGGCGATGTGCTCTGGTACAACCCCAACACCGGCGTGACCGACATCTGGCTGCTGCAGAACGGGCACTGGTCCGCGAGTGTCAGCCCCGGCAATCATCCGAGCGCCCCGCAGGTCGCCGGGATCGGCGATTTCAACGGCGACGGCACCAGCGACGTGCTCTGGTACAACCCGGCAACGCGCCTCGTCGAGGAGTGGCTGATAGACGACGGCCACTGGGCTGGGAGCGTCACCGTTGGCACACATCCGGACGCTGGCGCACGCATCGCAGGGGTCGGCGACTTCAACGGCGGCGGCACCAGCGACGTCCTCTGGCACCAGTTCGTCTGACGCGGCCGTTTCTCGGGCGGCGCGGAACTGGTCTGGTTTTGCGGCAATTTGCTTTCGACCGGATGTGACATCCGGTAATCAAGGGGCCGCGAAGCGTCGGATTGTGCTCACGCCCGCTTCCGATCGCATTCGACCGCATTCGGCGAACAGGCATTCATGACGACCTACACATTCGTACCGAAAACCTCGACGAAGTTCGTCTTCTGGAACGATCCCACCATCTGGGTCCCTAGCATCGTCCCGAACGGACCCGATGCCGACGTCCTGATTCCCACGGTGACGGTCCCGGCTAGTGGAAGCCTCTACAAGTCGACCATCACCCTTTCGGATCAAGATTACACGCTCCATTCAGTCGATCTTCACGATAACTCACTCAACATTTTTTCTAACCTGAATGTGGTCGGGGCTCTCAACATCGTTGGCGACGCCGACATTTCCATAAACCACAATCTCACCGTCGGAGTCCTGACGAACGGCGGAAGAATAAATGACGGGGGCAACTACTTCATCACTGCGGACACGATCGTCAATTCAGGGGATATATCCGGCGCACAAGATACCATCACCACGCAACATTGGAGCAACACCGGAACGCTCACCGCTACCTCCGGCAATGTGACGCTTAATGTCGGCGAGGGTGGCGGACCAACGCTGACCGGTGGCACCTACCAAGCGACCGGCTCCGGCACGCTGCGCCTGAATTTTGGCCAGGTCATCACGGCCGATGCCACAAGCCTCTGGCTCCTCAACAACGGAAACATCGCGACCTTCGACTCCGCGACGGCCACATACGTTCCGATCGAACAGACGCTCAGCTCGATCACGTCATCGGGCAGCCTTGCACTGTCCGGAAGGACCTACAACTGGATCGCGCTCACCAACGACGGACTGATCACAATCGGTCAGGCCAATCCGAATTCCGTCTTGAACACGCCACAGCTCACGCTGAACGGCGAGGTCGACCTGATCGGTTCAACGTTGGCTGCGTCCCAGCTCGTGCTCGGCGCCAGCGGTCACGCGCACGGAGCCGGAACAATCACCGGTTCGGTCGCAAACGCGGGCGTGATCCTTGCTGAGGTAAAACAGAACTCTTCCTGCCATTTTTAACCCGAAACTGACGATCAATGGCGCGGTAACCGGCGCGGGCGTGTTGGAGATCGGTCCCGGGGTCAGCACTGGTCCTAAGCAACCGAAACTCGGTCCCACGCTCGAACTGAACGGACCCGTCTCGCAGAATGTCGTCTTCGACGACTTTAGCGGCACATTGAGACTCAACGATCCGACCCACTTCACGGGCGCGATCGTGCCTACCGCCGGCAACAAGGTGGTCCTGGGCGACATCAGCCTCGCCTCGATCACAAGCTATTCCTACGCGGGAGACTCGCAGGGCGGCACGCTGACGCTGCAGCAGGCGAGCGGACACATCGACTTGGATTTTACCGGATTCTTCAACACCGCCAGTTTCACCCTGTCGACGGGACCGCAGGACCTTTCAACGTCGCCTCCGAGCCTGCTGATCACCGGTTACACGACGCCGACCTTTCCGGCGAATGGCGGCAACGTCGACGAGTGGATTCTGGAGAACGGACATTGGCTGGCGAGCGCCGGGCCCGGTTCGCATCCAGCGGGCTCCCGCGTCGCGGCCGTTGCGGATTTCACCCACGACGGCACCAGCGACATCCTCTGGCAGAACGTCAATACCGGCGCCGTGGACCTGTGGAAGATCAACTACGGCGCATGGGCGGGCAGCGTCGATCTCGGCACGCATCCCGGTTCAGGCTGGCAGATCGCGGGCGCCGGCGACTTCAATGGCGACGGCACCAACGACGTCTTCTGGTTCAACCCGACCACCGGCGAAACCGACATCTGGCAGCTCGCCAACGGTCAATGGGCCGCAAGCGTGAGCCCGGGTCGTCATCCCGCGGGCTATCAAGTCGCCGGCATCGGCGATTTCAATAACGACGGCACCAGCGACGTGCTCTGGTTCAACCCGACGACACGGCATGTCGACGAGTGGAATATCGTCAACGGACAGTGGGCGGGCAGCAACGATATCGGGACCTATCCCGGTGCGGGCTACCGGATCGCAGGCCTCGGCGATTTCAACAACGACGGCAGCGGCGATGTGTTCTGGCACAACCCGGGCACCGGCGCGACGGACATCTGGCTGCTGCAGAACGGGATGTGGTCCGCGAGTGTCAGCCCGGGCAATCATCCGACCGGCTGGGACGTCGCCGGCATCGGTGACTTCAACCGCGACGGAACAAGCGACGTGCTCTGGTTCAATCCGGCGACCGGCAATACTGAGGAGTGGCTGATCGACAACGGTCATTGGGCCGGCAGCATCAGTCTCGGCGCGCATCCGGGCTCGGGCTGGAATGTCGGCGGCATCGGCGATTTCACCGCAGACGGCACCAGCGACATCCTCTGGCATCAGTTCGTCTGACGCGGGCATCTCGAACTCATCACAAGCGCCTCTTCCCGTTGCCGCCGGTCATGCCGTATCCTGCGGCATGGCCGTTGAAGACCAGCCCGTCACCGGGCGCTGCCTGTGCGGCGACATTCGCTATGAGTATCGCGGCGCCCCGCTGAAGATCCTGCATTGCCACTGCGAGAGCTGCCGGCGGCATACCTCCTCGCCGGTCGCGACCTTCGTGTGCGTGGACCGCGCGAGCTTCCGTTTCACGCAAGGCGCGCCGGTCGCCTACAAGTCTTCCGAGCATGTGACGCGCACGCATTGCGGCCGCTGCGGCTCGCCGATGACGTATGTCACCGAGAAGAACAACCAGGTCGACGTCTACATCGGCACGCTCGACGATCCGGCCGCGGTGGCGCCCACCTATCATGTGCATGCCGAAGAACAGCTGCCCTGGTTCGAGGTCGCGGATGCCTCGCCGCGCTATCTACGCGGCAAGACCGGCAACGAGCCGGTGAGGCACGGGCCGAAGCCGATTGCGTAGCCCAATATTCGTCATTGCGAGGAGCGTCAGCGACGAAGCAATCCAGCTGTCTCAACAAACTGGATTGCTTCGCTTCGCTCGCAATGACGGGCGCTACGACGACCGAAGATTTTCATGCATCCGTGAGAGAACACGCCTGGCGATGGCCAACTCCCTCTTTGCAATCCCGCGTGTGGCGGTCTTCTCCAGCTCGAAGGCGACCGGCGCCAGCTCCTGAAACAGAGCTTTTCCCTTTGGCGTGAGCCGCACCACCACTTCGCGATTGCTCGTTGTCGAGCGCGACCGCGCCATCAGTCCAAGCTGCACCAGCCGCGTCACAAGCCGTGACACCGTCGACACTTCGATGCTCGTCAGCCGCACGAGATCGACCTGACGGACTCCCTCATTGTTCGCCGTGACGGCGAGCACGCGCCAGGCTCCGATGGTCAGGTGCGTCGCCTGCAACGCATCTGCCGTGAAGCGCTCGACCAGCGCCATGCCGACCCGGTTGATCAGGTACGGAAAGTAGGTCGAGAGATCGAGACCGGCATTTCCCACTGATGTCCCCTTCTCGCGTCTGCAACGACGTCAAAGGCTTAGCCGACGTCGGCGACCAGAGTGCGCCGCAACGAATTCACACCTAAAAACGGGTGCATTTACAACAGTTGCAATATCAACTATTGTTCCATCAACACTTAGAGCATTCCACGAAACGCGGGAATGCCGGCATGGGAGAGACGACGGCCAACAAGGGAGGAGAGCATGGACTTCGGCTATTTCACGCTCAGCGATAACCACTACGAAAACAACACGCGCGACGCCAACCAGTTCGTCGCCGACATTACCGACGAGGCGCTCTATGCCGACAAGCTCGGCATGCACTCGGCCTGGATCGGCGAGCATCACTTCAACTCGCTCGGCGTGCTCTCCTGCCCCGATCTGGTGCTCGCCTATATCGCGGCGCGCACCAAAAACATCCGGCTCGCGCCGGCCGTCACGGTGCTGCCGCTGCATCATCCGATCCGCGTCGCCGAGCAATGGGCGACGCTCGACCTGCTCTCGAACGGGCGCGTCGATTTCGCTGCCGGCCGCGGCTACGACGCGCGCGAGTACCTGCCGTTCAAGGTCGATTTCTCCGACAATCAGGGCATCTTCGAAGAGGGCATGGAGCTGGTGCGCGAGCTTTGGGCCGCGGATGGCCGCATCTCGCATCACGGCAAGCACTACCAATTCGACGATGTGCGCATCACGCCGAAGCCGGTGCAGCAGCCCCTGCCCGCCTACGTCGCGTCGTTCTCCAAGCCCTCGATCGAGCTTGCGGCGCGGCTCGGCTGCGGGCTGATCGTTGCGCCGTTCGCGGCCGCGATGAGCTTCGGCGGACTGAAGCAGGTGGCCGAATTCTATCACGCAAGCTGCGCCAAGTTTGGCACCAAGCCGGGCCGGTTGATGTGCAGCTACTTCGCGCACTTTGCCGACACCAAGGCCGAGGAAGACGCGCAGCGCGCGCGACAGATCCGTTACTACAGAGAATGCGTGATTCCGGCCTTCCCGGGCGATCCAAAGACCGCGCCGCCGAGCTACCGCTACTTCATCGATATGGTGGCACGGCTGCAGAACGTGAAACCCGGGGACCTGACCGAGAACTCCGTGCTGCTCGGCTCATCGGCGCGCATCACCGAGACCTTGAAGAAGGTCGAGGCCGCGGGCTTCGAGGAGGTGATCCTCTACTTCAACGTGGGCCTCAAGCCGCACGCCCAGGTGAAGGAGGAGATGGATCGCTTCATGCGCGAGGTCGCGCCGCAGTTCGAGGGCAAGCACAGGCGGATCGCGGCGGAGTGAGCTTCACTCCGCGAAGAACGAACGCAGCAGCGCGTTGACCTTCTCGGGCGCCTCGACCTCCGGCAGGTGGCCGACGCCTTCGAGGATCTCGTGTTTCGCCTTCGGCATCGCCTTGGCGAGCACCGCGGCGTTCCGGTCGATCGGATTCACGCGATCCTCGTTGCCCGAAATCATCGGCACCGGCGCGGTGACCTTCGCCGCCACGGTCTGGGGATCATAGCCGTCTGCCATGCCGAGCTTCACACCATGCATGAAGCCGCGTGGATTGGTGGCGCGCAGCACGTCGGCGACCAGCGCCTTGGTTTGCGCCGAGGCGTTCTTCGCCAGCAGCGCATCGACCCGCGCGCCGAAGCCGTATCCGCCCCTGGCAACCTGCGCCTCGCGCGTCGCGACGATCTTGCCCTTGTCCTCCTCGCTCATGCCCTTCGGGCCGATGCCGGTGCCGGTCATCGCGAGGCGGATCACGCGCTGCGGGTAGTGGATCGCGAAGCATTGCGCGACGCGGCTGCCGAACGAGTTTCCCACGAGGTTGACGCGATCGAGCTTCATCACACCCAGGAAATCCGCAAGCGCGTCCGCATAGTCCTTGCAACCTGGCCACTCGGTCTTGAAGGCATCGGACAAGATGTAGCCGGGCGCATTCCAGGCCACGACGCGGAACGCATCCGACAGCCCGGCAAGCTGATAGCGCCAGTGCATCGAATTCGCCCCGACGCCGTGCAGCAGCACGATCGCCGGCGCATCCGCCCTCCCCGCCTCCATGTAGCTCCAGCGGTCGCCGAGATAGTTCTCGCGCGCGGAAATCTCGGCGAACTTCAGCTCGGGCAGCGGCGGCACGGTCTGGGCGGCGGCGGGAGTGACCATGAGGGCAAGCGTAAAGGCGCACAGGTACATCCGCATAGCGGTAATCATGAACGGCCTCCACCCGGCAAGCTTTGCGCTATCATGAAGCATGCCGCTTGCCCGCACAGTCCTTCCCGCCCTGCTTGCCTGCACGCTCTTTGCCCTCGGCGCACGTGCGGGCGACGTGGCAATCGCGCCCGCCGCCACATGGTCGGTGCAGGGCGATTTCGAGAAGGGCGAGGAGGCGCGGACGAATTTTTCCGGCGCCGCCTGCACCCGCAGAGCGCCACCGTTCCGGTCATGCCTGATCGTCAACGACCAGAAGAACTACGCGCAGTTCTTCTCCGTCGACGGAACGACGCTCATTCCCGGCGCGGTGGTCCGCCTGCGCGAGAGCGCGGACGGCGACCCGGACCTCGAGGGCGCGGCTTTCGACCGCGGCTTCTTCTATGCGGTCGGCTCGCACGGGCGCAGCCGCTATGCCAACAGGCCCAACGACACCAGCTATGCGGTGTTTCGCTTGCCCGTCGGAAAGAACGGCAAGCCGACGTTCGTGCGATCGGAAGAGCCCGCCGGCGTGCAAGTCTCCGGGCGCCTGCGCGAGGCGATCCGGGACGCGCAGGGCCTCGGCGCGTTCTACGACAAGCCGCTGTCGCAGAACGGCGTGAACATCGAGGGCATCGCGGTGAAGGGCGGCCGCATGCATCTCGGATTCCGCGGGCCCTCCGTCGATGGCCGCGGCTTCATTCTCTCCGTCGACGCCGATGCGGTGTTCGGCAAGAAAAAGCTGCACGCCAAGGTTCACGCGCTGCCGCTTGGGGACACCACCGGCATCCGCGATCTTGCGGCGGTGCGTGACGGCGTCCTGGTCCTGACCGGCCCGGTCAACGATCAGCCGGTGACGCCGGCGGTGTTTCTCTGGAACGAGAAGACCGGTGCGCTGAACAAGCTCGGCGAGCTCGCGATCCCCGAGGCGTACAGAAAACACAAGGCCGAAACGCTGCTGGTGCTGCAGGACGAGAAGGGCAAGCCCTATCGCGTGCTGGTGATGTTCGACGGTCCGGAGAACGGCGGCCCGACGGAGTACGAGATCCCGCGCTAGCGTTCGCCGTCATTGCGAGCGAAGCGAAGCAATCCAGTGGTGAAAAAACACTTCAGTACCCGAGCCGCTTCACGAACGCCTCGCGGCTGTAACACTCGCCCGTCTCGGTGTCCGTGATGGTCACGCCAAGGCTCTCCTTCCCGCCTTCCGCGACCGCCAGCGCATCGGCCGCCGTCTCGCGCTCGTAGGCGAGCTTGCCGTCCAGCGTGTTCACCTCGATGCGAAAACGTTTCACCCCAGATTCAGCTCCTTGAAAAAATCATTCCCCTTGTCGTCGATTACGATGAACGCCGGGAAATCCACCACCTCGATGCGCCAGATCGCTTCCATGCCGAGCTCGGGATATTCCAGCGTCTCGACCTTCTTGATGCAGTGCTCGGCGAGGTTCGCGGCCGCGCCGCCGATCGAGGCGAGATAGAAGCCGCCGTGCTTCTTGCACGCCTCGCGCACTTGGCTCGCGCGGTTGCCCTTCGCTACCATCACCATCGAGCCGCCCGCTCCTTGAAAATCGTCCACGAAGGAGTCCATCCGCCCCGCGGTGGTCGGACCGAACGCACCGGACGCATAGCCCTCTGGCGTCTTCGCCGGCCCCGCGTAATAGACCGGGTGGTTCTTGATGTAGTCGGGCAGCCCCTGCCCTTTTTCCAGCCGCTCGCGCAGCTTCGCGTGCGCCAGATCGCGCGCCACGATCATCGGGCCGCTGAGCGAGAGTCTCGTTTTGACCGGATACCGCGACAGCGTCGCGAGAATTTCCTTCATCGGCCGGTTCAGGTCGATCTTCACCACCTCGCCGCCGAGCTTGTCGGTCGCGACATCGGGCAGATACTTCGCGGGATTGTGCTCCAGCTCCTCGAGGAACACGCCCTCGCGCGTGATCTTAGCCGTAGCCTGCCGGTCCGCCGCGCACGACACGCCAAGCCCGATCGGCAAGCTCGCGCCATGCCGGGGAAGGCGGATCACGCGCACGTCGTGGCAGAAATACTTGCCGCCGAACTGCGCGCCGACGCCGAGGCTCTGCGTCATCTTCAGCACTTCGGCCTCCATCGCGAGATCGCGGAACGCGTGGCCGTCCTCCGAGCCCTTGAGTCGGCAGGTTGTCGAGATACTTGGTCGAGGCGAGCTTGACGGTCTTCATGGTCATCTCGGCCGAGGTGCCGCCGATCACGATCGCCAGGTGATAGGGCGGGCATGCCGCGGTGCCGAGGGTCAGCACCTTCTCCTTCAGGAAGGCCGTCATGCGGTCTTGCGTCAGGATCGAGGGCGTCGCCTGAAACAGGAACGCCTTGTTGGCCGAGCCGCCGCCCTTCGCGATGAACAGCAGCTTGTATTCGTCCTCGCCCTCCGCATAGATCTCGACCTGCGCCGGCATGTTGGAGCGCGTGTTCTTCTCCTCGAACATGCTGACCGGCGCGAGCTGCGAATAGCGCAGGTTCTTCTTCAGGTACGCGTCGCGCGCGCCCTCTGCGAGCGCGGCCTCGTCGTCGCCCTCGGTCCAGACGAGCCGGCCCTTCTTGCCCATGATGATCGCGGTGCCGGTGTCCTGGCACATCGGCAGCACGCCGCCGGCCGCGATATTGGCGTTCTTTAAAAAGTCGAACGCGACGAACTTGTCGTTGTCGGAAGCCTCCGGGTCCTCGACGATGGACTTGAGCGACGCGAGATGCGCCGGGCGCAGCAGATGATTGATGTCGGCGAACGCGGCCTCCGAGAGCGCCCGCATCGCCTCATGCGAGACGACCAGCACTTCCTTGCCGAGGATGGTTTCGACGCGCACGCCGTCGGCGGAGAGCTTGCGATAGGTGGTGGTGTCCTTGCCGAGCGGAAACAGCGGCGTGTGGCGGTAGGGCGGGAGCGGATGGGGAGAGAGGGGGGCGTTCATGGGCAACACTCAAAGGTCGATAATCTGACCTTGTTGTAGACTTGTCGGCAGCTGGTTGAAAGCAACTAAGGAGGCTGCGATGGGGTTTGGCTCCAAGAAAAAGGGTGGCTTCAACAAAGCCACGAAGGCGTTCAAGGCCGACCCATCCATAGCAAACTACGTCAAAATACGGAGGAAGAAATCCACGCGCGCAGATCGAGGTCAGCGTGTTTGGAGGAATCGACCCCTCTTCGCGATGGAGAACGAGCTTCGACAATACCAAATTGACCCGAATTTGGTGGCTAGCATCTTCGATGCAGACGAAGCGTCAATCAGCGAATTGTCTTTGCTGCTCTTGGAGAGGATCATCCAGGCTCGCGAGCTAACCGGTTCTGGCGAAACTCATTTGGGGAGACGCGGGCTCGCGATTCCGGAGAAGCTTATCGATTGGTTGATCTGCTGCGCGCTAGACGCGATGAGTTGGAACGACGACCTCTATATTACGCGCGACTTGATTGTTTTGATTCGAGAACGGTTGGGTGGTGCAAACGTCGAATACCAAAAGGCCATTGAGGTGCATCAAAACAAGTCCAACGCGGCCATGGCCGCAGGACAAATCAAAGCGCAAGGAGTGAAACCTACCTTCAAATTACTCGGCAAGATTTTTGGAGTTGCTCCCAGCACCGTGAAACGCTGGTTTGAACCCGGCGAGTTCGAGCGAGAGGTAGATCGCTGGGCTCGAATGTTCGAACTCGACCGGTAGGCTGATTCCCTTGGCCAAAAGACCGCGCGTTGCGCGCGAAAAATAGTGCGCAACGACCTCTCTCAATGCATTCTCTATCAATGCGCGACAAGCTATCTATACGCATCCTTGGACTGGTCGAAGCAAAGGCAGAAGGCCAGCTAGCGGTGCTCGGCCTTCTTGGCACGGCACTCATGTTGATTCTGATTAGGTGCGTTGGATATTGGTGAAGGTGCGCATTCGGCGTCAAGGCGGGCTTCTCACCTCGTCACCACCGCCATCTCGCCCCGCGCCTTTCGCGTCGGCTTCACGGTGATGCGCACGTCCTGCCCGAGCGCGGTCAGCAATCGTAGAGTGGGCAAAGCGACGCGCGCCCACCGTCCTTAAGGTGCTCACGACGCGGTGGGCTCGGCGCTTCGCGCCTTGGCCCCACCCTACAAGAATCACCTCGCCATCAAGACGTGGATGCCCGGCACAAAAGCCTGCCTCGCGAAGGCGGGGCCGGACACGACGGAGCTTAAGGCAAGCCCTCCCTTCTCGACCACGCCTTCGGTCTCGCATAGGATAACGGCAGCCTGGACTTTTCGGGGGGACACTCGTGCGCACCGGCATCGTCGCACTCGTGGCGCTTGCGCTGTCAGGCGCCACCGCGGAGGCGGGTCATGCCTACAAGGTGGCCGCAGCGGGCAAGCCGATGCAGCTCTATTGGGCGGCATCGGTTAACCCTGATTGCAGCTCGAGCGGGGCTGTGACGATCAAGGTCGCTGAGCCGCCGAGCCACGGCCGTGTGACCATCAGCCGGACCGGCGTCTTTACGAATTTCTCGGCAGCCAACCTGCGCAAGCAGTGCAACACCCGACGCGTCGCCGGCGTGAAGGCGTTCTATACGTCGCAGCGCGGCTACCAAGGCCCCGACCGGGTCGCCATCGACGTGATCTGGCCATCGGGGAGATATGTGCGGCAGGACGTCAGTATAGTGGTGAAATAGCAGAGTCCGCGTCGCGAAGCGGACACGGGGCGCACCGCGCCTTCCTGGCTGAAGCGGCTGAAAGCCGCGCGCGATTACGCCAAAAAGTGCGGCGTCACGATCAAGGCGACGTATCTGACGACCGGCGATTACGATCTCGTCACGATCCTGGAGGCGGACGACGGCGGCAACGTCGCGAAGTTCGCGCTCGGCGTCGGCGAATACGGCAATGTCCGCACCAAGACGGCGCGCGCCTGGACCGAACAGGAGCTTGCCAAGTTCATCAGCGAGTTGCCGCCGCAGCCGAAGTAACGCGCCCACAAAAAAACCGCCGTGCCGGCGGCACGGCGGCTCCTGACCTTTCCAGACGTATCGACGTTATCGCTTCACATCCTTGTTCGGCAGATGCCCCGGCGCGTAATCGGATGCGCCCGGCTGACCCTTCACGTCCTTCTTCTGCATCCGCTGGCCGGGTGCGAAGTCTTTCGCGTCGCCCGGCCCCTTCGCGCGGTGGCCCGGCGCATATTCCGACTGACCCGGCGCGGGCGCCGGATTCCTGGTCTGCGCGACCGCGAGACCGGGCAGGATCAGGGCGGTTGCAAAGAGGCAAGTGGCAAGTTTCATGGCTGGCTCCTCTGGCTGGCTAATGGGAGAAACGCCGGAACCCCGGGTTCGATCCCTCACGCCGCAAACATCGCAACCGCGCGAGCCGGGCTCGCCGTCCCGCCGCTGAAGGTGAGCGACCTTTGCCGACCACGGCGATGGTGGCCGGCAGATCGCGGCGAGCATCACGCTGGGGGCAAGCCCCGGCATCAAGGCATTGGACGAGCAAGCGTCCCGCCCCGGGGGCTATGTGAAGGGCAAGAAAGATGCCCAACGTCTGCAGGCCCGGGGCGGGACGCTTGGATCACGACGCAAATCAGAAGTTTCCGGTTACTGTGTTCGTTCGCTGCGAGCCGTATCCCGGCACATCCACCAGGGCATAGATTTCATCTCGCCCCCAGTCTTCGTTTAGCGCGCTTCCAGCAACCGTCCTGGACAGGACGAAGCTGCCGTTTTGCTGCACGCGGATATTCGGCACGCTGCCGATGCCGAAGAGAAGTCATCGAAAAACGTGTCCTCGCCGCGGACACGAGCACCGACGGCCTTGTTCACCGCGTTGAAGAATCCCTCGCCATTGACGACGACCAGATACTGCCCGGTTTCCGTCCGAGAGATGTTGAGACTTACGCTTGCCATGACGTCATCTCCTTTGTGGGTCCGGGAACACCACGTCCCCGGACGATGGAGATGGTCTACGGCAATGACGGAGTCCCCTCCGTGACACGCGTCACAATAATGACGGTGGTAGCAGGATCACGACGAGCGCCGTCACCCGTCGAACATCGCCACCGCCCGGATCGGGCTCGCCGTGCCGCCGCGGATGCGCAGCGGGAAGCCGATGAAGGTGAAGCGCCCCTTCCCCACCACGGCTTCCAGATTCCACAGGCACTCGATGTGCGTGATGCCGCGCTCGCCGCAGGCGAGATGCGCCTTGAAGTTCGGCTCGCCCTGCGGCGCGGGGCTCACCGCCTCGACGCCGAAGATCTTCACGCCCTTGTCGGCGAGCCAGTGCACGCTGTCGACATGCAGCCCGGGAAAATCGGTCGCGTAGCCGGGCGTGCCCCACAGCCGCTTGTTCACGCCCATGTTGATCAGCACCGTGTCGCGTTTGCGGATGCTCTCGCCCGAGGCCGCGAGCGCCGCCTCCATCTCGGCGACGGTGATCTCGTGCTTCAGCGGCACGTGGCTCAGGTCGAGGCAAATCGCCGGCGTGTAGAAATCCTCGAGTGGCATCTCCTCGATCGACGCCGCGTCGGAAGCGGGATTGAAGTGACACGGCGCGTCGACATGCGTGCCGGCGTGATCGCTCAGCGAGAGATGCAGCGCCTTCGAGGTGAAACGCGTCTCTCCCGCGACCTTCACCTCATCGTGGTCGTACCAGGTGCCGATGATGATCGGCGGATGCGATGGATGCGGCGGCGTGCGGTGATAAAGCTCGCGGGACAGGTCGATGAATTTCATGGAAGCGCTCCGCCGTTTTCGTGGGTGCGAGAGCCAAGCATAGCGTGGATTGAGAGAAGCCAAGCGCCGCGAACTCCTCTTTCCCCTCTCTCCCTGAAAGGGAGAGGGTGGCGAGCCCCTCAGCGAGCAGGGTGCGTGAATGATAAGGGCGGGTAATTCAGCAAGCCGGCATAGCGCGTCTGCGACGCGCTTTGGCGGCGGGGAGAGGGTGCGTGCTGATAACCCGACCCTCTGCCGGCTCGCAGCACCCGCTGCTTCGGCTGGCTCGCCCGACCACCTGGCTTTCGCCCTCATCGGTGGTCCGACTGGCTCGACCGAAGGAACGACGATGAGCGGCATGCAGACTTTGCATGGTACCGCTTCGACGCTCGCCACTCGGCCGGCCCGAGGTTTCATGCGCATGGGTCGGCGCCGGTGTCGTCGCGCGTCAGCTGGTGCGCGCAATGCGGCAAGGCATATCGGCCGCAGCGATCCGACTCCAAGTTCTGCTCGGACACCTGTCGGCAACGCGCGCATCGCGGACGACTAGCCGTGACACAAGCGTGACGACAGACGCCAGCGCGCTTTGATGCATCAATCCGTCGCAATGTTGTTACGATAACTCTGCCTCTAACTCGGCGCGCTCGTCCTACAATTTAGAAACCGTACGCAGATTCAATGAACGCTCAAGGGCTATGCAGGCCTTTGAACCGGTCATCGAGCGCGGGTCCGATAACGGATCAAACCCGGACATTGCTTCTTTACTGGCTTGATGTCGACTAAGCGCCAAGAGCGAAAATTCGAATAGCAATCACTACCCTATGACTGTGATACCCATCAGTTAGACTGACCTCGCGCCTTGAATGAAAAGCCGACTTGATCTCTGGTGATGGCCAGGGGTTTGAGGAATGAAGCCATGTTGAAAGTCTGGGGCCGACCGAACTCGATCAATGTGCAAAAGGTCATGTGGGCAGTTGCCGAGCTTGGCCTGCGTGCCGACCGGATCAATGCCGGGATGGCCCACGGCATTGTCGGCGAGCCATGGTATGCGGATGTCAATCCGAACCGGCTGGTGCCCGCCATTGACGACGAGGGCGTTGTGCTTTGGGAGTCCAACGTGATCGTACGCTACCTTGCCACGAAGCATACGGCAGGAGCGCTGATGCCCAGCGATCCTGTGATGCGCGCAAAGGCCGAGATGTGGATGGACTGGCAACAGACCGCATTTCTCGGCTTCGGCCCGCTGTTTCTTGGGCTCATCCGAACGCCGCCCGAAAAACGCGACATGGCTGTCATCCGCGCAGGTCAGGAGAACACCGAAGCCGGGCTGCGCTTGCTGGACAAATACCTTGCGAACCGGCGTTACATGATCGCCGATCATTTGACAGTCGCGGACATCCCGCTCGGCTGCGTTGCCTATCGCTGGTACGCGCTGCCGATCAAGCGTCCGGAGCTGCCGCACCTGCAGGCCTGGTACGAGCAACTGACAAAGCGCCCAGGATTTGCCCAGAACGTGATGCTTCCGCTCACCTGACGGATCACCCGGCCTTGGCTCGCCACAACGCTGGATGCGCGCGCATCCAGTCCGCGTAGGCGCACACGCCTGTCTCGAGCGTGTGAGTTGGGCTGTAGCCGGTGTCTGCGCGCAGTCTGTCGCCCGCGAGCGGGCCACGCAAACTCGTGAAGCAAGTCCACGGCTCGGTTCCGCCTGTCAGCTCGATCACCGCGCCCGGCACTGCGCTGCGCACAGCAGCGGCAGCCTGCTCCGCGGTGAAATTGACGCCGTGCCCGAGATGATAGGTCGGATGGCGCAATTCCGGCGCGGTAGCCGTAGCCAAAAGTCCCTCAGCAGCATCGGCGACGTAAGTGAAGCTCGCGGCAAAATCGGCCCCGTCCTCGCGGATCGCGATGCCTTGCAGGGCTCGCAGCAAATATGACGGGATCGGCCCGCGCATGGGCTGATCGCTGATGATCGGTGGCCCAAAGACCCACGAGATGCGCACCGTCGATGCCGATAGCCCATATTCGGTCCGATACATGCGGCTCAGCATCTCGGCAGCAAGCTTGGTCGTGCTGTAGATATTGGCGGCTGCGGGGGCCTGATCCTCCACGATCGGCTGCGTCGCGTCGCGCACGAGTTGAAATACCGATCCCGTACTGACCAGCACAAAGCGGCGCCATGAGGCGAGCCTTGCGGCTTCGAGCAGATTCGCCGTCGCGCCGATGTTTGCCCCGATGGCGCCTGAGGGATTCGGCTTTGCATAGGCTTCATTCGAGACCGCTGCCGCATGAATACAGGCGTCGATGTGATTTTCCCGTGCAATCTTGTGCACGGCATCAGCATCGGCGAGATCGCACCGCACCCACTTAACGGACGAACCAGGCGTTTCGTTCTCGCGAAATTCGCCGCGATAGGTCGCGATGACCGGCATGTCCCGCTTTACAGCCTGCCGCACGATCTCGCCGCCGACGTGCCCTGTCGCGCCGGTCACCAGCAATGTCATGGCGATGCTCTCGTCACTTTGCGATATCGGCCGCCAACAGGTCGAAAAGCTCGCGCGTGACCTCAGGTTTGATCCCGAACCACAATTGAAACCCACGACCAGCCTGACGCAACAGCATGTCGAGACCGTTGGCGGTCCTTAATCCACGCCGCTCGGCGGCCGCCTGCAAGCCGGTTTTGAGCGGGACATAGACGATGTCGGAAACGAGAGCGTCGCCGGCCATCGGGCTGAGATCGATCGCATGGTCCGGCTGCCCCTTCATGCCGAGCGGGGTCGCATTGATGAGCAGCTTCGCACCGTGCAGCAGTCGAGGAATGTCGTGCCAGTGCGCGGGCTGTAGGCTCGGGCCGAAGCGCTCCTGCAACAACACCGCTCTTTCGAATGTCCGGTTGACAACGTTGATTGTCGTCACACCGCGTTCGATGAGGCCGTACACGACAGCGCGCGCGGCGCCACCGGCGCCGAGCACGACCGCGCTCTGGCATCGTTCATCCCAGCCGGGCGCTGCGACGTCGAGCGAACCGATGAAGCCCTCGGCGTCCGTATTGGTGGAGCGTAGCCTCCCGTTGTCGAGCCAAAGTGTATTCGCCGCTCCAATCGTGCGGGCCCGGTCGTCCGGCTCGGAGAGCGCCAATGCGGCGTCCTTGTGCGGCATGGTGATATTCGCACCGACATAGCCATTGCCCGCGAGATCCTTAATGAATGCCGGGAAGGCCTCAGGGGCGATTTCCTCAATCCGATAGTCGCCGTCGATCTTGTATCGTTTGATCCAGTAGCCGTGTAGCTTGGGAGAACGCGATTGCTTCGCCGGCCAGCCGATGACGCAAGCCGCGCGTGTGTTGCTGCTCATTGTGTTGTCCTCGCGGGGTTCATCATGTCGGACACGTGAACCTGCGCGCCGGTCTGTGCGGACCGCGTGATGGCGAGTGTGGTTGCCAGCGTAACCGTGCCGTCGCGCCCCGAGAGTACTGGCTTTTCGGTGCCGCGAATGACATTCGCGAAGTTACGCATCTGCTCGTGATAGGCATCGGCTGGACGAACGAGAACGCGCAATTGGGTCAGGGGCACGGACCAGCTTTCCTGCCCAGGCTCGTGCCAGCGATGCTGCAGGTTGGGCACCGTGAGCGAACCCTTGGTGCCGGCTATGACGTAGCAGTTTTCAGTATCCTGCGGCCGATCCGCGTTTTCCCGCGAACCCATCTCCCACGTCCAGCAACCAGACACCGCATCGGAGACGAGCAATGTGCCAAGCGCGCCGCTCTTGAAATGCAGCACAGCAGCCGCGGTGTCTTCGACCTTGAATTTGCGTGTCTCGTTCGATGCAGTTGCACTGACCCTCTCGACGTCTCCGCACAACATGCGCAGGCAGTCTATGTCGTGGATGGCATTGATCAGCACGGGACCGCCGCCCGCCTCGCGCCGCCAGGCGACGTCGAAGTAATCCTTCGGCTTGTGACTGAGCCAAAGCCCGTTGGCGGCGACGACCTGCCCAATGCCGCCGCTGGCGATGATCTCGGCGGCCTTGCGCATGATCGGGTTATGACGGCGATGATGTCCGACCAGGATCGGGACATTGGTCTTCTCGCTGGCCTCGACAAGTCCGAGCGCTTCAGCGACGGAGTCCGCCACCGGCTTCTCGACAATGATCGGGATTTTGCGCGCGATGCAGGTGAGGCCGACCTTTACGTGCATCTGGTTCGGCACCGCGACGATGGCACCGTCCGGCTTGACGCGATCGAGCATCTCCTCGATCCCGGCGTAAACCTGATAGCCGAGCGATTGTCCTTCGGCGGCAGCCGCGGGCGAAGGATCGGCGACCGCTGCCAGCGCGTAGTCGGGATTGCCCGAGCGAAGCACGCCGATGTGCGTGCGGCCGATGAGGCCGGCTCCGATCACCGCAATACGCACCTGCGTCATTTCTTTCCCCAATTAGGCGTGAAAGTGGGACGCGGCCATGACCGCGGGATCGCGCTCGATGAGCGGAGCGAATTTCATACGTTCGAGCACATCGCGGCGCACGTCGATGCCGGGCGCTACCTCAATCAGCACGAGGCCTTTCTCGCACAGGCGGAAGACAGCCCGCTCGGTGACGTAGATCACCTCCTGGCCGCGCTTGAGCGCCTCGCGACCCGAATACGTGATCTGCTCGACCTCCGAGACGAGCTTGACGACCTCGCCGTGACGCGCAATCCGTAACCGGCCAGAGCCGATCTCAAGCTGCGTGCCTTTGGCATCGAATGTCCCGCAGAACACGACCTTTTTGGCGTTCTGCGCGATGTCGATGAAGCCGCCGGGCCCGACTGTGACGCCGCCGAGCTTCGAGACGTTCACGTTTCCGATCTTGTCGATCTCGCCGAAGCCGAGGAACGCGATATCGAGCCCACCGCCCGAATAGAAATCGAACTGCGACGGTCCATCGATCATCGCGGTCGCGTTGCGCGCATAGCCGAACAGCGTGCCTTCGAGCAGCTCGCCGCCATAGGTCCCGTGCTCGATCGTCTGATAATAGCGGTCGAGATGCCCGCGTTCGGCGATGAGCTTGGCGACGCCATCCGGAATGCCGAAGCCATAATTCAGCACCGCGCCTTCACGAAGCTCCTCGGCCGCACGGCGTGCGATCAACTGGCGCACCGTGAACGGCTGCGGCACCGACGCACTTCGTGGCCCCTTGATCTCGCCCGACATGGTCGGATCGTAAACGACGTCGTAGCCCATCGACTGCATCGGATCGACCACGACCGCGTCGACGATCGCGCCTGGTACGCGCACCGAGCGCGCCGGCAGCGCTCCGGCCTCGACGGCGGTGCGTACCTGTACGATCACCTTGCCACCGGAATTGTGTGCGGCGAGCGCAGCCGCGTAGATGTCTACGTTCGCTGGCTCCTGATCGAGGCTGATGTTGCCATGCGGGTCGGCGAATGAGCCCTTGATCACCGCGACATTGATGGGAAACGACTTATAGCGAAGCATCTCCTTGCCATCGATGGTCGCGACTTCGATCAGGTCCTCCTTCGCGGCCTTGTTCATTCGGCCGCCTTCGACGCGCGGATCGACGAAGGTGCCGAGACCGACATGGGTGAACAGGCCGGGCCGGCCGGCGCCGATCTCGCGGAAGAGCTGCATTGCGACGCCGCCGGGGAACACGTAAGCCTCGATCTTCTCGTCCTTTGCGAGTTGCTGCATGCGCGGCGACCACACCCAGTGGCCGCCGATGACGCGCTTCACCATCCCCTCGTGCGCGAAGCGGTTCATGCCGCGCGACTTGCGATCGCCGATGCCGAGCGAGTGGATCACGGTGAGTGCGCGCGGATGGCCGGTCTCAAGGAAGCGCTTTTCGATCGCCTCGTGCAGGCATGTCGCCTCGCAAAGCCCGCCGCCGCCGCCGATCAGTGCGACGGTGTCACCGTCGGCGATCAGCGCTACCGCGGCTTCGGCCGTTACGAATTTGTCGATTGTCATGCCGCTCCTCATTCAGATGACATCGGCGAAGCGCGCGGCGCCGTGCTTCAGCATCGACTTGGCGATGACCGTGCGATGGATTTCCGACGTGCCGTCGAAGATGCGGAAGATGCGCGCGTCGCGATAGAATTTCTCGATCGGAAGGTCCTTGCAGTAGCCCATGCCGCCGAACACCTGCACGGCGCGGTCGGCGACGCGCCCGAGCATCTCGGCCGCATAGACCTTCACCATCGAGATGCGCTCGCGCGCATCGCGCCCCTGATCGATCTCCGCGGCAGCCTGAAGGAGGAGTAGCCGCGCCGCGTTGATCTCGATGGCGCTGTCGGCCAGCAATTGCTGGATAAGCTGCTGCTCGCCGATCGGTTTGCCGAACTGGCGGCGCTCACGCGCGTGGTCGGTCATCATGTCAAGGATGCGCGTCGCCTTGCCGACCGCGCGCGCGCCGATTTGCGCAAGGCGAATGCGGCCGAGCGTCTCGAAGGCGTGATTGAGCCCGCGGCCTTCCTGGCCAAGCAAGTATTCCGGCCCAAGCCGCACGTTGTCGAAGAAGAGTTCGACATGGCTCGTTCCGGCGAGTCCCATCATTGGCTGATCGCGCCCGACGGTGAAGCCTGGCATACCCTTGTCCAAGATGAAGAGCGAGATTCCCTTGGCGCCCTTCGACGGATCAGTGACGGCGGAGACCACGAAGAAATCCGAGAACGCTCCATCGCTGATGAAGATCTTCTGTCCGCTGAGCAGCCAACCATCTCGGTCGCGCACCGCGCGGCTCTTGATGCCCGCGGCGTCGGAGCCGGCCTCCGGCTCGGTGAAGCACACGCAAAATACGCGCTCGCCGCGCACCGCAGGCTCGAGCCAGCGCTCGCGTTGAAACTCATTCGCGAGCAGCAGCACCTCATAGACGTTGCCAAATGCGCGGCGGATCAGGATGTCGGTCGTGTGCCCAAACTGCTCCTCGGCCAGACATGTGTCGACCGCCGAGAGGCCTCCTCCGCCGTATTCGACCGGGATGTTGACGGCGTAAAGCCCGAGCGCCTTCGACTTCTCGAAGATTGAGCGCGCCGTGGCGGGATCGAGCTGTCGCGTCTGCTCCAGCTCGCGTTCCAACGGCATCAGTTCGGTGCGCACGAAACGCCGCGCGGTCTCGACCAGAAGCCGCTGCTCCTCGCTCAGTGCAAAATCCATGGTCGCCTCACTGCGCAGCCAGGTAGGTGGATTGCACGCCCTTCACCATCGCCACCATGGCGTCGATGGTTGGAGTCGCGACCTTGTGCCGGCGCGCGAGCCGAGCGACCGCGCCATGGATGGTGTCGATCTCGGTGCGCCTGCGGCGGATGATGTCCTCGCGCATCGATGACTTCGACGCTCCGGTGCCGCCGCCCGAGGTATCGACCAGCTTCATCAGCACCTCGCGCGCCTCCGCGACATCGAGCGCGACACCCTCGGCCTTGGCAACCGCCGCTGCTTCATCGACGGCGCGAAACACGCTCTCCTGAAGCTCCGGCACGCGCATGATCTCGAACGAACGCAAATCCGTCACCGCCGAGATCGCGCCGAGCGCCACATTGCCGAGCAGTTTCTTCCACTTCTCGCGCTTGATCTCGGCGCTTGCCCTGGTCGGCAGGCCATGCTGCGTGAACGCTTTGGCGATCGCGACGGCGCGCTCGGAAAGGCCGCCCGCCATCTCGCCTATGTAAGTCGGCAGATCGCCGAAATTGCGCACGACACCCGGCGCTTCGGCCAGGCCCGCCTGTGCGGTGAGGCCGCCGATGATGTTTTTCTCGCCCAAAATGCCGCCGAGCGTCTGCTCATTGCCGAGCCCGTTCTGAAACGTGATCGCGACGGTCGCGCCGCCGAACAGATGCATCACGCTGCGCGCGGCGGCCTCGTTGGCGAACGCCTTGCACTGGAAGAGAACCACGTCCGCATTTTTTATGTCACCTGCATTTGTAGTCGCGCTGACGTTGATCGCACGGTCGCCGCCAACGCCAACCACGCGAAGGCCTTTGTCTTTGATCGCCGCAATATGCTCGGGCCAAGGGTCAACCAGAGTTACGTCGAGACCGCCTTCGGCGAGCAGGCCGCCGAACAGGCCGCCCATCGCTCCGGCGCCAACTACGACGATCATCGGTTTCTCGAATGACATTGTCTCGCCCTTCAGTACGTCGCGCGCCCACCGGTGATGTCGAACACGAACCCCGTGGTGAAACTGCAGGCCGGGCTCGCGATCCAGGCGGCAAGCTCGGCCACTTCATCGATCTGCACGAACCGGCCCATCGGAATCTTGGCCTTCATGGTGCGGATAAAATCTTCGGTCATGCCATCGAGCAGCGGCGTCTCGGTCATCGCCGGCGCGATGCAGTTCACCGTCACCCCCGCATCGCACAGCTCTTTCGCCATCGCCTTGGCGAGCGCGATCACTCCCGCTTTGGCGGCTGAATAGGCGCAGATGTTCGCGACGCCTTCCTTGCCGGCGATGGACGCGATGTTCACGATGCGGCCGTACTTCTTCTCACGCATGTGCTTGGCAGCGAGACGGCTGGCGTAGAACACCGACGTCATGTCGATCGCTACCACGCGGTCCCAATCCTCCAGCGGATATTCCCAGGTCGGCTTGATCGGTCCGTTGATGCCGGCATTGTTGACGACGATGTGGATCTGGCCGAATTGCGCCACGGCGGCGTTGAATGCGCTCTCGACCGACGAGTAGTTTGCCACATCGACCGCCTGCGCCATCGCGGGCTTGAAATCAGGCGCTGCTTTCAGCGGTTCAAGATCGCGATCCCATACCACGATCTTGGCGCCACGCTCGGCCATCAGCCGCGCGATGCCGAGACCAATGCCGCGTGCGCCGCCGGTGACGATCGCCACCTGGCCGTCCAAACTGGTTTTCATTATGGGATGTCCTTTCACGCCGCGTTCTTGACCCATTTGAGGATATGCGAGCCGACGGCCACGAGCGTCCCGTCCTGATTCTTGATCGTGATGTCGCCGGTCGAGCGGCGGCGCTCGACGTCGATCGCGCTGATCCGGTACTCGACTGTGACCGTATCGCCGAAATAGACCGGTGCGAGGAAGCGGATGCGATCGTAGCCGAGCGAAACCGGCGTCTCGTCCGCGCTTTCACGCGTATGGGCGATGACATAGGTCGACGCGGTCGACATGTAGCCGACCATCAGTGCGCCATGAGCCTGCAGGCGGCCGTAGCTCGATTTCTCCATGTAGGACTTGTTGACGTGGTTCGGCGAGAAATCGCCGGTGATGCCAGCGAAGCTGTAGACGTCATACTCGCCGACAGTCTTGGAGAAGCGCGCGCTGTCCCCGACCTTGACGTAGAAATCGGCCATCTCGCGTTCCCCCTATTTCCCCTGCCAGCGCGGCTTGCGTTTCTCGACAAAGGCGCGCTGGCCCTCCTTAGCGTCTTCGCTCGCGAGCATACGCTCAGCGGCCGGATATTTTGCGCGAAACGCGGTTTGCAGATCGGGCATCGCGAGGCTTTGCAGCATCACCTGCTTCGAGGCCTCGACCGCCAGCGGCGCGCCCTCGGCGATCATTCCGGCCATCGCGCGGACGCGCGCTTTCAGTTCCGCGCGCGGCACCACGTCGTTGATGAGGCCGATACGCTTTGCCTCCTCGGCGCCGAAGCGGCGGCCGGTCAGCACAAGGTCCATCGCGTACTTCAGCGGCAGATGGCGCGCGAGGCGTTGCAACCCGCCGCCGCCGAGCGCCGCCAATCCGACGCGCGGCTCAGGCAGGCCGAATTCCGCATGGTCCGCCGCGATCGCGAGATCGCACGCCGCGACGATCTCCACGCCGCCGCCGAGTGCGAGGCCGTTTACCGCCGCGATCACGGGTTTGGCGAGATCGAAGCGGTGCGAAATGCCACCGAAACCGGTCGGCGGGTGGTCATCCGCATTGATGGTGGCGCGCGCCTTCAAGTCGCTGCCGACACAGAATGCGCGTTCGCCGGCGCCAGTGATCACCGCAACGCGCAGCGCGGGATCGGTGGCGAAGCTGTCGAGCGCCGAAGACAGTTCGCGATGGGCGAGCGGATTGAGCGAATTCAGTGCGGCTGGACGATTGATCGTGATCCACAGGATCGCGTCATCCCGCTCGACCAAGATATGCTCGGACGTGCTCATGTTTTTTGCCCTGCACTCTTCCGGGCTTCCAACAAATCCGCCATGGCGTCGACCGCAAGCGGATAGCCGTTCACGCCGAGTCCGCAGATCAGCGCGGTCGCGGCGAACGTGACGTAGGAGTGATGCCGGAACGCCTCGCGCTTGTGCGGGTTCGAGATGTGCAGCTCGATGATCGGATGCTTCACCATGTTGAGCGCATCGAGGATCGCAACCGACGTGTGCGTGAACGCCGCCGGATTGATGATGATCCCGTCGGCGCCGTTGATGCCGCCGTGGATCCAGTCGATGATCTGGGCTTCGCTGTTCGACTGGTGGAACGAGATCGTCAGGCCGAGCTTCTCCGCGCGGCTGCGACACATCTCCTCGACGTGGCTAAGCGTCGTCGAGCCGTATATGTGCGGCTCTCGCGTGCCGAGGAGATTGAGGTTGGGGCCGTTCAGAATCAGGATTGGCTTGCTCACACGCTTCTCCGTTTGAGGAATTCTCTTGTTGCGCTGACGAGCAGGGCCAGACGCGCGCCGGGAGCAAGGTCCGGGCGCTGACCCGCAAGTGGCACCTCGACGCCAAATCGCGTATCGGCTGGCAGTGCATCGATGAGCGTCGACAGCGCAAGTTCACCATGGCCGGGTAGCAGGCGCCGGGTGCGCGCCTCCGCCACCAGATCTGGAGGCGGTGTCTCGGGCGCGTCGCAGATCTGGAATGGACCAATCATCGCCGGATCAATGCTGGCGAACTGCTCGATCGCGCTGTTCGAACGGAACACATGCAACGCATCGATCAGGATGCGCGCGTTCGACTGCTTGGCACGCTTGAGCACATCGACCGCATGAGCCAGCGACTGAACCGGGCGGAACGGCATGAATTCGAGATCGACCGTGATGCCGTAGGGGTGCGCAAGCTCGCACATCTCGGCGAGCTTTTCGGCCACCACCGAGAAATCCGCACTGTCGCCGCCGACGGTCAGCCGCGATGCGCCGACAGCAGCGCCGGTCTCGAGCATCGGCCGATAGTCCGCAACGCGCGTCGTCTCGGATAGCGGTACCATTTCAACTTCGAGCACCGACACGCCATTCGCCGCGAGGCGCTGCCGCATCTCGGCTTGCTCGGCGGCCGTGCGCAGGGGGTATTTGACCCCGCCGGGTGAAGCCGGCGACACGCGCAATCCGATCGACGCAAAGCCGGCACGCGCAGCAAGTTCGACGAGTTCGAGTGGCGGCACATCGAGCTCGCTCAGATGCGCGAGCGAAAGAGGAGTTGTGTCTGGGATTGCGGCCACAGCTCAAACCATCGTAAACGCCAGTGCCGGCAGATCGGCGAACTTCGCCGTCACGGTTTGCCCTTTGCGCACCGGCGTCGGCAGCGACAGCGAGCCAGTCAGCACACACGTGCCGTTTGGAAGATCGACGCCCCGCGCGCGTAGGTCGGAGAAGGTCTCGGCGACAATCGCGACGGGATCGCGCCGATACGCTCCGGTGTAGATCTGAATCGGCGGGCTGTCGTCGATGCGTGCATCGATCTCCATCGTGTCAAAGGAGAGCTTCTGCCAGCTAGCGACCGCAGGCCCGAGCACGGCAGCGCCACCGGAGCCGTTGTCCGCGATGCCGTCGAATGTGGTCGCGGCGCGATTGCCGGTTCCCGGCGCATAGCGGCTGCCAGCCAACTCAAATGCCGGGTGAAAGGTTAGCCACTCTGCAATATTGTCGCGGCTCACCGGCGCGGTACCCTTCGGCAAATCGCGCGTGAGGCGAAACGCGAATTCGCACTCGACCTTCACTCCCTTGAACAGGCTCGCGGAGATTCTTGCGGGGCTGTTGAACAGGCGATCCGCGAAGATGCGGCCAGGCAGCGGGCCATCATGGCCTTCGAACACCTGCACTGCGCGCACGGTCGCGCCGACCTTCCAGCCCGCGACTTGCCCGCCGATCAATTCGGCCATGCGGTCTTGAATCTCATAAGCGTCGGCGCGCGTTGCGGGACCTTGTCCCTCGGGCGGCAACGGACTCGTCCCACCACCGCGCCAGGCTGCGGCCAAACCGCGCGCAAGCTCTTCAAACTTCCCTGACATCTTCTCCCCGTTTACTCCGGCTGCGGGCTTGCGCCGTCAGCGATACATAAGGTTCTCGCGTGTAATGATTTCTACGGGGATGCCGGCATTCGCTGGCAAGGATTTGCGGGCCAGCAAACAATCCATCGCGGCATTGGCGATGCGTGACATGTCCTGATGAATGACCGCGTCGATTGTGCCCGACAGCAGAAACGGCTTGGTCTCATCGTTGAAGTTGTGACCGATCATCACGATGGATTGCGCAACGCCCGCCGCCTCCAGCGCGGCGGCAACGCCCTTCTGCCCGCCGCCCACGCAATAGACGCCCCGCAGATCAGGATGGCGCGTGATCACTTCACTGAAGCGCTCAAAGTTGAGATCGGCATCATCATTGCCGTTGACCATTTCGAGAATTTGCAGTTCTGGATATTCGTGACGCAGCACTGCGCGGAAGCCGATCTCGCGCTCTTCGTGACTGCGGTAGAGCGAGCCACCCCACACCACGGCGAGCTTTCCGGGGCTGCGGCAGAAGCGACCTATCAGGCTGCCGGCCGTGCGGCCTGCCGCGCGATTGTCGACGCCCACATAGGCGAGCCGTTCGACGCTCACGATATCCGAGCACAGAGTGACAATCGGGACGCTGGCGCGCGTCAGCTCCAGCATCGCGTCCCGTACGATCGGGTGATCGACACCCTGGAATGCGACGCCCGCGCTGCCGCGCCGCGCGACGCCAAGCAGTCGCTCGGCAAGCGCCGCCGGATTGATGCGCTCGACTGGTACAACGTCGACATCCACGCCGTGCGTCGCGCACACCGAACTCAACGCCTCGGCCAGCACCTCTGTCGAGCGACCGGAATCTGCCGGGAGAAAAATGTCGAACTTGCCGGCGCGCGGCGCGAGCTGGTGGCTGCCGCCGATGATTTCGCGGATCGCCTCCTCGACGCGCGCGGCCGTCTTTTGATGCACGCCGCCACGGCCGTTAATGACCCGATCGACCGTCGCGGTGCTGACACCCGCGCGGGCGGCGACATCAGCGACTTTTGGTCTGCGTTCGAGCACCGGACGTCACTCCTGGTCCATTTTTGATGTGAATACATCAGAAATGAGCTTCCTGAACGAACATGCCTCAATAAGGCAATCATTTGCAACGTCGAAATGAAGTATTAAGATCATTTTTCTTGACTCAAATGATTGCTTTCCGGCACGGTCATTTTGATAGCCAAGCGGTTGCGTGACTCTTCTGATCGGAGCGCAACCAGGGCCTTCGATGACGCTCATGGGGTCGGATCGAATTCGTGGCGCCGGGCGCTGATGGATTTCCGTCAGCGAGCCGCCGCGGTTTCCGACTTCCGCTTGCGCGTCATTTCGAACGATGACCACCGCCAGGAGATTGGCATAGTGTCGGCAGTGGGACCGGCAAATCCGAAGAGCCCGAATGGGCCGCGTACTTACCGGATGTGAGTACGACAGGCGCCACGCCTAACGACGCATTCAACAGGGAGGAAACCCGGACATGACAATGAAGACGTCTTTTCTCGCGCTCGCGCCTGCTACCGCGCTGGCGCTCGGCGCTCTCGCGCAGCCCGCGCAGGCGCAGGACGGTGTTATCCGCATCGGCATTACGCTGCGCATGGTCGTGGAGAACGGCCTCAAGTATGGCCAGATGGCGAAGGACGAGCTCGAAGCCGTCAACGCCTCCGGCGGCATCAACGGCAAGAAGATCGAGGTCATCCTGCTCGATGACGAGTGCAAGCCCGACAAGGGCATCGCGAACGTCAACCGCTTCATCCACCAGAACAAGGTCCATCTGGTGATGGGCTCGACCTGCAGCTCAGTTTCGTTGCCGATGGTCGACATCACCGCCAAGGAAGAAGTGCCGCAGATCGTGCCCCACTCGACCAACACCAACATCACCAAGAAAAACAGCGCGTGGGTGTTCCGCACCTCGGTGTCTGAGCGGTTCTACGCCTCGGTGCACGCAAAGTATCTCTCCGAGAACGTCGGCAAGAAAGTCGCCTATCTGTTCACCAACGACGGCGCCGCGATCGGCTTCGCGAAGGACTACAAGGACTTCATGAAGAAGACCTACAATGCCGATCCGGCCTATGAAGCGCAGATGCAGGAAACGGATCTCGATTTCCGCGCGCACCTGCTCAAGATCAAATCGCTCGGCGTCGACGTGCTCGCCATCGGCGGACAGATCGATGCGATCGCGCGCATCTCGCAGCAATCAATCGAGGTCGGCATCCCGTCAAAGGTCCGCCGCGTCGCGGCCTCTGCCGCCTCGAATGCGCCCGTGCCTGAGCTCGCAGGCGACGCGGCGGTCGGCCTCACCTTCGCGGCGGCGTTCAACTGCAAGGACGACCGTCCGGTCGCGCAGGCGTTCGTCAAGTTGGTGCAGGACAAATACAAGGTCCGCTGCCCCGATCATGATTTCAGCCAGGCCTATGAGACCGCGCAGCTGGTAAAGCTCGCGCTCAAGAACGCGACGCTGACGCTGACCGATGCCTCGCTCAAGGCCGACCGTGCCGCGATCCGCGATGCGCTCGCCAACATTAAAAACTACACCGGTCTTGCGTCAGGCCCGATCAACTTCTGCGCCGAGCCGACCCCGCAATGCCGCGACGGCAATCGTGCCGGCATCCTGGTGGAGTACATCAAGGGCGGCAAGGATTTCGATACGCGCATTCTCGCACGGGTGTCGTTCGAGCCCGACTTCGGCCTCTAAGCCGCAAGACACTGAAGGTATCGGCTCTGCCGCTCGCCCGATATCGGCGGGCGGCGGGGGCTCGCTTCATCCGCAGGAACGCGCCCGAGGGGAGCCGAGCGCCGTGTCGGACACGCTCACGAAGGAAATTCTGCCGCCAGCGGCCGCGCCGGGCACCGGCTCATGGTTCGCCAGGATGCATCCGATAGTGCCGTGGCTGATTGCGTGCGTTGCCCTTGTGCCGCTGCCGTTCTTTCTCAACAATGCCTACACGCAGTTCGTCGTCAACGTGATGGCGATCAACATCATCCTCGCGGTCGGGCTCAACATCGTCAAAGGCTTCGCCGGACAGGTCACGGTCGGGCACGTTGCCCTGATGGCGATCGGCGCATATTCGTCGGCCGTAGTCTCGACCATGCTCGGATTCCCGTTCTGGATCGCGTTGCCCACCGCGATGCTGATCACGGCGTGCGCGGGCGCACTTGTTGGCATTCCCTCGCTGCGGCTTGAAGGGGCCTATCTTGCGCTCGCGACGCTTGGGCTCGCGGAGTCGGTCCGCATCTTCATCTCCGGCACCGACTTCCTCGGTGCGGCGGTCGGGTTCGAGAATATCCCGCCACCATACATTGGCAGTCACTCGCTCGGCGGTCATCGCTCCTATTATTACGTCGTGATGCCGGTAGCGCTGCTTGGGCTCTATTTCTCGTTCAGCATTCTCTCCTCCGACATCGGCCGCGCGTTCAAGTCGATCCGCGAAGATCCGCTGGCCGCCGCCGCAAGCGGCGTCAACGTGCCGAAATACAAAGTCATCGCTTTCGTGATCAGCGCGCTATACGCGGGATGCGCCGGAAGCCTGATGGCGCACATGGCGCCGGGCTTTCTCCATCCAAACAACTACACCATCGTCGAAATGGTGACGCTACTGCTCATGGTCGTGTTCGGCGGGATCGGACACATCTGGGGCGGTGTCGTCGGCGCGATCGTCGTCACGATCATCGACGATTTCACGCGCGACTACTACACCTATCGCATGCTGATGTTCGGCATGGTGATCGTGCTGGTGGTCATCTTCATGCCGCGCGGCATCGGTGGCATCATCGACGACTTCCTGGTGCGGCGGCGCTTCAAGTCGATCCGCGCGGCCCGGAAGATTTCACCAGAGAAAGCGGACGCCAATGCTGCTTGAGGTGAAAAACCTGAGCAAGCGGTTCGGCGGATTTACCGCCGTCTCCAAGGTCGAACTTGCGGTGAAGCAAGGCGAGGTGCGCGGCATCATCGGGCCAAACGGCTCGGGCAAGAGCACGTTGTTCAATTTGATTTCCGGCGTTTACAAGCCCGAGCCCGGCGCAACCATCGTGTTCGACGGGCAGGACATCACGGGGAAGGAGTCGCACGAGATCGCGCGGCTCGGCATCGCACGAACCTTCCAGATGCTGCGCATCTTCCAGGGCATGAGCGTCATCGAAAACATGCTGGTCGGGCACCACGCGATGATCCGCTATGGGATGCCGTCTGCCGTGATCGGATCGCCTGCAGTGTGGCGCGAGGAGCGCCGCGTGCGCGCCGAGATGATGGAACTGCTCGCCTTCATCGGGCTTGCCGATTACGCCGAGATGCCAGCTGGCGAATTGTCGGGCGGGCAGCGGCGCCTCCTGGCACTCGGGCGCGCCATGGCGGCAAAGCCGAAGCTCCTGATGCTCGACGAGCCGGGTGCGGGCCTGTCGCCCACCAATGTCGACATCCTGCTCGATACCGTGCGAGCGCTGCGCAAACGCTTCGGGCTCACCGTCATCATCATCGAGCACATCCTGAAGCTGGTGATGGACACCTGCGAGATCGTCAGCGTGCTGGAGCACGGCGAGAAGATTGCCGAAGGGACGCCGGACGAGATCAAAGGCAATCACCGTGTCATCGAAGCCTATCTCGGCAAGGAAATGAAGGACGACGAGGTGCGCGCCTATTTGAGGTCCGCGTGATGCTTGAGATCAAGGACCTCGTCGGCGGATACGGAAGCGTTCAGATCCTGAATGGCGCGAGCCTGAAGGTTGAGCGCGGCCAGATCGTCGCTCTGCTTGGCGGCAACGGCACCGGAAAATCCACGCTGCTGAAGGCGACGTCCGGCCTGCTCAAGCCGTGGAGCGGGTCGATCACCTTCGATGGCGCGCGGATCGACGGCTTGCGGCCGGATGCGATCGTGCGGCGCGGGCTGGTGCAGGTCACGCAAGGGAAGGAAGCTTTCCCCGGTATGACGGTCGAGGAGAACCTGAGACTCGGCGCCTATGTAGTGCATGACCGCGCCAAGAGAGCAGCTGCACTCGAGCGTGTGTACTCATACTTCCCGATCCTCAAGGAGAAGCGCAACCAGCTTTCCGGAACGCTCTCGGGCGGGCAATTGCAAATGGTGTGCATCGGGCGCGGGCTGATGTCGTCGCCGAAGATGATCATGCTCGATGAGCCGAGCGCCGCACTGGCGCCGCAGATCGTCATGGATATTTTCCGTACCATTCACCGCATTACGCGCGACGGCATGACGGTGCTGATGGTCGAACAGAACGTGCGCATGGCGCTGCTGCTCGCCACCTATGGCTACGTCATCAAGGACGGCGTCATCCACATCGAGGGACCGGCCGACAAGATGATCTACGACGACAACGTCCGCCTCTCCTATCTGGGCGGCACAGTTGCCAACCGCGAAGCGCAGCTGTGAGAATGGGAGGCTGATGTGGAGTTCTTCATCGACCTCGTCATCATCGGTCTCTCGGTCGGCATGGTCTATGCGCTGGTGGCGCTCGGCATCTCGTTGATCTTCTCCGGGCTCGACATCATCCATTTCGCCCATGGCGAGATCTACATGCTTGGCGCCTTCATTGGTCTGATGCTGTTCCAGAAGACCGGTCTGCCTTACATCCCAACGCTGCTGCTCGCCGTGATCATCACCGGCTTCGTTGGCGTCATCATCGAGCGCGTGTTCTACCGCCGCCTCACCAGCGCGGGCGGCGGCTATACGGTCGCCGGGATGGGGATGGTGATCGTCGGCTTCGGCATGTCGATCGTCTTGCAGAACATCGCGTTCCTGATTTGGGGCCCGAAGCCGCTGCCATTCCCGGTGCCATTCGGGCGGCCGCTGGAACTTGGCAACCTCACGCTGCCGATGTCCTATGTGTGGATCGTGGTGACGGCATTCGTGCTGATGATCGCCCTTAATCTGGTATTGCGGAAGACTATGATCGGGCTTGCGATCCGCGCGGTCGCACACAACAAGGACATTGCATATCTTAGCGGCGTCAACGTGCCGCTTATGATCTCGATCATCTTCGGCGTCGCCTGCGCGCTCGGCGCAGCGGCCGGCGTGCTGATCGCGCCTATCAATTACGTGCAGGTGCAGATGGGCATCGGCATCCTGATCAAGGCCTTCGCCGCAGCCGTGGTCGGCGGCTTCGGCAGCCTGCCGGGCGCTGTGCTCGGCGGTCTCCTCGTCGGCGTCACCGAAAGCCTCGGCGCCGGATACGTCTCCGGCACCTACAAGGACATCTATGCCTTCATTCTCCTCATTGTCGTGATGATGGTGAAGCCGTCCGGAATCCTCGGCGTTGAAGCAAAGGTTAAGGCATGATGCGTTCGGATCTAGGCCGAGACTGAGGAACACTGCGCGCCGGGCCCAGCACCCGTCACCTCGATGTAGTCGTGCAGTTGCCCGAGATATGCGACCCGAACGTTCGCCGCAGGATCGGCGCTCGACTTCAGTCGATCCGACGCAGGCATTCCGTAAAGGTCGGTAAGGTCGGGAAGGGGTGCTTTCCAGCCTTTCCGACCTTTCCGGAACGGACCCCAAGACCAAAGCCGCACCTACCGGAGGCTGGTGAGAATGGGCAAGTGAGGTTGATGCGGCGACACTGGGGAGGGACAGAAGGGTATAGATATCTTCGGCATAAAACCGACCGGCGAGTGTGGCGAATATTTCACATGGCGACGGCGCGTCGGGGCTGTTCGTCCACGCACTCTATGACCGCGTGGCGCGCGACGCTCTGGCTTGGAGCGGCTGCGTTTGAGCGAGCTGCATGCGCGCCGTGTTGTCCGCGGCGAAAGCATCCATTGCGCCGCAACTGCTCCATAATGCTACCAACAGACCGAGATATACACCGCTTTGCTTCATTGACATTCGTGTTGCCCTCGACCGGCTTCGGAATCCGGCTGCTGACGCAGCTGCCGCGCGTTGGACCTAAGATCAGCGCATTCAACCATCGAATAGCGGCGGTCGGGATCGCGCCAATCCAACGCTTCCCCGTCCCGCGAACCATGCTGCCGTTGTTAGTTCGCCTTCGACCGGAGTATAACCGGGTCGACGGCAACCAATTTGAGCGACTTGACCATCGTCTCGACGGTTGCCTTGTACTTGAGGAAGTGAGGCGCCTGCAGGTGGGCCTGGTAAGCTTCCTTGTCCCTGTAGACCTCAAACACCCTGACCTGGGCCGGATTTTCCTTGTTCGATACGGCGTAAAGGACGAGCACGCCCGGCTCTAGCCGAATAGCCGCTTGAAATGGAAAGGCGAGCTACCCCAGTCCCAGTTGGCAACCCCGGTCGCCGTAATCACGGCCGCCGCGACCCCAAGCCTCCACGGAATCGATGCGCTCTGCCGAAGAAACATGCGGCCTGAATAATTTGCTGCGGTGTCCGGCCGCGCAGCCTGCGGAACTGCGGCGGACACACCGATCGGCGCGATCTCGTCTGTTGGGTCCGACGACGGGCCTGCCTGAGCTCCGATCTGTCTCGAAACGGATGATGTTGCGTCGCTAGGCGTCTTCTCCACCTGCGCAAATTGCAGGTCCGATCCAGTGCCGGTCGAACCGCTTTCCTCACGAAGCTGCTGGGGCATGAATTGCACACTATCGAGTGATGCAGCTTGCACGGCGCTGAGGCAGCACAGCAGTGTTAACGCAGACATCTCACTTACCCCTGAACGCGACCAAAGGAGTAAGCGGTTGCGGCAGCAGGCGAAACCGGAAAATGTTTGGATCCTGCGCCCTTGGCTCGTCGTCCAGTCTGTCTCTGGTCGACCTTGGCCTTACGACGCCCGTTGGCACTTACTGCAAAGGTCGTCGTCTAACGGCCTATCCTTCCGTATGACGAAGTTCCGGGTGGGATAGCTCGGGCACTTCTCATTGAAGTGCCAGAGCTTCTGCAATTGGCTTTGGCCGCCCTTGTCTTCGAAGCCTCGCCGGTAGTCGCGAGCTGGAGAGCCGGAATCTTGTCGTGAAGGAGGCGATGACTCTTCGTCCACAAGTAGGCTCCTGCCGATGCAAGCGGGAGCTCTGTGTCTCTCCGCCAGGCGTACGCTCACCAGAGGAAACCGCCTGATTTTCAGTTGCTTACGGGCCCGGAGGCTTAGTTGGTAGTCCGCGACCCGACATTGGGTGTTCGCATGTCCACTTTCCACCCAAAGCGGACATTTCGCCACGTCTCTGAGTGCTCCGACAATCCATGGAACGGCCTCCTTGGGAACATGGGCAGTACGGCCTCGTTATCAGGACGAAACTACGTGAGAGGAGAGGCGAATGAGACGGGTCGCGCTTATCATCGTGGCTACGGTCGCCGTTTCGGCCTGCGCCACAACGCCCGAGACTCAAACATGCCCTGACGGATCGGTGGTCGCGATGAGCGCGCCCTGTCCGCCGCCACCACCGCCACCGCCCCCCCCGCCACCACCGCCTCCGCCGATGATGAGCTGTGCGGATGGGTCCACGGTCCCGGCAGGCGCAAGCTGTCCGGTTCCGCCGCCGCCTCCACCCCCGGTGCGACGCTCCGGCGAACGCGGCTGAGCTCCATGGGTCGGCGCACGGTAGCGCCGACCATCGGCCGCACGCGAGCCGACGTCCGCTTTCGGCCGAAAGCAGAGCTACTGGCGGACCTGCTTCCCTAAGCGCGTCGTTCGGAAAGTATGGCCGAGACACTGGCCGCAAGTTCAGAGTTGCGAAACGGCTTGGTAAGCCGCGGCAACTCCGGCGCGACGCCTTCGACCTCGGCATAGCCGGAAACAAGCAGCACCGGGATGTCCGGGTTCGCGGCGCGCACCTTCCGCGCCAAGTCCGCCCCATCCATGCCCGGCATCAGGTGGTCCGTCACCAGAAGGTCCGGCGCGGTGCCCAATTCCATCATCCGGAGCGCGTCTTCGGCGGAAGCGGCCTCGAAGACCTCGAATCCAAGGTCCACCAGCATGTCGGCGGTGGTCATTCGCACCAGCTCCTCGTCGTCCACCAGCAAGGCGATGCCCCGCCCGACAGGCCGGGCGGAGGCCGAAGCCGCCTTCAGCTCAGTGGCGGCGGAAGTCGTGCTGATCGGCAACCACAGCTCAATGGTCGTTCCACGGCACGGAGCGCTGTCGATCGCCAGCCCGCCTCCCAGCTGAGCGGCGAGACCGTGTACCATGGAAAGGCCCAGGCCCGTGCCTTTTCCGATGCCCTTGGTCGAGAAAAAGGGCTCGACCGCACGGCTCAGCGTGTCTTCATCCATTCCGCCGCCACTATCCCTGACGGCCAGCCGGACATAATCGCCAGGTTCCAATCCTGACGATTGCGGCGTGCGGACCGCTTCGGCGCTCGCCATGACCGTCAGCTCGCCGCCGTTGGGCATCGCATCCCGCGCATTCACCGCCAGGTTCAAGAGCGCCATTTCAAGCTGGTTCGGATCGGCCCTCGCCAGCGGCAAGTCCGAAGGCACGTCGACACGGACATCGATGGCCGGCCCGAGCGTCGAACCAATCAGATTCAACCATGCCGTCGAGCAGTTGCCTAAGGTTTACGCCGACCGGCTGGAGCGGCTGGCGCCGCGCAAATGCAAGCAGCCGCTGGACGAGCGTCTTCGCGCGCTCTGCCGAATGCAGTGCCCCGTCGATCAGGCGCCGCTCCCGCTCGCTGCCGATGCCTTTGCGGACCAGCATGTCGAGCGACCCGATGATCGGCGTCAGGAGGTTGTTGAAGTCGTGCGCGACGCCACCGGTGAGGCTTCCCATTGCCTCCATCTTCTGGCTCTGGCGCAATGCTTCCTGGGCAGCCTCAAGCTCCGCTTCGCGCGCCCTGGTAACGCTGACGTCGCGTCCGACGGCGATGAAGTTCAGGCCGTCCTGTTCGGGCGCGACGGTCCATTCGATGTGCTTCCAGCAGCCGTCCGCAGTCGCGATCCGGTTTTCGAAGCGGGCGGGCAGCTGGGTCTCGCCCATTTGCGCGATCGCGTTCAGCGTCGGCGGCATGTCCTCCGGGTGCATGAAAGAAGCGTAGGGCCGAGTCAGCAGTTCATCCTCGGCTCCAGCCCAGAACCCGTGTCCAAGCTGGGCTGACGGCGGACATCATGCCGGAAAAATCCGCTCGGGCGAGCATGTCCTGGGACAAGTTCCAGAGCCGGTCGCGCTCGGCCGACCGCGCTGCCACCTGAGCCTCGAGCGTCTCATTCAGGTCGCGCAGGCGCGCTTCCGCCCGCTTTCGTGCAGTCACATCCTTGAACAGGACTGCAACCTGCCGCTTGCTTGCCGGCTCGACCCGGAACGCTGCAAGCTCCAGCTGGCGGCCCGTCGCCTCGAGGTCGCGTTCGAACCGGATCGAGGTGCCGGTCGTCAGGACGTTGCGATAGATTTCCGCCCAGCCATTCGCCTCGTCTTCGCCGACGATCTCACGCAGGCGCTTGCCGACGATGTCGGGTATGCCGGCGTTGGTCGTGTAGGCGGAATTGGCCTGCACGTGCACATAGTCGCTCAACGGTCCGTGCCGCCCATCGATGAATTCGATGATGCAAAACCCTTCGTCGAGAAGTTCGAACAATGTGCGGTACCGCTGCTCGCTTTCGCGCAGCTCGACCTCGGCGCGGGCGCGTTGGACCGCAGTCCGCGTGCGATCGGCGAACTCCTTGATCAGGGAGAGGTCATCGGCGCTCCAATCTCGTGCCTCGGCCGCGTTGACGAAGAACAGGGCGACCAGCCGTCCTTGTTCCAGGACGGCCGCGTTGACGAAGGACCGGGCGCTCTTGTCCTCCAGAGCGCCGGCGGCGGGAGCCGTGCGCGGGTCCTCGCGAACGTCCGGGATCACCGTGAATTCGCCAAGCTTCAGGCTGTCGATGAACGAGCCGTAGTCGCGCAAGGGAACCGCGCCCGCCAGCGTTTCGACACCGGGCGCGACCCAGTCCCGCTCCACGTGCAGGGTTTCCGCGTCATGATCGATTGCACCGTAGCCGACGCGGCTCACGCAGAGCGTGCGGCCCAGGACATCGGCGGCCGCGTGGGCGATTTCGGCAGGATCGTAGAGGTCGCGCAAAGCATCGCTAAGCTCGACCAAGGCATGTCGTGCAGTCATCCGGGCAGTCAACTCGTCAACGGCCGGACCCCCGTCCCGCACCGAATGTCGCCGCCCGGATACTGCCGCCGTTCGATCGGCCGTACAAGCACACAGACGCGAGGGACTCTTTAAATGTCCGCATTTGGCTCGTTGCGCCCAATGCGGCGCGCTATTTGACCGCCGTTTTCGAAGTGACGACGACCGGCTTGTTCAATGCCTTCGACCAGCCGGCGACTTCGTAGCCTCGCTCGTGCAGGCAGCCGGACAGCGCCGTCTTGATCCCGCGTTCCTTTTTCGCCCGCTTCATTTTCGACATGCCCCAGGCTCCCCCTACGATCGCGAAGGGAAGGAGGACGATGGTCGCGCTTGCGGCAGCGAGGCCGGCATATCCGCCAACGGTTGCCGCCGTCGCCCCGCCGACCGCGGCTGTCGTCGCGCCCGCTGCGGCACCCGCCGCGCCGGATGCGCCCCGGCCGCTCGAATCCAGCTTGCCCTCAACGAGGAGCTGGCGACACGCAGCAAGGGCCGTGTCGAAATCGGATTGGCTGGCGGCGGGCGCCGCGAGCGTCGGCGTGAACTCGCGCGGCTTCGATGAACAAGCCTGAAGCGTCAGGCAGCATATGAGTGCGCACAGAATCACGTTGCTTTTCATGGCTTCCCCCGCCGGTCGAGTGCGACCGCCCCCCCGTTGGATGCCACGCATTTGGTCGTAGCGCTATTGCCTCAGACGCTGGCGGATCAGCGCAGCGGCCTGGTCGGCGGAATCTTTCGCCCGCAACATTGCGAAAAGCATTTCGCGAGCCACCGGATCGGTCTCATGTGCTGTCACGAAGCGCTCGAGCATGACGCTCAACGTTTCGAAGCCGCTCAGGATATTCGCGAGCAATTCGTCGGCCATCGTCGTGCAAGGCTTTCATGGTGGATCCAAATCCAGCCTAGCTCGCGCCTTGAGGGGGGGGCTTTTCCGATCGCGCCAGCGATTTGATCTACGGCGCCAATGCCTCGGGACGCTTCAAATTCGGCGGAGCTTCTGAAGCGCCCTCCCGGATGAATCGAGGACGTCATATCTCGCAGCCCCAGACCAGGCCGTCGACCAGCCACTTTCCATCGCGGCGGCCAAGAGTGGCCGTAAGCGTGCCTTTCACATCAACGCCCGTTCCGTCCACGGTTCCTCGGTATAGGCCCGGCGCAACGACATAGGCCGTGTCTCCTGCAATCCGGACCTCCGCATTTTCGAGCGTCAGGGATGCATCCACACGCTCGCGGGCCACGGACAGGCGTTCAAACCATCGCTCCGCTTCCTGGCGACCGGCCCGTCGGAAGGGCGGAACGTCGTCGATGATAACCACGTCTTCGGTCATGCTCGCGAGGCCGGCACGGTGCTCGCCGCGGTTCATGGCGTCGGTCAAGGCGCGCAACACGCTGACTGGGTCTTCACTTCCCGGCATCGCGACGTCCTAAGGCGGGGCGACTTTCCGAATGCGACGGGAGAATTTGGATGCAATCGGGTTAAGCCCGGGCCCCTCCCGACGTTATCCAGTTTAACGGCATTGACGATGCGACGACTGCTGCTTGCGACGGATGAACTGTACGTCGGGTTTCGCCTGACGGTCTTGGACCGAGGCGCTGGGGGAGAATGAGGTTTGCGGATGGGGTGGGCGCACGCCTTCCCCTCCGTCCGCTCAGGACAGCTTGAGCGGCTGTTTCGTAGGCGCATTCGGATGTCGCACAACGAGCGTGAGCTTCAGTCGGCCGAGCTAAGGCAACTTGCCGCCAAATGCCGGCGTCTCGCGACCGAATTGTACGACATGAAGACGGTCACGACGTTGCGGCAGATGGCCGCGGATTACGACAGGCTGGCTCACAACAAGGAGCAGGAATCCCGGCCCGCTCCGCCGCGGATGCGCGATGCGTGATGTGCCCGATCAGCGCAGAAACCTTGCCGGCTGTACGATCATGGCGAGCGTGGTGGCGTTGTTCCTGTTCCTTTGCGTGTACATCGGGCTGAGCTCGAGGCCCCAGGAGATCCTTGTCTCCGACGTCGAGACCGTGCCCACGGGCCAGCTTTGAATGTCTCTGGCTGGCGCGGATTGGAAAGAGATTGTCATCGGCTGTGGAGCATGAAGCCGTCGATCCGCGTAGATGGTGCTAACGCGGGCTGCGGAGACCATCACGCCGCCCGCAGGATCGTCTCGGGAGGGGAACGATCCCGTTAGCGTTGGGGAGGTCGAGCGTTTCCCCCTTTTTCGCTCTGGCCTCCCCGATCGCTTTACCGCTTCCACGCTTAGCCACGATCACGCCGTTAGCGCGCGGTCCGCGACGAAGGGGTTGGTCTGCCTTTCATGGCCGAAGGTGGACATCGGCCCGTGACCGGGGACGAATGCCGTCTCATCGCCCATCGGCCATAGCTTGTCGCGGATTGAGCCGATCAGCTGCTGCTGGTCGCCGCGCTCGAAGTCCCAGCGGCCGACGGAGCCCTTGAACAGGACGTCCCCGACGAGCGCGAGTTTTGATTCCGCATTGTGGAAGACGACGTGTCCGGGGGTGTGGCCGGGGCAATGCGCGACGTCGAAGGTGAGCTCGCCGACCGTTACCTCGTCGCCATCGTTCAGCCAGCGCGCGGGTTCGAATGGCTGGCCGACGATGCCGTACCGCGCTCCGTCCTCGGCGAGCCGCTCGATCCAGAAGCGGTCCTCCTCGTGCGGCCCCTCGATCGAAACCCCGAGCTCCGCAGCGAAAATCCCAGCGCCGCCGCAGTGATCGATGTGGCCGTGGGTCAGGAGAATTCTTCTCGATCGTCACGCCCGCTTTCTCGGCTGCATCCTTGAGGCGCGGCAGGTCGCCGCCCGGATCCACGAAGGCGCCGCACATCGTCGCCGTGCACCACAGCAACGTGCAATTCTGCTGCAGCGGCGTGACCGGGATGATCACGGCGCGAAGAGGCGGCTCGCTCATTTCGTATCGAGGTCCGACAGCGCCGCGGGCTCGTTCTTCATCGCGACGGAAACCTCCTCGGCGTGTCTTAGGGCGCGCAGCACATTCCCGCCCGCGAGCTTGGCGAGATTATCGTCGCTCCAACCGCGCCGGATGAGTTCGGCGAACAGGTTCGGATAATCTTCGACGCCATCGAGGCCGGTCGGCGCGAACGGAATTCCGTCCATGTCCCCGCCGATCCCAACATGATCATGGCCAGCGATCTTCACGACATGTTCGATATGGTCGGCAACCGTTGCCGAATTGGTGATGGGCACCGGATGCGCCGCCGCCCAGGCCTTCAGGCCCTCCTCGACCTTGGCCTTGCTGTCGCGATGGACGACTTTGAGGCGCGCCTCTTCGGCGCTTTGCTCGGCACTCCAGCGCCACACTTCCGCCGAGATGAAGCCCGGGACGAAGTTGATCATGACGACGCCGCCGTTCGCGGGCAGCAGGCGCAACACATCGTCTGGTACGTTGCGCGGATGGTCGACCAGCGCTCGCGCCGACGAATGCGAGAAGATGACCGGGGCGCGGCTGGCGGCGATGGCGTCCTTCATGGTCGCGGGCGAGACGTGGCTGAGGTCCACCAGCATACCAAGCCGGTTCATCTCGTGAACGACCGTCACGCCAAAGGGACTGAGTCCATCATATTTGGGCTCGTCCGTGGCGCTGTCCGCCCACTCCGTCGTCTGATTGTGGGTGAGCGTCATGTAGCGCGCGCCGAGCGCGTAATACTGGCGGAGCGCGGCGAGCGAACCGCCCATCTGGCGACCGCCCTCTACGCCGATCATGGATGCGATCCGGCCGGCCTTGTGGATACGGACAACGTCGCTCGCGGTCCGCGCCATCTCAAGGTCGTTGGGATAAGCATCGATCATCCGCCGTACGATGTCGATTTGCTGAAGCGTATTCCGGATCGCGGCATCGCCAGTGATCGTACCGTCGATGAACGCCGACCAGAACTGCCCGCCGACCCGTCCTTCGCGGAGCCGCGCGATGTCGGTCATCAACGGAGGTTCGCGCCGGTCGGTCCCGGCGGCGAGCCCGCCGATGCTGCGCTTGTAGCTATCCGACAGCTGTTCGGCGATGTCGTTGTGCCCGTCGATCAGCGGCGTGCGGTTCAGGATGCGGTCGATCCTGGCCCGGACTTTCGGTTCGATCGGCTGAGCTGCGGCGCCAACCGAGAAGAGGAGCGCCGCGGCAGTGAGGAAAAAATTGGCTTTGGTCGTCATGGTCGATGCTTAGGAACAGCGGCTGAGCCGCGCAATCGACGGGGCTTGTCCTTTTGCCCGCACGCGTCATGAATAGGTTGTAATGGGGGATCTTGAAGAAGCGATGCGGTTCGATCCGGATGAGGGAATCACGGATCTCGACACGCATTTGGATCGATTGAAGACCGCCGCCGAGAGCCGCGGTTTCAAGTTCGACCGCCATGCCGCGCGCAACGAGCTGCAGGCGGCGACCTTCGGGAAGCGCCGTTCGGCGGTCGCACGGCTGCTGCTGTCGCCCTCTGGCGCAATGGCGATCGAGCTGAAATCGGCCGCCTAGGCGGCGAGCGGGAAGCGCAGCAGCCGGTCCGACACGGGCACGAGCGCGGCGGCATTCGCGCCGACGTGACCCATGATCTCGGGATGATGCGCGTCGAGGCCGCCGGTGAGCGAACCGAAGGCCGGGAGGATCATCTTGTTCGCCGAAACCACGAAGCAGCGGCGGGACACGCGCCGGCCTTTCAGCTGCAATCGAAGCTTGGGATGGAAGTGGCCTGACATCTCAGGCCGCGGATCGCCGCGGACCGCCTCGTGCCGGAGAACGATGCCCGCGATCTCGACTTCGTCCTCCAGCCGCCCTCCGCAATGATCGGCAAAGCCCGGATCATGGTTGCCGACGATCCAGGTCCAGTCGAGGCGGCCTGTCAGGTCGGTCAGTAGGTTGCGCGCGTCGGCGGGAAGGCGATCGCAGCCGAACCGGTCATGGAAACTGTCACCGAGGCAGAAGAGACTCGTCGCGGCGGTTTGATCGACCGCGCGGGCTAGCGCGGTCAGCGTGGCATGGGAATCGTAAGGGGGGAGGAATTGCCCGAGCCGGGCAAACCAGCTGGCCTTTTCGAGGTGCAGGTCGGCGACCAGCAGCGCGTTCTCGCGCGGCCAGAACAGCGCGCCGTCAACGGTCGCGAAGAACGTTTCGCCTGCGAACGAAAGGGGAACCATGAGGCCGGTGTAACGCCGGCCCCAGAGTCAGTCGAGCCCTTCGGGAGCATCATGCCCGCCTGTCCCCCGGACAGGCTCCGCGTGACGCTTACTCGTAATCGCCGCCCGACGGGGTCGGACGCGGCGGAGCAGCAGCGGTGAGGCGAAGCGCCTCAGCAGCATCGCTGAGCGACGCCAGCTCTTCCGTCTCGTCCTCTTCGTCGACGCGAACCTTCTGCAGGTTGGTGACGATGCCTTCCTCGAGCTCGCGCGGCTTGACCGTCTCTTCAGCGATCTCGCGCAGCGCGACGACCGGGTTCTTGTCGCGGTCGCGATCGATCGTGAGGTCCGCGCCGCCCGAAATCTGGCGGGCGCGCTGAGCCGCGAACAGGACGAGATCGAACCTGTTCGAGACCTTGTCTACGCAATCTTCAACCGTAACGCGCGCCATTCGTCGCTCCGCAAAAGCTATTCCGCCCAGGAATATGGGATGTCAGGAAGGGGGTGCCAATAGCTTGCAGCCGTGCGAAAAGTCAAGGAAAGCGGCAGCATGGCGGATCAAGCTTCTGAGGCAGTAACGAGAGATCCGATCCGCGCAACGATCGCGGGTAACTCGCTGGAGGTACTCGAGACCGGCGAGGGCCGGCTCCGCGCGATCCTCGCCTTGATCGAAGGCGCCCAGCACAGCGTCAAGCTGCTGTTCTACATGTTCAACGCCGACGATGTCGGCGAACGCGTTCGCGACGCTTTGATCGCGGCGCGGAAGAGGGGCTTGGACGTGAAGCTGTTGATCGACGGTTTCGGGTCGGCGGCTCCGCCGAGCTTCTTCGCGCCGCTCGACGAAAGCGGGGGAGACTATTGCGTGTTCAATCCCCGTTACGGTCGCAGCTACCTGCTTCGGAACCATCAGAAGCTGGCGATCGCTGACGATCGGATCGCGATCATCGGCGGAGCGAACGTCGACGAGACCTATATGGCCGACCGGGGTTCGCAACGCTGGCGCGATCTCTGGCTCCGCATTGAGGGGCCGGAGGTCCATCCCGCCGGCCGCTATTTCGACGCTCTGTTCCGTTGGTCGACCCGCAAGGGCGCGAAGCTGCGCTCCCTGCGGCGCCTGGTCGGCGAATATAGCGAGTGGCGGGGGCCGCTGCAGTGGAAGTTCACGGGCCCTTTGAGCATGCGGAACAGCTGGTGGAGAAGCATTGGGCGCGACATTCGCCGCGGCCGGTCGCTGGACATGATCATGGCCTATTTCGCGCCGCCAGGCGCGATGCTTCGGCGCATCGGCCGCCTCGGATCACGCGGGCACGCGCGGATCATCACCGCCGCCAAGTCGGACAACAATGCGACCATAGGGGCCGCACGGCACAGCTACAGCCGACTGCTGCGCCGCCACGTAGAGATGTACGAATATCAGCGCGCCAAGCTGCACACGAAGCTCGCGATCGTGGACGACATCGTCCACATCGGTTCATCGAACTTCGACTTCCGCAGCCTCTACATCAATTGCGAGGTCATGCTCCGGATCAAGGATGCTCAGTTCGCCGCGGCGATGCGCAGCTATTTCGAGCATGAGATGCAGGATTCGCGTTGGGTCTCGCCGGCGCTCCACAAGCGCCGCGCGAACGTGTGGCGGCGCATCAAATGGGCATTCTCGCACTTCCTGGTGACGTCGATGGACTACACCGTCACGCGCCGCCTCAACTTGGGGCTCGAGCGCTAAACCTCAGGCTCGCCTTTATAGGCCCAGAAGAGCGTGGCGGGGGGCACGTTGATCCACTCGAAGCCGCGCCGGATCGGGGCGAAGTGCGGCTTGATGAAATCGAGGACCTTCGGGCTGAACTGGTAGACGAGGAACGCTCCGCCTGCGCGGATCACCTTCGACGTCGCCTTGGCGATACTGTCGCCCACGCCAGGCGGGAGCGTTGAGAAGGGCAGGCCGGAAAGAACATAGTCTGCGGAACCCAGGCCGCGGTCGGCCAGGATCTTCTCGACCTCGGCGGCCGAGCCGGTCACGGCGACGAGCCGGGGGTCGTTGATCGATTCCCTGAGGTAGCTCGTGAAGTCGGCGTTGGTGTCGATCGTCACGAGCGTCGCGTCGGGCCCAAGCTTCTCGAGCACGGGACGGGTGAAGGTGCCGACACCCGGGCCATATTCGACGAAGACCCGCGTGTTCGCCCAATCGACGGGCTCCAGCATCTTGTCGATCAGGATGCGGCTCGACGGGATGACCGAGCCGACCATCACCGGGTTCTTCAGGAAGCCGCGCAGGAACTGCCAGCGGGGACTTGGCGAACGACGGTCGCGGCGCGCGAGGCGCTTCGGTCCTTTGATCGTTCGCGCGGAAGAAGGCGGCATGGATGCTCCAACGGGGAAAGAAGGCGGCGAGCGTTGGCAAAAGCGCCGCGCCTTTGCAAGGTTCCAACGCATTTTCGGCCACTCCATCTGCCGCTGTTCTGCGAAGCGCTCCAATTCCACGACGAAGAGGTTTCGCTTACTGGCACAAGGCCTTAAGCGTTGGTGTGTGGCCTCCATTGCGAGCAAGCGAAGCGTCGGCGCCACCGCGCTGACGACGCCTCATTTTCTCCTCCTCTACGCGGCGATGCTCGTCGCCGCAGCGGGCAACACGGCCTTGCAGTCCGTCATGCCCGCAATCGGGCGGGAGATCGGTGTGGCCGACTTTTGGGTCGCCATTGCCTATACCTGGTCGGCAGTGCTGTGGGTCGCCCTGGCGCCTTACTGGGCGGAGAAGAGCGATCACCGCGGGCGCAAACCGCTCACCGTGATGGGCGTGAGCGGCTTCATCCTTTCGATGCTCCTGTGCGGCATTGCATTGTTCGCTGGCTTGAGCGGCTGGATCGGCGGTGCGCTGACCTTCGGCTTGTTCGCGATTTTCCGGGCCATCTACGGCGGCTTCGGCTGTGCGACGCCCTCGGCAACCCAGGCCTATCTCGCTTCCAAGACCCGGCGCAGCGGCCGGGTTGCGGCGCTGTCGGCGCTGTCTTCCTCATTCAGCCTCGGAACGATCATCGGTCCCGCCGTCGCACCGCTTTTCGTGCTGCCCGTTGTCGGTCTTGCCGGTCCCCTGTTCGCCTTTGCGGCGATTGCACTCGGCGTAGTCCTGGCGATCGTCCGCTGGCTGCCGGACGACCGCGCAGGGCGGAAGGTGGGACGGGGCGCCGCGATGAGCTACCCCTCGCTCGCCACGCCGCCGACGGGCGCAAGCGTCGTGGCCGCGACGGCGCCGCATCGCCGCAGGCGGTTGAAGTGGAACGATCGCCGCATCGCGCCGTGGATCGTCGCGGGCGTTGTCGCAGGGCATGCACAAGCAGCGGTGCTCACCTGCCTCGGCTTCTTCGTCATCGACCGCTTGCTCCTGACGCCCTCCGGCTCTGAAGGGCCCATCTCGATCGTGATGATGGCCGGAGCGGCTGCGACGCTCGGGGCGCAATGGGGCTTGATTCCCCGCCTCGGACTGAGCCCGCGCGCCCTCATCCTGTGGGGATCGCTAATCGCCGCCGCGGGTCTGGCCTGGACCTCGGCATCGCACGATCTTTACGGGATCACCCTGGGCTTCGCGGTGTCGTCGCTCGGCTTCGGCTTCGTGCGCCCCGGTTTCACGGCCGGAGCGTCGCTCGCTGTCCCGCTGGCTGAGCAAGGGGCTGTAGCTGGGGTCATCACGTCGGCGAACGGGATCAGCTATGTCCTCGCACCGACGCTCGGGATCACGCTGTACGGCCTGGATCACAACCTGCCGTTCATCGCATTCGCCGTGCTGCTGGTCGGGCTGGCGTTCGCGGGGCGCCGCCGCCTTTCACACTAGCTGTCGTCCTTGCCTCCAGCCTTGGGCCGCAGCATGCCCGGTAGCACGAAGCCGATACCGCCCAGCGGGCGCGTCGCTTCGCTCTTCAGCGTCTGTTGGATCCGCTCATATTCCTCGAGCATCTCGGGCGTGACCGAAGCGCGGGTCTCGCCCAGCGCGACTTCGAAGTCGGCCATCGTGACCTTGCCCTCGTCGATGCCACGACGAAGCGCCGTGAGGCCCGCGCGGCGGACGAGGTCTTCGAGGTCGGCGCCGGTGAAGCGCTCGGCCCGCTTGGCGAGCGATTCGAGATCGACGTCCTCGGCCAGCGGCATGTGGCGCGTGTGGATCGCGAGGATCCGCCGCCGCCCGGCGGTGTCGGGCGTGCCGACGTAGATCAGCTCGTCGAAGCGCCCCGGACGGAGCAATGCAGGATCGATCAGGGTCGGGCGGTTGGTCGCGCCGATGACGACCACGTTCTGCAGCTCCTCGAGCCCATCCATCTCGGAAAGGATCGTATTGACGACGCGCTCCGTGACCTGGGGTTCGCCAAGCCCGCCGCCGCGAGCGGGCACGAGGCTGTCGAGCTCGTCGATGAAGATAATGGTCGGGGCCACCTGTCGCGCGCGATTGAACAGGCGCGCGATCTGCTGTTCGCTTTCGCCATACCACTTGCTGAGCAGGTCGGATGACTTGGTCGCGATGAAATTGGCCTGGCTCTCGCGTGCGGCCGCCTTGGCGAGCAGGGTCTTGCCGGTGCCGGGCGGGCCATAGAGCAGGAAGCCCTTGGCCGGGCGAATGCCGAGGCGGCGGAACGCCTCCGGATGCTTGAGCGGAAGTTCGACGCCCTCGCGCAGCCGTTCGCTCGCTTCGTCGAGCCCGCCGATATCGTCCCAGCGGATGGTCGGTGCTTCGACCATTACTTCGCGCATGGCCGAGGGCTGCACCCGCTTCAGCGCATTGTCGAAATCCTTGAGCTCGACCGAGAGCGCATCGAGAATTTCCGTCGGGATCGTCTCTTCGGCGAGGTTGAGCTTCGGCATGATGCGCCGGACGGCTTCGAGCGCGGCCTCCCGCGTCAGCGCGGCGAGATCGGCGCCGACGAAGCCGTAGGTCCGGCGCGAGAGGTCGTCGAGATTGACGTCGTTCGACAGCGGCATGCCACGCGTGTGGATGCCGAGAACCTCGCGGCGGCCGGGCTCGTCGGGGACGCCGACGATGATCTCGCGGTCGAACCGGCCTGGGCGCCGAAGCGCCTCGTCGATTGCCTCGGGCCGGTTGGTCGCCGCGATGACCACGGTGTTCTGGCGCGGCTCCATGCCGTCGAGCAAAGTCAGCAGCTGGGCGACCAGCCGCTTTTCCGCTTCGCCGGTGACCTGGCTCCGCTTGGGCGCGATCGAGTCGATCTCGTCGATGAAGATGATCGACGGCGCGGATTGTGCGGCCTGCTCGAACACCTCGCGCAGGCGGCGCTCGCTCTCGCCATAGGCCGAGCCCATGATCTCAGGACCCGCGATGTGAAAGAATTTCGCGTCGCTTTCGTTGGCGACAGCGCGCGCGAGCAATGTCTTACCCGTGCCGGGCGGGCCGTGGAGAAGCACGCCCTTCGGCGGATCGACTCCGAGGCGCTGGAACAGCTCCGGGTGGCGCAGTGGCAGCTCGACCATCTCCCGCAATGCGTCGATCGTGTCGCGCATGCCGCCGAGGTCATCATAGGTGACGTCCGCGCGGCGCTCTCCCTCCCCGGCCTTATATTCGGGGAGCAGTTCGACCGCGGTCTTGCTGTCGATCTGCACGATGCCTTTCGGCGCGGTCGAGACGACGACCAGGCGAAGCTCCTGGAGAGCGAAGGCGGGCGCGTTCAGCATCTGCCGGATGTTCTCCGGCATGTCGGCGTTGATCCTCTGGTGGCCGGTGGTCGCGACCGTGTCGCCTTCAACGAGAGGGCGGCCGACGAAGGTTCGTTTGAGCGCCTCGGCGGACCCTTGCAGGCGCACATTGGGCTGGGCCGGCGCGAATACCACGCGGGTGGCGACTTTCGATGCCGACTTGCTCACCTCGACGAAATCGCCCGAGCCCACGCCCGCGTTGGCGCGCTGCAGGCCGTCGAGGCGGATGATGTCGATGCCTTCGTCCTCGCCGTACGGGCGGATGGCACGTGCTGCAGTGGATCGCTTGCCGACGATCTCGATGACGTCGCCTTCGGCAAGTCCCAGCTCGTCCATCAGCCGGTCGGGAAGCCGGGCGAACCCGCGCCCGCTGTCGGCGGGCGGGAGGCTAGCGACCTGCACCTTGCGCGAAGTCACTCGGTCGATGGTGTCCGTGTCAGGCATCGTTGCTCCTACCCCGCATTCGTGCCTGCGAAACGGTGGCAGGCGCGGCCAAGTTCAATTTCCCGATCAATATTTGATCGCCCCCGCGATTTTGCGAACGATAGGCCGCGGAGCGAAGCGCGTGCTCGCGGCCGTGATCTTGTTGACGAGACCGGGAACGACGACGGCACGATTCTTGTCGAGGCCCTTCAATCCGGCCTCGACGACTTCGGGCGATTCCATCGCGACGCGATCGAACATCCCGTTCCCGCCGAAGCCGGCGACGTCCCCGAACTCCGTTCGCGTCGGCCCCGGGCAGAGGCAGGTCACATTCACGCCGTGCGGTTTCAGCTCCTCGTGGAGCGCTTCGGTTAGTGAAAGGACGAACGCCTTGGTCGCGAAATAGACCGCCATTTTCGGTCCGGGCTGGAAAGCCGCCGTCGATGCGACGTTGATGATCCCGCCCGATTTGCGAGCGATCATCTGGGGCGCGACCGCGCGGCACAGGTCGGTCAGGGTCGCGACATTGAGGTCGATCATTTGCCGCTCGCGCTTGGCGTCGAGCTCGGCAAATTTGCCAATCAGGCCGAAGCCGGCATTGTTGACGAGGATCTCGACCTCCTCGCCCGCTGCCGCGACGTCCGCCATGAGCTTGGCCGCCGCATCTTTCCTGGAGAGATCGATCGCGACGGCTCGAGCATTGCCGAGCTCTTTTGCGAGCTCCGCGAGCCGCTCTTTCCGGCGCGCCACAAGCACCAGGCGATGGCCGCGCTTGGAGAGTTGCCGAGCAAACTCCACTCCAAGCCCGGCCGACGCACCGGTGATCAGCGCGACTTTCTTCATTCGCCGGCCCGTGACACCGTCGCCTTGATGATCTTGCCGGGCTCGCGCGGCGGCTCGCCGACGGGGAGAGCATCGACATATTCCATGCCGCTCTGGACCTCGCCCCACACGGTGTACTGGCCGTCGAGGAAACGCGCATCGTCGAAGCAGATGAAGAACTGGCTATTGGCGCTGTCCGGATCGGGCGTACGCGCCATTGAGGCCGTACCGCGGACATGCGGAGCGCTGGAAAACTCCGCCTTGAGGTTGGGCAGCTTGGACCCGCTCGTGCCGGTGCCCGTCGGATCGCCGCCCTGAGCCATGAAGCCCGGGATCACACGGTGGAATAGGACGTCGTCGTAAAAGCCGCTGTTGGCGAGTTCGGTGATGCGCTCGACGTGGCCGGGAGCAAGGTCGGGGCGAAGCTTGATGACGACGTCGCCGCCGCTCGAGAGGGAAAGGGTGAGGCGGTCGGCGTCGGCCATGGGATACTCCGTAAGTGAAAGGTTCGAACGCGCAGCGATTTAGGTGGCCGCGGGTGGTTGCGCCAGAGCAGCGGCGACCATAGGAGGGCGGCACCGGGTCCAAGCGAGGGAGTAAGACGTGAGCGAGAGCGAGCAAATCGCCGCCGCGCCCCCTGCGGATTCGGCTTCCCACGTCGATCACGAAGACCGGCTGCGTCCCGAGTTCGTGTCGAGCGTCCTGGACGCGGTCGAGACGGGTGACGATGAAACCGCGCGCGAGCTCGTCCGGCCCCTCCATCCCGCCGACGTCGCCGATCTGATCGAGCTTGCCCGGCACGACGAGCGCGAAGGGCTCGTGAAGGCGCTCGCCGGGATGATTAGCCCGGACGTGCTCGCGGAGATGAACGATCACGTCCGCGAAGACCTGCTCGACGAGATGGAGCCGCAGCAGGTCGCGGATATCGCCGGCCAGCTCGACACCGACGACGCGGTCGCGCTGATCGAGGATCTCGACCACGACGAGCAGCAGGCTGTGCTGCGCGCGATGGAGCCGGACGACCGCGCCGCGGTCGAGGAAGCGCTCAGCTATCCCGAGGAGTCCGCCGGACGCCTGATGCAGCGCGAGCTGTGCGCCGTGCCCGAGCATTGGAACGTCGGCCAGGTCATCGATTATCTGCGTTCGACGCGCGACCTGCCGGACGACTTCTGGGAAGTGTTCGTCGTCAATCCGAACCACCATCCGGTCGGCACGTGCAAGCTGTCGTTGATCCTCCGGACGCCGCGCAAGACGCTCGTCCGCGACATCATGCAGCGCGAGCAGTCCCTAATCCCGGTCGACCTCGACCAGGAGGATACGGCGCTCCGTTTCCAGAAATATGCGCTCGTGTCGGCGGCCGTGGTTGATGACTCCGGCCGGCTGGTCGGGATGATCACTGTCGACGACATCGTGCACATCATCCAGGAGGAAGCGGGCGAGGACGTGCTGCTCCTGTCGGGCGTCGGCGACGAAGGCGATATCAACGAGCCGGTCACGGAAAGCTACCGCTCGCGGGTCCGCTGGCTGATCGCCAACCTGCTGACCGCGTTGGTCGGCGCAACGATCATCCGCCATTTTGAAGGGGCGATCGAACGCTTCGCCGTGCTTGCGGTGCTGATGCCGATCGTGGCCGGCGTTGGCGGCAATGCGGGGACTCAGACCCTGGCGGTCACCGTCCGCGCGATCGCGACCAATCAGCTGACCGGATCGAACCGCTGGCGAGCGGTGTGGCGCGAGATCCGGGTCGCCGTCCTGAACGGGCTGACCGTAGCGATCCTGATCGGATTGGGTGTAACGCTCGTCCTGCAGAGCGAAGCGCTGGGCGCGCTGATCGCGGCGGCGATGCTGATCAACATTATCGTTGCCGGCTTTGCCGGCGTGCTCGTCCCACTTGCGCTCGAGAGGGCCGGCGCGGACCCGGCGGTGGCGAGCAGCGTGTTCGTGACGATGATGACCGATTCGATGGGCTTCCTGGCCGTACTTGGCCTTGCAACCGCGACTGGCATCGTTCCCTAAGACATTGCGAATCATGGGGTAGTTCGGCATCGGCAGTGCTGTGCCGAAGCTCCACATGACCAAGGTTGCGTTCGCCTGCCGCGATCTCGAAATGCTGCAGCAGCGGATCGCCGGACGCGCCATTGCCGGCGAGGTGCGAGTCGTCACCCGCATGCGCCCGAAGCGCGCCGCTGAGCTGGTCGGCGGCTCGCTCTATTGGATCGTCAAGCACCGCCTGGTCGCATGCCAGGAGATCGTGCGGTTCGACGACCGTGAGGACGGCCGGATCGACATCGTCTGCTCGGCGGAGCTGGTGACGGTCTCGCCGATGCCGCGCCGCGCGCATCAAGGCTGGCGATACCTGGAGGAGGCGGACGCGGCTCCGGTCGACGACGACGGCAGCGGGCTCGGGATGCTGCCTCCGCGCCTGTACGGCCGGCTGGCGGAGCTCGCGCTCGTCTAGGGCCATCTTGCCGTCTCTGAGGCTCAGCGGTATCGCGCCGGTCAACCGGAGGAGACAGAGCATGACGAACGTGACGGTTTCAGCAGCCATCGACGGCAAGGTTGCCGAGCGCGCAATGCTCAAGCATCCCTTCTACCAGGCCTGGACCGAAGGCCGGCTGTCGCTCGACGCTCTGCGTGCCTACGCCCGGCAATATTTCCATCACGTGGAAGCGTTTCCGCAGGCGGTGAGCGCGGTCCACAGCGCCTGCCCCGACCGTGAGGGGCGCCGCATGCTCGCGGAAAATCTTGCCGAGGAAGAGGGCATCGAGGCGGGCAAGCAGGATCACGCTACGCTGTGGCTCATGTTCGCGTGCGGCCTCGGCGAAAACGGTGAGGCGGTCCGTTCGCAGGATCTCAATCCCGAGACTCACGCGTTGATCGATACCTTCCGCAAGCTGTCGCGCCGTTCCTATGCGTCGGGCCTGGGTGCGCTCTACGCCTACGAGAGTCAGTTCCCCGGTGTCGCCAGCGCCAAGATCGAGGGCCTGGTCGACCGCTACGGCATTTCGGACGAAGAGACCTTGCGCTTTTTCCGTGTGCACGAAGGTGCGGACGTCGAGCACAGCGCCGTCTGCCGCGCGTTGCTCGATCGGCTTCCGGACCGCGAGAAGGCCGAAGCGGTCGCGGCCGGTGAGGAGCTCGCCGGCGCGCTGTGGAACTTCCTGTCCGGTGTCGAGGCTCGCGCCTCGATCAACTGACGCTTACTGAGTCGACTTGCAGCCGCTGACGCTCGCCGAGCCGCTCACCCGGAGCGTGCAGGCGGGCGCTCCGATCAGCCGGACGGTGATCGCGCCGGATCCCTCGATCTTGGCCGAGTTGGTGACTTTGGCATCGACGGTGGCCGTGCCTTCGGCTCCGATCGTGGCGTCCTTGGTCGACAGGTTTTGGGCTTCAAGGTTCGAGACGCCGCGGATGACGGCGGTCATCATGCCGGCCTGGCCAGCGAGGCTGGCGCTTCCCGAGCCGCCCAGTCCAACCTTCAGTTGATCGACGTTGACCTGGCCGATCGCGGCCACGCTGGAACCCTGGACCGAGAGATCGAACGAGAGGCCTTTGACCTTGTCGATCTGTAGCGCACCCGAACCGGTCATCGATGCGCTGGTCAAATCATGCGTGCCCAGCGTGATCTCGACGCTGCCGAGGTCCAGCCCGGGGTAGCCGCCGCCCCATCCGGAAGAATTGGCGTGCACGAGGAGGGTATTGCCTCTCATCTCGATCGCGACCCGGTCGAGGGCCGCCGGTGCGCCGGTAGCGCGAGCGAAGGGCGCGACGCCTGTCGTCAGGCGAACGCGGTACGGTCCTTCGATCCGAAGCTTCTCGAAGCTCGTGATGCCGAAGTTGCGGGTGCCGGCTGATACCGGCGTGGCGACCGCAAGAAGCGTCGCAGCAATAAGGAAGGTGCGCATGGCTCACCTTCCTACAGCAGGCTTAATGGCACTTTAAGAGCAGCGGACGTCGCCGGAGCCCATCTTGCTCACGCTGCATTTCGCACCGCCGCCTATTTCCACGTCGCCTGAGCCCATGATGCTGACATCGGCGGTGCCACTCGATTGAGCGCGCACGCCGCCTGAACCGGCGATGGAAACCTTGAGCTGCTGGGCAGCGACCGCTCCAAGATCGAGATCGCCGGAGCCGGCGATATCATATTCGGCAGACTGCGCCCGGCCCGCACCGGCCCTGACGCCGCCCGATCCGGCGATCGCGAGCTTCAGGGTCTGCACCTCGATCTGCGCAAGGCTGATTCCGCCGGAGCCGGCAACCGTGCCCTCGAAGCTGGGTCCCTGGACCCGGTCGACGCGGATATCGCCCGATCCAGCGATGGTTGCGCCGCGCAGTTGCGGCACCGTCACCGTGAAGTGCGCCTTGCCTTTGCTCGACCAGCCGCCGAACCACCCTTTGTGCTCTTGCGGGCGGATCACCAGCGTGTCGCCGCGCACTTCGACGGTCGTCCGCTCAAGGAGATTCTGAGGCCCCTCGCCCGAAACGGAGGGCTTGGCGCCGGTGCGGACGTCCACGTCATAGGGCCCGGCAATCTCAATCTGCTGAAAGTTCCCGACCTGATAGGTGCGGGACGTGGCCGGCCCGCCATCCTCGGCATGGCCCTGGCTGCAAGCGGCGAGCGCTGTGGAGGCGGCGATGGCAGCCGCGGCGATGGATTTGCGCATGGATCCTCCTGGCATAACTGTATTACTTCCATATAACAGTGCAACAACGCGCCAGCAAGGCAAAAAGAAAGGGCGCCCGGTGAGGAGCGCCCTTCCTTCGTCAGCCCGGAGGCCCGACTTTATGCGACTTCCTTGGCCTTGTTGTGGATCGGCCAGGCCTTGTTGAGGATGTCGAGGATTTTCGCGAGCGCCGACTTCTCGTCGGTCTGCTCCATGGCGCCAAGCTCGCGCGCGAGGCGCGACGAAGCCGCCTCGAAGATCTGCCGCTCGGAATAGCTCTGCTCCGGAGCGTCGTCCGGGCGGAACAGGTCGCGGGTCACTTCGGCGATCGAGGTTAGGTCGCCCGAATTGATCTTCGCTTCATACTCCTGGGCGCGGCGCGACCACATGGTGCGCTTCACCTTCGGCTTGCCCTTCAGGGTCTCGAGCGCATCCTTCATCGTCTTGTCCGACGACAGCTTGCGCATGCCGACCGAGTCCGCCTTGAGGACGGGAACGCGGAGGGTCATCTTTTCCTTTTCGAAGCGCAGAACGTAGAGCTCGAGGCTCGCTCCAGCGATTTCGGTGCTCTGCAGCTCAACGACGCGACCAACGCCATGCTTGGGGTACACAACATAATCGCCGACGTCGAAGCTAAGCGCCTTAGTAGCCATTCGCACACCTTTCCAAATTGCGGCAGACGAGCCAGCACCTAAAGTGCCGCCCCCCATAAGCGACCGTTGGTCGTGGCTCCCCAGCCGTTTCCTGTGGCTTCCCTTGAATTTAAGGCCGCAGCTGAATTGCGGCGGCCCCGTGTGACGATTTTATATCACATCGGGCGTCAAATTGCGAATCCCAGTTGGACAGGCACGCCATCCGTACTTTCCCCGAGATTGTGGAGTCCAATCCCAAGGAGACGAATGCCCTTCGGCAAGGGATGAAGCGTTGACAGGAGCGCTTGGCCGGCCACCTCGAAGGCTTCGAGGTCCGGAACCGGCGATGCGAAGCTCTTCGACCGCGTGATGATTGTGAAATCTCCGAACTTGACCTTGAGCGTCACGGTCCGCCCGACCACTTCGGCGCGCCGGACGCGGTCCCAGGCGTAGCCGGCAATCCGCTCGAGCTCTGCTCCGAGGCGCTCGGGGTCGCGCAAATCCTCGTCGAACGTGCGCTCGGCGCTGACGGACTTGTACGGCCGGTCGGGCTTAACCTCGCGCTCGTCGATCCCGCGGCAGATGCGCCAGTACCAGTGGCCGGAGCTTCCGAACTTCGCCTCAAGCGCCGGCAGGCTCCAGTCCCTGAGATCCGCGCCGGTCACGATGCCCAGCTGCTCCATCTTCCGTGCTGTCACCGGCCCGACGCCGTGGAAGCGGGAGACTGGGAGCGAGGCGACAAACTCCGCTCCGCGTTCGGGCGTGATCACCGTCAGGCCGTCGGGCTTGCGATGGTCGGAGGCAAGCTTGGCGATGAACTTGCAATAGGAAACGCCGGCGGAGGCGGTGAGGCCGGTTTCGGCGGCGATTCGGCGGCGGATGTCCTGCGCGATCGACCTGGCGCTTCCGAGCCCGAGCCGATCCTCCGTCACGTCGAGATAGGCCTCGTCGAGGCTGAGCGGCTCGACCAAGGGCGTATAGTCCGCAAAGATCGCCCGGATCTGCTGCGACACCGCGCGATAGACGTCGAAGCGCGGCTTGACGAAGATGAGGTCGGGGCAGCGGCGCTTGGCGGTGACGGACGGCATTGCGGACCGAACGCCGAACGGGCGTGCTTCATAGCTTGCCGCAGTGACGACTCCCCGATGGCCGCCGCCGACCGCGACCGGCTTGCCCTTGAGGGACGGGTCGTCGCGCTGCTCCACGGAAGCATAAAAGGCGTCCATGTCGACATGGATGATCTTGCGGATGGGGGGCTCGGCATCGGCCACCACGATCTTCTGTCCTACAGCCGCCCGATAAGTCTAGGGATTAAGGCAACTCATGCCGAGAGCGTGAGCCGTTCCAAATCCAACAAAGTGGACGAAGTGGAAGGACCCCGTTTTGACCCATTGGGTCACCGCATCGACGGGCTCGATGAGCCGCCGAGCTTTGCATCGCAGCGGCCAATCTGCTTAAGGGCGCCCCATCATGAACATCCACGAATATCAAGCCAAAGAGCTGCTCGCGAAGTACGGCGTTCCGGTGCCCGCCGGTCATGCAGCGATGAGCGTCGACGAAGCGGTTTCCGCCGCGCAGCAACTCCCGGGACCCCTCTGGGTCGTCAAGGCGCAGATCCACGCCGGCGGCCGCGGCAAGGGCAAGTTCAAGGAACTCGGGCCCGACGCCAAGGGCGGCGTCCGCCTCGCTCACTCGATCGACGAAGTGGGCTTGGCTGCGGCGGAAATGCTCGGCAATACTTTGGTGACTGTCCAGACCGGGCCGCAGGGCAAGCAGGTCCAGCGTCTCTACATCACCGACGGTGTCGACATCGAAAAGGAATATTATCTCGCGATCCTGGTCGACCGCGAAACGGGCCGCCCGGCGATCGTCGCTTCGACCGAAGGCGGGATGAACATCGAGGACGTCGCGCACGAGACGCCGGAGAAGATCCGTACGATCACCGTCGATCCCGCGACCGGTCTGATGCCGCACCACGGACGCGAAGTTGCGGCGGCGCTCGCGCTTACCGGCGATCTCGCCAAGCAGGCCGGCAAGGTGCTGGGCAGCCTCTACAAGGCGTTCATGGGCACCGACGCATCGCAGATCGAGATCAACCCGCTGGCCGTCACGGACAAGGGCGAGCTGATGGTGCTCGATGCCAAGGTCGGCTTCGACAACAATGCGGAGTTCCGTCACCCGGACCTCGAGGAATTGCGCGACCTGACCGAAGAAGACCCGATGGAGATCGAGGCTTCGAAGCACGACCTTTCGTACATCAAGCTCGACGGCTCGATCGGCTGCATGGTCAATGGCGCCGGCCTCGCCATGGCGACGATGGACATCATCAAGCTCGAAGGCGGCGAGCCCGCCAACTTCCTCGACGTCGGCGGCGGCGCCTCGAAGGAAAAGGTCACCGCGGCATTCAAGATCATCCTGTCCGATCCGTCCGTGGAGGGTATCCTCGTCAACATTTTCGGCGGGATCATGCGCTGCGACATCATCGCCGAGGGCATCGTCGCCGCTGCGCGCGAGGTGGAGCTTGGCGTTCCGCTGGTCGTCCGTCTCGAAGGCACCAACGTCCAGCAGGGCAAGGACATCCTCGCATCGAGCGGGCTGCCGATCATCGCCGCCAACGATCTCGGTGATGCCGCCAGGAAGATCGTCGCCGAGGTGAAGGCGCCGGTTGCCGCGTGAGCCACGGGGTATGCCGCTGCGGCGCGGTCCGCCTGCGCTCGGAAGGCGCCCCGCTGACGACGATGGCCTGCCATTGCACCGGCTGCCAGCGGATGACCGGCGGCGCATATTCGCTGAGCAGCCTTTATCCCGTAGAGCGCTTCGGCAGCGAGGGTGAGACGACGCGCGGGGGCTTGAAGGGCGGAACGAAGCATCACTTCTGTCCGTCCTGCATGAGCTGGCTATTCACGCTGCCCGAGGGCCTCGACGCGTTCGTGAATGTCCGCTCCTCAATGTTCGACAATGCGGCCGACCATCGGCCGTTTGCGGACATGTGGTTGAGCGAAGCGCTTCCGGGCGCTTCGAGTGGCGCTCCAAAAGGGTTCCAGGGCGTTCCGGATGAACAAGGTTTCGGCGCGCTGGTAGGCGCCTATGCCGAATGGGATGGAAGGGTTCGCGCATGAAGCTGCTGGTCGCCGTCAAACGGGTGATCGATTACAACGTGAAGCCGCGGGTCAAGATGGATGGCTCGGGCGTCGATCTCGCCAACGTCAAGATGAGCATGAACCCGTTCGACGAGATCGCCGTCGAGGAGGCGATTCGGCTCAAGGAGAAGGGCGTCGCGACGGAGATCGTCGCAGTGTCCATCGGCCCGGCCAAGGCGCAGGAGACGCTGCGCACGGCGTTGGCGATGGGCGCGGACCGCGCAATCCTCGTCCAGACCGAAGAGGAGGTCGAGCCGCTCGCCGTCGCCAAGCTTCTCGCCAAGATCGCCGAGGAAGAGCAGCCGCAGCTGATCGTGCTCGGCAAGCAGGCGATCGACGATGACAATAATGCCACCGGGCAAATGCTCGCCGCGCTGCTCGGCTGGCCGCAGGGTACTTTCGCATCGAAGGTGGACGTCGCCGGCGACAGCGCGAACGTGACTCGGGAGGTCGATGGCGGACTGGAGACGGTGAAGCTCAGCTTGCCGGCGGTCGTCACCACCGATCTTCGTTTGAACGAGCCGCGCTATGCGTCGCTGCCCAACATCATGAAGGCCAAATCGAAGCCGCTCGCGACCAAGTCGCCGGGTGATTACGGCATCGATGTCGCGCGGCGCCTCGAGACGCTGAAGGTGGTCGAACCGGCCAAGCGCCAGGCGGGGATCAAGGTCGGCAGCGTCGACGAGCTGGTCGAAAAGCTCAAGGGAATGGGGATTGCGAAATGAGCGTTCTGGTCCTGGTCGAGCATGACGGCAGCAGCATCAAGGACGCGACGCTGGCAACGGTGACCGCCGCATCGCAGCTCGGCGACGTCAACGCGCTTGTCGTCGGCCACGATGCCGATGCTGCGGCACAGGCCGCCGCGAAAATCCCGGGCGTCGGCAAAGTCTATGTCGCGAACAGCGCCGGGCTTGAACACCAGCTGGCCGAGGCCGTGGCGCCCATCGCTGCAAAGCTGATGGAGAACCACGACGCTTTCCTCGCTCCATCCACCACGACCGGCAAGAACATCGCGCCGCGCGTCGCCGCGCTGCTCGACGTCATGCAGATCAGCGACATCCTGTCGGTCGAGGCCGCGGATACGTTCACGCGGCCGATCTACGCCGGCAACGCCATTGCCACGGTGAAGACCAAGGACGCCAAGAAGGTCATCACCGTCCGCACCACGGCTTTCGAGAAGGCGGCGGCCGACGGCGGCTCAGGCTCGGTCGAGCAGGTCGGCGCCGACGGCGACATCGGCAAGAGCAGCTTCGTCTCGGCCGAAGCATCCGAAAGCGAACGGCCGGAGCTGACCAGCGCCAAGGTCATCGTCTCCGGCGGCCGCGCGTTCGGTTCGTCGGAGCAGTTCCACGCTCTCCTCGATCCGCTCGCCGACAAGCTCGGCGCGGGCGTCGGCGCGAGCCGGGCCGCGGTCGATGCGGGCTATGCTCCGAACGACTATCAGGTTGGTCAGACCGGCAAGATTGTCGCGCCGGAAGTCTATATCGCGATCGGCATTTCCGGCGCGATCCAGCACCTCGCGGGGATGAAGGATTCGAAGATCATCGTCGCCATCAACAAGGACGAGGAAGCGCCGATCTTCCAGGTCGCGGACATCGGCCTGGTCGGTGACCTGTTCAAGATCGTGCCGGAGCTGACCGAGAAGCTTTAACTGGACTGCGCCCCTCCCAGTCGCTTAGCCTGAGAAGGCTCGGGGGAGAGGTGTTTTCATGCGTATTTTATCAGCCATCGCCTGTGCGGCTTTGGCGCCGCTATTCATTGCCGCGGCACCGGAGCCGTTGTGTCTGAAGCCGAGCAGTCCATGGGTGGTCGACTATGGGGAAAACAGCTGTCGCCTGTTTAGGACGTTCGGCCAGGGCGACACCCAGACCAGATTCGTCATGGAGAGCCCGGCGCCTGACGAAATGGACATGCTCATCACGGGCAAGCCTCTCGCAACATTCCAGGAGCAAGTGCCCGCCAGGTTCCTGCCCGTGGGCGGAGAGATGTTTGAGGGCAATGTCGCTCAGGTCGTTACGAACAAGGTCCCCGCCATTCTGTGGGCGTCGACTATTCGTATGCTTCCGGACAGCGTGATCGAGCGTGAGGAGAACGAGGCCAAGCAACGGCGCCCGAAGGCTGGCCAACGGCCGCCGCCGACCGATCTTGCAAAGCAGCAGCAGCTGAAACTTGAACGCGAGAGGTTCCTGACGGCCGCGACGGCTCTAGAGATTCATCCTCGGCGAGACCGGATAGTCATTCTGGAAACCGGCTCGCTGGGAGCGCCGATCAAGGCTTTCGATCAATGCGGTCGATATCTTGCGAAATCTTGGGGTGTCGATCCTGATATCGAAGACAAGATTGTGCGCCACGTCTGGACGCTGAATTTGAACAGTTGGTTGTCTTCAAGCGACTATCCTCAGTCGATGCTGGCTCGCGGCAAAGGATCCGAGGTCTCCGTGCGCCTGCTTATCGACGCGAAGGGGAAGGTAACCAAGTGCACGAGCCTGAGCCATTTCGACGAGCCCGAATTCAACAAGATTAGCTGCGACCTGATTTCAAAGCGTGCGCGTTTCGCTCCAGCTGAGCTTGCGGACGGTACGAAGGTCCCGAGTTACATGTCGCAGCGTATCATCTTCCGGATTTGGTGACGTTACGAAATCGAGTGACGGCCGCCTGACGCTAACGCGACGTCAGATCCGACGGCAACGTCGGTTCGCTGATGATCTCTTCGAAGCGCTTCCAGCGCTCGGCCGGTGTGCGGCGTGACTCGACATCTTCGCGGACCATCTGCTCGCCTAGGCCATAGTTGAGCACATAGGTGCGGTACTGCTTGGTGAAGGCGACCGACTGTTTCGCGCGTGCCTCGCCCATCAGCCGGTATTTGCGTTCCAGTTCGACGGCCTGCTGCTCGGTGATGCGTCCGTCGATCAGTTGGCGGGCGATCGTCAGCCGCGCGCCGTTCAATTCCTTGAGCGCGTCGAGAAGCGCTTCGTAGCGTTCGGCGTCGGCGGTCGGAAGTCCGGCGAGAGGGTAAAGCGACGCCTTCTCGAAGGCGACCTTTTCGGGGCCGGGGAAAGCGAGGTCGATGCCGTAATTCGCCGAGCCTTCGGCAATCACCGACTGCGGCGAGTAGAGGGGGTAGACCGAGAATTCGACCCAGCCGCGCCCGCGCGTCAGCCGCTGCTCGAGCAGCGCGTTTAGCACGTGGTGGCCGGGATAGCCCTCGTGGCAGCCGAGGTCGACGGCGCGGCTGATCCGGATCGGCAGGTCGGTGTTGACCTCGATCTTGCTGTGATAGCCGCCCTGATAATAATTGTAGCCGCTCCAGCTCTTGCCGGTGACGAAGGCAAGATCGAAGCGCTCGCCCTTCGGCAACCGGATGTGCGCTTGGGTTCGCGCCTTGCAGGCCGCGATCGCCGCGTCGAACACCGGCCGGAGCCGGTCGGTCTTGATTACGAAACGGTCCTGGAAGGCGTCGACGCGGTCCGGCAGCGGACCGGTGCCCGGTACCAGCTTGTCGATCTTGGCGAGGATCGGGTCGTAAGCGGCCAGAGGCTTCAGCTGCGGGCGCAAACCGAACAGGCCGAGCGCCTCGGTATCGAAGCTAAGCTTTTCCCCGCGCAGCATTCGCAGCCGAGTCACTGCGGCAGTAAGCTGCGCGCTCAGGAAGCGAGCGCGGCGAACGTCCTGCGGCGATGCGCCGCGCCCCAGGCGATCGACCCGCGTGCGAAGCTGCTCGGCGCGGCGCTGCAGCTCGGGCAGGCTTAAGCGCTTGCCGAGCCTTTGGCCCTCGGCCTTGAGGTTGGCCGGGCCATAATAAGCATCGATATAGCCGTCCTCTTTTTCACCGACGGCCAGCTCCAGCCGGACGAAATCGCGAGCGGCCAGATTCAGGCTGTCCGTCTTCGGTGCAGCGACGGCGGCACACGTCCCTGCGAACAGGCCCGACCCTACAAGGACGATACGACGCAGCATGAACTGACCCTTCCGCAAAAGCCTGAGTGCTAGGCGGAACGGAGTAGGGCTGACAATGCGCGAAGCGTGCTCGCGTCACTGACCCGAAAAGTAGCGCCTCCTTAGGAAGCGGTCGGTGCCGGGTTTGAAATAACCCATCGCCGTCCAGCTCGTGTCTTCGATCAGGTGCTTTCGCTTCAGCGCTTCGGCCGGCGATGTCGCGCCCTTGAACTTCAAGGACTCCCGGAAGGCATAATGGGAGAAGAGGCGCATGAATTCGCCGAGATAGACGTCCGCCACAGCATCGTTACCTCGGATGACGAGCATGTTCTCGTCATTGGTATCGGTCGATGCCTTGGAGAAGTTGGCCGATCCGACGACGACGACGGGATCGGCGCCTAACGGATCGACGAGCATATATTTCGTGTGGACGTAGAGGACGTGCGCCTCCGCTGTGGCTTCGTCGATTTCCGCGAGCCAGCGATCGAACTGATTGATCTCGACGCGCGCGCCGACGGCAACCGTCGTGTTCGGGCGCTTGCGAATACGATCGATCTCGGCCGACTGCTTCTTGATTGTCCGGCCGTTGCCCTTCTTCTCCATCAGCGCGAACCGCAGGACGTTGTCGGTCTGGTCGTAGATCGGGACAAAGCGGTCGTTCATCCCGAATGCGAAGGTCATCAGGAGGGCGCGTTGTGCCGAAGCGGCCATCGACGCGTACCAATCGAGCGCATCCAGAGTTGTTCGCGGCGAGAATATTGTGGCCAGAGGATCGGTCGGCGCCGCCGGCGCCGGGCTAAGCTGCGTCGCAGCATCAGCCGTTGGGGATCGGGTCAGGTCGCGGTTCAACAGATCCCAATAATCGAGATATTTGCGCGCGACCGCTGGATCACGAACGAGGTGCGCATTGTTCGAATGGCCGAAGATTCCATTCTCGGAGAGGTTGGTCGATCCGGTCCACACAACGGCCGGCGCGTTGTTCTGAACGAGGACCAGGAACTTGTTGTGTGCGAAGCCGCCTGATCGCGTGCGGGCTTTCGTTTGCGAGACGATGCCGCTGCCCTCAAGCGCCTCTTCGTTCTTCTCGCGCTGGCTATCGCCATCGTAGAGGATTTTCACCGAGACGCCCCGCGAACGCGCCGCCTTCAATCGTGCGAAGATCCGCTTGTTCTTGAACTCGAAGAACGCGCCCCGGAGCGAGTCGCCCGCTCCGGCGGAATCGATGAATTTCTCCAGCGCCTCGATCAGTCCGCGCGACAGCCAGTCATAGGCGGGCTGGCCCACCTCCGACGGCTTCCGGTTCTGGAAGCGCCGCGCGTATTCCTGCGAGGCGATGGCGCCGCGATTGAAGAAGACTGCGTGCTGGCCGGCATCGACCGGCTCGGTCCGAACGTTCAGAGTTACACGGGCCACCTCCGTGAGGTTAGCCGGCGATCCGCCACGGGCCACGACCTCATACGTGTATCCGCAGCCGGGCTCCGCAGAATAGTCGGACCACTGAAACGTCTGGAGCGGATGATAATAGGATGAGACGGGGTGGCCCGGCGGCGGATCGAGCTCGACGCTGGCGAAGGTCTTCAGGCCGCCAAGCCAGATGACTTCGCCGTCAGACTCTCGCGTTCGGCGAATGGCGAAGCCGAGCACATCATTGGCATCGATGTCCGCCTTGGACATGTCCCAACCGAGAACGACGACGTAGCTGCCGGCGACGGCGAGCGCGCTCAAGCCGTTGTTCTGTCCACGCTTGCGCATGAGCCTTCTCCCCCCGCGAAGCGTTCGCGGCGACGGATTTGGCGGACGGAGAATAAGCTTTCGAAGGCTAGATTGAAACGGCTGTAGCCAGGAGCAGCGGCGCTCCGGAGGTGGTGCCCAGGGACGGGATCGAACCGCCGACACCGTGATTTTCAGTCACGTGCTCTACCAACTGAGCTACCTGGGCGTTCGCATCAGGGCCGGCCGGCCTCGCGAAGCGAGCGCGCTCCCTAACCTTCGCCCTCGCTGCTGTCCACCCTCTCGGGATCGGCCGGCGGCCCGGGAATGCGATAGCCGTCGCCGAGCCATTTCAACAGGTCACGGTCCTTGCAGCCGCGGCCGCAGAATGGCGCGTGCTGGGGACTTTCGGGCTTGCCGCAGAGTGGGCAGGTCTTGGCTTTAGTGGGCATGGCCGGCCGACATGGCGAGCGCAGGGTCTGCTGACAAGGTGACGCGGCCGCCGACCTGGCGCTCGAGCCGCTCGCGCCATTCATCGCGGATCGCGGCGATCACCGCCGGATGCGCTGTCACGGTCGTGGGGCCGATCGACCGCCCCGCCCGCCGCAGCAGCGCCCGCGCCTCGAACGGCGCGCGATCCTCGGCGAGTTCAAGCAGGGACGGCCTTGGCCTCGGCCGGACGATTTGCGCGAAGCCGAAGCCGCTGATCGCCGTCTTCTCGAACGGCTTTGGCAGATAGGCGTCGAGGATCTCGTCGACCTCGCGACGCTCATCCTTTCCGTGCAGCGTCGGGAAATCCACGCCGATAGAGCCGCCGATGTCCAGCCGTCCGATGGCGCGCGCTGCGGCCCAGGCGGCCATCTGCGCCAGCTTGGCAGGAATCAGCCAGCCGTCGACATCGATGACGGTCATTGCCGCCGTTGGCTGGATACGAAGCTCGCCGCCCTCGAATTGGACGATGCCGGTTCGCGCCTCGTCCAGGAGATCGTCCCAGTCGCCGATGGTGCCGGCTCGGCCTTCCGCGAGCGGCGCCGCCGGGCCGAGCGCCGCGTCGGTGCGACGCGCGAGCGCGCGCTTCCAAGGCTCGCTGCCGCCAAGCGCCTCGCGCGTAACCTCGATCAAGAGGCGAGCGCCTTCGGTGACGCCGCTGACCCCGCGCGGCAGGAGGAAGTGTTCACCGCCCGCTTCGACGGTCACGCGCGGTGCAACGGCGACCAGCTTGGCGTCGAGGACCGCGCCGGCGCCGACCACGCCTTCGCGGCGGACGCGCGCCTCCATGATCTCGTCACCGTCGACGAGCGCGGCTCGTGTCTCGCCGATCCCTTCCTCAATGACCCACTCAGGCAAGCGAGTACCCGGCCGACTTCAGCAACACCCGAGTTTCCGCGAGAGGCAGGCCAACCACGTTGGAATAGCTTCCCGCGATGTGCCGGACATAGACTTCGCCATAGCCCTGGAGCGCGTAGCCGCCGGCCTTGCCCCGCCATTCGCCGTGGCTCACGTAATAGTCGATCTCTTCGTCGCTCAGTCGCTTCATGGCGATCATGGTCTCGACAAGGCGCTCGCGGACGCCGACGTCCGGTATCGCAAGAGCGACGCCGGTCAACACGCGGTGGCGCCGCCCGGACAGCAGCCGCATGCACGCACGCAACGTCGCTTCGTCTTCGACCTTCGGAAGGATCCGGCGCCCGACCGCTACGACGGTATCCGCGGCGAGCACGAGCGCTTCGGGTTCCCGGCTGGAGACCGCCTCGGCTTTCTCGCGCGCGAGCCTGAGCGCGTGCTGTCGCGGAAGCTCTCCCTTCAGCACGCTTTCGTCGATGTCGGCGGGAACCACAGCGTCGGGTTCAACCCCGATGCGGGCAAGAAGGTCGAGGCGTCGTGGGCTCGCCGAGGCGAGAACCAGCCGGGTCACGGGTAACCGGGCGGTCCTGCGCGTCCGGGCATGAAGCGGTAGGTGATCCGGCCCTTGGTCAGGTCGTAGGGCGTCAGCTCGACGAGCACTTCGTCGCCGGTCAGCACGCGGATGCGGTTCTTGCGCATCTTGCCCGCGGTGTGGCCGAGGATCTCATGGCCGTTCTCGAGCTCGACGCGGAACATCGCATTGGGCAGCAGCTCCACCACCCGTCCGCGCATCTCGAGCAATTCTTCCTTGGCCAAGCGATTCCTCTCCGTTTTTCCGGTCAAAAAGTCGCGTGGCCTTAGCGGCGGGGCGACCAAAAGGAAAGGCGGTCTGGCTAGACGGTGAAGATCGTCGAGCCGCTCGTCTGCCGCGCTTCAAGCGCCCGGTGCGCTTCGGCCGCGTCCCTGAGCGCGAACCGCTGCTTGATCTCGACCTTCACCTTGCCCGTCGAGATCATCTCGAACAGCTCGGCGGCTGCCTGATCGAGCTCGGAGGGCGTGCCGATATAGTCGAACACCGTGGGGCGCGTGAGGAACAGCGAGCCCTTCTGCGCCAGCAGACCCGGAGCGATCGGATCGGGTGGGCCGGACGCATTGCCGAAGCTCACCATCAAACCGCGCTTGGCCAGGCAATCGACCGACTTGAGGAAGGTATCGCGTCCCACGGAGTCGTAGACGACCGGCAGCTTTGCGCCTCCGGTAAGGCGGTCGACCTCCTCGGCAAAGTTCTCGCGCGTGTAAACGATCGGATGATCGCAGCCGTGGGCCCGCGCGAGCTCGGCTTTTTCGTCAGAGCCGACGGTTCCGATCACAGTGGCACCCAGCGCCTTTGCCCATTGGCAGACGATCAGCCCAACTCCTCCCGCGGCCGCATGGATCAGGATCGTCTCGCCGGGCTGCACGCGATGGACGGAGCGGAGAAGGACTTGCGCGGTCAGGCCTTGGAGCATCATGGCGGCGGCATGCTCGGTGCTGATCGCGTCCGGCAGCTTCACGAGCCGGTCGGCCAAGATAAGGCGTTCCTCCGAATAACTGCCGATTGGGCCGGGGTAGGCGATGCGATCTCCTGGTCGGACGTTCGTCACGCCCTCGCCAACGCTCTCGACCACGCCCGCCCCCTCGACGCCCGGCGTGAATGGAAGCGGCTGCGGATACAGGCCGGTTCGGTGGTAGACGTCGATGAAGTTGAGTCCGACCGCCTCGTGCCGGATCTTCACCTCGCCTGGCCCCGGATCGCCGACCTCGGCTTCCTGCCATTGAAGAACTTCGGGGCCGCCGGTCTGATGGATTCGGATTGCGTATGGCATGCCGCGCTTCAAACGCTCGGGCGGGACAAAAGAAAAGCCCCGCTGCGGCCGGAGCTGCAGCGAGGCTGAGTCGCTCGAAGGAGCAGTCCCTAGTGGACGGCACCCCCCGCCAGCGCTGCGAGTAGAAGCAGCGCGACGATGTTGGTGATCTTGATCATCGGATTGACGGCCGGGCCGGCGGTATCCTTGTAGGGATCGCCGACGGTGTCGCCGGTCACCGCGGCCTTGTGGGCCTCGGAGCCTTTGCCGCCGTAATTGCCGTCTTCGATGTACTTCTTGGCATTGTCCCACGCGCCGCCGCCCGAGGTCATCGAGATGGCGACGAACAGCCCGGAGACGATGACGCCGAGGAGCAGCGCGCCGACTGCGGCGAGGCCGTTCTCCTTGCCGGCCACCGCACCGATCGCGAAGTAGACGACGATCGGGGCAAGCACCGGAAGCAGCGACGGGATGATCATCTCGCGGATCGCGGCCTTGGTCACGAGATCGACGGTGCGCGCGTAGTCCGGCCGGACGGAGCCATCCATAATACCGGGGTTGTCGCGGAACTGGCCGCGGACTTCCTCCACGACCGCACCGCCGGCGCGGCCGACGGCGGTCATGCCCATCGCACCGAACAGGTAGGGCAGAAGCGCGCCGAGCAGCAGGCCGACGATCACGTACGGGTTCGACAGGCTGAACAGCGTGTCGAGATCCGACGTAACGCCGATCTGGCCGCCGAACTCGCGAAGGTCGGCAGTGTAGGCGCCGAATAGCACCAGCGCCGCGAGACCAGCCGAGCCGATAGCGTAGCCCTTGGTGACCGCCTTGGTCGTGTTGCCGACCGCATCGAGGGCGTCGGTGCGCGTGCGCACGTCCTCCTCGAGGCCCGACATCTCCGCGATGCCGCCGGCATTGTCGGTGACCGGACCGTAGGCGTCGAGCGCCACGACCATGCCCGCGAGCGCAAGCATCGCCGAAGCCGCAAAGGCCACGCCGAGGAAGCCCGCGAGCTGGAAGCTGGCGATCAGGCCGACGATGATGACAATCGTCGGAAGGGCGGTGGACTCAAGGCTGACGGCCAGGCCCTGGATGATGTTGGTGCCGTGGCCGGTCTGGCTGGCCCGGGCGATGGACTGCACCGGGCGATAGTTGGTCCCGGTGTAATATTCCGTGATCCACACGATCAGCGCCGTGACCGCGAGGCCGACGAAGCTGGCCCAGACGAGGTTCATCGCCGGGAAGGCTGCGCCATTGGTCTCGGTGACGGTCTGGTTCAGGTCGCCGCCGAGGGTAAAGTAAGCCGCGCCCCAGATCGCCGGGACGGCCAGCAGGGTTGCCGTCCAGAAGCCCTTGTACAGGGCGCCCATGATCGAACCCTTGCGGCCCAGCTTCACCATGTAGGTGCCGATGATCGACGTGATGATGCAGACGCCGCCGATCAGCAGCGGAAGGATCATCAGCGGCAGAAGCAATGGCGAGCTGCCGAGCGCCAGGGCCACCGACACCATGGTGATGCCGACGGTCACGACATAGGTCTCGAACAGGTCGGCTGCCATGCCGGCGCAGTCGCCGACATTGTCGCCGACGTTGTCGGCGATCACGGCCGGGTTGCGTGGGTCGTCCTCCGGAATTCCGGCTTCGACCTTGCCGACCAGGTCGGCGCCGACGTCGGCGGCCTTGGTGAAGATGCCGCCGCCGAGACGAGCGAAGATGGAAACGAGCGATGCGCCGAGCGCCAGCGCGGTCAGTGCCGTCACGACCGAGCGGTCGTTCGGAGCGTATCCGCCCGGTCCGGTTAGGTACCAGAACAGCACGCTGATCGCGAGGAGTGCGAGGCCAGCGACGAGCAGGCCCGTTATCGCGCCCGCGCGGAACGCCGTGGTCAGGCCGCTCTGCAGGCTATGGCGCGCTGCCTCGGCGGTGCGGACGTTCGCGCGCACGGAGATGTTCATGCCGATGAAGCCGGCTGCGCCCGAGAGGATTGCGCCGATCAGAAATGCCACGGCGCTGAGGCCGCCGAGGAAGAAGAAGATCACCGCGGCGACGACGATCCCGACGATCGCGATCGCCGTATATTGCCGGCGGAGGTAGGCGCCGGCCCCTTCCTGGATCGCGCCGGCCACTTCGATCATGCGCTGGTTGCCCGGCGACATGGCGAGAACCTGACGGCTGGTGAAGAGGCCGTAGAGCACGGCAATCACGCCGCAGATTATAGCTATGTAAAGCAGGTTAATGCCGTCGTTCATCGATTCACGCTTCCCCGTTCGTGATGAGCCGGCGCGGCTCGATGGAACTCGGCCGCCCGAAGTGCGCGAATGTGTAAGAGGCGTTTGCGCGGCTGGCAACCGCGCCGGTTAGTGCCGCTTAATGGAGCAGAATCGCGAGCATCATGCCAGACGCGAGGCCGCTAATGCCGATCGCCCACTGGCGGAACGGAAAGCCCCCGATGCTGATCGTGCGAATGCTCAAAACCCAGCCTTTCCGGCAAAGCGACGGGATGACCTTCGTTGAGCAATCGAACCGACGGCTCGCCCGCTTCGAGGCTCCCGATGCGCTCGATCGTCGTCCCTTCTGGTAAAGAAAGTGTTGACGGGTCGACCTTTGGAGAAAGCGCGGCAAGAAGCGCATAGTCGTCGCCGCCCGTTGCCGCGAACAGGCGTGCATCGAGATTCTGGCCTCGATCGTCGATGAAAGCGGCGGAGAGCGGCAGCGAATCGAGGTGAATCCGAACCCGGCAGCGGCTCGCCTCGGCAAGCCGGCGGGCGTCGAGCAGCAGACCGTCTGAAACGTCCATCATGGCGTTCGCCTTTGGCGCGAGCACCTGGCCGGCACTCAGATATGGCACCGGGCGGCGATAGATGTCGACCAGCGGTCCCGCGGCATTCCGGTCAGCCTGGAGTTGGCGAAGCCCCGCGGCCGCGTCTCCCACCGTTCCAATGAGCCATAGCGAGTCACCGGCCTTGGCACTGGCCCGATCCGGCACCTTTTTGCCGGCGTGGCCAATGGCGGTGAGGCCAAGCACCCGGGGTGCGCCCTCCGGCAAGGCGATCGTGTCGCCTCCGATCAGCGGCAGGCCGTAGCTTTCGCATGCGGCCTCGATGCCGCTGAGGAAATCGACCTCCCATTTGCCCGAGCTGGTGATGGTCAGCGATAGGAGCGCGCCCGCTGGGGTCGCCCCCTTGGCGGCGAGATCGGACAGATTGACCGCGACGAGCTTCCACCCGACGCTGGCGGCGGGGTCGGAGCTCAAGAAGTGAACACCCTCGGCGATCGTGTCGTGGGTGATGATCATACGGCCGAGCACGGCTACGTCGTCAAGGAGACCGCGAGCCGCGGGCGAGGTGGCGATCCGCCTCAGCCTCCGGAGGACATCGCCTTCGCGCATCACTCGGCCCGGGCTGGCCGCGCCTCTTTCGCGATGGCGTCGAGCAGGCCGTTGACGAAGCCGCTCTCGCGCTTGTCGTAGAAGGCGTGAGCGACATCGACATATTCGGAGATGACTGAGCCGACCGGCACGTCGGCACGCGCGATCAGCTCATATGCGCCGGCGCGCAGGATCGCGCGCATCGGCCGATCCAGCCGTTCGAGGCTCCAGCCCTCGGCAAGCCGCCGGCTGATTAGCCCGTCGATCTCCTCGCGCCGTGCGTCCGCGCCGGTCACGAGATCGTCGAAGAAGTCGCGCTCGGCATCATGATATTGCGCGTCCTCGATACTCGCGCCGAGCCGGTGGTCGTGGAACTCCTTGAGCAGCCGGGGCAGCGGCGTGCCCTCCATCTCATGCTGGTAGAGTGCCTGGACGGCCGCCAGCCGTGCGGCGGAACGGGAACGGGAACGAGTCTGGCTCATGCGGAAGTGGCACTAGCCTCCGCTCGCTCGGCAAGGAAGTGCCCGAGAGCAGCAGCGACGTCTTCGCCAGCCTCCCACGGCGCGAAATGGCCGGCATCCGGCAGTCGAACGACCGTTAGGTCATCGACCAGTTGGTCCAGTCCGTCGAGTTGCAGCGGCAGAAGCGCCGGGTCCGCCATCCCCCAGATCACGAGCGTCGGCACCTGGACTGGCGGAAATGCGCGAAGCAGCCAGTCGGGCAGCGGGATGGTGACACCGGGCGGCGGGACGACGAGTCTTGAAGCGCGATACCAGTTGAGCATGGCGGCAAATGCGCCGGGCTGGGACCAGTCGGCGAGATATTGCCGTTTCTCCGCCTCGGGGATCTTCGTCAGGTCGACATGTCCCGCGAAGGTCCTGTCGAAAAACCAGTCGACGCCCTTGCGTTCGACGACCTTCTCGAAGCCGGGCGCGCGGAAGGCCGTGATGTACTGCGAGGCGGCGCGCTGGTCGGGGCTTTCGATCAGGCTTTTCTGGAAGATCACCGGGTGTGGCGCATTGATGATGACGAGCCGGGTCAGTCTCGGGTCTCCCCGAAGCGCCGCGGCCCAGGCGATGGCTCCGCCCCAATCGTGACCGACCAGCGTGAAGTCCTGAAGGCCGAGCGCATCAGCCAGCGCGAACACGTCGCTAACCAGGATGTCGGCCTTGTAAGCGTCCACGTCCTGCGGCTGGTCGGACGCTGCAAAGCCGCGCTGGTCGGGCATGACCAGGAAGAGGTCGCCGCCAAGCCGCGGCGCAACCTCGCGCCAGGTGCGGTGCGATTCCGGAAACCCATGCAACAGGATGATGGCGGGACTGGACGCATCGCCGTTCAACGCAACGCTGAGCGTGATGCCTGTCCGAAGGCCGACGAGCCGGATCTCCGTCAAGGGTAGCTGACCGTCGTCGGTATCTCCGGCAAGGGGATGAATTCCTGGTCGTCGCCAGGGACGAGCGGGAAGCGAAGCGCCTTCCAGTCTTCCTTCGCCTGGTTGATCCGGTCGCGCGAGGAGGAGACGAAGTTCCAGAAGACGTAGCGGCGGGTCGGGAAGGCCTCGCCCCCCAACAGCATCAGCCGTCCGCCATCGGCGCTCGACAGCCGCGCCTCGGCGCCCGGGCGCAGGATGTACAAGGTGAAAAGGTCGAGGCGCTGGCCGTCCAGCTCCGCCTCGCCACCGACGAGCATGATTGCGCGTTCGTCCGCCTGCGCCTCGACGGGAATCGTGCCGCCGCGGCCGAGCTCGATATCGGCATAGATGGTGGACGAGTGCTGCGGCGTCGCTGCGGTCGCACCCCATAACGTTCCCATGAGGACCCGCGCGCGCGCCGTGCCATCGTCAACAATCGGCAGCCCGTCCACCGCAACATGATCGAATGCCGGATCCAGTTCTTCCCGCCCGTCGGGAAGCGCGAGCCAGGTCTGCATGCCGTAGAGGCTCGGCCCGTCCGGCCTCAAAGCCTGCGGCGAGCGTTCCGAGTGAACGATGCCGCGGCCTGCCGTCATCAAGTTGATCGCGCCCGGCTCGATGACTTGGTGCGACCCGACGCTGTCGCGATGCTCGATCGCGCCTTCGAAAAGATAGGTGACGGTCGCGAGATTAATGTGCGGGTGCGGGCGGACATCCATGCCCTGGCCCGCCGGCAGCCGCGCGGGGCCAAACTCGTCCACGAAGATGAAAGGACCGACCATCGTCCGCTGGCGCGCGGGTAGGCTGCGGTTGACCTTGAAAGCGCCGAGGTCGTGGGTGACCGGCGTGATGACCATTTCAACGGCTAAGTCCATGCGCGCCGATTAGACCGGCAGCGGCGCCGACGAAAGCTCGGCGGACTTCTCGTGGTCTGCCAATAGGTTAACAAACGTTCATCTGGGCTTCAGCTTGCTTCGGCTGTAGGCGCCTCGTTCCGGGGGTTTAACGGACACGGCGGCCGCCCTGCTCCGTACTCCACAACATCAGCATTCGCCTGCGCTGAGTAACGCGCGGCAATGCCGGCTCGCAACATTCCGGCAGGCGCACCTGCCGGGCAAAAAGGGATTCAACTCATGCGCTTCCTTCTCGCGTCGACGGGGCTTGGGGCCGTCGCAGCCGTGCTCGCGGCTCCGCTCTCGGCCCAGACCGTGATCAGTACCGCTGTCACCACGCCGCAGAGGACCTCGACGTCCGGCGATATCCGGGTCAGCTCGACGGGTTCGGTGAGGCCGACGAGCGGCGCCGCCGTCACCATCGACAGCAACAATTCGGTGAACAACGAAGGTGCGATCGGGATTCAGGGCGCGAACGATTCCACCGGAATTCTCGCCAATACCAACCGGGCCGGGAACATCACCAATAGCGGCACCATCACGATCGACGAGAATTTCACCGCAACCGATACGGACAACGACGGCGATCTGGACGGGCCCTTTGCCCAAGGTAGCGGCCGTTTCGGCATTCGCGTCCTTCCGGGCGGCACATTCACTGGGAACATCGTCAACAGCGGGACGATCTCTATTGAGGGTAACCAGTCGGCGGGCATCGCGGTCGACAGCGCGCTGACGGGTTCCCTCACCCACAGCGGGAAGATCACGCTGGAGGGCAACAACGGCGTGGGCATTCGCACCGGCGCAGTCAGCGGCAACGTCACGCTGGGCAGCGGAAGCAGCATCATCGCCCATGGCGCGAACAGCGTCGGCGCGCAGTTCGGCGGCGACATCGGCGGCGCACTCGTGATCCAGGGCGCCGTCACCAGCACCGGCTATCGAACGACAGTCGTCCCCGCGGACGTCTCGAAGCTCGATGCGGACGATTTGCTGCAGGGCGGGTCGGCGGTGGTCGTCGGCGGCAATGTGGCGCACGGCGTCCTGCTCGACACGAGGCCGGCCGACAACAGCACGACGGATACGGACGAGGATGACGACGGCATCGCCGATGCCAACGAGACCATGGCTGAGATCGCGACCTTCGGGTCGGCACCCGCAATGGTGATTGGCTCGTCCACACAGGACATCACGGTCGGAGCGGTGTCGTCGTCGAGCGCCGGCCACGGCCTTGTCATCAAAGGCAATATCATGGGCAACGGCCTGTACAGCGGCGTGAGCGGTACCGGCCTTTCGATCGGCGGGACCGGCCACGCTGTGAACGTTGCGGGCGGGATGACCGTAACGGGTGGCATCCGGGCACGCGCCAACGGCGCTAGCGCCACGGCTCTGCGGATCGGTGCCGGCGTGATCGTGCCGCAAATCGTCGTTGGAGGCACGATCGACGCGGTGGGCGGCGGGACCGCAAGCGCGACGGCGCAGGCAATCCGCATCGAGAACGGCGCAACCGTGAACTCGATCGTCAACAGCGGTACGATCAGCGCGACCCGCACGGGCACGAGCGGGACGGCGACGGCGATCCTCGACCAATCGGGGACGCTCGCGCTGGTCCAGAATAGCGGCACGATCGGAGTCGCCACCGCGGTCGCGCTTGGCGATGCGGCGACGGCAATCGACCTTCGCGCGCGGGCCGCTGGCGCCGTCGTGCGGCAGGTCGCGGCCGCATCCGGCCAACCGGCTCCGCAAATCAGCGGTAACATCCTCTTCGGAATCGGCGCCGACACGCTCGACGTCCAGGCCGGCAGCGTTTTCGGCAAGCTCGACTTCGGCGGCGGCGCGGATGTCCTCAGCCTTGCCGGAACGTCGCTCTTCCGCGGCACGCTAGCGAACAGCGGTGCGCTCGGCGTGACAATCGGAAACGGTGCGACGTTCGATGTCGTGACGCCAGGCGCAGTGAGCCTCGGCTCGCTGGATGCGGGCGCTGGATCAACGCTGGGCGTCACCATCAACGATACCGGGCACACGCTTTACAATGTCGCGGGGAACGCAAGCTTCGGCGCCGGATCGAAGCTGCTCGTCAACCTCACGCGCGTGGGCACCGCGGCCGGCAACTATACGATCTTGGACGCTGCGACGGTGACCGGTGCGTCGAACCTGTCGGCCACCAGCGTGCCGTTCCTATTCAACGGCACGATCTCCTCCGACGCCGCGGCGGGCACGGTGTCGCTCAACCTGCAGCGTAAGACCGCCGCGGAGCTCGAGCTCAACGCGTCCGAGACGGCGATCTTCGATGCGGCCCTCATTGCCGCCGATTCCGACCTGCCGATCGCCGCGACCTTTCTTGCGCAGACCGATCGTGCCGGCGTCCGGGATACGCTCCAGCAATTGCTGCCGGAGCATTCGGGCGGCGTGTTCGAGACGGCGACCAAGGGCTCGCGCCTCGCGGCCCAGATGCTTGGCGATCCGAACCCCCTTCACGGCCTCTGGCTGCAGCAGGTGGCGTGGGGTTCAAGCAAGTCGATTGGCAATACGTCGAGCTATGACGTGTCCGGCTGGGGCGCCAGCATCGGGTACGACATTCCGCTTGGTCCGATTGGCAGCGTTGGCCTCACCGGCGCCTACCTCTACGGCAAGGATGGGCTCCGGTTGAACGAGTTGACCAGCAACCACTACGAAGGCGGCGTCTATTGGCGCGGCGCCTTCGGACCGGTGCGGGCATGGGCGCGCGCGACGGCCGGCACGATCAACTTCGACAGCACCCGCAACTTCAACGGGCTCATCCTCGGCGACACGATCGTGTCACGCACGGCCGACGGCTCGTGGAAGGGCACGATCTACTCCGGTACCGCGGGCCTGGCCTACGAGTTCCGGACAGGCCGCCTGACCCTGCGTCCGAACGCCTCGATCGAATATTACAAGCTCAACGAGCGCGGCTACACGGAGACGGGCGGTGGCGAGGCCTTCGACCTGACGGTCCGCAGCCGCAGCAGCAAGGAAACGGCCGCCAACGCGCTTCTCTCGGTCGGCTACGACCTGCTCGGGCTGGTGCCCGACGCCGGCTGGCTGCGCGTCGAGCTTGAGGGCGGGCGTCGCGAGATATTGAGCGGATCGCTCGGCAAGACGACCGCGTCGTTTGGGGACGGCACGCCGTTCACGCTGACTGCGGAAGAGCGCACCAGCGGCTGGCGCGGCGGTCTCCGCCTCATTGGCGGCGGCTCGTCCCTGTCCTTCGTGGCCGAAGCCAATGCCGAGCAGCAGCAAAGTGACGTTTCACTCGGCGGCCGCCTGGGCGTCACGATCGACTTCTAGGTTCGGAAGGGGGGCGGCCCCGCACCGCCCCCTCACTCTCCGGGCGCCGACGCCTTGATCGACAAGGCGTGCACGCGCTCCTTCATCAGGTCGCCGAGCGCGGCGTAGACTAGTCGCTGGCGTTCAACGCGCGACTTGCCTGCGAATGCGGCACTTTCGATGCGCAGGCTGAAGTGGCTTTCGCCCGCCGGATTGTAGCCGCCGTGGCCGCGATGCTGCTCGCTGTCGTCGATCAATTCGATGCTTGTCGGCGAAAGCGCCGAGTTGAGGCGCGCAAGCATTTCAGCTGCCACCGGACCGGTTTTTCGAACGTTCATTGCGCCTATATACGAAGGGAACAATGGCTTCGAAACAAGCACGCTTCCATGGACGGGTTGAAGGCGCGAGGGCGAATTGTGCCGTCCCGGGCTGCGACTCGCCCGGCGAATTCAAGGCGCCGCTCCAGCCGGCCAATTTCGACGGGCCGGGCGCCTGGCGGTTCCTGTGCCTCGACCATGTCCGGGAGCATAACGCGAAGTATAATTTCTTCGAAGGCATGAGCGCTGACGAAATCCATGAGGCCCAGTCGCCGCTTGCCGGCTGGGAACGCCCGAGCCGCACCTTCGCGGCGAACGGCGCGGATCCTCCGCCGCGGTGGAGCGACTTCCACGATCCGCTCGACGCGATCTCCGGCCGCTTCGGGCATATCCGCCAGGCGCACACGCCGTCCCGCTTCACCAAGGAAGAGCGGCGGGCATTGTCCGTGCTCGGCCTCGGCGAGGACACCGACCGGCATTCGGTCCGCCAGCGTTATTCAGGGCTCGTCCGTCGCTACCACCCAGACAAGAACGGCGGCGACCGCTCGCATGAGGGCCGCCTGTCCGAGGTCATCGAGGCGTATCAGCGCCTGCGCAAGGCCGCTGCGTTCGCCTAGTCGCGATCGGGCGCGCCCAGCGGGAAATAGGATCGATAAGGCCGTCCTTCATCGACTGCCCGCGCGACGACCGGATGCGCGAGTAGACGCGTGCGATAGGCCTTGAGCCTCGGGCGCTTCTCGCCGATCTCCTCGACCCAGTCGGCGTAGAACAACGACGGCGCAGCGGCACAATCCGCCAGCGTGAATTGCTCGTCCGTGGCAAATGGTTCGCCGATCTCACCTTCGAGCCAGTCGTAGGCGGTGTGCAGCCTCTCCCGCGCCCGTTTCACGCCAAAGGCGTCTTGCATTCCGTCGGGCCGTAACTTGTCCGCGACCGGCGCCTGCATGTTGGACATCACGTGCAGATCGAAGAATCGGTCCAGCAGGCGTACTCGGCGGCCGGTTTCTCCCTCCGGGATCCACTCATTCCGCCCTGGATAATGAGCCTGGAGATGCTCGATGATCGGCGTGCTCTCGATCACGGGCTGGCCGTCGTCGAGCAGGAGCGGGAAGAGCCCGAAGGGCGAATGCCGCTTCAGCGCCTCGAAATTTTCGGGATAGTCGGATTCCAGCACGCGATACTCGAAGGGCGTCTCGTTCGCCCAAAGGGCGATCAGGACTTTCTGCGTGTAGCTGCTGAACGGGTGACCGAAGAGTTCGAGGCTCACCAGCTGCCGTCCGCCATGGCCGCCTGCCGCTCTTCTTCGCGCTCGCTCGGCGGCGTCGTAACATAGGTGCCGGTCTCGACCGGGCCGGCTGGCTGGTACGTTACGATAATGCTGCCGCGGTCAGAAACACGATGGCTGGTCATTTTCATGGTCCGTGGCGGCGTGCCGTCGCCGAACAGACGTTTCCCTTCGCCCAGGACGATCGGCGAAATCATGAGCGTGAGCTCATCGAGCAGCCCGGCCTCGATCAGTTGCGGATAAAGCGTGCTGCTGCCCTGGATGACCAGATCTGGCCCATCGCCCTGCTTGATCTTGCGAAGCGCCTCGATGTCGACGCGTTGGCTGTTTTGCCACTCGAGCGGCCCATCGTGATGGGTCACGACATATTTCGTGCATTTGTTAAACGGGTCACGGATTTCGGCCATCTCATCCGGCGCGTAAGGCCAATAAGCGGCAAAGATCTCATAGGTCCGGCGGCCGAGGAGCAGGTCGAACGGCCGTCCAAACAACTCGCCGATCTTCTGGTCGATTGCTTCGTCGCCGACGGGCGGGAGCCAGCCGCTGAAGCGGAAGCCTCCCGTCGTGTCCTCACTCGGGCCCCCCGGGCCCTGGATCACCCCGTCGAGGGTGCTGAATGCGGCACCAACGATCCTACGCATCGATGCTCTCGCCGCGGAGGGCTGCTTCGATCTTGGCGACGTCGATCTTGTGCATGGTCATCATCGCGTCGAAGGCGCGCTTGGCTGCCGCCTGGTCGTGGCTGGTCGTCGCTTCGAGAAGGACACGCGGCGTGATCTGCCAGGAGAAGCCCCACTTGTCCTTGCACCAGCCGCACGCGCTTTCTTGGCCGCCGTTGCCGACGATCGCGTTCCAATAGCGGTCGGTTTCTTCCTGATCCTCGGTCATGACCATGAAGCTGACCGCTTCGTTGGGCTTGAAGTTCGGCCCGCCGTTGAGGCCGACGAAGGACTGTCCGAGCACCGTGAATTCGACGGTCAGCTCCACGCCTTCCTGGCCGCCGGGGAAGTCGCCAGGTGCCGTGTTGATGCGGCCGACTTTGCTGTCGGGAAAGGTCGCTGCGTAGAATTCGGCCGCCTTGCGCGCCTCGCCGTGATCGTACCACAGGCAGGTCGTCAGCTTGTTCGACATCGTCTCTCTCCTCTTATCGCTTGCGCGGACCGACCAGGCCGAAGGTCGCGCCTTGCGGGTCGATTGCGTTGAGGGCGTATTCGCCGCCTGGGATTTCCATCGGTCCGTTGACGACCTGGCCGCCGCCCGAGGTTACCGCCCCTGCCGCCCGGTCGATGTCGACGACACCGATGTAATGGTTCCAGATCGAGTGCGGCACGTTCGGCGGCGTCTTCATGACCGCTCCGATCCCGACGCCGTCGTGCTGGATGAACTGATATTTACCCATCGGGCCCATATCCATATCGCCTTCTTGGCTCCATCCGAAGTGGCGCTTGTAGAAGTCGACGGATCTCGCCGGGTCGCTGCTGTAGAGCTCGTTCCAGCGAACGTGCTCCGCGTCGTTGACGGAGAAGACGTCGCTTTTCGCGTCAGGATCGTCCGCGGGCGGGATCGGGTCCATCAGATAGAATGGCGCACCCTCCGGCCCGGTGACCATAGCGAGACGGCCGACGCCGGGCTGGTCCCAAGGCTCCATCATGACCGATCCGCCGTCCGCCTTGATCGCCTCGACCGCGGCATCGACGTCAGCCGTATGGATGTAGCCGACCCAGATCGGGCGGGCGCCGTCTCGCTGCATATCGTCTGTCAGGGTCAAAACCCCGCCGGCCATCTTGCCGTCCGACCGATTGATCATGCGATAATCGATGCCGGGCGCGACGGAGTCCGTGGCGATGCTCCAGCCGGAAACGACCTGATCGTAGAAACGCTTCGCGCCTGCCGGATCGGTGGTCATCAACTCGTACCAGATGAAACCGCCGGGGGCGTCGCTCCGCTGGCGCGCCATTCGTTCGGGCGCATCTGGAGTGCGGACGTCGGACATGTTCGACTTCCTTTCTTCAGTTCGGATTGTGACCGCGCCGTCAGGCGTTGACGGGCGCACCCTGCTGAATTGCCGGCTGCTCTTCCGTGTCGACGATCTTTTCGAAGCCGCCCCAGAACATGCGCTGGCCGTTGAAGGGCATCTCGCCTTCGGGCTTCAGGCTCTCGTCCGACATGATCTTAGCCCAGGCATCGTCGCGGGTCTGCTTGTCTGGCCATTCAATGAAGGAGAAGACGACGCCTTCTCCATCCTCGGCCTTCACCGCGCGATAGAAGTCGGTCACTTCGCCGTGCGACACATCGTCCCCGTACGCCTCGACGACGCGCGTCGCGCCATGCTGGCGGAACACCTTGGCCATTTTCGATGCGAGTGCCCGATAGTCTTCCTTCTTGGCTTCCGGAACCGGGACGACGAACCCGTCGGCATAGTTTCCGCCAGGAGAGCCTTCCTCGACGATCGCGTCGAAGCCGCTGAAGATCATGCGCTTGCCGTCGAACGGCATCGACGATCCCATTTCCTTCATGCGCGGATCGTTCCTCATCTTCTCGTTCGCGGAATCGCGCGTCGCGCGGTCCGGATATTCGAACCAGGAAAAGACGACCTTCTCGTCCGGCTTCGCGTCGACCGCCTTGCGGAAGTCGGTGACCTTGCCTTCGGGAATGTCGCTGTCCCAGGCTTCGACCACGCGCTTGATGCCCAGATCCTGAAACATAGGCGCGGCCTCGCTCGCGTGCTTCAGGTAGGCGTCGCGGTTAGCCTCGGGAACGGGAACTACGAACCCTTCGAAATAGGTCATCGTTCTTCTCCTTCGTGTCTCATTATCGTCAGTGGCGGCTGGCCGTGGCGTCAGCCAATCAACTCGGTGACGGCCTCGGCGCCGCGCTCCGCGGCGGCGGGATCCATCCACATGATCTCCCAGATGTGGCCATCCGGGTCGGAAACGCTACGCCCGTACATGACCCCATAGTCCTGTTTGGGTGCGGGATCAGCACTCCCGCCGTTCGCTACAGCCCGTTCAAGGGCCGTGTCGACGCTTTCGCGGCTGTCGGCGGAGAGGCAGAGCAGCACTTGAGATCCCTGTTTGGCGTCCGCGATTGGTCGCGGGGTGAACTGTCTGAACTTGTCGTGCGTCAGGAGCATGACATGTATGCTCTCGCTCAGCGTCATGCAGGCGGCCGTCTCATCGGTGAACTTCGGCTCGTTCACCGCGCCCAGCGCCTCGAGGAAGCGTCGCGACCTGGCGAGGTCGGTGACGGGCAGGTTCACGAAGATCATTCGAGACATTGTTTTCCTCCAGCGCAGAGCTCGATTCGCTTGCTTTTTGCGCCCAAGAGTCATAAATTACAACCGTGCAGTTAGAAAAAATAACTAAAGACGACAAACGGCGTTATGAGGATGCATGCGGCCTGGCCCACGCGCTGGAGCTGATCGGCGAGCGCTGGGCCTTGCTCGTGCTTCGCGAACTGATGTTCGGCGCCCGTCGTTTCTCGGAATTGAAGGCGGACCTGCCGGGAATCAGCGCCAACGTCCTGACGCAGCGGCTCGCCGAGCTCGAGCGGCGAGGGCTGGTGCGGAAGACCAGGCTGCCGCCGCCTGCGTCGGTGCAGGTCTACGAAGCGACTGCCTGGGGCCTCGAAGCCGCGCCGGTGATCGGCCAGATGGGCAAGTGGGCGGCACGCAGTCCACTGCATGACCCGACGCTACCGATCAGCCATGTGTCGGTGATGCTGTCGCTCCAAACCATGATCGATCCGGAACTCGCATCGGGCGTGAAGGCGAAGCTCGGCTTCCGGCTCGGCGAAGCGAGCTATGTCGCCGCCCTGCGCAAGGGACGGCTCGATGTGAAGCGGCGGGAAATCGGCGATTTCGATGTCCTGTTCACCGCATCGCCCGCTGAGCTTGCCGCCGTCATCTATGGCGGAGCACCCCTCGACACGATCCGCGTGGACGGCGACCTCAAGCTGGCGAAGCGTTTCGTCACCTTCTTTCCTCTTCCGCCAAAAGCGGCATGAGCGTTGAGGCGCGTGGCGGCTTCCCTTAAAGACGAGCCGATGACCGATCTTCCCAACGTCCAACCCGAGAGTCGTTCCGAAACTTTGCTGGCCTCACCCGACAAGGTCGTGAAGGTGCGCGAGCTATTCGGCGTCGACTCGGACATGGAGGTCCCGGCGTTCAGCGAGGCGGATGAGCGGGTCCCCGACCTTGACCCGACCTACGTCTTCGACCCGAACACCACGCTTTCGATCTGCGCGGGCTTCGGCAAGAATCGCCGCGTCATGGTCCAGGGCTATCACGGCACTGGCAAGTCGACCCACATTGAGCAGGTCGCGGCGCGGCTCAACTGGCCGATGATCCGGATCAACCTCGATGCGCACATCAGCCGCATCGACCTGGTCGGCCGCGACGCGATCGTCCTTCGCGAAGGCCAGCAGGTAACCGAGTTCCGGGAGGGGCTTTTGCCGTGGGCGCTGCAGCACCCGGTCGCGCTCGTGTTCGACGAATATGACGCGGGCCGCCCGGACGTGATGTTCGTGATCCAGCGCGTGCTCGAGGCGGAAGGCAAGCTGACCCTGCTCGACCAGAACCGCGTAATCCGGCCGAATCCATGGTTCCGGCTGTTCGCGACCACCAACACGGTTGGCCTCGGCGATACGACCGGCCTCTATCACGGCACGCAGGCGATCAATCAGGGGCAGATGGACCGCTGGAACATCGTCACGACGCTCAACTACCTCCCGGCGCAGGTCGAAGCGCAGATCGTTCTCGCCAAGTCGGGCGAATATGACGAGCCCGGCGGCAAGGAGACGGTCGACAAGATGATCAAGGTCGCGGAGCTGTCGCGGCAGGGCTTCATCAACGGCGACATCTCGACCGTGATGAGCCCGCGCACAGTGATCAGCTGGGCGCAGAACGCCCACATCTTCGGCGACGTCGGCTACGCCTTCCGAGTGTCGTTCCTCAACAAGTGCGACGAGGCGGAGCGGACGCTCATCGCGGAATATTATCAGAGGGTGTTCGGCACGGATTTGCCGGAAAGCGTCGCCTCAAAGGCTTAAGCCCTCAACCGAAAACGGCCGCCTCGAAAGGCGGGCCGTTCCGTTTCTGATTATCTGGCCCCTTATCCGAACAGGATGTCGCGGGCGATGTTCACGTCGTTGCCGTGGACAACGATGCTCATCTCAAACTGAGCATCGTTGTCCGTGTTGATCCAGAGCGTGTCGGCCTTGGCATCGAACTTCACATCGCTCTTATTGACGCCCGCGAAACCCGTAAGGTCGATCTTGTCGTTGCGGGCGAAGTCCTCAATCGTGTCCCTTGAGCCGTCGTTCGCGAAGATGAACACGTCTGCTCCGCCACCGCCTCTCAGGCTGTCGTCACCGAGGCCGCCTGTGAGACGGTTTGCAACCTGGTTGCCGATGATCTTGTCGTCGCCCGAGCCGCCAATCGCATTCTCGATGACGGTGCCATAGGCGATGGCGATATTGTCGACCGGACGGCCGTCGGGGCCGAGGCCAAGCGCCACGTACCAGGCGTCGAAGTCGTCCTGATCCCACCCGAGCCGCTCCGCACGCGCGGCATAGTATTCGGGATCGATCTTGAACCCGGCGCTGCTGAACGCGCCTTCGTTGAGGTCGATGAGATTGTCGGCGTCGAAGCCGGACAGGTCGAGCGTATCGTTGCCACCGCCATCCCAGATCGTCACGATCGGCGCAGTGTTCGTCGAGAAGTCGAACACGGCGCGGTCCGCCGTGCTGTGGAAACCGTAAACAGTGTTCCCCGCGCGCGTTGTGTAGTCGGCTCCGTACACGTCTTGCACAGCCAGGATGTCGTGCACGGCAGGCGTCTGCGCATACATGAATGTGCCGGTCGTGTCCGTCCAGCGAACGGCATTTTGGCCCGTGTACGCACCATCGAAGTAGCTCATCATGGTGTATTGCTGGGTGTCCTGCGCGAAATAAGCGTCGCCCTCGTAAGTGATCGGGTCCGGCTGGCCGTCGCCGTCATTGTCGTCGCTGGCGTTGTAGTCGCCGCCATGCGCAAGCCCGAGGCTGTGACCGAGCTCGTGCGTAATCGCGAACCAGCCGTAGCCACCGACCTGTGCATTCGCGCCCGAGAAGTCGCCCTGGTACAAATAGTTCGCCCAGACGTCGCCGCCGGTGCGCCCGAGGTCTTCCGTCCCGTAAAATTCGTCGAAGGCCTCTTCCTGCGGATAGTAAGCGTGCGCGCCGGCCGCCGGGCTCATCTCGACGAAGCCGAAAGTGATGTCGGCTTCCTCTGTCGTCTCGGCACGCTGGAAGGTGACCGCGATGAGGTCGTCCCAGAGCTGCAGGTTCTGGATCGCCATCGCCTGCTGCTCAGCCGTGAACTCCGCGAAACGGCCGCGCTGGATGTATTGCGAATCGGCGAGAATCGAGACGGCGCCAGGCTCTAGATAATAGCTTTGGCGAACTTCCTCTTCGGTCCAGAAACCGTAGGTCAGGACGCCATCGTCCAGCTCCCCGTTGTTACCGAACGTCCAGTTGACGCCGTAGCGATTGAGGTTGTCGGCCGCCTCGGTCGGCGTCCAGATTTCCTTGCCGCCGTAGGTCCCGCCCGCGTAGGGATCGAGAGAAAATCGTCCACACGGCGCACACCGCCGACCTTGAGGACTTCGGGTTCGAAATTACCATTGCTCACGTCGTTCTCCCCTGAAGAAAGGCTTGATCAGGTCCGATCGGAAGTCACGGGTGCCCGCAACGAGGGCCCGCGAGTACCTCCGAGGATTCGATGAAATGCGTCGATGGGCCCCTGCAGCGCCCACCGGCCCTGCACCCGCATTAGCGAGGCTGACGAGGTGATTGGCGCCATTGCACCGGTTGGACGCCCAGGGCGGACAGGGGTAACTCGAACCGTCACATCTCGCCGTCCGTCATTGATCGCCCGGGCATCGGCGCGAACCTGCAGGAGAAGATTGTTTTTGCTCTCGCGAGACGCGAGCGGATCCAGATCTGCAGCGCCGCCGAGACGGACAGGAAGCTGAGTCGCTTCCTTCGCCTTACGGACCAGTTGGCCGCAGATGTTCTGCCGCTCGGCGTCCGTGAAGCCGGGACCGAAGTCGCAAAGCACAATGACACGCTGCACGCCGATCAGAGCTGGCGACGGTGTGCTAGCCATCGATGCCGATGCCCCCACAAGCGCAAATGCAAGCCCAACTGGAACGCGCAACGTCTACACCTCGCACAATGGCGAATCGAGTAACTAGCTCAACATCAACCATTTTTTAACCATGTCAACGAAGCCTTCGAATCCCGCGATGGGACGAATGATTCCGCCGCTAGGACGAACGTTGCGCGCGCTTCCGCGGGGTCTCGCACTCTCGCGTCTTTGACCCTATTCGACGCGTCATGCCCGAGCGCTCTCCAATCGACGAGTTCCGCCGAGCACTCGCAGGCGCCGCGCGGGCGATCGCGCACGATGCCGACCTCGACGTCGCGTTCGCGTCGGAAGCTGCGACGTCGCCCGGCAAGATCGCCCGCGTGCCGTCGCCGGGGCCGGCGCTCGAACCCAAGCTCGTGGCGGAAGCCCGTGGCGCGGCCGACTCAGCGGCTCTGCGGATCCGGCACCACGATCCCCGGCTCCACGCGCGTGTAGCGCCTGCGGACGCCGAGGCTCGTGCGGTCTTCGACGCGCTTGAGACCGCCCGCTTTGAAGCACTGGGAGGGCGCGCAATGGGCGGCGTCCGCGAGAACCTGAACCACCTCGCCGATGCACGAGTGCGCGGCGATGCGATCGTGCGCGCCCGTTCGGCCGAAGAAGTGCCTCTGGCGACGGCGCTTGGCCTGATCGCGCGCCAGCGCCTGACCGGCGATGCTCCGCCCGCATCGGCCAGCGCCGGACTGAAGCTTGTTTCGTCCTGGATCGAGGAGAAAGCTGCCGCCGAGCTCGATGCGCTGGCGCTGACGCTCGACGACCAGGCGGCGTTCGCGAAACTCTCCAGGCGCCTGCTGGAAGACCTTGACCTCATCACGGCCGAAGAACCGACGGAGGAGGAGCCCGAGGAGGGCAGCGACCAAGAGGAAGGCGAGGAGGGCGGCAACGAAGACTCGGCCGACGAGGGCGACGAGGGCACGCCGGGCGGCGGCGACGCCGAGATGCGCGGCGAGGAATCCGACGATTCGGCGGCCGACGAAGGCAGTGCTGAAGACATGGAAGGCGGCGAGGAGGACGTCGCTGGCGACGATCCGAGCGAGAGCGTGTTCGCCTCGCCCTCCCGGCGAAACTGGGAGGCGTCGCCGGCCACGGACTACAAGGCATTCACAACGCGATTCGATGAGATCGTCGAAGCTGCCGACCTCTGCGACGAAGAGGAGCTCACCCGCCTGCGCGCTTACCTCGACCAGCAGATGGCCGGCCTCCAGAATGTCGTGACCCGGCTCGCGAACCGGCTGCAGCGGCGCTTGATGGCGCAACAGGCGCGCAGCTGGGACTTCGACCAGGAAGAGGGCCTGCTCGACGCCGGACGACTGGCTCGCGTGGTGGTCAGCCCCGCCCATTCGCTCAGCTACAAGGTCGAGCGCGAAACGGAATTCCGCGACACCGTTGTCTCGTTGCTGATCGACAATAGCGGCTCGATGCGTGGTCGCCCCATCGCGATCGCCGCGATCTGCGCCGACATCCTGGCGCGGACGCTGGAGCGGTGCGGCGTTTCGACGGAAATCCTGGGGTTCACAACGCGAGGGTGGAAGGGCGGCCAGAGCCGCGAGGCATGGCTGGCGGCAGGCCGGCCACCGAACCCGGGACGGCTCAATGACCTCCGCCACATCGTCTACAAGCGCGCGGACGAGCCGTATCGCCATTCGCGCCGGCACCTGGGCCTGATGATGCGCGAAGGCCTGCTCAAGGAAAATATCGACGGCGAGGCGCTGCTTTGGGCGCACAACCGCCTGATGGCGCGGCCCGAGGAGCGCCGGATCCTGATGGTGATTTCGGACGGCGCGCCGGTCGACGATTCGACCGCGTCGGCCAACGGCGGAAGCTATCTGGAGCGCCATCTGCGGCAGGTGATCGAGTGGATCGAGCGCAAGTCGCCCGTCGAGCTCATCGCCATCGGCATCGGCCACGACGTGACTCGCTATTATACGCGCGCGGTAACGATCATGGACGCCGACCAGCTGGCGGGAGCGATGGTCGATCAGCTGGCACAGCTGTTCGAAACGGCTTGAGCGGCGGGCAAAAAAGTGGGCCCGGCGCCACTGGCGCGCCGGGCCCCCCTCGTTACGCGACGCGAGGGAAACTGTCCGTTTCCAGACCAGACGGGGAAAAGGGGATAAACCCCGTCGATGCAGGGCTTATGAATGATTCGCGGCCAATGGACGCTGAACGCGGCGTGCAGCCTGCGTTCAGGAAAATCTCAGCGACTTCAGCAGCTTAATGGAGGCTTAGGCGGCCTCGGCAGCAGCCTTCTTGACGATCTCGCGCTTCAGCTTGCGAGCCTTGGTGCTGAGCTTGTCGTCGTCCGTCTTGACCAGCCAGTTGTCGAGGCCGCCGACGTGCTCCACGGAGCGCAGGCCGTGCGTCGACACGCGCAGCTTGACGCTCTGGCCGAGGGCGTCGGAAATCAGCGTTACGTTCTGCAGGTTCGGCAGGAACGTGCGCTTCGTCTTGTTGTTGGCGTGGGAAACATTGTTGCCCACCTGCCGGCCCTTGCCGGTCAGCTCGCAAACGCGCGACATGATTTTGATCCTGATTTCTTGGACGAGCCCGAAGGACCCGAAGAGCGCCGCCCGTTAGCGGCTTAGCGCTGGCTCGTCAACGTTCCCGCTATGGCACGCCGGCAACCGTATGACGGCTGTTGCGTTTGCTCGAAGTTGTTAGCAGGACCCCACTTCCGGTCCAGAATCACGGAAAACGAGATGCGCACCGTCATCCTTGTCCTCGTCATTGCCATCATCGCAATCATTGCCGCCATCGCCTCAGGCTTCCTCGACATCAACCAGACCCGGGAGGCGCAGGCACCTTCGCTCTCACGGACTGAGGACGGCGTTCAGGCCAAGGGCGGCCAGGCGCCCGCATTCGATGTCGAGACGGGCTCGGTCAAGGTCGGCACCACGCAGAGCAATGTGCCGGTTCCGCAGCTGCAGATTCAGCGCCCGCAGAATGAGGCCGCGCCGGTCACGAACAACGCGCAGTAAGGTGTGACTCGGCCCCGGGCGTCCGCTAGCCCGCGACGATGAGCTTCCCTTTGCCCCCGCCGATGCGCCGCGCGCTTGAGCTCGCGGCGAAAGCAGCCGCGGCAGGGGAAGTGCCCGTCGGGGCCGTCGTCACTCGCGGAGACGAAATCGTCGCGGAAACCTGCAACGCGATGAGGGGTTCGGCCGACCCGACGGCGCACGCCGAGATGGAGGCGATTCGCGCCGCCGCGACGTCGCTCGGCACTTCGCGGCTCGACGGCTGTACTTTGTGGGTGACTCTGGAGCCGTGCGCGATGTGTGCAGCGGCACTGTCGATTGCACGGCTTGGAGCGTTGCGGTTCGCGGCAGAGGATCCGAAAGGCGGAGCCGTGGTGAACGGCCCGCGATGGTTTACGCAGCCGACCTGTCATCACAGGCCCGACGTACTCGGCGGGATCGGAGAGGCTGAGGCGGCGAAGCTGTTGAGGGCTTTCTTCGCGGAGCGGCGCTAGCCTGTGTAGGGGACGAGCCTGATCTCGATCCGGCGATTGGCCGCCTTCTCGGTCTCCGTCGTTTCCGGATTGTAGAGCGGCAAGGACTCGCCATAGCCCTTCGATGCGATGCGTGACCGGCCGACGCCATGCTTGTTGAGATAGGTTGCGACAGCGGCCGCGCGCTTCTCCGACAACGCCTGGTTACCCTGCGGAGTGCCGGACGTGTCGGTGTGGGCGAGAACGTCCACGAACGTCTGGTTCTTGGTTTTCACGGTTCGCGCGATTTCCAGAAGGGTTGCGTCGGTTTGCGGTTTCACGACCGCACTCCCCGCGTCGAAGGTAAAGGTCGCCGGAACGCGGATGACGACGCTGCTGCCGAGGTTCAGCACGTCCAGCCCGATGCCGGCAGTCTGCTGGCGCAGCTCGCGGTCAAGGTTCGCCATGTAGGTGCCTGCGGCTGCCGGCGAAAGCGGCTTGACCTTAGCTCCGCGCATCTTCGTGACACGGGCCTTTCGACCGCCGATCACGTCGCCGAATAGATAAGGAGCGCTGACACCGAGCGGCGTGAAAGCGGCCGGGCGGACCATCGGAGGCGGCGCGGTTTCGCATCCTGCGGTCGCGAGCATCGAAGCGCCCAGAATCAGCACGCCGAGCGTGCGGCGAATGGTCATTGTTTCCTGCTCCCAACCCGTGCCGAATAGCCCATGAAACCGGCTCCTACGTACGATGGTTCCGCTTGTGAACCGAGCCCATGCTTGTGAATGACCACTGCTGAAGGTTAGAACGCCTAACTCACGCCTATGAGCGATCACATATCTCCCATCCCCTGGACGGATGTCTTCATCATCCTTGCTCTCATCGCGCTCAACGGCGTGTTTGCGATGAGCGAGCTGGCGATCGTGTCCTCGCGCGAAGCGCGCTTGAAGGCGATGGCCAAGAGCGGCAGCCGCGGTGCGCAATGCGCGCTCGACCTCGTGGCCGAGCCCGGCCGGTTCCTGTCCACCGTGCAGATCGGAATCACTCTCATCGGCATCCTTGCCGGCGCCTATTCCGGAGCTAGCCTCGGCACGCCCGCCGCACAAAGGCTCGAGCTTCTCGGTCTCGACCCGGAAACCGCCAAGGGCGTCGGCTTCGGCGTCGTGATCGTCATCACGACATTCTTGTCCCTCATCATCGGCGAGCTCGTGCCGAAGCAGTTCGCGCTGCGCTCACCGGAGCCAATCGCGGTCGTCATGTCGCGGCCCATGCGCTGGCTGTCGAAGGTTACAGCGCCGTTCGGATGGCTCCTGGACCGCACCAGCGCCCTCATTTTCCGATTGCTCGGCATGAACCGCGAATCCAGGAACCATGTCACGGCGGAGGAGCTCCATCTCGTCGTCGCCGAGGCCCAAACGGCCGGAGTCCTTGAGGAGGACGAGCGCGCCATGATCTCCGGGATCGTCCGGCTCGCGGACCGGCCGGTCCGGGAAGTGATGACTCCGCGGATGGAGATCGACTGGATCGACGTTGGCGCAAGTCCCGAAGAAATCCGGCGCGAGTTGCTCGAAAATCCGCACAGCCGGATCCCGGTCGCGGATGGCTCGATCGAAAATATCGTTGGCGTGATCCAGACCCGGGACGTGCTCGCTGCCAACATTCGCGGAGAGCCGCTCGATTTGCAGCGCTTATGCCGCAAGGCGCCGGTCATACCCGATCTCATGGACGCGATGGATGCGCTCGCCGTGCTCAGGAACGCGGACGTACCTCTTGCGCTGGTCCATGACGAATACGGGCATCTCGACGGAATCGTGACTCCCGGCAGCATCCTCGCGGCGCTGGCCGGCACCTTTGCGCATGATGTCGAACAGGGCGAGGAGCCGCCGCTCGTCGAGCGCGAGGATGGGAGCTGGCTTGTGTCGGGCGCGGCAAGCGCCGACCTGCTGGGTGACCGGCTCGGAGTGAACCTGCCGGCCGATCGCGATTATTCAACGGTAGCAGGGTTCGCTCTATCGGTGCTCAAGCACCTGCCGGAGACCGGCGAGACCTTCCGGTACGACGGATGGTCGTTCGAGATCGTGGACATGGACGGGCGCAAGATCGACAAGCTCATCGCCAGCCGGCCCAGGAAGCGGGCGGCGCAAGCGCAGGCCGAAGCTGTCGGTTAGACCTTCCCGAACTTCTGCTCGAACCCGTCGATATCGTTGCGCGCCAGATAGTCGGCCTGCTCGATGACGCGGTCCCGCACGAGGCGGCCGCGAAACGGGCCCAATTGGTCGTCCAGCCGCGCAACCTCCGTGGGCGAGAGCCCAGCCAGTTGGTCATAGCGATGGAAGCCCAGCGCTCGAATCCGCTCTTCGAACTTCGGACCGACCCCCTTGAGCTTGCAGAGGTCGTCGCCATCGGCGGCCTGAGCGTCGAGCTCGCGGCGAACACTCGCGCCGAGCAGCTCGCCCGTGACGTCGCTCGTCGCGGCGGCAAGTTCGCCGGGAAGCCCGCGCCCCTCGGCAGGTTTCGACGCCGCCATGTGCGGCCGGATCGGAGCGCTGTCGGTCAGCTTCACACGCTGCCGGGGCCGAAGCAGGATGAACGCCAGGACGATCGCCAGCAGGACGACGATCAGCCACCAATAATCGCGGACGAAATCCATCTATCTCACCAATTCCACTGAGCGTTGTGACGACGGCGAAGCTCGACCAGATAAGCGAGGAAAAGACCGAACAGGAACCCCAGGAGCGAAGCCGCGGTTCCTTCCACGATCAACGGCAGGCCGCGCGCGGCCGACCATGTCGCGCCGCTCGCCCCCGGTATCTGACCCATGAGCCGGGCGAGCTCGCTGCGCTGGAAGTCGTCGGCTGGGCCCGAAAGCTGCACGCGGCGCGTGAGCGGCCCGCGTTGGACGTGGCCGGTGACCTGCGTCATCTCGTAATAGACGAGCGCATCACGGATGCTTCGCTCGACGCGGCTTGCGAGCCGGTCCGCCGCTCCCAAGGGCCCATGCCAAAGCGCGGCGGCGCCAATCGCGCCAGCAACGCCAAGGGCAAAAGCGGCATTCCGTCTTGGCCGACGACGGAAGCCGTAAATGCCCGCGACAATGCCCGCGAACAGTCCGGCGGTGCACGCAGGCCAGAGATAATCCCAGAGAAGGTTCATGACTCGCTCCTGGCGAGCTCACGCCAACCGATGTCGCGGCGATGGAATCCGTCGGCGAAGTCGATCTGGTCAACCGCCCGGTACGCGCGCGCGCGCGCGTTAGCGAAGGTGTCTGCGACCGCGGTGACCGCCAGCACTCGACCGCCTTTCGCGACCAGACCCGTATCGCCAAGCGCGGTGCCGGCGTGGAAGACGGACACGCCTTCAACCTGCTCGGCCGCTTCGACGGCGCGGATGGGTCCACCGGTCGCGGGTGTGCCGGGGTAACCCCTGGCGGCGACGACGACGGTCATCGCATGCTTGCCGCTGAGCTTCGGCGGATCGATCTCGTTGAGGCGCCCGGTGGCGACGGCGCGCAGAAGCTCGGCGAAATCGCCTTCGATCAGCGGCATGACGGCCTCGCACTCGGGATCGCCGAAGCGGACATTATATTCGATCAGCTTCGGACCCTCGGCAGTCAGCATGAGGCCGGCGTAGAGCATGCCGCTGAACGGCGTGTCTGCTTGCGCCATGGCTCGAGCCGTGGGCGCCACGATCTCGTCCATTGCGCGCTGTTGAAGCTCGGCAGTCAAAACAGGCGCGGGGGCATAGGCGCCCATGCCGCCCGTGTTCGGCCCAGTGTCGCCTTCGCCGACCCGCTTGTGGTCCTGCGCGGAAGCGAGCGGCACGGCGCTCTCGCCATCTACGAGTGCGAACAGACTCGCCTCCTCGCCTGCGAGGAATTCCTCGATGACCATCGGCCCGTCGCCCGCGGCTTCGATCGCGCGTTCGGCTTCGTCGCGCGTCGCCGCCACGGTGACGCCCTTGCCTGCGGCAAGCCCGTCGGCCTTGATCACGACGGGCAGCCCGAAGCGGTGAAGCTCCGCCAGCGCATCCGCTGCTCGGTCCACGCGGACATAATCCGCTGTCGGAATTCCGTTCGCGCGGCACAGGTCCTTGGTGAAGCCTTTCGACCCCTCGAGCTGCGCAGCTGCCGCGCTGGGGCCGAACACGGCAATGCCGTTGTCGCGGAGCGCGTCGGCGACGCCGGCGACCAATGGCGCTTCCGGCCCGACCACAACGAGGTCGATGCCTTCGTCCTTCGCCAACTGCACGACCGCGCGCGGGTCGCACGGGTCGATCGCCGTGCACTCGGCCCAGCGGGCAATGCCGGGATTTCCCGGCGCGGCGATCAGCCGATCACAGCTCGGCGATTGCCTAAGCCGCCAGGCGAGCGCATCTTCGCGTCCGCCGGACCCCAACAACAGAATGTCCATGGATCTCCCTGAAGACACGAGCAGCTCGCTGTTAGCCACTGTTTCGGCGGGCGACAATTCGCCCGCCCTTAGCGTCAGCGAACTGGCGGGCTCGCTGAAGCGCGCAATTGAAAACGCGTTCGGGCAAGTCCGTGTCCGCGGCGAGATCTCGGGCTTCAAGCGTCACGCTTCGGGCCACTGTTACTTCACGCTCAAGGACGAGAACGCCTGCCTCGACGCCGTGATCTGGCGGAGCGGAGCGGCGGGTCTCGCTTTCCGTCCGGAGGACGGCGCGGAAGTGATCGCGACCGGAAAGCTGACCACCTACGCGGGTCGATCGAAATACCAGATCGTCGTGGACCACATGGAGCTCGCCGGCGAGGGTGCGTTGCTGGCCTTGCTCGAACGGCGCCGCAAGGCCCTTGCCGCCGAAGGGCTGTTCGATGCCGGGCGCAAACGCAAGCTTCCGTTCCTGCCGCGCGTCATCGGCGTCATCACCTCGCCGACCGGAGCCGTGATCCGGGACATCCTTCATCGGCTTGAGGATCGCTGCCCCACCCGCGTGATCCTGTGGCCGGTCGCCGTCCAGGGCGACGGCGCGGCGGCGCGCATCGCGGACGCGATCCGCCGCTTTCCCGCAATCGAGCCGCGCCCCGACCTGCTGATCGTTGCGCGCGGCGGCGGCTCGATCGAAGACCTCTGGCCGTTCAACGAGGAGGAGGTCGTCCGCGCCGCGGCCGGTTCGCCGATCCCATTGATATCGGCCGTCGGCCACGAAACCGACACGACCCTGATCGACCATGCTGCGGACCTTCGCGCGCCGACGCCCACTGCAGCTGCGGAGATCGCCGTGCCGGTCCGGGCAGAGCTTCTGAACCAATTGGCGGAGCTCCAGCACCGCGCCCGCCAATGCCTGTCTCGCCGGGTCGAGCGGGGCAGGGAGCGCCTCGACCTTGCACTGTGCCGGTGGCCCGAACCTCAGGCAATCCTCGCTCCCGCCGTGCAGCGTCTGGACGACCTCGGCGACAGGCTTCCGCGATCGCTTTCGGCGCGCGCGGGCAATGCGCGCGCCGACTTGAATCTCGTATCCGGCCGGCTTCGCCGCGACCTGATCGAAACGCGGATCGCGCGGCTATCCGAGCGTTTGGCTGCAGCGTGGAAGATGGCGGAACTGGTGCATCCGGACCGGCCGCTCAGCCGCGGTTTCGTGCGCGTGACGGATCGCGCCGGCAGGACTTTGACGCACGCCGAGGACGCGCGTTCGGCACGAGAGCTCCGGCTGCGCTTTGGGGATGGGGAAGTGGATGCGACCGTGGGTAACGCATCCACGCCGCCGCGGGTTGAGCGGCCTTCGCGCCGTACCTACATCGCGCCTCAGCCAGGCTTGTTCGACGACCCGGAGGAATAGAAGAATGTTGATGAGCGGAAGCGGCAGGGCTGCACGAGTTCGCTATCTCCCGGGCACATTCCGTCTGCTGTCCGACGGCGATCACGTCGTCTGCGCAGTGACCGGTGCGTCAATTCCCCTCCATGAACTTCGTTATTGGAGCGTCGAGCGCCAGGAACCCTACGTGGATGCAGAGGCAAGCCTGCGGGCCGAGGAGTCTTCGACAAAGGGCTGATTTCCTCGACGAACGGCGCCGCCGTTGCGACTAACGGGCGACTTCAACGTTCTGTGCTCAAATTGTCACAGGTCCGTGACAACTTGATTCCAGCTTCCTGACTTTCATTGCGCGGTTGTCGGTTTCCGGCATACGTGACCCCACTGCCAAAGTCCGCGGGGATTGTGGCGTGCACACTTTTTTGGCGCTCGGTGGCGCCCGCATGAGGGGAATGAAATGTCGAAGTTTAATCTGAAGGCATCGCTGCTCGCGACGACGGTGATCGCCGGGTTTGCAGTTGCCAGCCCTGCGTTGGCGCAGACGGCGCCGACGGCTCCGCCGCCTCCGGGCACGGTTCCGCCGCCTCCGGGCGACACGACGTCGCAGGACCCGAATTCGCAAGCACAGACGCCCACGACGGACGTCACCCCTCCGTCGACTGCGGCTCAGCCGGGCGGCGGCGAGATCGTCGTTACCGGTACGATCACCCGCAACCCGGCCGCTGCGACCGCTTCTCCGATCGTCTCGGTCACGGCCGACGACATCCAGAAGCGCGGTATCACGACGGTAACCGAGTATCTTCAGACACTGTCGGCGAACAACGCCGGTACCGTTCCTCCGAGCTGGTCGTCCTTCGGCTTCACCGCCGGCGCCAGCGCGCCCTCGCTGCGCGGCTTCAACGACGCCTATACGCTGGTGGTCTTCGACGGCATGCGTTCGGCCGTTTATCCGCTGGCGGACGACGCTCAGCGTAACATCACCGACATCAACACCATCCCGGCGTGGTCCGTCGCTCGCATCGACACCCTGCTCGACGGCGCGTCGGCGACCTACGGTTCGGACGCGATCGCGGGCGTGGTCAACATCATCACCAAGAGCGAGCTGCGCGGCCTGCACGGCAACGCCTCCTACGGTATTTCGCAGCGCGGTGACGGCGAGGAGAAGCGCTTCAGCCTCGCTTACGGCTTCGGCAGCCTCGCCGATGACGGCTGGAACGTCTACGCCGGCGTCGAGTGGCAGAAGAACAATGCGCTCTTCTCGCGCGATCGCGGTCGGCCGTTCAACACCGCTGATCGTGAGCAGCATCTGCGGCACTGCAGAGCAGGGCTGTCTGGCCAACTTCATCCGCAACGGCATCCAGTACGACGACCAGCTTCACCGGGTTCGCGCGGACTATGTCGACCGCGGTGCGCCCGCGTACCCCGACCGGCGCGGGCACGGGCTTCGGGTGTAACCGGCCGCTTCCAGTACCTCGGCGGTTGCCAAGAGGGCACCACGCCCTTCCAGCTGTCGCCTGAGCAGTTCGCGGCTGGCACGGCGGGCGCGACCGCGCCGATCGATGGCATCGTCTGCCAGCAGGATACCCAGAAGCTGTTCCAGATGTACAACTCGCCGATCACCCGCAAGGGCGCTGCGATTCGCGGTACGAAGCGGTTCGGCGATCACGAGATCTTCGCCAGCTTCAACTACTACAACACGAAGACTCATAACGAGGGCGCGCCGCGCAGCTTCGCAGCCGGGACCACGCCGAGCGGGGTCCAGGTCGGCGACCAGGTGCTATCCCCACCGTCCTGCTGCTCCCGGTCTACGTTTGCCCGCAGGGTATTGGGCAGGTTAGCAACGAGCCGGCGATCGGTAACTTTACCGGCTACACCTCTACACCGGCTGCACCACCACGCCGAACGGCAACGTTCCGGTGGCCGGTGCAGTGCTCAACCCGAACAATCCGTTCGCGGCAGCTGGTAATGTTGCGAAGCTCTCGGGTGAGCCGGACCGCCCCATCGAGACCGATACGGACGCGAAGACCTATCGTGTTGCCCTCGGTGCGCACGGTGATTTCGGCGACGGCTTCAGCTACAACGTCGGCGCCACGGCGTCGAAGGTGAAGCTCGACGTCATAAACAACGGTTACATCTTCGCGGAAGGGCTGCTCAACGCGATCGCCCAGGGGACGTACAACTTCGTCGACCAGAGCGCGAACAGCCAGGCGGCGATCGACCAGGTCTTCCCGGAAAACAGGACGACCAAGACCTCCAAGATGTGGCAGGTCCAGGGCGCGGTCGCCAAGGATCTCATCGAGCTTCCGGGCGGCTGGCTGAACGTCGCGGTCGGTGCGCAATACCGCCACGAATCGCTGAACAACCCGAGCTCGAACCCGCCGAACTCCGCCAATCCGTACGCGCGTTACTTCACGCTCAACGCGGTTGGGGTTAAGGGCGAGCCGCAACATCTGGTCGCTGTCCTACGAAATCGCGGCGCCGATCCTGGACACCGTGCGCGTCAAGGCTTCGGGCTCCTATGACCATTATTCGACTGGTCAGAAGGCGTTCTCGCCGAAGTTCGAAGCCGAGTGGCGGATCATCCAGGAGCTCAAGCTCCGTGGTACCGTGTCGAAGGGTTTCCGTGCGCCGAACTTCAACGAATTGTTCCAGCTGCCTGCGACCGGTTACACTGGTGCACAGATCAACTGCGCGAACCCGATCTACACGGCGTTCTGCGCCGCGCACGGCGGCTCCACCGCGGCTTACGTCGCCAACGGCTACAACATCGGCCTTACCTCCTCGGGTAACACGGGCCTGGATCCGGAGAAGTCGACGGGCTACACGCTTGGTGCGGTCTTCCAGCCGCGCAAGAACCTGACCTTCACGGTCGACTTCTGGCGCACCAAGATCAAGGACCTGATCGTCCCATCGTCGGTGACGACGGACATCCTTGAGGCCTATTACACCAACAACGGTGACTGCAGCAGCATTCCGAACGTAACGTGCGTCGGGGGCAATCCTGACCCGAACTTCCCGAACGCGTTGCCGACGCTCGGCTTCATCCAGGCCCAGTTCCAGAACGCCAACGGGTTCCTCGGTAAGGGTATCGACCTCTCGGCCGACGTGCGCGTGCCGCTGTTCAGCGGCGTCCGTCTGCGTAGCTTGCTAACCGCTTCGTACCTTCTGAAGCTGCAGCAGATGAACGCCGACGGCACCGTCTTCCGGGCGGATGGTTCGCTTGGTCCCTGCGGCTGGACGTCCTGCTCCGGTGCTCCGAAGTGGCGCTCGACCTGGCAGAACACGTTCGATGTCAGCGAACGGTTCAACTTCACCCTCACCGCCAACTACACGAGTGGCTACTCATCAACGGCTGCGGACTCGGGCGGAACGTACAGGGATTGTATCCAGAGCGCGCTCGACGGTCAGCTCGTAACCTGGCCGAATGGCGAGCCGGCGCAGTGCTTCGGCCCGTCGACCTTCTGGATTGATGCTCACGCCGAGTTCAAGCCGCTGAGCTTCCTGACGCTCTACGGCGACGTCCTGAACATCTTCGACAAGAAGCCGGGTATTGACGTCAACGCTGGCTACGGCATCTACGGGTTCAACCCGGCATGGCAGGATCGCCTGTTCATGGGCCGCTACTTCCGTATCGGCGCCCGTGTTGACCTGGATCCGCGTCCTGCCGTGGCTCCGTACGTTGCTCCTGCGGCTCCGCCGCCGCCGCCGGCAACGACGACCTGCCCGGATGGCTCCGTGGTTGCGGCCGGCGCTGCTTGCCCGGTTCCGCCGCCGCCGCCGCCGGCGACGCCGGAGCGCGGACGCTAAGCGTTACGGCTTGATCAAAGGGGAAGGGCGGCGCGAAAGCGCCGCCCTTTTTCTTTGGTTGACTTGTAGGTTCGACAAACGGCTGGGCCCGCCGTTGCAAATGCCCTGACGACTATGGTGTTCTCCTCTTTGGCGCTTGGGTGAGCGCTCGGTAGGGGATTGAAATGTCGAAGTTTAATCTGAAGGCGTCGCTGCTCGCGACGACGGTGATCGCCGGCTTTGCAATGACCAGCCCTGCGTTCGCGCAGACGGCGCAGACGGCTCCGCCGCCTCCGGGCGACACGACATCACAGGACGCGAATTCGCAGGCCGATACGCAGTCTCAGACGGTCGATCCGACCCCTCCGTCGACTACGGCTCAACCGAGCGGCGGCGAGATCGTCGTTACCGGTACGATCACGCGCAACCCCGCTGCTGCGACCGCTTCTCCGGTCGTGTCGGTCACGGCCGACGACATTCAAAAGCGCGGCATCACGACCGTTACGGAATATCTTCAGACGCTGTCGGCGAACAACGCCGGTACAATTCCGCCGAGCTGGTCGTCCTTCGGCTTCACGACCGGCGCCAGCGCTCCGTCGTTGCGCGGTTTCAACGACGCCTACACGCTGGTGCTGTTCGACGGCATGCGTTCGGCCGTCTACCCGCTCGCCGACGATACGCAGCGCAACATTACGGACATCAACACCATCCCGGCGTGGAGCATCGCGCGCATCGACACGCTGCTCGACGGCGCGTCGGCAACCTACGGTTCGGACGCCATCGCGGGCGTGGTCAACATCATCACCAAGAGCGAACTGCGCGGTCTGCATGCGAATGGCTCGTACGGCATCTCGCAGCGTGGCGACGGTGACGAAAAGCGCGCCAGCATCGCCTACGGCTTCGGCAGCCTCGCCGACGACGGATGGAACGTCTACGCCGGCGTCGAATGGCAGAAGAACGATTCGCTTTTCTCGCGCGATCGTGGCTATCCGTTCAACACGGGCGATCTCAGCGGCATCTGCGGCACTGCAGAGCAGGGCTGTCTGACCAACTTCATTCGCAACGGCATTCAATATGATGGTTCGTTCCTCGGCTTCCAGTCGAGCGCGGCTGTCGCGGTGCGGCCTTTTGATCCAGCGACCGTCACTCCGGACGGCTTCGACACGGCCGACGCTCTTGGTGCCTTTCAGTATGTTGCTGGATGTACGACCGGGACGACGCCGTTCACGCTGTCGGCAGACCAGGCCATCCCCGGGACCACGCCGGACGACAACGTTGTCTGCCAGCAGGATCGCCTGAAGCAGTACCAGATGTATAACGCATCGATCAGCCGTAAGGGCGGGACGCTTCGCGGCACCAAGCGCTTTGGCGAGCATGAGGTCTTTGCGAGCTTCAACTATTACAACACGAAGACCTACAACTCGGGCGTCCCGGGCAGCTTCACCGGGCAAACCGCGGCCGGCGGACGTAACGCTAGCGTTACGGGTATCTTCCTCCCGGTCTTCGTGTGCCCGCAGGGTACGGCGGTCATCGGGACCAACCCGACTACTGGCAACATCGAGGGCCCGGCCATCTCATCGGGATGCCAAAACCCCGATGGCACTCCAATCGCCGGTGCGACGCTCAACCCGAACAATCCGTTCGCGGCTGAGGGCAATTTGGCGCTGCTCTCGGCGATCCCGCTACAGCCGAACGTAACTACAACCAACGCGAAGACCTATCGTGCGGCCATTGGTGCGCACGGCGAGTTCGGTGACGGCTGGAGCTACAACGTTGGTGCAACCGCGTCGAAGGTGACGCTGGACATCACCAACCGCAATTACCTGTACCTGCAGGGTCTGCTCGATGCGGTCGCGCAGGGTACGTACAATTTCGTCGACCAGAATGCGAACAGCCAGGCGGCGATCGACCAGGTCTTCCCCGAGGAAGGAAGCAGGAAGACTTCCAAGCTGTGGCAGGTCCAGGGCGCTCTCTCGAAGGATCTGATCGCACTTCCGGGCGGCATGCTGAACGTCGCGGTCGGTGCTCAATACCGTCACGAATCGCTGAACAACCCCAGCGATAACCCACCGAACGACGTCAATCCCTACGCGCGTTATTACACGATCAACGCGGTCGGGGTGGAGGGCAGCCGCAACGTCTGGTCGCTGTCCTACGAAATCTCCGCGCCGATCCTTGACGTCCTGCGCGTCAAGGCTTCGGGTTCGTACGATCACTATTCGACCGGTCAAAAGGCGTTTTCGCCGAAGTTCGAAGCCGAGTGGCGGGTGATCAACGAGCTCAAGCTGCGTGGCACCATGTCGCGTGGTTTCCGTGCGCCGAATTTCAACGAATCGTTCCAGCTGCCGGCCACGGGTTTCCAGGGCCAGCAAATCAACTGCGGGACTCCGGCCTTCGCGGCGTTTTGCGCCGCGCACGCGTCAAACCCGGCTTACTATGAGGGCGGCTATGCGGTGGGCCTGACCTCGTCGGGCAACCCGAACCTGAAGCCTGAGAAATCGACGGGCTATACGCTCGGCGCAGTCTTCCAGCCGAAGCGGAACCTCACCTTCACGGTCGATTTCTGGCGCACCAAGATCAAGGGCCTGATTGTCGCGTCCAGTCTGAACGACGAGATCCTCAATGCGTACTACTCCACCGGTAACTGCAACAGCATTCCGAACGTTGTCTGTACCCCGGGGCCGGCCGACCCGAACAACCCTGGCGCTTTGCCGCTGCTCGGGTTCGTGGAGACGCCATTCCAGAACGCCAATGCGTTCCTCGGCAAGGGCCTCGACTTCTCGGCCGATGTCCGCCTGCCGTTGTTCAACGGCATCCGTCTGCGCAGCCTGCTCACGGCTTCGTACCTTCTGAAGCTACAGCAGATTAACGACGACGGCTCGGTATGGCGGTACGACGGTTCGCTGGGTCCGTGCGCTTGGACCTCCTGCTCGGGTGCTCCGAAATGGCGCGCCACCTGGCAGAACACGTTCGAGGTCAGCGACCGGTTCAACTTCACCCTTACCGGCAACTACACGAGTGGCTACTCATCAACGGCCGCGGACTCGGGTGGAACGTACCGGGATTGCATCCAGAGCGGGATCGACGGTCAGCTCGTGACGTTCGATAACGGCGATCCGGCGCAATGCTACGGCCCGTCGACCTTCTGGCTGGACGCTCACGCCGAGTTCAAGCCGATGAGTTTCCTGACGCTCTACGGCGACGTCCTAAACATCTTCGACCGGAAGGCAGGCGTCGACGTCAACGCGGCTTATGGCATCTACGGGTTCAACCCGGCATGGCAGGATCGCCTGTTCATGGGCCGCTACTTCCGTATCGGCGCCCGTGTTGACCTGGATCCGCGTCCTGCTCCGGCTCCGTACGTTGCCCCTGCGGCTCCGCCGCCGCCGCCGGCAACGACGACCTGCCCGGACGGCTCGGTGGTTGCGGCCGGCGCTGCCTGCCCGGTTCCGCCGCCGCCGCCGCCAACCAGCGGTGAGCGCGGGCGCTGAGCGTCTCAACGCGAAAAAGGGGAAGGGCGGCGCGAAAGCGCCGCCCTTTTTCTTTAAGTGCTTGTAATTTCGACGAACAGCGGGAGCTCGGCATTGCAAAGTTCCGCAAGACGGCAGACAATTTGTGATCTCTGTTAAAGGAGAGGTGCAATGTTCGCCCTGCTTACGACAGCGTTCCTATTCGCCGGTACAGCCTCACAGGCACAGCCCGTGACTCCTTCCCCGTCCCCGACCTCTGCGCCGATCGCGTCTGGCGCGCCGGCCGCTCCGGAAGAGAAGATTTGTCGGAGGGTGCGGGAATCCGGCAGCATGATGCCAAGGCGGATGTGCTACACGCAGTTCGAGTGGGACTTGATTGCCCGCGTGAGTGGACATGATTCTGAGTCCCTGCTTCGCGATTACCGCTCGCGGCACTCAAATTGAGCTTTTGAGTTAAGACGCCTGACATTTGCCGCAGCCCTTTAGTTGTGGTGGCGGCGTCAGGGTCCAGGTTTTCCGTAATCGCTGGACAGCAAAACAAAAATGGGAATGGCGGCGCAAAAGCGCTGCCCCTTTTCTTTTGGTTGGCTTGTAAATTCGACAAACGGTTGAGGTCGCCATTGCGAAATTCATGAAGGCGGCAGACAAATTGGTCTCCGTTCATCGGGAGGTACTATGTTTGCTCTTGTAACCGCGTTCCTGATCGTTGGTGCCTCTTCACAGGCACAACCCGCCACGCCTTCGACTGCATTGGCCGTGCCTGCTGCCGCGGCGGCTGCTCCGGAAAAGAAGATCTGCCGGAGGGAGCAGGAGGTTGGCAGCATCATGCCCAAGAGAACCTGCCACACTAAGGCCGAGTGGGACGCGATCGACCGCGTCATTGCAGGCGATGCCGACAAGATGCTCCGCGATTACCGCTCGCGGCACTCGAACTGAGCCTTCGAGCTCGGAAAGGTCCGAGTTCCGCGCGAGAGGGGTGAGGCCTGAAGCTGCCACACCCCTTTTGCCTGCGGTGGCGGTTGGCGCGCTGCTGGGCCCAGAGGCTTCGGTGAAATCAGGCCGCCTGCAGGTGCTCCGTCACCGGCGTTAGCGTCAGCTGGCCTTCGCCCTCTTCGACGCGCACGGTTGACCCATCGCTCACCTCGCCGGCCAGGATCTTGTCGGCCAGCGGATCCTGCAGATACTTCTGCACCGCTCGCTTCAGCGGCCGTGCTCCATAGACGGGATCGTAGCCGACGCGGCCGAGCCACGCTCGCGCGCCGTCGGTCAGGTCCAGCTTGATCTTTCTGTCCTCCAGCAGCTTCTGCAGCCGGGCGATCTGGATGTCGACGATCGGGCCCATGTGTCCTGCGCTCAACCGGTGGAACAGGATGATCTCGTCGAGCCGGTTGAGGAACTCCGGACGGAAATGCGCGCGTACGACCTCCATCACCTGCGGTTCGACCTTCTCGGCCGGTTCGTCCTCCCCAAGTTGGGCAAGATATTGCGAGCCGAGGTTCGACGTCAGGATGATGATCGTGTTGGTGAAGTCGACCGTCCGGCCCTGTCCGTCGGTCAGGCGCCCGTCGTCGAGCACCTGCAGCAGCACGTTGAACACATCTCCGTGCGCCTTCTCGACCTCGTCGAACAGCACGACCTGGTAGGGCCGCCGCCGAACCGCCTCGGTCAGCACACCGCCTTCCTCATATCCGACATAGCCCGGAGGAGCGCCGATCAACCGCGCCACCGCGTGCTTTTCCATGAACTCGGACATGTCGATCCGAACCATCGCGGTCGCGTCGTCGAACAGGAATTCGGCGAGAGCCTTGGTCAGCTCGGTCTTGCCGACGCCAGTTGGGCCGAGGAACAGGAAGGATCCGAGCGGACGGTTCGGATCCTGTAGGCCGGCGCGTGCACGACGGACCGCGGCCGACACGGCCTTGACCGCATCTTCCTGTCCGATGACGCGAGCGCCGATCAGCGCTTCCATTTGAAGCAACTTCTCGCGCTCGCCTTCCATCATCCGCTCCACGGGGATTCCGGTCCATCGGCTGACGACGCCAGCAATGTCCTGCTCGGTAACTTCCTCGCGGAGCATTGCACCCTTGGATGCGACCTGAGCATCGGCGAGCTGCTTTTCCAACTCCGGAATGCGGCCGTATTGCAGCTCACCCGCTTTCGCGAGATCGCCGCTGCGCTGCGACTGCTCGAGCTCGAGGCGAGCCGTGTCCAGCTGCTCCTTGATCTTCGCTTCGCCGGCGATCTTTTCCTTCTCTGCCTGCCAACGCTGCGTCAGCTCGGACGATTGCTGCTCCAGGTTCGCAAGTTCCTCTTCCAGCTTGGCCAGCCGATCCTTGGACGCCTGGTCCTGCTCCTTCTTCAGCGCTTCCCGCTCGATCTTGAGCTGGATGATGCGCCGGTCGAGGTTCTCGATCTCCTCGGGCTTGGATTCGACCTCCATCCGGATTCGGCTCGCGGCCTCGTCCATCAGATCGATTGCCTTGTCGGGCAGGAAACGGTCGGTGATGTACCGGTTGCTCAGCGTTGCCGCCGCAACCAACGCGGCATCGGTGATGCGCACGCCATGGTGCAGCTCATATTTCTCCTTAAGCCCGCGCAGGATCGAGATGGTGTCGGGCACGCTCGGCTCGCCGACGAACACCGGCTGGAAGCGCCGCTCCAGCGCCGCGTCCTTCTCGATATATTTGCGATATTCGTCGAGCGTCGTCGCGCCGATGCAGTGCAATTCGCCGCGCGCGAGCGCGGGCTTCAGCAGATTGCCCGCGTCCATCGCGCCCTCGGCTTTCCCTGCGCCGACGAGCGTGTGCATCTCGTCGATGAACAGGATGATGTCGCCCGCCGCCTGCTTGACCTCGTCAAGCACGCCTTTGAGCCGCTCCTCGAAATCGCCGCGATACTTCGCACCTGCGATCAGCGAGCCCATGTCGAGCGACAGCAGCCGTTTGTCCTTGATGCCGTCGGGTACGTCGCCGTTGGTGATGCGCAGCGCGAGCCCCTCGGCGATCGCGGTCTTGCCCACGCCCGGTTCGCCGATCAGCACCGGATTATTCTTCGTCCGGCGCGCAAGCACCTGGATCGTCCGGCGGATTTCCTCGTCGCGGCCGATCACCGGATCGAGCTTGCCCTCGCGCGCCGCCTGCGTGAGGTCGCGCGCATATTTCTTGAGCGCGTCGTAGCGGTCTTCGGCGCCCTGCGTGTCGGCACTGCGGCCGCCGCGCAGCTTGTCGATGGCGGCGTTGAGATTTTGCGGGGTCAGCCCGGCCTTGGCGAGCGCGCTGCCGACGTCCGTATTCTTGGCCAGCGCCATCGCAAGCAGGATGCGCTCGACGGTCACGTAGCTGTCACCCGCCTTGGTCGCGATCTGCTCCGCCTGGTCGAGCACGCGAATAGTGTCGCCATCGAGCGCCGGCGCCTGGGTCGCGCCGCTGCCCGTCACCGCCGGCACCTTGGACACAAGCATGTCGGCTTCCCGCTGCGCCGCCTTGGCGTCGCCGCCGGCGGCCTGGATCAGCCCCGCGGCCATGCCCTGCTCATCGTCGAGGAGCGCCTTGAGCAGGTGCGCCGGCGTTATCCGCTGATGATGCTCCCGGACGGCAATGGTCTGCGCGGCCTGCAGGAACCCGCGCGCACGGTCGGTCAGCTTTTCGAAGTCCATTCAGTGTAACCCCTCTTCTCGTGGGGTTGATATGGTGTTGCCCTTCAGCAACACAAGAACGTCACTTCGCTGCTTTCGGCGCTCCCTTCGCGAACTTGTCGCCGAAGAAGTCGCCCGCATACCAGCGGGGAGCTTCCGGCGCATCGGCGAGCTCGCGCGCGATGAGGTAATTGACGCGGGCGAACTTCGCGGCGGCGTTCCAGTTGAACGGCTGACGCAAGTCGTCGCTGACCGTGTGGTAGTGCTTGGCGAGGAAATTCTCCGCCGCAGCCTTGCCCGGACCGCCGTAGCCCGTGGACAGCATCACCGACGGCACGCCTTTCTTTACGAAGCTGTAGTGGTCCGACCGCGTGAACAAGCCTTCCTCGGGAATGGGGTCCGGCGAGGCCTTCACCCCAATTGTTGAGATCGCGTTGGCGACAGTCCGGCCGACGGTCGAATGCTCTGCGCCGAAGGCGATGACATCCTGGAAGTCATAGGTCAGGATCGGCATGTCGAGATTGACGTTCGCGACCGTCCGATGGCCCGCCAGCGTCGGATATTCAGCGAGATACTCCGAACCGAGCAGTCCGTCCTCTTCCGCCGTGAGAGCCACGAACATCACGGACCGCTTCGGTCGCCTGCCGCTTTCGACGAAGGCGCGAGCAGCCTCCAGCATCGTCGCGATGCCCGCGGCGTTATCCATGGCTCCGTTCATCACGCGATCGCCGTTCTTCGGCTCGACGATCCCGTCGTGATCGAGGTGCGCCGTCAGCATCACCACTTCCTTCGACAGGACGGGATCGCTGCCCGGCAGCACACCGATCACGTTCGGGCTGCTCGTGCGGTCGAGCTGACTCTTGCGTTCGAAACCGATCTTGCCGGGTAGCGCGAAACCCTTCGGGCGAGCCGCCTTGTCGCCGATTTGCCTGGAAAGCTGGTCCCAGCTCAATTGGGTTCCCTTAAGGAGCTGTGCCGCCGCAGCGGGATTGATCAGGCCGCCCAGGCGCAGGCTCGCGTTTTCGACGTGAGGCTTGCCGTCAGGCTCGATCCACCTCAACCGCGGCTTGGCCGTGCTCTCCTGGATTTTCGCCCAGGGGTAGCGCGCGAGGATTGCGGGCGTGGCAATGGTCAGCAGGCCGATGGCGCCCTTGGCTACGGCGATGTCGGACTTGCGGTCGTTCAGGGTGGCCGCAATCTCGCTGGGCACGTCGCCCGGCGAGCCATAAAGCGCCACTACGACTTTGCCACGCACGTCGAGACCGCGGTAATCGTCCAGATTGTAGCGCGGGTCCTCGAGCCCATAGCCAACGAAGACAGCCTCGGCGCTCTCGCTCAGGTTCGTGTAGAGCGGGCTGGGAGCGACGATGACGTCCTGGCCGCTGATGAGCTTGACGCCGTTGATCGTCATAGTGGACGGCGATCCCGGAATGTCTTTCGCCATGACGAACGGCACCCGCTGGTACCATCCGCCTGCCGTGCCGGGCTTCAGGCCCAATGCTTCGAACTCCGCTGCTACCCAACGTGCCGCCACGTCATAACCGCGCGTTCCGGCATCCCTGCCTTCGAGCAGATCATCGGCAAGGAATGCCACATCCGCGCGAATGCGGTCGGCGGAAAAGGTCTGTGCTTGAGCCGGCGCAGCAAGCGCGCATGCAGAAAGCATCAGCATCGTGGAATGGCGCATCGGAAACTCCCCAAGGTTGCGCCGTTCGTGCTGGTCACGTTCGGGCGTGGCAAGTCCTTTATCGAGGAGCGTTCGTCTCGTCTGGACCAACGGCGGGATGAGGGGTGCCAGGTTGTGCCCGCGCAGCTGCGTCGCGGGCATGAGCGATCTCATAGCTGCGGGCACAGGCGATCGCGCCTTCGTCGTCCACGCCCCAGGTACGGAACTTGCGGGAATCGATGTGAAAGCGAAGGCCGACGTAGAAGCCAAGCCCGACGCCATATGGCTCGCCGCTATCGGCATGAATGGCGCAAAGCCGCTTGGTTAGCGCGGGCCGCGTGATCGGACGAAGCGGCACCAGGTCCACCGCCTGCATGAAGCGATGCGCGCTTTCCTGCGCGCCGCCCGCGCAAAGGTTGAGGACCGGGTTGCGGTAGACCGACACCGGTTCGACGGGGCCGACCTCGGGAATGACTTTGTCGCGGACGTAGCGCAGGCTCTGGACGACGTTCGGCCAGGCTTCGGTCGGTGGCACTTCGAATGGGGCCGCTCCGCATTTTTGCCACTGGCTCGCGGTGCGCAGCAGCTGCCAGGTCGGCACGACGCCGCCGACGCCCCAGGTCGTCAGATAGCCGTTGAACGACCTCACGGCGGCGGCATGCGACGGGCTCGCCATGTACCAGTTGCGATATCCGGGTTCGTCCTGGCCAACGGTTACGTAGGGCGCCGCGGGCGCCCACGGCATGCCCGGCGCCCAGGCCGGCGGCTGAGCGACGGCCGCCGACGTCCACAGAATCAGCAGCAAGGCGAGAAACGCGCGCATGGCCACAGGATAATCTCCCCTGCATCCTTGAAAAGCTCTGAACGTCCGCCCACTGTATTATATCTATGTCACAGCCAATCGACGTCGATCTTCCGCATAGCCTCGGCAGGGATGAGGCGCGGCGCCGCATCGCCAACAACGTCCACAAGCTTACGGAGCACATCCCCGGGGGTGCGCACGTGCAGAGCGGATGGGTCGGCGACCAACTGAATCTCGACGTTCAGGCCATGGGCCAGTCGGTCACCGCGACGATCGACGTGCAGGAGACGAAGGTGCGCCTGCGCGTGCTCCTTCCGCCGATGCTGGGCATCTTCTCCGGCCTGATTCAGGCCTCGCTCCAGAAGAAGGGGAGTGTCCTTCTCGAGGACCATCACAAGGGCTGACGCTTCCGCCAACAGCCGCTAAGCAATCGCCACAAGGAGGCGGGCGGATGCGTCATTTCGCGGTGGTCGGTTCAGGTCCGGCAGGCTTCTACACTGCCGAGGCGCTGGAGCGGGCCTATGGCGGCAAAGCGCGCATCGACATTATCGACCGCTATCCAGTGCCCTACGGCCTGATCCGCTTCGGCGTCGCGCCCGACCATCAGTCGCTGAAGGCCGTGTCCAAGCGCTACGACAAGGTCGTCGAGAGCGCGGGAGTCGATTTCATCGGCAACGTCACCGTCGGCCGCGACGTCTCGATCGCCGAACTGCTCGATCTTTACGATGCGGTGATCCTGGCGACAGGCGCACCGCATGACCGCAAGCTCGGCATTCCGGGCGAGGATCTGCCGGGCGTGGTTGGTTCGGCCGAGTTCGTCGGCTGGTACAACGGCCACCCCGATTTCGCCGATCTCGATCCGCCACTCGACGGCACGCATGCGGCAGTCATTGGCAACGGAAATGTCGCGCTCGACTGCGCACGAATCCTGTCGAAGACCCGCGAGGAATTCGAAAGCTCGGACATCGTCGGCCACGCACTCGATGCGCTCGAAAACTCGGTCATCCGCACCATCACGATCCTCGGCCGCAGAGGCCCGCACCAGATCGCAATGACTCCCAAGGAGCTGGGCGAACTGGGCCATCTCGAAGCCGCTTCGCCCGTGGTTGAGGAAGCTGATTTCCCGCCGGTCGAAGCCGACGAGGCACTGGATCCCGGCCATCGCAAGTCCATCACCATCCTGCGCGGATTTGCTGCGACCCCGCCTGACGCCGCCAAGCCCACGCGCATGGTCTTCGACTTCTTCGCCAAGCCGCTTCGCATCGAAGGCCAGGATAGGGCGGAAAAGATCATCGTCGAGCGCACCGAGCTGGACGCGAGCGGCGCGGCCCGGGGAACAGGCGAGACCTACGAGGTGCCGGCGTCGCTAATCGTCACGGCGATCGGCTATTCGACCCCGCCGATGGAGGGCGTCGCCTACGATGAGCGCGGCGGCAAGTTCCTCAATGACCAGGGCCTGATCGGCGAGAGGCTGTACGCCGTTGGGTGGGCGCGTCGTGGGCCCACCGGCACCATCGGCACGAACCGCCCGGACGGCTACGAGGTGGCCGACCGCGTTGTCGCGGAAATGCCGCCCGGCAGCTCGAAGGACAGGGCGGGCGCCGAGGGCCTGAAGACGCTTCTGACCAGTCGCGGCATCATGGCTACCGACTATGACGATTGGCGGAAAATCGAGGAAACGGAGACGGCCCGCGCCCGCCCAGGATCGCCGCGCGAGAAGTTTGTGCGGGTCCAGCATTGGCTGGAAACGCTCGGCCGCTGAACGTCGCTTGCGTTCGGCAGAACCCCCCTCTATCTAGCCGCAGCCTTGGCTCCCGTGGTGACCTCGATCGGTCGCACTGTGCGGGTTCCGGTCGGGGAGTAGCTCAGCCTGGTAGAGCACTGTCTTCGGGAGGCAGGGGCCGGAGGTTCGAATCCTCTCTCCCCGACCAAAGCTCATTATTATCTTAACCATGGTGCGTTAACCGCAGCCCCATGGGCTGTATCGCTCGACGCCTGCGTATCGGCAGCGCGATCCCGCTGGGCTGCGCGCTTGCAGCGCTATGGGCGGCGCCGGCCAACGCTCAGTCGAACCTCAAGCTTTTCACCCCCGACACGGTCGAACTGACGGGCGACGTGCGGATCGTCGCGGTGGACGGGGAGAAGAGCTGGGTTCGTGGGGGCTTCGGCAAGCTGCGATCCAGTGGCGGTCAGGACGACCTGCGCGTCGGGCCCCAGCTCGGCAATGTCAGCCTCGTCTGGAAACCGGAATTCAGCTGGTCCCTGTCGGCGACGGTGGTCGGCTCGCTTCAGGGCGGTGAGCGCACGGAGGCAGGTCTCAGTGAAGCATATCTCAGCTTCCGGCCGATGCGCGGGAGCAAGGTGGCCCTGTCGGCCCGAGCCGGTCTGATGTGGCCTCCGATCAGCCTCGAGCATGAAGGCGCCGACTGGCACGTGCGGGACTCGATCACGCCCTCCGCAATCAACAGCTGGATCGGCGAGGAAGTCCGTCCGGTCGCTGTCGAAGGCACGGTCTCCGCAGACCTCGGGGAACACAAGCTGAGGGCAACCGCAGCGGTCATGGCGGCGAACGATACGTCAGGGACTTTGCTGACATTCCGCGGATGGGCGCTGCACGACCGCACGACGCTGGCGTTTCGTCGCCAGCCGCTCCCGCCGCTCGATGAAGAATATCAGGATTACCAGGCGCCGTTCACGCATCCCCTGCTCGACGTACCCGAAGGTTTCGCGGATCGGCCGGGCTATTACGCCAAGCTCACCTGGGTGCCGCCGGTGCCCGTCAGGATCGAGCTGTTCCGCTACGACAATCGCGCAGATCCCGAAGCTGTGAACAGCGATGTCGAATGGGGTTGGCGGACCCGTTTCAACCAGCTCGCTGCCGTCGCCGACCTCGGTTCCGGTCTCCAACTCAAGGGCCAGGCGATGACCGGTCACACATTGATGGGCTTCGTGGAGGGCGAGCACCGGTGGGTCGATGCGCGCTTCCGTTCCGCTTACGCGATGCTCACCCGGCCGTTCGGAGCCTTCGGGCTGGCGGCGCGCGTCGAGGCGTTCGACGTCCGCAACCGGGGCGGAGTGTGGGACAGCGAATATGACGACACCGGCTGGTCAGCCATGCTCGCCGCCAAGCGCGAGTGGCGCAACGTAACCGGCCTCGTCGAGCTCCTGCGTGTTTCGAGCCAGCGGCACGATCGCGAGGAGGTCGGACTGCATCCGCGACAGCATCAGACGCAGCTGCAGGCTGCTTTGCGAATGCACTGGTAACCATCCTCGCAGCAGGCGCGTTTACCGTCTGTCGCTTAATCTTCATCCATGGTTCGCATTGTCCTGCTCGCGCTGGCGCTTGCCGGCGCAGCGTCGCCGCTCGCCGCCGCACCCCTCGCGGTGCGCGTCGTCGATTCATCGGGACGTCCGGTGCGCGATGCGGTCGTGACCTTCCACCCCGCCGGTTCCGCCGCCCGGGGCCCGCGCGCCGCTGGCCGATTTGTGGTCTCACAGAGAAACCTCAAGTTCCAACCGTTCCTGAGCATCGTTCCGGCTGGTGCGGACGTGTCTTTCCCGAACCTCGATCCGACCAAGCATCACGTCTATTCCTTCTCTCCTGCGAAACGGTTTGAGCTGAAGCTGTTCGCCCGCGACCAGTCGCGTACGGTGCGCTTCGACAAGCCTGGCATCGTCGCGCTCGGCTGCAACATCCACGATGCAATGAGCGCCTTCATCTTCGTGACCGACACCGCCTGGACGGCGCGCACCAACGCGCAGGGAGTCGCGGCCTTCAACGATGCTCCGAGCGCACCCGGCCGAGTGACGGTCTGGCATCCTTACCTTCGGGCACCGGGCGGAACCGCGCAGCAAGGGATCGCCGCCGGACGGCGCTCGGCTTCCTTCTCGATCCGGCTTCGCGCGCCGCCCTCGATGCCGATGTCGGATTATTGATCCGTGGGGTCGTTCCGCTCCCTCAGCACCCGGTTGACGGTCCAGTTTGCACTGCTGTTCGCGGCCGCCATGCTTGGAGTTTCGGCGGCCCTGTCGACGTTCATCGCCGGCTCGGCGTCGCGTGAAGTGGAAAGCCAGCTGCAGTCGAGCGGCGCCGTTTATGACCGGCTCTGGCAGTCGCGGGCACACGAGCTTCAGCATGCCGCCTTGCTCCTCGCCCGCGACTTCGGCTTTCGCGCGGCTGTGGCGACTGGCGACGAGGCCACGATGCAGTCGGCGCTCGGCAATGCGGCGTCGCGTCTGAGGGTGCGCACCGCCTTCATCGTCACCGCCGACGGGAAGGTTTCAACGAGCGGGTCGGCGATCGAACCGGGGCGCGCCGCTGCGCTGTGGGAGCCGCTGGACGCTGGGCGCCTGACTGGCGTGTCGACTCTGGGCGGGCGGCCGCGCCAGTTCGTCGCCGCACCGATCATGGCACCGACGCTGATCGGGTGGGTGGTCTTCGCGTCCGACCTGGACGGCAAGGAGATGCGTTCGATCGAGCAGCTCTCGGCGATCCCGCTCCAGGCGGCCGTACTCGCTTATGGCGACAAGGGATGGTCCGAGGCGGCGGGAAGCATGTCGGCCCTCACGGCGGACGCGGCACGACTTGCCAAGAACCACGTTGGGACCAGCGCGGCGTTCGAGATGCGCGTCGGCGGCGAAACCGCGATCGCACTCGCAAAGCCGCTTCCGGCTTTCGCGGACGGGGAGCGGGCGATCCTGCTCCTTGCTTATCCGAAGGCACAGGCTCTCGCCGACGCGCGCAAGCTCCAAGTCGCGCTCGCACTGATAACCCTGGTCGGCTTGATCCTAGCTGCCGTCGCCACTTGGAAGGCGGCCCGCCAGATCACGGAGCCGCTGGCGCGGCTCGACGACGCCGCAGGTAGGCTCGCATCGGGCGAGCACGTGCAGGTCAATGTTCGCGGCACCGACGAGCTGGCTCGGCTCGCCACGAGTTTCAACGAGATGTCCGGCAAGATCGCCGAGCGCGAGCAGCGCATCACGCAGCTCGCGTTCAATGACGTGCTCACCGGCCTGCCGAACCGCTCGATGTTCCAGCAGGCGCTCGAACATCATTTTCGCGCGGCGGATGCGAAGGGCGGCCTGTTCGCCCTTCACTGCCTCGACCTCGACCAGTTCAAGGTGATCAACGACACGCTCGGCCATCCGGCCGGCGACACCTTGCTCATCGAGGCCGCGCATCGCGTACAGCAGGCGGCTGGCGGGCATTTTGTCGCGAGGCTCGGCGGCGACGAGTTCGTCGTGCTTCAGAGGGTTGGAGATGACAGAGACTCAATCGATCGTCTCGCGCGGGAAATCCTCGAGACCATGGCACGCCCGCTGGTCATCGACGGCAATGAGTGCGTCCCCTCGACGAGCATCGGGATCGCGATCGCTCCACAGGATGGCAGCGAAGGTGAAACGCTGCTGCGCAACGCGGATCTCGCGCTGTATCGCGCCAAGGAGGCGGGCCGCGGCACGTTTGCATTCTTCGAGGAGAGCCTGAACGAACGGGCGCAACAAAGGCGTCAACTCGAAGCCGACCTGCGCCTTGCGATCGAGCGGCAGGAGTTCGAGCTTTACTATCAGCCCCTGTTCGACCTCGAGCACAACCGCATCTGCTCGTTCGAGGCGTTGCTCCGCTGGAAGCACCCGACGCGGGGGTTCGTGCCTCCCGACGAGTTCGTGCCTGTCGCGGAGGACACCGGCCTCATCGTTCCCATCGGCTCCTGGGTCGTGCGGGAAGCGTGCAACCGGGCCGCGCGCTGGCCCGACCACATTCGCGTCGCGGTCAACGCGTCGGCGGTGCAGTTCCACCGCGGCGCGCTCCACGAAACGATCCTGCACGCGCTCGCCGACAGCGGCCTCGAACCCAATCGCCTGGAGGTCGAGATCACCGAGTCGATCTTCCTCGAGGGCGGCGATACGACGCTCAAGCTGCTGCATTCGTTGCGCTCGCTCGGCGTCCGGATTGCCTTGGACGATTTTGGCACCGGCTATTCCTCGCTGAGCTATCTGCAGAGCTTCCCATTCGACAAATTGAAAATCGACAGAAGCTTCATCCAGAACCTGCTCACGCGCGATGGCGCGAGCGCGATTGTCCGCGCGATCACCGAGCTCGCGCACGCGCTCAACATCGAAACGACGGCGGAGGGCGTCGAGGAGACGGCGCAGCTGGTCGAGCTCCGGTCCCATGGATGCTCGTCGGTCCAGGGGTTCCTGTTCGCCGAGCCGATGACCGGTGCAGACGTCGATCAACTCTTCCGGACCGATCGGACCTCGATTCAGAACGTCGCCTGATCCGCGCTGCGGTCGAGAATGCTCTCGTCGACTCCGGTGATGCTGGTGCAGCCGGTCAGCGCCATCGCGACGCGCATCTCTGCATCGATCAGCTTGAGGACGTGAGCGACGCCCGCTTCGCCGGCACCAGCCAGCGCATAGGCCCAGGCGCGCCCTAGCAGGACGAAGTCTGCACCCAGTGCGAGCATCCGCACTGCGTCGAGACCTGAGCGGATCCCGCCATCCACTAGCAATGGAATTTGCCCGCCGACCGCCTTCGCAACCTCCGGCAGTGATCGAGCAGTGGATGACACCCCGTCGAGCTGCCGTCCGCCATGGTTCGACACGACAATACCGTCGGCTCCACTATCCGCCGCGTGCCGTGCGTCGTCGGGATCGAGGATGCCTTTGACGATCAGCGGTCCTTTCCATTGGTCGCGTACCCACTCGACGTCTTTCCACGTGACGCTTGCGTCGAAGTTCTGCGAAACCCAGCCCATCAAATCCTCGAGCGCTGCCCCGGCTCCGAGCAGCGGCTCCAGATTGCCAAGGGTCATCGGGCGTCCGCGGACCGCGACATCCCATGCCCAGCGCGGCCGGCGAAGCACCTGGCCGGTTCTGCCTCCTCCTCCTGAACCGGATAGCCCGGCGCGGTAATCGCGGTAGCGGGTGCCTGGAACCGCAAGGTCGACCGTCAGGAGAAGCGCGCTGCAGCCCGTGCCGCGCGCCTTTTCGATCATCGCTGAGACGAATTCGCGATCCTTGACGATGTACAGCTGGAACCAGAATGGGCTGCCGGTCTTCGCCGCCACTTCATCGATCGCGCAGGCGCTCAGCGTCGAGAGGGAGAATGGCACTCCGGCCCGCGCCGCGGCGCGCGCGGCCTGCACTTCGCCCCGCCGGGCGTAGAGGCCGGACAGGCCAACCGGCCCCAATCCGACCGGCATGCTCCAGCGGTTGCCGAACAGGGACGTCGAGAGGTCAATCGCCGAAACGTCGCGCAGCACCCGCTGCCGCAATGCGACCGCGCGCAGGTCTTCGACATTCCGTCGCAGCGTCTCTTCGTCGTAGGACCCGCCATCGAGATATTCGAACAGGAAATGCGGCAGCCGCGCCTTGGCGAGCGCGCGATAGTCGCTGACGTTGGCGGCTTTTCCCATGGCGTTCCTGCTCGCGGTTTAGATCCGCCGCCTGTTCCACACGAGGAGAGACGAGGCTGCGAAGTTCCACATCGTGCCGACGAGGATGCCAGCGAATGCCGCAAGCCACCATTGGTAGTGATGATGGAACGCGTAGGACGCGATGCCGACGTTGCCGATCAGACCGACCGAGCAGACCCCGTAGAAGCCGAGCAGGCCCGCGAAGAAGCGCCAGCCGCGCTTGCGCGCGTCGCGATACGTCAGGACGTTGTTGAAGATGTAGTTGGTGGTCATCGCCACCATCGTCGCAGTGAGCTGCGCCGCGGCGAACCCGGCGAGTCCCGGAAAGTAGACCGACGCGAATGTGGCGTAGTGGATGACCATGCCGGTGCCGCCGACGAGCAAGAACAGGAGAAGGCGCGGCGGAAGATATTTGCCGACGGTCTTGTCGAGGATGAGGACCAGATATTCCCATAGCACCGCGGCATCGAGCTTGCTTTCCCCATGCAGCCTCGGCCGGAAGGTATAGGGAATTTCGGCGAAGCGAAGCGCGGGCTTCGCGCTCGCGAAGAGGTCGAGCAGGATCTTGTACCCTTCGCCCGAAAGGCTCCGGACGGTTCGGTCGAGCGCCTCGCGCGTGATCATGAAGAACCCGCTCATCGGATCGCTGATGTCGGCGCGAACGACTTTCTGCGCGATCCAGGTCGCGAAATTGCTCATCAGCGCGCGCTGCTTGTTCCACTCGCCGATGCCGCCGCCCTCCACATATCGCGAGCCGACGACCAGATCGACGTCGCGTTCGCGCAGCTTCGCGAGCATCGGCCGGAGCACTTCTTCGTCGTGCTGGTGGTCGGCGTCGATCACGGCAAGATACTTCGCCGGCGTAGCCATCATGCCTTCGATCACGGCGGTAGAAAGGCCGCGGCGCCCGATGCGCCGGATGACGCGCACGTCGAAGCCCTGTGCGGCGATGCTCATCGCCCGGTCTGGAGTTCCGTCGGTCGAATCGTCGTCGACCACGATCATCTCCCACCGGACACCGTCCAGCACACTGTGCAGGCGCCGATGCAGCTCCTCGATATTGCCTGCCTCATTGAAGGTCGGCACGATGACGGCGAGTTCCAGCGGCCGGCGCCCCTCCCGACCGAGCACCTCGCGGCGGTCGCTTCTCACAAAATCGTGCAAGCAACTGCCTCCATTTCGCGCGAAGACGGCGCAAGCGGCCATGTGCGGGGCGAGAAGCGCCTGAACGCATACAGATTTCTGGCTGGCGCCGTCATCAGGCCATTTGAGACACGGCGTCACTGCTGGGGTCAAGTAGGGCCCAGTTCCTGTCCCAATTCGGCCCAGCGCTTGGGGCCGCTTCCTTAGGTCGCGAAACTCGGATCGATGCGATAGGCTTTGCGCTTGAGCGCCGGCCAGGCGAGGAAGTTGGCGGCCATCGGAAGCCCGATTGCGCCCTGCTGCGCGGTGATCTCGGGCGATCCCTGCGGCGGAGTGTTGAGATTGTCGCCCGCCGACAGCGCCATGATCTGCGCCTGGCACGCGCGCTCGAGATAGTAGAGGCGGATAAAGCATTCGCCGACGTTCTGGCCGACGGCGAGCGTGCCGTGATTGCGCAGGATCATCGCGTTCTTCTCGCCAAGGTCGGCGACCAGCCGCTCGCGCTCGTCGAGGTCCACCGCAACGCCTTCATATTCGTGGAAGGAAACGTCACCGCGGATCAACATGGCGGTCTGCGTCAACGGCAGCAGTCCCTCGGAATGCGCGGAAACCGCCTGGCCCGCGGGCGTGTGCAGATGCATGACCGCATGCGCATCGTCGCGCGCCATGTGAATGGCCGAATGGATGGTGAAGCCGGCGGGATTGGTGATGAACGGCGTCGGATCGACGGGATTGCCGTTCGAGGTCGACCTTGACCAGCGATGATGCCGTGACTTCCTCGAACATCAGATTGTACGGGTTGAGCAGGAAGTGATGATCGGGACCCGGAATGCGCGCCGACAAATGCGTGAAGATCAGGTCGTCCCAGCCGTAATGCGCGACCATCCGGTACGCGCAGGCGAGGTCGACGCGGATCGCCCATTCCTCGTCGCTGACCTTGCCTTCCAGCGAGGGGATCTCGACCGACTGCAGCGGCTTCAGCTTGTCCATGCCGCGGTTGATGCTGTCGACGCGGTTCATGCGGGTACCTCCTGTGCGATCGGGATGCGCAGCTGCAAACGCCTCCATATTGTTCGCATTCTCGTCGGCGCGGAGCAACGTCGGATAAGCGTCCAGCGGCACGTTGAACCGGCGGGCGTTGTAGAGCTGCGGCACGAGGCAGACGTCGGCACCCGTGGGCGCGTCGCCGAAAAGGAACTTGCCCGCACGCGGAGCCGCCATCGCTTCCAGCGCGGGCAAGCCTTCGCTGATCCAATGCGCGTACCAGGCGTCTACGTCCTCCTGCGAACGGCCGAACTCGTCCTTGAGATATTTCAGCACCCGCAGATTGTTGAGCGGATGAATGTCGCAGGCGATTGCCATCGCCATGGCGACGACATGCGCGCGCTCCGCCGCCGCCGCGGGGATGAGCGGCGAATTCGCGAAGCGCAGGTCGAGATAATTGATGATCGCGAGACTCTGCGTCAGCCGGTGGCCGTCGATATCGAGCATCGGCACGAGACCCTGCGGGTTGAGCTCGCGATAAGCGTCGGATTTCTGCTCGCTTTCGAGGAGGTTTACGGCCCGGCTCTCGTAATCGACCCCCTTCAGCTTGAGGGCGATCCGGACCCGGTAGCAGGCGGAGGAACGGTAATAATCGTAGAGAATGGGTTTCGGCATGAAACCGCCGTTACACCTCGGCCATGAAGGGCGCTATGACTTCCGCGGGCACTCGTATGGGCCGGCCCGCCGCTTTGTCGATAATCGCCCATTGGGTCCTTGCGCGCACGCACGGCTTTCCGTCCGGCCCGATGAACTCCATCAGCCGGTCGAAGCGCGCGCCTTTCGGCGCATCGCCGACCCACGTTCGCCCCAGGACCCGGTCGCCGGGATAAGCGGCGCGCAAATAATCGATCTCGTGCCGCACCACGACCCAGATAATACGCGTCCTTGTGCGCGGCGTCCGCGACCGCTTCCCAGTGCGCGACGGCGACCTGCTGGATCCACTGCACCCAGACCGCATTGTTGACGTGTCCCAGCTCGTCGATGTGCTCGGGCCCCGCGGTCAGCGCCATCTCGAAGGCCGGGCGGTTCAAGCGGTCTCCGTGATCATGAAGGCGTAGGTCTCCGCGACTTCGTGCAGACGCTCCCAGCGGCCGGACTTGCCGCCGTGCCCCGCGCCCATGTTGATCTTGAGGAACAGGTCGTTGCCGTCCGTCTTGTTGGCCCGAAGCTTCGCCGCCCACTTGGCGGGCTCCCAATAGGTCACGCGCGGATCGGTCAGGCCACCGGTGATCAGCATCGGCGGGTAGGCCTGCGCCTTCACCTGATCGTAGGGCGAATAGCTCGCGGATGAGGTCGAACGCTTCCTTATCGGTGATCGGATTGCCCCACTCCGGCCATTCGCCGGGCGTGAGCGGAAGCGTGTCGTCGAGCATCGTGTTGAGCACGTCGACGAAAGGCACGTCAGCGACGACCGCGCCCCACAGCTGCGGGTCGGAATTGACGACGGCGCCCATCAACTCGCCGCCCGCCGAGCCGCCGTTGATGGCGATCCGGCCCGCCCGCGTGAACTTCGCGTCGATCAGCCCCTTCGCCACGTCGACGAAATCGTTGAACGTGTTGTTCCGCTTCTTGAGCTTGCCGTCGAGGAACCACTGGTAGCCAAGATCGTCACCGCCGCGGATGTGCGCGATGGCGCAGGCCCAGCCGCGGTCGATCAGGCTGATCCGATTGGAGTTGAACGTCGGCGGGATGGCGTGGCCGTAAGCGCCATATGCGTAGAGGAACAGCTTGCCCTCGCGGTTCTTCTCGAAGCCTTTCTTGTAGACGACCGACACCGGCACCTTCACGCCGTCGCGGGCGTCGACCATCAGCCGCTCGGTCGCATATTGCGAGGCGTCGTAGCCGCTCGGAATTTCCTGGACCTTCCGGACCTCGAGTTCGCCGCTCTTGGGATGATAGTCGTAGGTCGTCATCGGCGTGACCATCGACGAATAGCCGAGGCGATAACTGTCCGGCGCGAATTCCGGATTGCCCATGAAGAAGGCGCTGTAGCTCGCTTCCTCGAACGGGATCCGCGTCTCCTCGCCGGCGTAAGTCCGCAGCACCAGCTGGTCGAGCCCATCGACGCGGCTGCTGACCGCGAGGTGGTCGCGGTACGACGTCACTCCGGTGAGATAAACGCGGTCCGATCCGGCGATGACCGTGCGCCACTCTTCCGGATTTGCCACGTCCGCTTCGGCGAGGCGGAAGTTCACATGATCGTCGTTGGTGTGGATCCACAATTTCCCGTGCGCGGCATCGACATGATATTCGCGGTTGGGCTTGCGCCCTGAAATCAGCGTCAGCGGCTGCGACGGGTCGTCGGCCGGTACGAAGCGCACTTCGCTCGTCGTATTGTCGCCCGTCGCGATGAAGATCAGGCTCTTGTCGTGCGACTTGCCGACACCGACGGTGAAGCCCAGTTCCTCCGTCTCTTCGTAAAGCGTGACCGCCTGCTCCGGCGGGTTACCGAGGCGGTGGTATTGGGCCCGGTAGCTGCGCCAGTTGTCGTTGACCTCGTTGAAGGCGATGCCGTGGCTGTCGCTGGTCCACACCGGCTGGCCGATGCCGACGTTGGTGACCGTTTCGATGTCCTTGCTCGTCGCAATGTCGCGAATGCGGAGCTGGAAGCGTTCCGACCCTTTGTCGTCCACCAGCGTCGCGAGAAGCTTCCCGTCGGGGCTCGGCTCGAGGGCGCCGAGCCTGAAATATTCCTTGCCCTCGGCCTCGACCGGCTCGTCGAAGATGATCTGATCGTCGCCGCCGTCCGCCGGCTTGCGGTACCATGTGCGATACTGCGCTCCCGGCTTGAATGCCCACCAATAGAGGAAGTCGCCGTCGCGGAGCGGGACCGAGCTGTCGTCCTCCTTGATCCGCCCCTTCATCTCCTCGAACAGCTGGTCGAGCAGTGACTGATGACGCGCCTTCCAGCCGTCGAAGTAAGCGTTCTCCTGCTTCAGGTAGGAAAGCACGCCTTCGTCATCGACGTTGGGATATTTAGGATCGCGCAGCCAGTGCCACGGATCCTCGATGGTCACGCCATGATGCTCATAGCTGTGAGGGCGCTGTTCGGCTTGCGGCGGGGCGGGACGATCGGAAAGGCTCATGCATGCGCTTTAGCGCGGTGATCGTGGACGGAAAGGGTCCCCTGCTTCAGCGTCCTTTGTCGCGATGGGCGCAGCCTGGCCAGCAACACGGCCGGCGCTTCCCATCCGTCAGGTTCTCGCAGCCCCAGTCGATGCGCTTGCGCCGGGTCTCGGGCTTCTTCGCGGAACTCGATCCAGCAGATCCACTCGTTGCGGGCCAGCGGCGTAATGTCGTCCCAGGTCGCCAGCGCTTCGGGCTGAAGCTTCAGCGCTTCCTTCAGGTCGTCGGGAAGCGCATGGACGACGCCGCCAGCGATTTGCCGTTCGTCAGCCATCCGCGCTCCGCTCGCTCCTGCGTCCCGTCACGCTGTCTTATACGCCCAAGCGAGGAACGGAACACTTCAACGGGCCCTTACCCGGTCTGCTGCGCCAGTCTGGCCGCGATGATGCGAATGGAGGGTTTCTTTCGCTGAAGATACGGCGTCTCTGACCGCGGCAGCGGGTGCTGAGCAGTGAAATGGATGACGCGGCGGACGGTCAGGATTTCCGCTCGCTCATTGTGCTCGATATCGATGTGGTCCCCCGCTCGAGGCAATGAGATGAAGTCCCACTCGCCCCAGTCGTCGCCGCGATCGTCGTCGAGCGCTGCTGCAGGCGGCAGGACCGTCAAGTGAACCCTGATCATGCCGACTTTACGTTCGAAGCCGGCGTAATGTCCGCGATGGCTGGAAAGCGGACATTGACCAGGAATTCCGCGATCGAAATCCCATGCCGACTATAGAGGCCTTCGTTAGCTCAAGAAATCAGCCCGCCATCGCCAGACCAATTGGCCTGCACAGTCCATTCAAGCGGGACACCCGTTGCCGCATTGGCATGATTCGCCGTGAAACCCCCGCTGACCTCACCCAGCCAGTCGGTGATCATACCATTGTCGTTGCGCCACAGAACGTCGTCGCGGCCATCCCCATTGAAGTCGCCGGTGCCAACGACCTGCCAATCCAGCGAAACGCCGATGGAAGCATTGGCATAGTTGCCGACGAAGCCGCCATTTGCTTGCCCGAGCCACTGACTAGCCCGTCTGCATTGCGCCAAAGCACGTCGTGTCTGTGCACAAGTCCACGTTGGCGTTGCGCACCCTGGCCAGCAGAGCCGGTCCATCTCAGACGCATCGCCGAGGTTGAAGTACGCAGCGATGCCGACGAACGGCCACATTACAAAGCGGCGATCACTCCGGTGCCCGCATTCACATGGTTCGCCGTGAAGCCGCCGTTCGGCTGGGAAGATGACCCGGGAATCGTAGATCAGGTCTGGCCTGATGTCGTCGTTTTCGAACAGAATGGTCCCGGCTGAATCGCGGACCCGCAGATAGGGATCGGCAAGGCCCAACCCGGTCAGCGTGATCGCGATCTTCTGGCCGCCCGCCAGCTCAAGCCGGTACCAGTCGTGATCGCTGGCCGTTTCGAGGCTGTTACTGATCGTCGCGCCGAGAGTGATCGCTGAGCCTGTGGTCGCGTCGCCCGCTACATCAGCCATCGTCGCACTATCCTCGTTACGCGCGCATTGCGCCAATCGCTTGGCGAGCAAACCAGATTAGAGCAGCTGGTCGAGAAATAAGCGCAATTCGGCCCCAGGCTCTCAAGAGTGCCAATGTGGCGACCACCGATTTGTATTGGGCGCCAAGACGCTGGCGCAGTTCGTGACCCGTGAGATTGACCGGCAGCTCGTGGAGGGTCAGAAGCGCTTCCGCGCTTTCGGGGGTCTGCAGCGGCGCTAGCAGTTCAAGGCCAGCTTGCACTTCCCGTTGATGTCGCAGCTGGCGCAACTGAACGAGCCCGAAAACGACGCCGATCACGACAGCCATTGCTTCGATCGCTTGAAGTGCCAATTGCCACGACATGAAAGCCCCCCAAGGCCCGCACGGTAACAGGCCATCGCCTGTCCGCAATGGGTCGAAAGCAGACACTACGCTGGCGGCAGGAATGGGTGGAAATTTTGTTGCCGCGCTGGATTACGCATCTACAGAGAGCCTCGGCAGATCGGCTGATAAGGTCTGCGCGATCATGGAGGTCAATCTTGAAGTATGTCGTGATGGGTGTGGCGTTTGCTCTAGTCGCGGGGACACCGGCATCGGGTCAGCAAAATGGCGCGCCTGCGCCAGGGGTCACCAACGAGCAGGTGGCGGTCCAGAAGAAGCCTGACAGCAAGCGGGTTTGCCGCCGCGTCGAAACGACCGGGTCGATCATGCGCCAGACCGTTTGCAAGACCCAGGACCAGTGGACCGCTGAGGAGCAGGCTTCGCGGGACGACGTGGAGCGGATACAGAATTCCCGGAGAGGCGGCTCGCAGTCGCAATAATCGCGTCGAGCGCGTGTTCGCCAGGATCGGGCCAGCCAGGCAACATCCGATCCTTTCGCACGATCTCGGCTCCCCCGTGCAGCTATCGCGGACTGCCTCGCTGACGCAGGGCCGCGTACGATCCCGCGCGACCAGAGTCCGCCCTACGCGAAAAGGTCGTCGTTGAGCGGATCCAGGAAATGCGCACCGCCCCAGAGAAAGGCGTTCTCAGCATATCCGTCCGCGGGCTCAGGCGAGGACGCCAGCGTCCCTCCAGAGGTATACTCGGTCCAGGCGGGCCAGGCGGACGCAACCGCGCTCGAAAGAATGATCGGCGGTCCACCCGGCGAAATCTGCACGCCGCCTTCCGGGGCCACTCCGACCGTCAAGCTCGGGTTGCGCAAGGCGCTGAGGAAGAGCGAGCTCGACCCGAAGGTGAGCTGGCTCCCCAAAGACCCCGCGGTAAGTCCAATGGTAACGCCCGCGGTAGCATCGGTGAGGACGATGCGATCGCCCCTGGCAAAGTCGGTGATTGTGTCGCCGCTGAGACCGGCCGCGCTGTCGCGGAAGGTGTCCGCGCCCGCGCCTCCGGTCAGCGAGTCCGCGCCGTGGACGCCACCGGTCAGTATGTCGTCGCCCGTTCCGCCGTCGATCACGTCGTTGCCGATGCCGCCCGCGATCGTATCATTGCCGTTCCCGCCGGATATCGTGTCGTTGCCGTCGCCGGCGGCCGCCGAGGGCGCCAGCCGGTAGATGCTTCCGGCCAGGCTAATGGCGTAGAGCGCGCCGTTTCCGTCAACGCCGAACGATGCGATCTGGCTCAGTGGAGCGCCGCCGGTGACGATCTGTCCGGTGCGTTCGATCACATCGACGGCCTGGCCATTTTCGACCCGCAGGCTCCAGACCCGGTTCGAGAGGAAATCGGCAAAGATGTACGAGCCTTGCAGGCCGGGCGCGGGGCCATGATAGACATAACCGCCGGTGACCGATTGGCCCAATGTGCGGGCATATTCGAAAATCGGATCGACGAACGCTGGGCTATCGGGTCCCTCGAAGGGCAGCGTGCCTTCACGCGTGTCCCATCCGTAATTGAGGCCGCCGGTGCCGGCCGGCTGAAAGTCGATTTCCTCCCGGGCGCTTTGGCCGACATCGCCGATAAAGAGATCGCCGGTGGCGGAATTGAAACTGAAGCGCCAGGGGTTGCGTAAGCCGTAAGCCCAGATCTCGTCCGCGCCGGGCTGTCCGACGAATGGATTGTCGCTCGGAATGGCGTAGTTCCGTGCCGCGTCGCCGGGGAAGGCGTCGCCGTTCACGTCGAGGCGCAGGATCTTGCCGAGCAGGCTGCTGGTGTTCTGCGCGTTTTCGCCGGGGTCGCCGCCGCCGCCACCGTCGCCGATGCTGACGTAGAGATATCCATCCGGCCCGAAGGCGACCGTGCCGCCATTGTGGTTCGTCTGCCCAGGATGCGCCACGGTGATGACCGTCGTTCCTGTGGGGTTGGCGATATCGGGATTGCCGGCGGAGCGTGTGTAGCTGCGCACCTCCACGTCGCCGTTCGCGTTCACGAAGTTGACGAAGAAGCGTCCGTTGCTCTGGTAGTTGGGATGGAATGCAACGCTTAGGAGGCCTTGCTCGCCGCCGGTCGTGAGTTGGTTCGTTGGGATGCTGAGGAATGTTGACCGGTTGCCGGTCGAAAGATCGAGCAGGACGATCCGCCCCAGGTCCTTCTCCACGACATACAGACGGTTGGCGTCACCGGGTGCGGAGGCGGCGAAGACCGGCGCATTGAAACCGCCAGCCACCAGAGTTGCCACGATCTGGCCAACGTTCGGCAAGGTGTCGGCAACACTATGCCCATAGATCACATCGTCGGCATCAGTGCCGAACAGGATGTTACCGCCGTCGCCCCCATTGATGGTAGCCATCGCCGAGCGTTTCCTTAAGCAGCAAATGGGCAGAAGCGCTTGATGAACCAAGATATTGCTGAACCGCTCGATCCGGTAGACCCAATTTTTTCATTGAAACCGGAATGTCTGCGATGGGTCGAAAGCTGCCGTTAGCTCGCTAGCGGCAGGAATGGGTGGAAAGCGGACATTACGATTGAGCCTCCCCTCCCCATGGAAAAGAAAGAGCGCTATTTGATCAAGCGATCCGGACAACGCGCTCAATGGGCCTCGTAAGTGTTGGTGCAACTCAGCATATGAGGATTGCTACCAGCCGAAATCGACGGTCCTAGGCGCTAAGCCGCACCTTCTCCATCTTTGACGCCTCTTAGCCGCGAGACGGCCAATTACGGCTGTTTCGGCAAGAAGGATAACACCATGAAACTCTTCGGCACCGTAAAGTTGTTCGACGAAATCAGGGGCTATGGCACGATCAAGGCCCGAAAGCCGGCGGCGATGACCTGCGCTTCGAGAAGAGCGCCGTCGATGGGGCGATGCCACAACTCCGAAGTCGGAACGCCGCCTCTCTGATCGAGATGGGCAAGAACGGCAGCGGCGATGCGTGCGCGGTCAACCTGCAGCCGGCGTAATCCAGTTCTGGCCAAAGGTCATCATCTCGAGGCCTCATTCTAATTGCGGAACCAGGGCAAGGCCCCGCCAGCAGCCGCGAGCTACAAGCTGGTCGTTGCTCGGGTGAGGCCTTCATTCGGGGTTCAACCAAAAGGAATTGATCATTGCGCGAATGGCACTGACGGGCCGTCGGAGTGGCTCTGGCTACGCAGCTGAGCACTAGCCGAGCCTGATGTCCGCAATGGGTCGAAAGCAGACATTAGCTCTACTGCCTTGTCGGGATCGGCGATAGGCGCTGTCCTACAGGCCCTGCCTTGAGATAAATCGCCACACAGCCTGTCCGGGGGACAGGCGAGCAGGAGGCCTTGAGCCTCCTTGCCGGAGGCACGATGCGGTTCGCGAAGGCAACAAAGTGGAAGGAAGGTCACAAAGTAGCAGAACCCCCGTTTTCACCCACTCCCTCGACGCACGCGCACGCGCACGCGTAGGCGTGCGAACTTTGGGAAGTTTCGCGGCTCCGTGGCGCGGGACGGCTCTTTAACAATGACGGGGCAGGGATTAGCTGGGAGGCAAGGGAGTTAGCCCCCAAGGAACCGGAACAATGTCCACCTACGCCGACCGCCTCAAAGCCCTTCGCGAACAGCTCAAGGCCAGCCAGCTCGGCGGCTTTGTCGTCCCGCTCACCGACGAGCATATGAGCGAATATGTCGGAAGCTACGCGCAGCGGCTCGCCTGGCTGACGGGCTTCGAAGGCTCCGCAGGATCGGCGGTCGTGCTTCCCGAAGAGGCCGCGATCTTCGTTGACGGACGATATACTCTGCAGGTCCGCCAGCAGGTCAGCGCCACGGAGTGGAGCTATCAGTCGGTGCCGGAAACGAGCACGACGGAATGGCTTAAGGACCACGCGCCCGGAAGGCGAGCGCATCGGTTACGATCCCTGGCTGCACACCCGGGACTGGGTGAAGAAGGCGAAGGAAGCGCTCGCCAGCCGTGGTGCCGAGCTCGTGCCCGTGGCCCGCAATCCGATCGACGAGGTGTGGAGCGACCGTCCCGAGGCGTCGAAGGCCAAGCTCGTCGTCCAGCCCGACCAATATGCGGGCAAGTCCGCTTCCGCGAAGCGCACCGAGATCGGCGACTGGCTGCAGAAGCAGCATGCCGATGCGGCGGTCCTTTCCGCGCTCGAATTCGATCGCCTGGGCGTTCAACATCCGCGGGCAGGACGTCAGCCACACGCCGGTCGCTCTTGCTTACGCCTTGGTCCACGCCGACGGCACCGCCGATTTGTTCGTCGCGTCCGAGAAGATCGGCCCGGACGTGCAGCAGCATCTCGGCAACGGAGTCCGGCTCCACGAGCGCTCCGAATTCGAGGGCGCGCTGACCGAATTTAACGGCAAGACGGTAGTCGTCGATCCGGAACGGGCGGTCGCAGCTATCTTCGAAGGGCTCGAGCGCGCCGGCGCCAAGGTGCTGCCGATGCGCGACCCGACGATCCTACCCAAGGCGATCAAGAACGAGTCGGAGATCGCCGGACAGAAGACCGCGCAAGACCGCGACGGCGCCTCCATCGCTCGGTTCCTGCGCTGGATCGATGAAGAGGCGCCCAAGGGCGACGTCGACGAACTGAAAGCTTCCGACCACCTCGAGGCGCTGCGCCGCGAAAATGACGGAGCTGCGCGACCTCTCGTTCGACAGCATTTCGGGCGCCGGGCCGAACGGCGCAATCGTCCACTATCGTTCCAGCGAGAAGACCAATCGGAAGCTGGAGCAGGGCTCGCTCTACCTGATCGATTCCGGCGGCCAGTATGTGGACGGCACCACCGACATCACCCGCACCGTGGCGATCGGCGAGCCGACAGCGGAGATGCGCGACCGCTTCACCCGCGTGCTCAAGGGGCATATCGCGATCGCGACCGCGCATCTTCCCGAAAGGCACGCGCGGCAGTCAGCTCGACAGCTTCGCGCGGCGGCCGCTGTGGGAAGCCGGTCTGGATTACGCCCACGGCACCGGCCATGGCGTCGGCAGCTTCCTGTCCGTCCACGAAGGGCCGCAGCGAATCTCGCCGGTGGGCAGCGCGCAGAGCGGCGGCGACGAGCCGCTGCAGGCCGGCATGATCCTTTCGAACGAGCCCGGCTATTACAAGACCGGCGAATACGGCATCCGCATCGAGAATCTGGTGCTGGTCGTGCCGCGCGAGATCGAGGGCGCCGAGAAGGAAATGCTCGGGTTCGAGACGCCTGACTTTCGCGCCGATCGACCGCCGGCTGGTCGACGTCGAGATGCTCGATCCCGAAGAGCTGATCTGGCTCAATTGCTACCACGCCCACGTCATGGCGCGGATCGGGCCCAAGCTGTCCGGCGCGGACCTCGACTGGCTGCGCGATGCTTGCGCGCCGATCGAGCCCGATTGATGCGCGGCAAGTCGCTCTACGACTTTCCGATCCACTTGGGCCGCGGCGCGCGCGCAATCGAGGAGCCGCAATTCACCGGCGCCGTATGGTATGAAGACTATGTCGAGCGTCACGCCGATGACCTCGACGAAGGCCGGCTGGTCAGCCTGTTCCGCTTCGAGGAGCCGTGGACCAGTTGGGAGATGCACCCCTCCGGCGATGAGGTCGTCTGCTGCCTTCAGGGGGAAATGACGCTTCATCAGGAGCTTGCAGACGGATCCACGAAGGCAGTGGATCTCGGCCCGGGCGAATATGCGGTGAACCCGCCGGGCGTATGGCACACCGCGGACGCGGACGGGCCGGTCGTCGCTTTGTTCATCACGGCGGGGAAGGGGACGACGCACCGCCCGCGCTGAGCGTTCGTCCCGCAATACGACACCTTCGGGGTCATTAATTGCGAGTTTAATGCGTTGTTGCTAAAGAGAAATCACGGAGTACAATCGTGATCACCGCACTGCAACTCGTTCTTGAAATCCTGCTGCTCGGCCTAGTCGTCTGGGCTGGCGACGCGCTTGCAGGCGGAATCGAAGGCGCGCTCGGCGAAAAGAAAATGCGCGACCGCGACGCCTAGGCGTCGGTTTCGGGCTTCTCCTTACTGCCGGTTCCGCCGATCTTCCGCGACTGTGCCTTGCGCCGTCGCAGGTTCTCGCGGAGCGCGGCCGCAAGTCGCTCCTCGCGCTCCTTGTCTTTCCCAGTCATGCCAGCCACATGCCGTCCCGCCAGCGCCTCTTCAACCGGGTTGACATGGCGCGGGCCGCACCGTCATAGGCGCGCTTCCCTCGAAAAGTGCTGCCGTAGCTCAGTGGTAGAGCGCATCCTTGGTAAGGCTGAGGTCGTGAGTTCAATCCTCACCGGCAGCACCATTTTCGCCTGCAGCCAGTCCGGGGACTGGCGAAGCGGGAAATCAATCAGCCGTAATCGGCCTCCAGCAGCCCTTCGATCACGTGATGCTGGATTATCGGCTCGAGTTCATCCGTCACTCGGCACGTAAGGTGATCGCGGACTTGCGCCGGCAAACTGTCGAGAAATGCGCGCGTGACCTGCAGGTCGTGATGATTGGCGTTGGTTGCGTCCGGTGCGTCGACGCCGATGATGAGGACCGGACGCGCCTCGTTCGAGCGGTTCGCCGTGCCGCGGTGGATGGTCAGGGCCGAACGCGCGGAGATGTCGCCACGCTGGGGCAGCTTTTGCACCGCCCGCGAAATGTAGCGTTCCCATAGGCTCCGGTCGGGAAACATGTCATCCTTGGCGTCCGGGATATCGTCCCACTGAGTGCCGAGCGCTATTTCGAACGGGCCGTGCTCGAGCCTCGTGTCGACGGCGGTCAGGTTGAAGGCGAGGCTGTTGAGGCGCCTGTCCTTGATGGTTGCGTCCGGCGCCTTGAAGTCGCGGTGCCACGGCTGGTCGGCGGCGCCGGGGAATGGGATATCGAAGCCGATCTCGATGATGCGATAGTCCTTGGTGAGCACCGCCTCGCACACCGCGACGAACCAGGGATGCGACGCGATTTCGACGAAGCCGCGGATCCGCTCGGGCTGCGTTTCTACGTACCAGCGCTCTGGCCCGCGCGGCAGCGCTCCGCCCGGCACCTGGCGAGCTTCCTTGAACAAGGTCATCATGTCTTCGTAGAGCGTGTCCGCCAGCGCGGGGGCGAACGCGCCCTTCAGGCCGATGATCCCGTCACCGTATAGACCGCCCATGATCGCGGCAGCGTCATATGGTTCGCTCACGAAGCTGCTCCCAAGTCGTGGCAGTGAACCTATCACCCGGTGCTTGCCATGCGAGGACGAATGAGCTTCACGAGCCGCCGCGATGAGATTTTTTTCTGACAATGCGGCCGCCGCGCACCCGAAGGTGATTGAGGCGATTGCCGAAGCAAACCGGCTCGACACGGCCTATGACGGCGACGCGTGGAGCCGGCGGCTCGACGGCGCCTTTTCCGACCTGTTCGGAACGGAGGTCCGCGCCCTGTGGGTGACGACCGGCACCGCCGCGAACTGCCTTGCGCTCGCGGCGCTGTGCCCGCCTTATGGTGCCGTCCTGTGCCACAAGGATGCGCACATCGAGAATGACGAGGCCGGGGCGCCCGGCTTTTATACCGGCGGCGCGAAGCTCATTCTGCTCGACGGCGAAGGCGCGAAGATCGCGCCTGAGACCGTCGCCGCGGCATGCGACCGAATCCGCAAGGACGTCCACCAGGTCCAGCCGTCGGCTATCTCCATCACCAACGCGACCGAATATGGGCTCGCTTACCGCGCGGCGGAGGTTGCGGCGCTTGGCGAATTCGCCAGGCAGCGTGGCCTCGGCTTCCACATGGACGGTGCCCGCCTCGCCAATGCTCTGGCAACGACGGGCGAAGACCTCGCCGATGTTACCTGGCGAGCCGGCGTCGACGCCTTGTCGTTCGGCTTCGTGAAAAACGGCGGTCTCAGCGCCGAAGCGCTGATCTTGTTCAAGACCGAGCTGGCCGACGAGATCGCGGTGCGCCGCAAGCGGGCGGGACATCTGCTGTCCAAGGGGCGCTTCCTCGCCGCGCAGATCCTCGCAATGCTCAACGGCGACCTGTGGCTCGACAATGCGCGCGCCGCCAACGCCGTCGCGCAGAAGCTCGCGCAGGCCGCGCCCGAGCGGTTGGTGCACACCGTGGAAGCGAACGAGATCTTCCTGAAGGTCAGTGCCGATGAGGCCGCCCGCCTGCGCGCGCAGGGCTTCGATTTCTACGACTGGGCCGCGGGCGAAATCCGGCTGGTGACAAGCTGGGACCAACAGGGCGAAGCGGTCGATCGGCTGGCGGCTGCAATCGCGACACTGTGAGCGATCGCCGCGTCGACCTTTCGGTCGCCATACCCTTCGTCATCTTCACACTCATCTGGGGTACGACCTGGATCGTGATCCGCGACCAGCTCGGGACGGTCCCTGCGCAATGGTCGATCACCTATCGCTTCATGATTGCGGCGATCGCGATGGCGGCGCTCGCACGGTGGAAAGGCGAAAGCCTGCGCTTGCCGTTGGGCGGATTGGCCGCGGCCGCGGCGCTCGGCTTCTTCCAGTTCGTCGTGAACTTCAACGCGGTCTACATGGCCGAGCATCACATCACGTCAGGTCTCGTCGCGACGGTCTTCGCGCTGCTGCTCATTCCGAACAGCCTGCTCGCATGGGCATTTCTGGGGCAGCGACCCACAAGCCGGTTCGTCTGGAGTTCGCTCGTGGCAGTCGCGGGCATCGCGATGCTCTTCGCGCACGAGCTGCGGCAGGACCCCGGCCGGTCCGGTGAAGTGCTGCTCGGCATCGGGCTGACGCTCGCGGGAATGCTGGGCGCATCGGTCGCCAACGTGTTCCAGGCTCGCGAGGAGGTGAAGCGCTATCCTTTGTTCGCCCTGCTCGCCTGGGCGATGGCGATCGGAGCGGTGCTCGACGGTCTCATCGCCCTGATCGTCGCGGGCGCACCGGTGGTCGAGGCGCGGCCCGGTTATTGGCTTGGCCTGTCCTACCTTGCGCTGTTCGCGTCGGCGCTGGCCTTCTCGCTCTACCTTCCGGTCGTCCGGAAGATCGGACCGGGCAAAGCGGCCTATTCCAGCGCGATCGTTCCGATCATCGCGATGGGCTTCTCGACCTGGCTCGAAGACTATCGCTGGAATGCGCTGACTATTACGGGCGCGATCCTCGCGATCGGCGGGATGATGGCCGCGCTCAGGCGCAGCAAATCGACGGTCGCCGCACCGGATGCGGCTTGAGCAGTAGGAGCTCAATGCGCCTCTGATCGTTTCAGGTGCCATGCCCTCCACGGTCATCCGTCGCTTCGTGTACGACCAATCCGCCGGCGAGCTCTGGGTCGAATTCACGACCGGCCGCAAATATGTCTATTCCGAGGTGCCCGATAGTGTCGCGAGCGCGCTGCGTTCGGCCTTCGCCAAAGGCGTCTATTTCAACACCCGCATCCGCGACAAATTTCCGCACCGTGAAGTGACCCACGAGGAAGAAGGCAACTCACAAACCGGTTCATAACTGGGCATCGATCCGTTCGATGTGCCAACGACGCTGCGCTTCAGTCGATCCGGGCACATCGTTAGCGCGCCGCAGGACGACCTCCGTCGAGATGCGAAACGGCTGTCCATCGACGCCGTCACCGTAGAAGATCACCGGCATCGTGACGTAAATTGATCCAGCCGCGCCCTCGGGCTCGGAAAGGTTGCCGATGGTGATGTGAACCTCCGCAGCTTTCGCGAATCCACTCTGGAACTTCGCCGCAGCGGCCGGCGATCCCCAAAGTGCGTTCGCCTCCGCCCATCGTTTCTGCTCGATCAGCGCTCCGTAGCTTTGCACGACCTGGCCGGCTGCTTCGACGCTCGCCGGAGGGATCGGCCCGTTCGGTTCAGGAAGCAATTCGTGCGGTGATGGGGCAGGCACCAGCGCATCGATCGGAGCCGGCCCGGACCGTTCCTCCCTGGGTGCTTGTTCGCCACTCTCGCCACATGCGCCGAGGCCCAGCATCATCGCCATGATCGTCGCACTTCGTTTCATCGAAACCCCTTGCGGAACCGCGCGTAATGCAGTTCGTTCGTTACGCAACTACAACAGGTGAGACAGGGAGAGTTTCCAATGGCCGATGATCGCGATGAAGTGGAGCGTACGACCGTCGTGGAAACCGGCGGCGGCGGCGGTGGCGGAGTGCTCGCCGTCGTTCTGCTGATTATCGTCGTGCTCGTTCTCCTGTTCCTTTTCCGCGGCCAGCTCGGCCTGGGCGGAGACAAGACGACCGTCGAAGTTCCCGACAAGATCGACGTCAACGTCAACCAGAACTGACGATCAATCTCTTCGTGCAGGAGGGTTTGCGAGTCCCTTCCCGCACGCGGGCGCGGCTCCTTATGGCGCCGCGCCCGTTTGTTTTTGAAGCGCGGACGCACTAACCGGCGCGCATGACCGATGCGCTGCGTTACCTGACCGGCCTGGGCGGCTATTTCGAAAGCGAAGCCGTCGAGAATGCGCTTCCCCACGGCCGCAACTCGCCGCAGCGGCCGCCCTTCGGTCTCTATGCCGAGCAGCTGTCGGGAAGCGCCTTCACCGCGCCGCGACACGAGAACCGCCGGAGCTGGCTCTACCGCATGCGGCCAACCGCCGATCACAGGCCGTATACGCGTTACTCGGCGGCACCTTTGTTCGCTCCTGGAACCGTCGATGAGCTGCTCCCGCCCAACCGCCTTCGGTGGGATCCGCCGCACGATCTCCCAGGCGACGCCGACTTCGTCGACGGGATGGTGACGATGCTCGCGAACCGCGATCCGTCCGACCTCGAGGGCGTCGCGGTGCACCTGTACCGCGCAACCAAGCCCATGACGCGACGCGTGTTCGTCGATGCCGACGGCGAGCTTCTGATCATCCCGCAGCACGGCACGCTCCGTATCGCCACGGAACTCGGCAGGATGGAAGTGCCGCCGGGTACGGTCGCCCTTATTCCGCGCGGTGTGAAGTTCCGCGTCGAGGTCGAGGGGGAATCCCGAGGCTACGTCGCGGAAAACCACGGGCTTCCGTTTCGTCTCCCGGACCTTGGCCCGATCGGGTCTAACGGGCTCGCCAATCCGCGCGACTTCGAGACACCCGTGGCCTGGTTCGAGGACAGCGACGAGCCGACCGAGGTCGTGCAGAAATACCTCGGTAGTCTCTGGACGACGACGCTCGACCATTCGCCGCTCGACGTGGTCGCATGGCACGGCAATTACGCGCCGTGCCGTTACGACCTGTCGAAGTTCAACACGATGGGCTCGATCAGCTTCGACCATCCCGACCCGTCGATCTTCACCGTGCTGACGTCCCCCAGCAATGTACATGGGCGGGCCAATGCGGACTTCGTGATCTTCCCGCCGCGCTGGATGGTTGCCGAGGACACGTTCCGGCCCCCGTGGTTTCACCGCAACGTAATGAGCGAGGCGATGGGCCTGATCTACGGCGCGTACGATGCCAAGGCCGAAGGCTTCGCGCCCGGCGGCCTCAGTCTCCACAACCTGATGAGCGGTCACGGTCCCGATCTGGAAAGCTGGAAAAAGGCGAGCGACGCGGAACTCAAGCCAGCGAAGATCGACGGCACCATGGCGTTCATGGTCGAGACCTGCTGGCCCTATCGCCCGACGCGTTTCGCGCTGGATCGCGCGCAACCCGATTACGACATGGCCTGGTCGGGATTCCCGAAAGCGAAACTGCCATGAGCGGCCCCGATCGCACGAACGATCCGGCGCTGCAGAGCTGGGTTCACGGCACGGAGCCGGGCAGCGATTTTCCCGTCCAGAATCTGCCGCTCGGCATTTTTTCGATCGACCGCGACCGCGACCAGCGCCGCGCAGGCGTTGCGATCGGCGATTACATCCTCGATCTCGCGGCCATCGCCGACGGCGGACTGCTGGATTCGGCCTGGCGCGACGACCTCTGCCAGCCGGTGCTCAACGCCTGGCTGTCGCGCGGGCCGGAGGACCATGGATCGCTGCGCCAGCGCCTGTGCGACCTGCTGACGGACGAGGCGTACCGGGACGACATCGAGGTTCATCTCATCGGTCAGTCCGAAGCGTCCATGCACTTGCCGTGCCTCATCTGCGACTACACCGACTTCTACGTCGGCATCCATCATGCGACCAACGTCGGCAGGCAGTTCCGCCCCGACAATCCACTGCTGCCGAACTACAAATATTTGCCGATCGGCTACCACGGTCGGGCAAGCTCCGTGCGGCCATCGGGCGAGCCCGTCATCCGGCCGAATGGCCAGCGCAAGCCGCCCGATGCCGATGAGCCCTCGTTCGGGCCAAGCCGCCGCCTCGATTATGAGCTGGAGCTCGGCATCTGGGTCGGACGAGGCAATGGCCTCGGCTCGCCGATTCCGATTGGCGAGGCGGGCGAACATATCGCCGGCTATTGCCTCCTCAACGACTGGTCGGCGCGCGACATCCAGGCGTGGGAGTACCAGCCGCTGGGCCCGTTCCTTGCGAAGAACTTTCTGACGAGCGTCAGCCCTTGGATCGTCAGCCCGCAGGCGCTCGCTCCGTTCCGCAAGCCGACTGCGGCCCGTGAGGCTGGCGACCCGCGGCCGCTTGCCTATCTGGACGACGCTGCGGACCGCGACTGGGGCGGCCTCGGCATCCAGCTTGAGGTGACTTTGACGAGCGAGCGCATGCGCGCAGCAGGCCTTGCTCCACACGTCCTGTCAGAGGGGTCCGCCGACGCCGCCATGTATTGGAGCGCCGCGCAGATCGTCGCTCATCACAGCAGCAACGGCTGCAACCTTCAGCCGGGCGACCTCATCGGGACGGGCACGCTTTCGACCGACAGGCCCGATGGCCTGGGGTCGCTCCTGGAGATCAGCCAGGGCGGCAAGGCGCCGATCGAGCTCGCAAGCGGAGAGACGCGCAGCTTCCTCGAAGACGGCGACGAGATCACGCTTCGCGCCTGGTGCGAGCGGGAGGGAGCGGTGCGGATCGGCCTTGGCGAATGCGTCGGGCGGGTCATGCCGGCACCTCATCCAGGAGGTGGTGCCGCTTAGGTGACTCGAACACCTGACCCCATCATTACGAATGATGTGCTCTACCAGCTGAGCTAAAGCGGCTTACTCTTTGAGGAGTGCGGCGCCCCCTATCAGGGCTGCCGGATTGCGGCAAGGCCGTCACGCGGCAACTCCCGGTTGATTGAATATACTTAACGCTTTCGTAACCGCAGTCGGCGATTTTGCTGCACATCCGAGGGTAATGGGGCGGCGTAATGGACGGCTATCGCGAGCATCCGAGCGACTTTGATCTGACCGGGGCAGCAGAGAGTGCCGCTCCGCACGATGTCGCCGCGGCAATCGGCACCGACGAGCGCAGGATGCACGTACGCGCCTATAATTATTGGGTTTCACTTCTCGACGGCCGGGACTTCCCTTCGATCGAGGACCTCGATTCCGCCGACGTGACCGATTTCTCGGGCCACAGCGTGCTGCTCGACTTCACTTGCGGTCAAAAGAACCCGGCCATTCCGTATATCGGCGCCGCGATTCGCGATGAGTGCGGCCTGGAAGACAATGCGCGGACAATCTCCGACGTGCCGAGCCGCTCTTTGCTCTCGCGGCTGACCGACCATTACATGCAAATCCTCGCGAACCGCGCCCCGATCGGCTTCGAGGCCGAGTTCCTGAACCAGCGCAGCGCGAACATCTGCTACCGCGGCATCCTTATGCCCTTTTCGTCGGACGGCGAGCAGATCGACTTCATCTACGGCGTCATCAACTGGAAGACCGTCGACGCGGCCAGCGGGCTTGTCGACGACGTCGAGCCGGAGGTTGAGCCGACGCCCGAAGCGCAAGCCGTGGACGAAGAGGTGCTGCTCCTCGAAGAGGAAAGCGCACCAGTCGCCGAACAGTCCGAACCGGCCGAGCCGGTCGCCGATGCACCGGTGGCATGGGAGGAAGATACGTTCGAGGCCGCGGAGCCCGAAACCGCCGAGCCAGAATTTGTTGAGCCTGAAACGGCGCAGCAAGGTCTTGAGGAACAGGGCGATGAAGTCATTCCCCGGTCCCGTTCGCCTGGGAAGAGGATGCGGTCGCCGAAGCGTCTCCGAACGAAATCGCGGAGCTCGTCCTCGACGAGAATGCCGGCCTAGCCGACCGGCTGTGGGCCGCGCGCGAAACCGCCGAGAGCGTGAAGGCTGGCGAAGGCCGGACTCGCGCCGCACTCTACGCGCCTTGTCGCTCGCGTACGACTTCGCCGTCGTTGCCCAGCAAATCCCGACGAATATGCTGAGCTACTGGAAGAATCCGGAGTGAAGGCGCAGGTCCGCGCTCCGATGACTCCGATCGTCAAGCTCGTGTTCGGCGTGGACTATGACAAAGCCCGGCTCACCGAATTCGCGGCTGCCTTGTCCTATGCGCAGCGCCAGCAGGTCGAGCTCGGCGGGTTCAAGGACCTGATCGAGAAGCAACCGGGCGGACTGAAGGCGCTGGTCGCCGCTGAACGCCAGGCACGGCGGCCGGAGCCGAAGGCCGACAGCGCGGGCGAAGCGGCCCGCGCCCGGCTTCGCTCAGCTCCGTCCATGTCGCTGTCCGAAGTGCCTGCGGACGTCGAGTTCGCGGTCGTGATCACGCGCCGCTCCACGGACGGCACGCATGAGGCAGTCGCTGTCCTCGACGACGAAGCGTTGGTCGAGCGCGCCATCCGCAAAGCCGCTTAACAGCACTTTCGCCGTCCACGGGGTTGTCCCTCTCGCGAGGGCGGGTCTATAGGCCGCGCGCATCCTCAGTTCGTGGAGCACACTCTTTTCATGACGGTCCAGACGCGCCTGCCTCAGCCGCTGGTTGAATCCATTCGCAAGGCGTTGACCCGGAATGCGCTTCCCGGCGAAACGCAGGGTCTCGGGCGCGAAGATGAGCGTCAGGCGGCTCAATTCCTCGCGGACGTTGCTGCAACGCGGAAGAAGAACGAACTCGCCCTGACAATTGAATCGACCGGGGGTGAGGCCGGGCACCGCCGCATGCGCATCGGGATCGTCAACGACGACATGCCGTTCTTGGTCGATTCCGTCGCCAACGCGATCGCAGCGCGACAATTGACGATCCATCGCCTGCTTCACCCCGTCGTTTGCGTGACTCGCGACAAGGACGGGCATCTGCGGGACGTGGAGCAGCTGGGTTCCGACAAGGAACGGCGCGAATTGATCGATGTACATCGAGCTCGACCGCGCCGACGCACGCGGTCGCCAGGATCTGGCGACGGACTTGAGGCGCGTCCTCAACGACGTGCGGCTCGCCGTTCGCGACTGGCACAAGCTCCAGGGCAAGATGCGGGAGGACGCGCAGGCGATCAGCGAAGGCGACGGTGCGGCTTTGTTCGACTGGTTCGCCGACGGCGCGATGACCCTGCTCGGCTACCACGTCGAACGGCCGTACGAGGCGCCTACGCAAGCGCTTGGGATTTTCAGCATTCCGGGAGCGCCGACCGACGAGGGCGGATGTCTCGGGGCAATGCGCTATTTCGAAAAGGGCGGCCAGGTGCCGCTCATGGCCAAGGCCGAGCGCAAGTCGACGGTCCACCGCCGCGTTCCTCTGGACCTTGTGGTCGTGCCGATCCTTGAAAAGAAAAAGGTCGTTGGCATCGGCGTCCATGCGGGGCTGTGGACGAGCGAGGCGCTGCGCGTCCCTCCGGAAGATGTTCCGATGCTGCGCGAGCGCCTGAAGCAGCTTGATGAAGATTTTGGCTTCGATCCGAAGGGACACAGCGGCAAGGCCCTGCGCCATGCGATCGGCTCGCTCCCGCGCGACCTGCTGATCACGGTCGACTACGACAGCGTGCGCAAGATGGTCCTGATGGCGATGTCTCTCGCCGACCGTCCGCGCCCCGCGCTGCTTCAGGTGCGCAGTGTCCTGCAGGGGCAACTCTTCAGTTTCGTGTGGTTGCCGCGCGAGGAGCTGACCACGGCACGCCGCACGGCGATCGCCATGCTGCTCGAGCAGGAGGTCGGCCGCGAGGTGACGAGCTGGTCGGTCGAGCTTGGCGACGGCGATCTCGCGCTGATCCGCTACACCCAGTATATCGATGAGAAGGCCGACGACCCGGACTCCGAGGCACTCGATGCAGCTGTCGTCGAGATGGTGCGAGGCTGGGCGCCTGCCGTGGAGGCCGAGCTCATCGGCGCCGCAGGCGCTGCACGGGCCACGCGCCTCGCCTTGACCTACATCGAACGCCTTCCCTGACGGCTACCGAGCGCGAACGGCACCCGAGGAGGGATCGGCCGACATTCTGCGCTTGTGCGAGCTTTCCGATGACAGCTCTCGTGACGTCCGCGTGTCGCGCGTCGGACAGCGGTGCGGCCTGCCAGCTGAAGCTCAAGATGTACCGGAGAGGCGGGCTCATCGCGCTTTCCGAAGCGGTGCCGGTACTGGAAAACTTCGGATTCCGCGTTCTCGAGGAAATGCCGACGGCGCTGGCAGGCGGCGCGGGCTATATCCACGATTTCCGCGTGGAGATTGCGGGCGAGAGCCGACGTTGAGCCGATCCTTGCACGCGCGAGCCAGATCGAAGGCGCGATCGCCAACGTGCTGCGCGGCGAATCCGAGGACGACGAATTCAATCAGCTCGTTCTTTACGCGGGCCTGGAAATGCAGGCGGTCGTATGGTTGCGATCCTGGTTCCGTTACCTGCGCCAGACCGGCAGCAGCTTCGGCCTGGTGACGATCGTCGATGCGCTTCGCCGCGCCCCGGCGGCGACGCGAGCTCTGATCGGCCTGTTCACCGCAGCCCATGACCCGTCGACGACCGGCCGTGACAAGCGCCTCGAGCAGCTCCGCGGTGAAATGGACGATGCGCTCGCCAATGTCCGTTCGATCGACGACGACCGCATTCTCCGGCGCCTGCGCTCGCTCGTCGAAGCGATCGTCCGTACGAACGCGTTCGCGCCTGCGGCGGCGGAAGCAATCGCGTTCAAGATCAATAGCTCGCTGGTCCCCGGCCTCCCGGCGCCCGTGCCGTGGCGCGAGATCTGGGTGTACAGCCCCCGCGTCGAGGGCATCCACCTGCGCGGTGGGCCGGTCGCGCGCGGCGGCCTGCGCTGGTCCGACCGGCGCGACGACTTCCGCACCGAGATCCTGGGCCTGATCAAGGCGCAGCTGGTCAAGAACGCCGTGATCGTTCCGACTGGCGCGAAGGGCGGCTTCTATCCCAAGCAGCTCCCGCCGCATGTCCAACCGCGACGCGTGGCTCGCCGAGGGCACCGAAAGCTACAAGATCTTCATCCGCTCGCTGCTTTCGGTCACCGACAACCTCGTCAACGACAAGGTCGTCCACCCCGATCGCGTTGTCATCCACGATGGTGATGACCCCTATTTCGTCGTTGCGGCGGACAAGGGCACCGCCACCTTCTCGGATGTCGCCAACGCGATCGCGCTCGAACGCAACTTCTGGCTCGGCGACGCTTTCGCGAGCGGCGGGTCGAACGGGTACGACCACAAGGCGATGGGGATCACGGCGAAAGGCGCGTGGATCTCGGTCCAGCGTCATTTCCTGGAGATGGGCATCGACGTTCAGTCGGACCCGATCTTGGTCGCGGGCTGCGGCGACATGTCGGGCGACGTGTTCGGAAACGGCATGCTGCTGTCGAAGGCGATCAAGCTCGTCGCCGCTTTCGATCATCGCCACATCTTCATCGATCCCAATCCCGACGCCGCCTCGAGCTGGAAGGAGCGCCAGCGCCTGTTCGAGCTGCCGCGCTCGAGCTGGGACGAGTACGACCGGAACCTCATTTCCAAGGGCGGCGGCGTGTTCGCTCGAACGGAAAAGTCGATCACGCTGAGCGCCGAGGCGCAGGCCGCGCTTGGGCTCGATACGAAGACGATCGAGCCGACGACGCTGATCAACGCCATTCTCAAGAGTCCGGTGGACCTCATCTGGTTCGGCGGCATCGGCACCTATGTGAAGGCGTCGACGCAGAGCAACGCCGACGTCGGCGATCCGTCCAACGATGCGCTGCGGGCCGATGCGAGCGAGCTTCGCGCGAAGGTGATCGGCGAGGGCGCAAACCTCGGCATCACGCAGGCTGCACGCATTGAGTTCGCCGAGCACGGCGGGCGCATCAACACCGACTTCATCGATAACAGCGCGGGCGTCGACTGCTCGGATAATGAGGTCAACATCAAGATCCCGCTCAATCGCGAGATGAGCGAGGGCCGCCTCACGTTCGAGAAGCGCAACAAGCTGCTCGCGAAGATGACGGATGAAGTCGCCGACATCGTGCTTGAAGACAACCGGCTCCAAAGCCTTGCGCTGTCGATCGCCGAAGCGGGCGGCGTGAAGGCGGTCCCGGGCTATGTCCGGACGATCGAGCTTCTCGAAGGGGTCCGGTCGGCTCGACCGCAAGGTCGAAGGCCTCGCGTCCACGGAAGAATTCCTTCGCCGGAGCCAGGATGGGCGCGGACTGAGCCGGCCCGAGTTGGCGGTAGTGCTCTCCGTCTCCAAGATCGTTCTGCAGGACGCGGCGGAGGACCTTCGGCCTGCGGAGGATGAGCTTCTGCAGCCGCAGTTGTTCGACGCCTTCCCGCAGCCGATGCGCAAAGCGCACGCGGAGGCGATTCGCGCGCACCGGCTGCGCAACGAGATCGTCGCGACCAAGATCGCCAACCGCCTGGTCAACCGGCTTGGCCCGGGTGTCGCGTTCGACTTGACGGAGGAAGAGGGAGCGTCGCTCCAGCAGGTCGTGGCGGCGTTCCTGGTCGCGGAGCGACTGCTCCAGCTCGACAAGCTGTGGAGTGAGATCGAGGACGAGCCGCTCCCCGAAACGGTCCGCATCGAGATCTTCACGATCACGGCCGCGAGCGTCAGGGCGCACTTGTCGGACATCATCCGCGCCGCGGGCGGCGAGACCAGCATCCAGGCCCTCTGCAAGCTGTTCGAACCGGGCGCGCGCAAGATCTCGGCGGCGGCGACCAAGCTGATTCGCGCCGAAGTCCGTAACGAGGCCGCGGCGCGCCGTGACCGCCTGATTGCTCTTGGAGCGAGCGAGGAGATCGTTCGCGGGCTGGTCCGCCTCTACGAACTCGACGGCGTGTTCGGCATCGCCGCGCTTGCCGCACGCAAGCGCACCGACGAGCTTGGCCTGGCGCGCGCCTATACCCGTTTGGGCGAGGCGCTTGGGCTCGACTGGGCGCAGCAGCAAGTCGCGCGATTCGTCCCGGCCGATCATTGGGAACGGTTGCTCACGGCGGGGCTCGCACGCGATTTTGAGCAGCTGCGAATCGACTTCCTCGCCCGCGTGCGCGGCAAGGCCGACGAAGCCGTCGACAAGTTCATCGAGACGCAGGCTGCACGCATCGATCAGTTCCGCCAGTTGATCGCGCGGGCTCGAATCGAAGGGCAGGTCAGCGCCCCAATGCTCGCCCAGATCGCGGGCCAGGCGCGGATTCTGCTTGGCGCGCTAGGTGCGGATCGCCTTCCTAGTTCCAGCTCCGGATTATCCGGAGCCTTGGCGCTGGGCGTTCGATGTAGAGGCAGAGGCGCTCATCGCAGCGGGCGCGGAGGTCGTTCCACTCTCCTGGACGGAGGCTCACGACCTCTCCGGCTTCGACCTCGTGCTGCCGCTGGTCGCCTGGGGCTATCATCTGCGCTTTGACGACTGGCTCGATTTCCTCGATCGCATGAGCGCGTCCGGGATAGCGATGATCAACCCTCCCGCGCTGCTTCGCTGGAATAGCGACAAGGCCTATCTGGCGGAGCTTGCGGATGCAGGCGTCTCCACGGTGCCGACGCTCGCCGTCGAAGCGTGTTGCGATGCCGATCTCGAAGAAGCACGACGGCACTTCGGCAGCGATTGGCTGGTGATCAAACCGCCGGTCTCCGCGAGTGCGTCGGGCACGCACAGGCTGGGGCCATCGGACGATTTGCCGCCCGACAGCCGCGGACGGCCGATCATTGTCCAGCCCATGATCGAGGAGATCGCGAGAACCGGAGAATTCTCGCTCATGCTGTTCGACGGCCAGCTCAGCCACACGGTCGTGAAGCGGCCGAAATCGGGCGACTTTCGCGTCCAGCCGCATCTCGGCGGCGCCACCTTGCCGTCGCCCGCGCCGCCTGGGGCGGAGGAGCTTGCCCTGGCCGCGCTTGCGGCGGCACCTGCCAAGGCAACCTACGCGCGCGTCGATATCGTTCCGGACGATGACGGGGTCCTGCGCATCATGGAGCTCGAACTGATCGAGCCAGCGCTCTTCCTCGAGCATGCTCCGGACCGTGGAGCGGCATTCACCCGGTCAATCCTGGCCGCCGTGCAAACAGCCACTGCCTGATCGCCGAGGTCAGGTTTGGCGTCGGCCGCGTGTCAAGCCGTTCCGCATCGATTCTGGCCACGAGCGCATTCACCGGACACCCACGTTCGCGCGCAGCGTCTTCCAGCGCTCGCCAGAACATGGGTTCCAGGCTGATCGACGTCGCATGGCCTGCAATGAGCACCGACCGCTTGGTCGGCGGAGCGTAGTCCGGCTCCGCCATCAGTACATGTGCTGGCCGCCGTTGATTGAAAGCGTCGATCCGGTGACGAAGCCCGCGTTCTCATCGACCAGAAAGGCGACTCCGCGAGCGATCTCCTGAGCCTTGCCGAGTCGCCCGACGGGGATCCGCGCGACGATCTTGCCAAGCACTTCCTCCGGCACCGCGGCGACCATGTCGGTATCGATATAACCCGGAGCGATCGCGTTCACTGTGACGCCACTTCGCGCTCCTTCCTGCGCAAGCGCCTTGGTAAAGCCGTGGATGCCTGACTTCGCCGCGGCATAATTGACCTGCCCGTACTGACCGGCCTGGCCGTTGATCGAGCCGATGTTGACGATGCGGCCGTAGCCTCGGCCCGTCATGCCTTCGAATACCGCCTTGGCCATGTTGAAGCAGCCGCCGAGGTTCGTATCCATGACATCCTGCCATTTCTGGTGGTCCATGCGCTTCATGGTCGCGTCGCGCGTGATTCCCGCATTGTTGACGAGAACGTCCACGGGACCGAGCTCCGACTTCAACCTTCGCGACGCCTTCCTGGCACGCGTCGTAGTCCGACACGTCCCACTTGAAGGCCGGAATTCCGGTTCGATCCGTGAATTCGCGCGCCCGCTCGTCGTTGCCGGCGTAATTCGCCGCGACCTGCATCCCCGCATCCTTTAGCGCGACGCTGATCGCTTCTCCAATGCCACGCGTTCCGCCAGTGACGATCGCCACTCGAGCCATGTTTCTCTCCTCTTCTCCAAGGAGGCGATTAAGTCTGCGGCAACCAGCCTGCAAGTTCGCGCTGGATCAGTCCTTCCAGCATCGCGATGCTCTCAGCAGAATCGTTTAGGCAATCGAGCAGCGCGAAACGCTCGCCCCCGGCATGTTTGAAGCTCTCGCGGCCGCGGATTCCAAGCTCTTCCAGCGTCTCCAGACAGTCGGCGGAAAATCCGGGCGCGGCGATGGCCAGGCGCTTGACCCCGTGCTTCGGATAAGCTGCGAGCGTTTTGTCGGTGGCAGGTTCCAGCCACTTCGCCCGCCCGAAACGCGACTGGAACGCGACGTCGACTTCGCGTCCCAGCGCATCGGACAATAGCCGCGCCGTCTTTTGGCAGTGGCAATGATAAGGGTCGCCCAGCTCCAGCGTCCGCTGCGGCATTCCGTGGAAGCTCAGCAACAGGCGTTCCGGCTCGAAATCGAGCGTTCCGATCTGACGCGTCAGGTTCGCGCGCAGCGCTTCGATGTAGAGCGGATCGTCGTGATAAGGCGGGAGCGTGCGCAACGCGGGCTGCCAGCGCATCGACGCCAACGCGGCGAACACCGCATCATTCGCCGTCGCCGTCGTCGCCGCGCAATATTGCGGATAGAGGGGAGCGGCGAGGATGCGCGTGCAGCCTTCGCGAACCATGTTCGCGACTGCCGCCGCGATGCCCGGATTCCCGTAGCGCATCGCGTAATGGATGCTGGCCTCCGGAATGCGCGCGCGCAGCTCTTCGGCCTGGCGATGCGCGACGACGCGCAGTGGTGAGCCTTCGTTCGTCCACACCTGGTTGTACGCTTCGGCGGATTTGCGCGGTCGTGTTCGCAGGATGATCCCATGGAGGATCGGCTTCCACGCAATCGCCGGGATTTCGATGACGCGCGGGTCGCTCAGGAACTCAGCGAGATAGCGGCGTACTGCCCGCGCCTCCGGTGCGTCTGGCGTGCCCAGATTGATCAGAAGGACGCCGACTTTCTGCCGCGGGATTGCGGGATGCTCGGGCTGCGGGGTCATACCGTCGCCATCGGGTCGAACGGCAGCGCACGCATCCGCTTGCCGGTGCCGGAAAAGATGGCGTTCGCGACCGCGGGCGCGAGCACGGTGGTGCCGAGGCCGCTCACGCCGCCGGCCGCCTCACTGCTCGGAATGATCTGGACCACAATGTCCGGAGTGTCACCGATACGCGGCAAGGCAATACCGCCCAATGGCCGTGCCCGTGGCATGCCGCTGATCCACTCGGGCGATGGGACGGTCGCCTGCGCGAGCGCCCAAATCATGCCGGCTTCGATCTGCTGGCGCACCAGCCCCGGATTGACGACATGGCCGCAATCGACGGCAGCGACCAGCCGATGAACTTTCACGCGCTGGCCATCGTCGATGCTCGCAGTCGCGACCAGGCCGATGTGCGATCCGAACGCGGAGCAACCGGCAATTCCCATCGTGCTTCCGCGCCCGCCGCCGTCCCATTGCGCCAGCCGTGCCGCACCCTGCAGGCAGCGTGCCAGCCTCGCGTCACCACCTAGCATTGACATGCGGAAGGCAAGGGGCTCCATGCCCGCCGCGCGCGCAAGCTCGTCGATGAAGCTTTCCGTGAAGAAAGCGAACTCGCGTTGCGGCGAACCGCGCATGTAACCGCCCGTGAAGGGAAGGGCGGTCGGAATAGCCTCGATCCTTGCGTTGGGGATCGAATAAGGCAGGATCGCGCCTTCCATCGAGGTCTTTCCCAGCTTTCCGGACACGTCCTGCCCGGTCAGCCGCGCCAGCGCCGACCCAAGTCCGTCGGACGTCGCCACTCGCATCTGCCAAGCGGCCGTGAGTCCGCCGGCGCCGGGAAGGGCCGTCATGCGCGCCAGCGCGCCGGGCGAAGGACGGTCGTGATTCTGGCTCGCGCTTTGCGAGAGGGTGACCTGAATCGGCCGCTTCATTTCCCGCGCAAGCTCGGCCGCAATCATCGCCGCGTCAGGCTCCATCGCGCGCCCGGCCGGCTCGCCGGCGGCCATCGGATAAAGCAGCGCGCCGCCCATCATGTCTCGGGCAAGCCCCGGCGCCTGCGCGGGCGTCCAGATCTCGACGGACGTGCCGCCTGGCCGCGCGGTGGCAGTCACCGGTTCCAGGCCAAGATGCTGCGACGGCGCGGCATAGTATGTCGCGGCAAGAGGCCGGGACCCGCTGACCGAATCCTCATAATCGCCGCGGCTGAACCACTCGTTCGCGTCGCCGTCGGCGAGCGCTTTTTCGAAGATCGGCCGAACGTCGGCGGGCGACCGATCGCCCGAGAAGACGGGAGCCGACGCCTTGAGCGCACGCTCGGCAGCCCACCAGCTGTCCGCGACGACCGCTACCCACGTGTCGCGTGCCGCCAGATGACGGACGCCCGGCGCGCCCTTAACGGCTTCTCTTGAAAAGCTGCGCAGCTTGCCGCCGGGAGGCGCCTTCCGGACCGACGCGAAAAGCATGCCCTGATGCCGCACGTCTCCGGCGAAACGGAAGCTTCCGTCGCTCTTCGCCGGAGCGTCGAGCCTCTGCAGCGGCTGCCCGACCAGGCGCGCCTTGCCCGAGGTGCGAAGCGCGGGGTTGCGCGGCGGGCTGCGCGATGCAGCCTCCTCTGCCAGCTCGCCGAACGTGAAGGTTCGTGCGCCGCAGATTATCATGCCCTCGGCGGTGTCGCATTCTTCGTCGGTAAGGTTCAGTCGGTCGGCAGCGGCCCCGATGAGCATGGTGCGCGCCGTCGCGGCTGCCTCCCGGAGGGGCTGCTCGTAAGCCCGTACGGATGTCGATCCGGCCGTGATGCGAATATCCTCCGGCCAGCCTTCGTCTTCCGCCAGACGGTTCGCGTAGGCGGCCGTGAGCGGGGCTGGCTCCACCGCGACCGTATCCCACGCCGCGCCAAGTTCGTCGGCGACGATCTGCGGCAGCGCCGTCCAGATACCCTGGCCGGTCTCGATCTGGGGAACGGCGACCGTAATCCGGCCGTCGCGGCCGATCTTGATGTAATTGCCGAACGCCTGCTCGCCGCGCTCGGCGGGGAGGTCGCTGCCCAGCCGTCGTGGCCACAACGCGAAGCCGACGACGAGCCCGACGCCGGCCCCACCGCCGATCAGCAATGTCCGGCGGTCGAGCTTCAATTCGCGTGCTGCGCCTTCAGGGCCCGGCGGTCGATCTTCCCTGTGCCCAGCCGCGGCAGCGGCTCCTTGCTGAAGACAAAGCGCGCCGGGATCTTGAACTTCGCAATGCGCGTCTCGAGGAATGCGCGGAGGCTTTCTTCGGACAGCGAGTTCTTCGAGTGGATGACCGCGACGGGCACTTCGCCCAGGCGCTCGTCAGGCGCTCCGAAAACCGCGACTTCGGCGACGTCCGGGCAAGCGTAGCATTCCGCTTCGACTTCGGCCGCGGAGATATTCTCGCCACCGCGGATGATGATTTCTTTCTTGCGGTCGACGATGAACAGATAGCCGTCCTCGTCGACATAGCCGATGTCGCCGGTTCGGATGTAGCCGTCGGCCGCGAACAGGGCATCCGTCGCCTCGGGATTCTGCCAGTAGCAGCTGATGTTCACTGCGCCCCGGATCGCGATCTCGCCGACTTCTCCGGTCGGCAAATGCGCGTCGCCCGCGCCTAGGATTGCGAGCTCGATGAAGGGCTTCTGCGCGCGTCCCGTCGACGCTGGCTTGGCCGCATAATTGCCCCAGTAATTCGCGCATCCGGCGGCGTTGGTCTCGGTCAAACCGTAGCCGAGCGCCGGCTGCGCGTGCGGAAACTCTTCCCGCAACCGCTCGACGTGAGTGACCGGGCGCGGCGCTCCGCCGGCCGTGATGTCGGTCAGTGACGACAATTCGTACTTGTGCCGTTCCGGATGGTTCATGAGCTCGAGGCTCATGGTCGGCACGCCGACGAAATAAGTGATGTGCTCCTTCTCGATCAGGCGGAGCGCCTCGGTAACGTCCCACTTGGGCATGATCACCATGCAGCGGCCGACGACGAAGCTGTTGATCATCACGGGGACTGCACCGGTGACATGGAACAGTGGCACGTTGAGCAGTGTGCGCGGCTGGCTGGCTGGGGGTCGTCCCTCGGTGGTCAGGATACCCAGAAGCACAATCAGGCCGGTCGAATAAGCATAGGTTGCCGTCGTAACCGCGCGGTGCGTCGACAGGGCGCCCTTGGACTCGCCCGTCGAGCCCGACGTGAAGAGGATCGTCGCATCGTCCTCCGGCGCGATCTCCGGAAGCTCGCCCTCATCCGCACCCAGCAGTTCGGCAAGCGCCTGCTCGACCGGCAGATCGATCGGCAACGACAGCAAGTTCACTTTGTCGCACCGCGCGGCGATCCGTTTCGCCCTCGGCGGGTCGGCGATGATCAGTTTAGGCGCGGTCAGCTGGACCGCATGCTCCATCTCCAGCGGCTCCCACCAGCCGTTGAGCAGGGTGGCGATACCACCAGCCTTCACGATCGCGATGTAGCTGACGATCCACGCCGGGCAATTGCGCATCGCAATGCCGACGCGGTCTCCCTTCGCGATGCCACGGGCGACGAGGCCGTGCGCGACCCGTTCGGAAATCTGGTCGATGTCGGCGAAAGTCAGCCGCTCGTCGCCCGATACGACCGCCTCCGCCTGTCCGTTCAGTGCGCAGAACGTGCGGAATAGCTGCGGCAGCGTTGCTGGAAAGTTGGTGACGATGGCGCGGCCTTTGTCGTCTTCGCCGATGACGAGCCGCCCGCCGGGACCAGTAACATGGTCCAGCATCTCATCGAACTTGCGATCGAGCTCCGTCCGCATATGCCGTCCGCTCTCCTTTGCCTTTGCGGCCTCCCGCCTTATGAGGCGCTGTCCATTGATGGGGAAGTCCTTGCAAGCCGCCGATTACTCAGGGTTCACCAAGTTCAGCGATCTTGGCCTTTCTCCGATTGCGCTGCACCTCGGTCCGTTCGACCTTCGCTGGTACAGCCTCGCGTACCTTGCCGGCATCTTCATCGGCTATTGGTACCTGCTGAAGCTGATCAAGCAACCGGGGGCGCCTTTCGCCCGCCGCCATGCCGACGACCTCGTCTTCTACGCCGCCCTCGGCATCATCCTCGGCGGCCGCCTGGGCTATGTGCTCTTCTACAATCTCGGCGAGTATCTTCGGCAGCCGCTTGAGATCCTGAAGCTGTGGGATGGCGGCATGTCGTTCCACGGTGGCGTGATTGGTACGTCCCTCGGCATTTTCTACTTCGCGTACAAGCACAAGCTGTCGTGGCTGCGGGTGCACGATTATGTCGCTTGCTGCGTGCCCTTCGGCCTGTTCTTCGGCCGCCTCGCCAACTTCATCAACCAGGAGCTGTGGGGTGCCAAGACCACCGTAGCTTGGGCGATCCGCTTCCAGGAGGTTACGCCGTTGGGCCAGACCGTGCTCGGACCGCCGCGCCACCCGAGCCAGCTTTACGAGGCCGCCCTCGAGGGACTCGTCCTCTTTGCGATCCTCTGGTGGATGTTCTGGAAGACGAACGCGCGGTACGAACCGGGGAAGCTCGTCGGCGCCTTCATCTTCTTCTACGGGATCTTCCGCTTCGGCGTCGAATTCATCCGCGAACCCGACCGCCAACTGATTCCCTTCGTCCAGGCGACGGGTCTCCACATGGGTCAGTGGCTGTCGGTGCCGATGATCCTCGGCGGCCTGTACCTGATGATGACCGCGAAGCGCCGGCGCGTGAGGATCGAACCGACGGCCGGCACCGCCAGTGTTGCTTAAGAAAACCCTCCCGCCGGAGGCGGGAGGTGGCGCTTGACCCCGCTCGAGAGGGCGCTTCGCGACCGCATACAGGCGGAAGGGCCCATCACCGTCGAAGCCTTCATGGAAGCCTGCAACGATTATTATTACGCGACCCGCGACCCGTTCGGCGTGGACGGTGATTTCACGACCGCGCCCGAAATCAGCCAGATGTTTGGCGAAATGGTCGGTGCGGCACTGGCGGATTGTTGGACTCGCGCGGGATCGTCCCCCGAGGCAGTCTATGTCGAGCTTGGGCCGGGCAAAGGGACGCTTGCAGCGGACGCGCTGAGGGTTCTTCGCTCCGCAGGCTTCACGGGCGAGGTGCATTTCGTCGAAACGAGCCCGGTGCTCCGCGAAGCGCAGGCTTCGGCAGTACCGGACGCACGATGGCACGAGACGACGGATACGCTTCCCGCGGCACCGATGCTTCTCGTGGCCAATGAATTTCTCGACGCCCTGCCGATCCAGCAGTTCGTGCAGGGCACCGAGCGACGCATTGCCGTGGCCGCAGGAGGCCTTGCGTTCGAGCGAGATGGCGAGATCGTCGAAATCTCCCCGGCGCGCGAAAAGGTGATACGCGACCTGGCGTCGCGCCTCGCCAACAACGGCGGAGTCGCCCTGATCGTCGACTACGGGCATGCGCGGACTGGACGGGGCGACACCTTGCAGGCGGTGCGCGGGCATCGCTTCTCGCCCGTGCTCGCGGATCCTGGCGAACAGGATCTCACGTCGCACGTCAATTTCGAGGCCGCCCAGCGTGCAGCGCGCGACGCGAGTGCCGCGGTTACGCCTGTCGTGACGCAGGGTGAGTGGCTGGAGCGTCTGGGGATCGAGCGCCGGGCGCAGGCGCTGACGCGCTCCAATCCGGACCGTGCCAATGACGTGGAGCAGGCCTTGCAGCGCCTGACGGCCGCGGATCAGATGGGCGAAATGTTCAAGATCGTCGCCATTCACGCGCCGGAGTGGCCGGTCCCAGCGGGCTTTGCATGACCATCACCTATCGCGACGCAACTCGCGAGGATCTGCCGCAGGTCGACCGCGTCTTCCGCGCGAGTTTTTGCGAAACCTTCGCGCACCTCTACTCGCCGGAAAATCTGGCTGCGTTCCTCGGAAGGTTCACCCCTGAGGCGTGGCGGGACGAGTTCGACGATCCCGCTTATGCGTTCCGGCTGGCGGAAGCTGGCGAGGCTGTCGGCTATTGCAAACTCGGCCCGCTGACGCTTCCCGTCGAGGCCGAAGGTTCCGCGATCGAGCTGCGCCAGCTGTACATCCTGAAAGGCCATCTCGGCACAGGCATCGCTCCGCTGCTGATGGACTGGGCGCTGGAGGAGGTCGGGACACGCGGCGCGCGCGAAGTCTATCTGACGGTCTATATAGACAACCATCGCGCCAAGCGGTTCTACGAGCGGTATGGCTTCGTCGAAGTTGGCCAATATGACTTCATGGTGGGCGACCAGGCCGACCATGACATCATTATGAAGAAGCGGCTGTGAGCGGTGTCGAAGCCATTCGTGCGCCCGGTCTCGAGGCCGTCCCGCACGGCTTCCTCGGTCGGCGCGGCGGCGTCTCGACCGGCGACCTCACGGGCCTGAACGTCGGCTTCGGAAGTCAGGACGACCGGGCGGCCATCGAGGAAAACCGGCGACGCGCTATCGAAGCGGTCGTGCCGGGCACCGCCCTCGCTACCTTGCATCAGGTTCATTCGGGCGAAGCTGTCTATGTCGACGCCCCGTGGCCGCAGGCCGAACGGCCGCACGCCGATGCGATGGTGACGGATCGTCCGGGCATCCTGCTCGGCATCCTGACCGCGGATTGCGCGCCGGTTCTGCTCGCCGACCCCGATGCCGGCGTGGTCGGGGCGGCGCATGCGGGATGGCGCGGCGCGCTTGCGGGCGTGACGGATTCGACCATCGAGGCGATGGAGCGCCTCGGCGCCAAACGCGAGCGGATCGCCGCCGCTGTTGGCCCATGCATCGCGCAATCATCCTACGAGGTGGATGACGCCTTCCGCGAGCGCTTCGTCGCAGCAAAGCAGGCGAACGAGAGCTTCTTTATCCCAGGCCCCCAAGGCAAGCCCCACTTCGACCTCGCGGGCTACGTCGCCGATCGCCTCCACAGCGCGGGTCTCTCCAAAGTCGAGCTCGTGGGTCTCGACACCTACGCCGACCCGGACCGTTTCTACAGCTTCCGCCGGGCCACCCACCGCGGGGAAGCCGACTACGGGCGACAAGTCAGCCTTATCGGCCTTCCCGGAACTTCAGCTTGACCCGTTCCTGACCCGCGGCCTAGCGACCGGCCCAAGGAGAATAGCCTTGCCTACCGAAGACGAAATCAGCGGCGCCCCCACGCAGCACCGTCCGCCGAAGCCCTCGCCGACCAGGATCGGCAACCACAAGCTCAAGGCCCAGTCGCTGATGCTCGGCTACGGCTTCGATCCGGAACTCAGCGAAGGTTCGCTCAAGCCGCCGATCTTCCTCACCTCGACCTTCGTGTTCGAGAATGCGGCTGCGGGTAAGCGCTTCTTCGAAGGCGTCACCGGGAAGCGTCCGGGCGGCGCGGAGGGCCTCATCTATTCGCGCTTCAACGGGCCGAACCAGGAAATTCTCGAGGACCGCCTTGCCGTCTGGGAAGACGCGGACGACGCGCTGGCTTTTTCCAGCGGCATGTCGGCGATCGCCACGCTTCTGCTCACTTTCGTCCGTCCCGGTGACTGCGTCGTTCATTCCGGCCCGCTCTATGCGGCGACCGAAACCCTGATCGCCAAGATCCTCGGTCAGTTCGGCGTATCCTGGGTCGACTTCCCGTCGGGCGCGACGCGCGAGGAGATCGATGCCGCCATTGCCAAGGGCAAGGAGAAGGGGCGCGTCAGCCTCATCTATCTCGAAAGTCCGGCCAACCCGACGAACGCGCTGGTCGACGTCGAAGCCGTGGCGGCCGCGCGCGACGCGAGCTTCGGTGACGGCGAGCGGCCGCCGATCGCGATCGACAACACCTTCCTGGGCCCGCTCTGGGCCAAACCGCTCGCGCAGGGCGCCGACCTCTCGGTTTACAGCCTCACCAAATATGTCGGCGGGCACAGCGACCTCGTGGCCGGCGGCGTCGTAGGAGAGAAGGGGCTGATCAATCAGATGCGCATGATGCGCAACACGATCGGCACCATCTGCGACCCGAACACCGCCTGGATGCTGCTCCGGAGCCTCGAGACGCTGGAGCTGCGCATGACCCGCGCCGGCGAGAATGCCGCGAAGGTCTGCGAATTCCTGCGGTCGCACCCGAAGGTCGAGAAGATCGGCTACCTCGGCTTCCTCGAAGAGGGATCCCGGCAGGCCGATATCTACCGCCGCCATTGCCTCGGCGCGGGTTCGACCTTCTCGCTCTATCTCAAGGGCGGCGAGAAGGAGGCGTTCGCCTTCCTCGACGCACTGCAGATCGCGAACCTCGCGGTCAGCCTCGGCGGCACGGAAACGCTCGCCAGCGCCCCCGCCGCAATGACGCATTTGTCGGTCCCGGACGATCGCAAGAAGCAGCTCGACATCACCCCGAACCTGGTGCGGATATCGATCGGAGTCGAAGATGCCGACGACCTCATCGCCGACTTCGCGAACGCGCTAAACGCCGTTTAGCTCGGCCTTCCTCTGGGGTCGCTCGCGACCTTCATCGGTCATAACCCCGATTTCCCTGCAGACTGCGGGCAGCCATGGCGGCTGCGCTTACCGGGGCCGGGGACTCGAGCTGCCCTGGAGGACAATGAAATGAAACGCCTGCTGGTCTGCGCCGCTGCCTTGAGCAGCCTTGCGCTCGGAGGTTGTACAAGCGATCCTTACAGAGACCATGTGGTTGCCAGTGGCGCGACCGGAGCCGTGATCGGGGCCGGAGTTGGCGCCGTGGCAGGCTCGGTCATCCCGGGAATCGGGACTGGAGCAGGTGCGGTCGTGGGCGGCGTATTAGGCGGCACCGTCGGCGCGATCATTGGCGATCGGCAATATTATCGCGATACCCGCGGCTATTGTTACTACGTCGATCAAAACCGGCAGGTGCACTACAATTACCAGGTGAGGTGCTAGCGGCTGCTCCGGCGACGGAGCGAACAAAGGCGCCCGAAAGCGCTCTCAGCCCCAATCCTCGATCGCCCAGCCGCGCTGCTCGGCGAGGCGGCGGAGCTTGCCGTGGGGGTTCACGGCGACAGCCTCGTCGGCCCATTCGAAGGCTGGAGCATCGGACACGTGGTCGGAATAGAAGCGGACGTGGCCGTGCTGCCCGGTAAGGCCTGATTTTTCGACCCAATCTGCGATCATCCTCAGCTTCGCGGGGCCGTAGCAATTTTCGCCGGAAATCTTCGCGTGTACGCGCTCATCAAGGCCGATGATCGATCCTGTGCCGATCACGTCGTCGAAGCCCAGCCGCTCAGCGATCGCGGCCGCATAAAGCCGGTAGGACGCGGTCGCGAGAACCACTCGGCGGCCTTCGCCCTTGTCGCGGGCAATTGCGTGGCGAGCGCCCGGACGGACGTTGGTCTCAACCTGCTTGTCGGCGAAGCTGTCGACTAGCGGCTTGAGGTCGCGCGGATGGATCTGGCCGCCAAGCAAGAGGCGGTGATTGATCTCCTTGAGCGTCGCGCGGTCGATCAGCCGCGCGACATAGGCAAGCATCGACAGGATCACCAAGGGCAGGAAGATCAGGCGCCACGGCGCGCGACGGACCGCGCAGTGAACGAGGAACGTCGTATAGGTCGCCCGACGCGTCACTGTCCGGTCCATATCGTAGATCGCGAGCTCGCTCATGCGCGGCCCGCCAGAATTTCCTCGGCGAGCGCATGGTCCTCGGCCTTATCGACGTCCACACCGGCGACGGGATTGCTCAGCCGCACCGTGGTGACCGACAGGCCGATCTTTCGACCGACGTGCTTTAGGGCGCCTTCGATCGTCAGCAGGCGCAACAGCGTACCCAGCAGGACAAAAGGACCAAGCAACGAGACCACCCGCCAGCCCTTCTTTCGCTCGTTCTCGACCGATCGCCAAAACTCGATCGCAGCGGCGGCCTTGGGGGTGCGCAGCGCGAAGAGGTTCGCGCCGGTGTACGACCCGCCGCGAAACTTGAGCCACGTGCGTTTCGCGTCCGGAAAGCGCTTCAGCAGGACAGCGCTCTCGACGACGCCGATCGCAATGTCGCCTTCCGCATAGGCGCAGAATTCATCGACGGTCTCGACATCGAGCAACGCGTGATCCGCCGTCGTGACGAGCAGCGGCCATTGCGTGCTCTTGTCGAGGCACAGCGCGAGCATGGTCGCGGCGATAGTCGCGTCCGACTTTCGCAAGCTCACCCGGGGATCGGCGGGCAATACCTCCGCGATGCGCTCTGGCATCTGGCTCAGCACGATGATGTCGCCGATGTCTTCCGCCGCGAGCAGCGTCTGCACCGGCCGCCGTACCATCGGCTCGCCGCCGAGCGGGATCAGCGCCTTGAGGTCGGAACCGAACTGCTCGGCAAACGCGTCGCGTCCGGGCCGAGACCCCGCGAGCACGATCGCGGTATATTTCACGCTTCCAGCCAGGACCGGATCCGCTGCCCGCGCGCGACGGCTTCACTGGCCTGGGCGAGCCGAACGGCGTGGAAGATCAGGCTGAAGACCGTCCACCAGGCAACGAGGATCAGTCCGATATCTGGCCTTCTGAACAGCAGGGCGCCGACCAAAATCACCATGTTTGGATTTCGGCGCGCGGTGATCAGCCGGAACTGGCTGTCGATCTGCTTCCAGACATGGATGTGCATGCCGTCGAAGCGCTTGATGAACAGCCCCTCGATGATCCGTTGCGCGACATAGCCACCGACGATCGCCCAAATGACCATCGTCGCGGTCAATGGTGCGAGGGGCCGACCGTACACGGCCAGGCCGTGAAGCCAGGCCCACCACCAGAAGGGCGGATGGATGAGGTCGATGCCATGATCGAAGACCTCGCCCCATTTGGACGAAGCGCCCGTGACCCGCGCGAGCTTCCCATCGACCGTGTCGAGCACCATGAAGATGAAGCCCGAAAGCGTGCCCCACCAATATTCGCCGCGCCAGAACAGGTAGAAGGCGAGCAGGCACAGGATGCCGCCGATCAGCGTCACAAAATTGGGCGAAATGCCGGCTCGCGCCGCCCAGCGGGTGAGATAGAAGGCCGGCTTACGCCACAAATAGAGCGTGAGGATGTCCGTCACGCCCTTGTACGCAGCATCGTAAGCCGCTCGCTCGACCGGTTCCGGATCGTTCGGTTCGAGGCGCATGACGAATGGCCGTTCGCGCTTCCTGAGCTCGGCATAGCTCAGCTCAGCGGTTTCGGCGTCGAGCCTTTCATAACCCTCGATTGGAGCTCCTCCAGCCATTGTGGAGGCGATTGTCGAAGTACCTTCGCCGGGAGGCACGTGGGCGATCACCGGCCTGTTCCCGAGCATCAGAACGGTCCGCGGCCGCTCGCGCATGGCCCGAATCCACGCGGGGTCCCAGGCAAAGTCGAGGCTGGCGATCAGCGCCGCGCGCCCTCCTTCGCCGACATCGGCGCATTCGAGCCCCGCATTGGTGGCGAGCCGACACGCTCGCTCTCGCGCATCCATTCCGAATGGCCGCGCAGGATTGGCGCCCACGGGTACGAAAAGAGGAGTTGTTTCGGCGGCCATCCGGTCGCGCGAATAACCGGGCTGTCCCGCACAGGGAAGAGCCGCCTCTGACCGGCTTGCCGTGCCGGTTCATTTCGCGCAGTAACGAGCGGGGCATGTCTGATCTTAAGCAGCAAGAGGGGGGAGAGCCGCACGGATCGGTGTACCGCGTAGCCGGTGCACTGACGATTACGCGCGCCGCCACGACCCAGCGTGAGATCGACGCTCTTGCGGATCCCGTGACGATCGACCTTTCCGAGATCAACCGCATGGACACGGTCGGGGCATGGATCGTCTACCGCACCGTCCGCGACCGTGGGGCGAAGGTCATCGGCGCGAGCCGCGACGAAGTCAGCCTGCTAAAGCAGGTCGCCGACTTCGACGCTCCTACTCAGGTGCACCCCGAGGCACGGCGTGGCTTCCTGCACATGGTCAGCGAGCTCGGCGAGTGGGTCGCGGAAATCGGCCGTACCCTGCTCGGCCTGCTCGGTTTCTTAGGCGCGACGCTGATCGGCTTTGCGAACGTGATCCGCCGCCCGGCCCGGCGCTTCCGCCTGAACGCGGTTGTCACCCGCTTCGATGTGGTCGGCGTTCGCGCGCTCGGCATCATCGGCCTGATGAGCTTCCTCATCGGAATCGTTATCGCGCAACAGGGCGCCGTCCAGCTCGAGCAGTTCGGCGCCGAAGTTTACACGATCAACCTGATCGGCCGAATCACCGTGCGCGAGCTCGGCGTGCTGATGACCGCCATCATGGTCGCCGGCCGCTCTGGCTCAGCCTTTGCCGCGCAGATCGGCACGATGAAGATCACCGAGGAAATCGACGCCATGCGCACCATCGGCGTCTCGCCGATCGAGGCGCTGGTGATCCCGCGCATGATGGCGGCGATCCTCATGATGCCGCTTCTGGGCTTCTGGGCGATCATCTCGTCGCTGTTCGGCGGCGGCCTGTTCGTCTGGTTCGACCTTGGAATCCCGCCGCTGACCTACATCCAGCGGCTGCAGGAAGTGATTCCGCTCACGGACCTCTGGATCTCGATGATCAAGGCACCGGTCTTCGGCTTCATCATCGCGCTGTCCGGCTGCTTCCAGGGCATGCTCGTGCAGGGCAACAGCGAAGAGGTTGGTACCCGAACGACCACCGCCGTCGTCCAGTCGATCTTCCTCGTTATTGTTCTCGACGCCGTGTTCGCGGTGTTCTTCAGCTCGATCGGTTGGAAATGACGCCAAGGACCGCGAATCCGTCATCACGGTGAAGGGCCTGCGCAACGCGTTCGGCGAACAGGTCATTCACGAGAACCTCGACCTTACTGTCCACCGCGGGGAGATCCTCGGCGTCGTGGGCGGGTCGGGGACCGGAAAGTCGGTGCTGTTGCGCTCGATCATCGGCCTCCAGACGCCGGAAGCGGGCGAAGTCGAGGTGCTCGGCGAGAACATGATCGACCGGAGCGAGGACGAGGCGAAGAACATCCGCCGGCGCTGGGGCATCCTGTTCCAGAACGGCGCGCTCTTCTCGACGCTCTCGGTCGCCGAGAATGTCGAGGTTCCGATCCGCGAGTATTTCCCCGGCATCAAGGAGCCGCTGCTCGACGAAATCGCCTCCTACAAGATCGCAATGGGCGGCTTGCCGCCGGACGCGGGCCCCAAGTTTCCGTCTGAGCTGTCGGGCGGCATGGTGAAGCGCGCCGGCCTGGCCCGCGCGCTCGCGCTCGACCCCGAGCTTCTGTTTCTCGACGAACCGACGGCCGGCCTCGATCCGATCTCGGCCGCCGCGTTCGACCAGCTTATCCTGTCGCTCCAGAAGCGGCTCGACCTCACCGTTTTCCTGATCACGCACGATCTCGATACGCTCCATGCGATCTGCGACCGGATCGCGGTGCTCGCGGACAAGAAGGTGCTGGGGGTCGGAACGATTCCGGAACTATTGGCTTTGGATCATCCTTGGATACAAGAGTATTTTAACGGGCCGCGGGGACGAGCTGCTGCCGCAAGTTATGAGCACGAGGTAGTAGCCTGATGGAGACCCGGTCGAACTACGTCATGGTCGGCGCGGTAACGGTGGCTTTGCTTGCCGGCGTGCTCCTTTTCATCGTCTGGCTTGCTGGTCTCTCGAACAAGCAGACCAAATGCTACGACATCTACTTCTCGCAAGGCGTGGGCGGTCTCAACAAGGGCTCGAACGTCAGCTTCTCCGGCGTCCCCGTCGGGCAGGTCGACAAGATTTCTCTGCTTCCGAACCGGCCCGAATTCGTATGGGTGCGGATCAACGTCGATCAGCAGACTCCCGTGCTCCAGGGCACGACCGCGCAGATCAAGGGCATCGGCTTCACCGGCGTGAGTGAAATCCAGCTCGACGGCGCGGTCCGTGGAAGCCGCCCGATCCAGCAGCTTGGGCCGCAGGGCTGCCCGGTCGTTCCGGCGACGGCGGGCGGCCTCGGTGCCTTGCTCAACAGCGCTCCGGAGCTCATCGACCGCATCCAGCGCCTGACCGAGCGGCTGACCGAGCTGCTCAATGACAAGAACCAGAACGCGATCTCGGACATCCTCGAGAACATCGATGTGACCACGCGGGTCATCCGCGAGCGCGCGCCCGACATGGCCGAGACGATCGCGGAGGTCCGCATCGCGAGCCGCAATGCCGGCATTGCCGCGAACAATGTTGCGGCGCTGACTGACAACACCAACCGCCTGGTGAGTGAGCAGGGCCGTCCCGCCGCCGAGGATCTGCGCAAGGCGATCGCCTCGATCCAGCTGGCGACCGACAACCTGAATGGCATGATCACGGATGCCCGGCCGGGCGTCCAGAATTTCAGCAAGTCCACGCTGCCCGAAGCAAACCGGCTGGTGCGCGACCTGCGCGAGCTTTCGCAGTCGCTTCAATCGGTTTCGGAGCGCGTGAACCAACAGGGAATCGGCGGCACGCTCGGTCCCGAAAAGCTGCCCGATTACAAGCCGAGGAAACCTTGATGACGTCTTTGCTGCGGACTGCCGCACCCATCGCGCTGGCACTGGCCGCCAGTGGCTGTTCGGTTGGCGGCATGCTCGGAGGCGGGAAGCCGCCGACAACGCTCGTAACGTTGACGCCCGAGGCTCCGGATCCCGGCCAGATCGCGCGGACGGCTGCTGCGGGGCAGGCGGTGACAATTGCGACGCCGATCGTGTCGCGGGAGCTTCGGACGGTCCGCGTGCCCGTGCAGGTGAACCCGAGCGACGTCCAATATGTCGCCGACCTGCAGCTGATCGATACGCCCGACCGGCTGTTCGCAGACCTCGTGGCGGAAACCGTTCGCAGGACGACCAGCCGTGTCGTGCTCGACAGCCGCCAGACGGCGCTCGATCCTGGGCTCACCGTCACCGGCGAGCTGCAGCGTTTCGGCTACGACGCCGCGACGGGCCAGGTGATCGTGCAATATGACGGCGCGCTTTCGGCCGCCGGCGGCAACCGCGTGGAAACGAAGCGGTTCACCGCGACGGCGCCGGCCGACGGCTCGTCGGCCACGGTCGGCCCCGCACTGAACCGCGCCGCAAACCAGGTGGCGTCGGAAGTCGCTCGCTGGATTGGCGGTTGATCTAAGGCCGCGCGCTAGGCGAGGCTTTTGCTCGCCTGCTCGAACACGTCTTTTGAAAGGCCGGGCGTCGCCACCACCTGCTCCAGGGCAGCGCGCATCATCTCCGCCCGCTTCGGCTCGAACCGCCGCCAGCGGCCGAACGCCGGGACCAGGCGCGCCGCAATTTGCGGATTCAGCTTGTCGGCGGCCACGATCATCTGCGTGACGAAGCGGTAGCCTCGACCGTCGGGCGTGTGGAACGCCCAATGGTTGCCGGCGAACATGGCGACCAGCGAGCGCAGCCGATTGGGGTTGGTCATCACGAAGTCGGGATGCGCCGCGAGCTGCAGGACCTGATCCGCTGTGTCCGGCCGCTGCGCCGCAGCCTGCAGCGCGAACCACTTGTCCAGCACCAGAGCGTCGTTGCGGAACTTCGCGTAAAAGGCGTCGAGCGCGTCCTGCCGCTCGGGCGCATCAAGCGACACGAGGATGCCGAGCGCACCCTGGCGATCGGTCATGTTGTCGGCGCGATCGAACTGGCTTTTTGCCAATGCCGCCGCGCGAGCGGGGTCGGCTCCCGCAAGCAGTGCGAGCGCGACCGTGCGCAGCCGCCGAATACCCTTGGCGGTCGGTGAAAGGTCGCTGCCGCGAACGGAATCGACGCTATGCGCGGCCAGCAGGTCGTTCTGGAGGCTGGACCCCAGGGCTGCGCGCAGGCGCTCGCGCGAGGCATGGATCGCGTCGGGATCGACCACGTCCATCCGCTCCGCGATCATCGTTTCGCTCGGCACCAGCACGGCCTCGGCCTTGAAGGCCGCGTCAAGCGAGTTCGACTGGAGCGTTGCGCCCACGGCGCGCACCACCGCTTCGGTATCGACTTCATCGCCCCCCGCGCCGCCGACGAGGGCGCGCATCATCAGCTCCTGCATCGCCTCGTAGCGCGCGAATGGATCCGTATCGCACTGAGCGAGCCGCTCGAGCTCTCCGGCGCGGCGTTCCGCCTCGACGACGATCGGAGCGGAGAAGCCGCGATTGATCGAAAGCAGCGGCGGTTCGGCGACATTGTCGAAAGCGATGCTGGCGCGCCCCTGGTCGAGCAGGATCAAGCGTTCGCCTGCAATTTCCGCGCCGCTTCGCTCACCGATCAATGCGGTTTTCAGTGGGAGCGGCATGGGGGACTTTGCCGACTGCCCGGGCGTCGACGGGACCTGCTGCTCGAGGTGAAGAGTGGCGCTGCGAGCCTCCGCGTCATGCTCGATCCGCGCCTTCAGCTTCGGCGTGCCCGCCTGGCTGTACCAGACCTTGAACGGCGACAGGTCGACGCCGCTCGCATCCTCGAGCGCCTTCACGAAATCGTCGCAGGTCGCCGCCTCGCCATCGTGCCGCTCGAAATAGAGGTCGGTGCCAGCGCGGAACTTGTCGGGTCCGAGTACCGTGTGGAACATCCGGATGAGCTCGGCGCCCTTGTTGTAGACCGTCGCCGTGTAGAAGTTCGAGATCTCGATATAGCTGTCGGGCCGGACCGGGTGGGCGAGCGGCCCTGCATCTTCGGGGAATTGCGCGGCGCGCAGCACGCGAACGTCCTCGATCCGCTTGACCGCGGCGCTTCCGATGTCGGCGCTAAAGCTCTGGTCCCGGAATACGGTGAAACCCTCCTTCAGGCTGAGCTGGAACCAGTCGCGGCAGGTGACCCGGTTCCCAGACCAATTGTGGAAATATTCGTGCGCGACGACTCGGGCGATATTGTCGAAATCGACGTCCGTGGCGGTGTCCTGATCGGCCAGCACATAGGCCGAGTTGAAGACGTTGAGGCTTTTGTTCTCCATCGCGCCCATGTTGAAGTCGGACACGGCAACGATGTTGAACTGGTCGAGATCATATTCGCGACCGTAGACCCTCTCGTCCCACGCCATCGACAGCTTCAGGCTGTCCATGGCGTGCTGGGTCTTCGGCAGGTCGGCCTCGCGCACCCAGATGAACAGGTCGACCTTGCGACCGGTCATCGTGGTGAAGCTGTCCTGGTTCGCCTTCAGGTCACCCGCGACCAGCGCGAACAGGTAGCAGGGCTTCGGGAATGGGTCGTTCCATTCTGCCCAATGCCGTCCGCCGTCCGCCTCGCCATGAGCGACCCGGTTGCCGTTCGACAGCAGGACCGGGAAAGCCGTCGCGCTGCCTTCCATGCGCACCGTATACTTGGACAGGACGTCCGGGCGGTCGGGGAAGAAGGTGATGCGGCGGAAGCCTTCGGCCTCACACTGCGTGCACAACATGCCGCCTGAGGCGTAAAGGCCCATCAGCTTCGTATTCGCCGCGGGGCTGATTTCGACTTCCGTCTCCACGACCGCGGTTTCGCCAGTCACTTCGATGACCAGCTGCTCGCCTTCCATTCGGTGCGAGCCTTCCATTCCATCGACCCGGACGAACACGAGCTTGAGATCGTCGCCGTCGAGCCGCAGCGGCCGATCATGGCTTCCGTTCCGCTCGACGTTCAGCGTCGCGCGGACGCGGGTTCGCTCCGCGCCGAGATCAAAGTCGAGGCGGATCTCCGGCACCAGCCAATCTGGCTCTCGATAATCCTCCCGTCGGATCGACACATGGGTGGGAGAGGGCGGAGCATCGGGCGCAACCGCGGCGTCGGGAATGGTTCGGACGTCAGCCATGGCGGGGACTTAAGCGCCGCAGCGAGGCGTCACAAGCCGAGGCCGCCGATGACTCGTGCCCCAAACAGGCGTAAGCGCTCGCGTCAGCATGCATCCCAGTCGGCGGCGGAGCGTTCAAGCGCGTGAGAGCCTGAAGGAGACCGAGATGAGCGGCCTTGAAAACGTCCGTGAGCATATGGAAGTGATCGGCGCGGACGGTGTCCACGTCGGTACTGTCGATCGCGTCGAGGAAAACCGGATCAAGCTGATCCGCGCCGACAGCGGTCTCGCACACACCGATCATCACCATTACATTCCGAGCGGTCTCATCGCCGAGGTTGAAGGCAATCAGGTCCGCCTGACCGCTCGCGGCGATGTCGTCGCCGACCTGTTCGAGCAGGAGCAAAGCGGTCAGCCGATAGGTGAGTGAGCGGCGGTTCGGGGGCCGTCAGGCCAAGTTGCAACCCGACCGTTCGAGGCGCAGTCTAAGCCTATGAAGAACAAGGGCGAACTGGCTCCGCCCGAGTCCCGCCGCTGGACTCGCGCGGATGACTATGTGACCGCCCTTGCACGCCGCCGGACGGCCCGCCGGAAGCGCGAAGGGAACCAGGGGAGGACGCAGCCCGAAACGCCTCGCCTGCTACTCAGCACCGTCCCGTTCCTTGCCCTCATCGCGGGTTTGGCGATCCTGGGGGTCGCCATCATGATTACCGCATGGCCCGGCAGCCACCCACAAGCTATTCACCCGCCGCAACAGCACGAGCAGGGGGTGGCCCCGAAGGGCTGGTTCCAGGAAGCGGAAAAGGAGTTCCGCTAGGGCTCGGCCGTCAGGCTAGCAGCGCAGCGTGTCGCCGCTGTACCATTGCCTCGAGCAATCCTGGTTGCGCTGCATCCATGCCGGATAGGCACGCGCCGGCTCTTCGTGCCACCAGTCGTTGTAGCTCGTCGGCTCCCACGTACGGTTGTTCCACTTCGCCCACTCGCCGCCGTACCAGCCCATCAAGACGTCCGTCGAACAGAAGGTCGAGGCCCCGCGACGTTCGCCGCGACGGTCGCCGCGATGGTCACCGCGGCCACCTCTTTGGCCCCCGACGGCTCCGCATCCGGCAAAGCCGGGGTTGACGAACGATCCCCCAGGACCGTCGTGTCTAGATCCGTGATGGCTTTGCGCTTGGCCTGCGCCAGCAGAGAGCACGATCGCGATCGACCCCGCTGCGGCAAGCAACATCTTTGTCATGTCGCCGACTCCTTCGATTGTCCTTCGGACACCGCACGAACGTTGTAGTTAACGAAAAGTTACCAACGAGTTGAGCGAGGCCCGTTCTGGGACAGGTCGATCAGCGCCAGAGCTGGAGCGACCGGATCGCGGCGGCGACATTTGCGTCGTCGTCCGCCCTCGAAACGACGCGATGCGCCATCTTCCAGCTGCGACGCACGCGCCCCTTGCGCCAGAAATCGGTGACCCAATACCGGCCCGACCAGTCGTGGCCGTCCATCGTCGCCTTTAGCTCCATGGGGGCGGCGAAAATCGCCGCCGAGCCGAGGTCGCGGACATAGATGTCGCCGAAGCGGTAGGAGGAACAATCGTAGCGCTTGCCTGCCGCCTCCAGCCAGCTCGGCCTGTCCAGGATCGCCGGCGGCTTCGAGCCCATGAGCAGGATGAAATTGCCCGCGGTCACGGCCTTCAGCGCCTTGAGGTCGCGGTTGACCCACGCGCGCATCCAGCGGTGCTCCATGGTTTCTATGACGGGCGTAAGGTCGGCCATGCGGACGCTAGCACTACCGGCCTCAATCTCCGGCGCAAGGCCATCCGCTAACCGGGCGGTAAGTCACTTCGTTTAAATGCTAGCTTATGAGCGGTTCGATGATCTCCAAATATGTCACTCCGTGGAAGTTTCGGCGGGCGCTGGCGGCGCAGCGGCTCCAGGCTCTGCGGCAGCGCGATGGCGACAATTGCTCGCGGTGCCGGCGGCCGATGCGCTTCGACCTTCCGCGCGGGCACGACCTGGGCGCCAAGGTCGAGCAAATCGTGCCGGCCACCGCCGGCGGCAGCGATGCCGTCGACAATCTCGTCCTCTGCCATGGCCGCTGCAATTCGGAATCCGCAGACAACACGCCTGAAGTGATGGAGCGGATCCGGCGCAAGAACGAAGCTGCGCTGCTCTCGCGTTCGCGCCAGAAGCGACGCGCCTGAACTGATCTTATTCATTGCGCCGCAAGGTCGAGCGCAACAGAAGGGCGCCGATGCCAACCGGCCTATCCGTTGTCCTCGCCATGCTCGCCCAGACGGCGCCCGTCGCCGCGACCCAGGCTCCTCCGAAAAGCGCCGAGCGCGAGTGCTCGCCTCGTAATCCGCTTGGTGAACACGGCGAGATCATCGTCTGCGCGATCAAGCCCGAAGGGTATCGAATCGATCCCGACGTGCTCTCTGCCAAGAAGGCGAAGAAGAAGGCGAGGGCTGGAGGGCCGAGGCCGCCCGAGAACTTCAAGCAGAGCGACTGCGCGACAATCGGCCCGATGGGCTGCCGCGGCGGGCCGACGATCGACCTGCTCGCCGCTACCCTGACTGCGGCGGAAATGGCGTCGCGCATCGCCAAGGGGCAGGATGTCGGGAGCATGTTCGTCACCGACCCGGAATTCAGCGAGTACGACTATTACAAGCAGGCCAAGCATGAGCGAGAGGCCAAGCGGGCCCAGGCGGAGGTCAAGGTCCGCGTCAAGGCCCGGGCCGCTGCCGCGGCTGCCGCTGCTCCGGACCAGGCCGCCTCAACACCGCGCTAACCACGATCGCTAACAGGCAGGTGACCTCCGCCCGGTAAACGGCGGGGCATGAAGAGGTTTCGCATCATGCAGGCGCCGCGGGCGCAGGCCGTCGCGAAGGCGAGGGCATCGTGGCCCGAAGGCGCGACGACGGGTCTCCTTGTCGTCGCCGCCGCGTGCCTTGGCCTGTCGATGACGCTCTACCACATCGCCGGCCCCCGGGACGTGTTCGCGGAGACAGCAGGGCGCTAACCGAATGCTAATCCGCGTCGGATAGTCTCGGCAGCGTGAAACAGCAGTTCAAGCCTGGCCGCCAGACCGTAGCGCTGAATCAATCGCGCATCCGGCGCGCCCCGGTGCGCATCCAGCCGCAGGTTCCGGTCAAGAAGGCGCAGCCGCGCACCCGCGAGCAGGAGCTGTGGGCGGGCGTTGCCGGAATCGTGCTGCTCGCGGCCGCCTGCTTCGCCTTGATCATGGGCGTCAGCGCGATCACGCGCTCGAGCGCCGCGCCCTCCGCGCCGCCGCCGCGCTTCAACCATTGCTACAACGGCGCCGGACCCGATTGCGTGTGGGACGGCGACACCATCAACCTCAACGGCGAGCGCGTGGAGATCGCCGGTATGGACGCACCCGAGATCCGCGGCTCCGCCTGCACCGAGGAATCGCGGAGCGGAATAGCCGCGGCCGTGCGCCTCCGCGAGCTGCTCAACAGCGGCGAGGTCAAGGTCATGGGAACCGAGCGCGGGACCGACGGCCGCCTTCTCACCAGGCTCGACGTCGGAGGCCGCGACCTGGCCGCGGCGATGATCGCGCAGGGCGTCGCCCGCGAATATGCCGGCGGACCGCGGAGCTGGTGCGACTGAAACCCGCGGCGCCGATGACCGATTAGGCGTCGGCCGGCTTGTACTGCGAAATGCGACGCTCCAGGTCGAAGAGCTTGTCGCGCAGTGAAACGAGCCGTCCCGGTTCGGGTGTCTGGGAATCGGCGAGCAAGCTGATCTGGATCGCGAGATGATCGCGTTCGTCACTGAGCGCTTCCAGCGCCGGGTCGGGTCGGGCAATTCTGTGCATGGGATTTTCCGTTCTTACGGACATGTAATCATTCGAAGGTGGAATTGCGAATGGCGGTTCGTTTGCAATTTCGGCGCTACGACTGGCCTCAAGGAGCCGTCACGGGAGTGAATCCCGTGACGTCGGTCCTGTCGCTTCGCGCAGGCCGTCCGGCTTTCGCCAGCTCTACGCGCTGCTTTCGCTGCGCTCGGTAGCTCAAGCGAAACTTCCCAAACTTCGCGGGCCTACGTGCGCGGGCGCGAGCTACGACATCTCGCCGAGACGGTCATCGATGTGATCCGCCGTCTCCACCGGACAATCCTCGTCGGCCACGCTGCTCAGTGACGCGATGAGATCGGGCAGCGACTGGCGCGAGCGTTCGCGCGGGTCGCCGGCCGCTGCGGCAAGGGCCTTTGCGACCGGGCTTCCGAACTGCAGCGGATCGAGCCGCGCGAGCAGCCAGGTCAGCAGATAGTCGGAGGGCATCTTGCGCTCCATGACCAGCTCCCCGTCCTTATAGAAGCGCTCCGACCGGCCGTGCAGCGCACGGTCGAAGGCGATGGCGGCCAGGCGCGTCGCGGCGAGCGACAAGGCCGCGTCCCAGGCGCGAGCGAAGCTTTCGCCGCCGGCCTTGTTGCGCAGCATATAGGCCGAACGCGACGTTACCGATGGCGGCGGCCTCACCGACCGAGCCGGTCAGCGACAAATGGTCGATGAACTTGCGCTGCCGCTCCGCGGTCCAGCCTGCGTGGCGATTGCGGGTTGGCGCCGGGACAAACTGCGGCGGTTCGGAAGCGGGCACGATGTCCACGCTTTCGTCGATGATCTTGAGCTTGGTGGCCATGGGCAACTCCTGTTGCGCGAAGGAGTCGCACCATGTGGATCATGCGGGGCGCTGTAGGACAGCGATTTTTTAGGGGTTAACTGGTCCTTCCACTCCCATTTGTTCGTCGCGGTCAGGGCTATCGCTCTTTCCGCATGGAGGCTTTGGGGGAGGGGCGGGAGGATTGCCCTTATTCAGACAGGCGACCACCCGGAACTTGGCCTTCTGGGCGATAGGGAAAGGTGCAGGACTAACGGGAGCGGCAGGGACTGTTTTGGGAACTCCGGGGCTTAGTCGGACAGGCCGGTTGCAGACCGCGTCATTCCCACCATTCACTATCGGCTTGGACCAGCATTGATTGCTCTGGCGATCGCAATATCCGTACCGGTTTTCCCGGTGTGTCTTACTGGGGTCGGGTGCATAGCTGTACAAATCTTCACCGGTCATGCCGGGCTCAGGTTCATGTGAGCACTCCGAGTTGCTGTGGCAAACTGTCTTGGCCATCTCCGTAAATCCCAGGTCTTTCGCCGGAAAGGCCAGGCAGGCGCCGCCCAATCCGCTTGAAGGAATTCCACTTCCGAACAGCCGTCCCAAGGGCCCCACTTCTTTCATTTGAAACGTGCCGGAGAGGCCAGCGGGCGTGACGCTAACGCCGCCTGCTTCAATGAAGTACCGAGGTGCCGACTCTCTCGCGACGAGTAGTGCGATGATGATCGCAGCAACCCCCGTAATGATGAGTGGCGTCGGTCTCTTCCACACAGGAGGTAATGGTTAACTGCTCGACGGAAGTCCGACTGGTGCGCGTGCCATCTTATCGTCGCCCCACAGACCGATCCGGCGGCGTAATCATATCATGTCTCGGCGGTGTCGCCTAACTACGGTTGTTGATCCGGGTTGGCGTGACCCATGATCGGCAGAACAGGGGGTACCCGACGATGCGACTTTTACCGGCATTGATGATGGGATTGGTGCTGCCGATGGCGGTGGCGTGTTCGCCGACGAGCGAGCGGGGCTCGGCGATGGATATCGAGGCGGAGCAGGCCAAGCTGATGGACATCAGTCGCCAGTGGTCCGCCCTTGCCGCCGAAGGCAAGGATGCGGATCGGGTGGCCGGTTACTGGGCCGAGGACGCGGTGCTGATGCAGGACAAGACGCCGACGCTCCGCGGGCGCAACGCCGCCAGGCAAATGGTCGATCGCGCGTTCAAGACGCCGGGCTTCAAAATCGAGTGGGAGCCGATCGAGGCCCATGTCGCGGCATCGGGAGACATGGGGTACATCATCGAACGAACCCGGGTGACCATGCCGGGCACCGACGGCAAGCCCGTCATCGAGCAGGGCCGCGCAGTCACGGTGTGGCGCAAGGACGGCAATGGCGAGTGGAGAAATGCCGTCGATATTTCCAACAACGACGTGAAGGCTGATTAGATCGTTCGTGTGCGACTGATGCGCGGGGCTCATCGCTAACCGCCCGGTTACCTTCCTCATCTTAGACCGCTTGCGTGAGCAGGCACTGGAAACCCGACGGCAAGACCGTCCGCGTCGTCCCGCTGCGGGAGCGTGGGCCGTGGGGGTCCGTAGACGCGTATCTACCGCGTCGTCGCCGGTCGGGCAGGGGCGGCATTGGGGCGTTGTTCGCCGGGGCGATCCTGGCCGGCGTCGTCGCCGCTTTCGCGTGGCAGGTGTGGGAATCAGAACCGGTCGCAATCGATACTTCTGCGATCGAGTGGAACGCGGTTCAGGCGGTGCCGACGCGGGAGCTTTCGCCTGACGAGGTCGAGTGGGAGAAGCGCGGGCAAGAGTGGGCCCCGGATGAAGCCCAGGACACCAATGAGCCGGCGCGGGCCGTGCGGGCGTCGTTCGGCTATTGCCACACGGGCGGCGGGACGAATTGCGTGGTGGACGGCGACACCTTCTACATAAGCGGCGAGAAGGTGCGGATCGCGGGGATCGATGCGCCGGAGACTCACCCGCCGCGCTGCGCGGACGAGGCGCGGCTCGGCAATGCGGCGACGGAGAAGCTGAACGCGCTGCTCAACAGCGGCGCGGTGACGATGACCAGCATCGATCGCGACCGCGACACCTACGGGCGGCTGCTGCGGAACGTGGCCGTGGACGGCGAGGATGTGGGCGAGGCGATGATCAGCGCCGGCGTCGCGCGGGAATATGGGAGTGGAAGGAGGCCGTGGTGCTGATTGCGCGATTTGATAAACTGTCGCCGTGTTCCGAAATTCTAGCCGGACCCGGGGTGCGCGCCTCTGCCTTAAACCCTCCGGTAGGGTGAATCAGCGCTGTATATCTCCACCTCGAAACCCGTTTGAGCGCATAGTTTTTCGACCGCGTACTTGATTGTTGCATCCTTAAAACCGGGTCCAATTCCAATCCGCGTTATTGGAAGCCGGTCTTTTGGGAATTTTCCTAGGTTAAGCGGAATGTAGGGGATTAGCCGCCCGCAAGTAGCTCGCACCCTGACCGACTGGTCAGCGTCTCCGATGAGGTTATAAGTATTCACTCGCCATTCTCTTTCTGATTTGAAAGACGAATGTTTGAATAGGGTTGAGCAATTCCCGATAAGCCAATCAAGCGTGATGGCCGCACTTTCAGAGTTCACGTTGCCGTGCGACTTCAGAAAAAGCTCAAATTGATCTAAAAAACCACGCAGCGTCTTATCTTGGCCGCTACTCAAGTATACCACTTTGGAGAACTCAAACTCCCCATTGTTATTCTGCGAGTTCTCCAGAAGTCTTTCGCAATCAAAGCCTATGGAGAAGCCGAGGCCATCATTGGCATAGGCGCGCCATTGAGTCAGATCGTCGTCCCGTTCGGAGAGCGAAAAGATGAAGTTCGGTTCTGGAGACTAAAGGCGGCGCGTCTGCGCTAAGGACCGATAGAAAGGCACGAGCGGCCCATTACCATTAGCAAACCTTCTCTTGCGACAAATCTCCTTCGCCTTTTCGACGCCTACTTGGCTTTCCGAAGCGTCATTCAAAAACCTGCAGTCCGTAGCCCAAATAGCGTTCGAACTTAGGATGCCATGAAGCCCATCAGCCGATGTGTAATGATAGACGCACGTCGGCGCGCCATCACGGTGCGACTTCCAAAATTCACTCAGCAGTTTATCGGCGAATTCATCGATCTCCGCCTTGACCAATTCGCTTACTCCGCCGCGACCCCGCTCGCCTCGAACATATCCGGCCCGTCGCCGCCGCCGCCGCGCTCCATCATTCGCCGCCGCGTCGGCCTTGGCCTTCTGCCGGCGGTCGAAGCTGTCCCACACCGTGTTCCAGTCGCCCCGGGTCGCGGCCTTCGAATATTCGGTCGCGCGGGTTTCGAAGAAGTTGGCGTGCTCGACGCCGTTGAGCAGCGGGGCGAGCCAGGGGAGGGGGTGCTCGTCGACCATGTAGATCGGCTGGAAGCCGAGCTGGCCGAGGCGCCAGTCGGCGATGTAGCGGATGTACTTCTTGATCTCCTTCGGGCTCATGCCGTGGACCGGGCCCTGCTCGAACGCGAGGTCGATGAACGCGTCCTCCAGCCGCACCGTCTTCTGGCAGATGTCGATGATGTCTTCCTTGACCGCCTTGGTCAGGCAGTCGCGTTCCTTCACGAAGGCGTGGAACAGGCGGGTGATGCCTTCGCAGTGCAGGCTCTCGTCGCGGACCGACCAGCTGACGATCTGGCCCATGCCCTTCATCTTGTTGAAGCGCGGGAAGTTCATCAGCATCGCGAAGCTGGCGAACAGCTGCAGCCCTTCGGTGAAGCCGCCGAACATGGCGAGCGTCTTGGCGATGTCCTCGTCGGTGTCGACGCCGAACTGCTGCAGGTAATCGTGCTTGTCCTTCATCTCCTTGTACTGGAGGAACATGCCGTATTCGCTCTCGGGCATGCCGATCGTGTCGAGCAGGTGGCTAGTAGGCGGCGATGTGCACCGTCTCCATGTTGGAGAAGGCGGCGAGCATCATCTTGATCTCGGTCGGCTTGAACACGCGGCCGTACTTGTCGTGGTAGCAATCCTGCACCTCGACGTCGGCCTGGGTGAAGAAGCGGAAGATCTGCGTGAGCAGGTTGCGCTCATGGTCCGATGAGCTTCTGCGCCCAGTCGCGGCAATCCTCGCCCAGCGGCACTTCCTCGGGCATCCAGTGGATCTGCTGCTGGCGCTTCCAAAATTCGAACGCCCACGGGTATTCGAACGGCTTGTACTGCTTGCGGGCTTCGAGGAGGGGCATCTTCAGGCTCCTTGTAAACTGGATATGGTGGTCGCGAGGGCGCGGTTCATCAGTCGATCCTCCGCGCGGTCGTTTCGATGACGTTGTCGCGGTAGACGACGCGCTGGCCGCCCTTGCTGGCGCCGACGCCGAAGACGACGATGCCAAGGAAATAGCCGAAGTCGTACCAGCCGCCGTTGTTGGGGACGGCGTAGACCGCGACGTTGCCCATGAAGAGCGAAACGATCCAGGCGACCGGGAAGATGAAGCCGTGCCACAGGCCGAGCAGGAACCCCGGCGCTTGCGGCGCGACGGCTGCGGCGTCCTGCGTCGCGGCGCAGGCGGTGAGGACAAGCGCAAGGCTCGCCGCCGTGACTGTCAAGCGAGCGCTCATTGCACCGCCACCGCGTTGAGATCGAGCGGCTCGGCATTCTGGTAGGCGAGCGCGAAGCCCGCAATCACGATCCCGAAGGCGGCAAGCATCATCCCGCCGATCAGCATGGCCGTCGCGCGCGGCGCGTGGATGCCGCCGCGGATCGCGTTGACGACGAGCACGACGCCAATCAGCGCCGCGATGATGCCGAGGATGATGAAACGCGATCATTGGCCGCGCATCGCCTCCAGCTCGGTCTGGCTCGGGCGGTATTCCATGAAGCCGAGCGCGTGGATCGCCATGATCGCTCCGACGACGAGAAGCAGGACCGCGCCCTGGCTGCCATAGCCCCGGTCCACCGCGCGGTTGCGCCGGTACAGCCAGACGCTCGCGACGATGATCGCGATCGCTACGATGAGCTCGATGGTGCGCCCGGTGGTCACCGGCCCAGCCACGCTCGCCCGCGATGGCGAGCGTCGCGACCGTGCGCGATCAGGTCGATCGCAACGCGATGCCGAGCGACGACGAGGCCGGTGCCGCTTGGCGACGTTCCTGAGGGTGAGGGCGCGCTTCACTGGCACGCCAGGCACTCGTCATAGTCGGTGGTCGACGCGAGCTGGATTTCCTTGAGCTCGGGCGTGTTGTCGGCCTCGACCCCGCCGGCGAAGCCGGCGCGCTGCACCGACTTCGAGCGCAGGTAATAGAGCGACTTGATGCCCAGCTCCCACGCGCGGAAGTGGAGCATCATCAGGTCCCACTTGTCGACGTCGGCGGGGATGAACAGGTTCAGCGACTGCGCCTGGTCGATGTAGGGCGTGCGGTCGGCGGCAAGCTCGAGCAGCCAGCGCTGGTCGATCTCGAAGCTGGTCTTGAACACGTCCTTTTCTTCCTGGGTCAGGAAGTCGAGGTGCTGGACGCGAACCGCCCTGCTCGAGGATCGAGTTCCACACCGTGGCGCTGTCCTTCGACTTCTCGCTCGAGCAGCTTCTCGAGATACGGGTTCTTGATCGAGAAGCTGCCCGACAGCGTCTTGTGGGTGTAGATGTTGGCCGGGATCGGCTCGATGCAGGCGCTGAGTGCCGCCGGCGATGATCGAGATCGACGCGGTCGGCGCGATCGCCATCTTGCAGCTGAAGCGCTCCATCACGCCCATGTCGGCGGCGTCGGGGCAGGGCCCGCGCTCGTTGGCGAGCATCATCGACGCCTCGTCGACCTGGCGCGCGGATGTGCTTGAAGATCTTGCAGGTTCCAGCTCTTGGCCATCGCCCCTTCGAACGGGATGTCGCGCGCCTGGAGGAAGGAGTGGAAGCCCATCACGCCGAGGCCGACCGAGCGCTCGCGCTCGGCGCTATATTTGGCGCGCGCCATCTCGTCGGGCGCGCGGGCGATATAGTCGCTGCAGCACATTGTCGAGGAAGCGCATGACGTCCTCGATGAACTGCTTGTCGCCGTTCCACTGGTCCCAGGTCTCGAGGTTGAGCGAGCGACAGGCAGCAGACCGCGGTGCGGTCGGCGCCGAGATGGTCCCTGCCGGTCGGAAGCGTGATCTCCGAGCACAGGTTCGAGGTCGTGACCTTGAGGCCGAGGTCGCGGTGATGCTTGGGCATCGACTTGTTCACCGCGTCGATGAAGATGATGTACGGCTCGCCGGTCGCGAGGCGGGTCTCGACCAGCTTCTGGAACAGCGAGCGCGCGTCGACCTTGCCGCGGACGCTGCCGTCCTTCGGGGCTGTGCAGGTCGAATTCGGCGCCGTCGCGCACCGCTTCCATGAACGCGTCGGTGACGAGCACGCCGTGGTGGAGGTTGAGCGCCTTGCGGTTGAAGTCGCCCGACGGTTTGCGGATCTCGAGGAATTCCTCGATCTCGGGGTGGATTGACGTCGAGATAGCAGGCGGCCGAGCCGCGGCGCAGCGAGCCCTGGCTGATCGCCAGCGTCAGGCTGTCCATCACCCGCACGAACGGGATGATGCCGCTGGTCTTGCCGTTGAGGCCGACCGGCTCGCCGATGCCGCGGACGTTGCCCCAATAGGTGCCGATGCCGCCGCCCTTGGACGCCAGCCAGACATTCTCGTTCCAGGTGCCGACGATGCCTTCGAGGCTGTCGGAGACGCTGTTCAGATAGCAGCTGATCGGAAGGCCGCGGCCGGTGCCGCCGTTCGACAGGACGGGCGTCGCCGGCATGAACCACAAGCTTGGAGATATAGTCGTAGACGCGCTGCGCATGGTCGGCGTCGTCGGCGTAGGCCGCGGCGACGCGCGCGAACAGGTCCTGGTAGCTTTCGCCCGGGAGCAGATAGCGGTCGCGCAGCGTGTCCTTGCCGAACTCGGTCAGCAGCGCGTCGCGCGCTGTGTCGGTCGTCACGTCGAAGCGCGGCGCGTGGACCGTCTTGCTGCCGGTAGCGGCGGCTCGAGACGTCGTCGCTCGGAACTTCGCTGCCGGTCGAAAAATCCATCGCGCTTCCCCGTCGCTTCGACGGTCTCGATCGAGGACCGTTTGTTCTCCAATTGTTCGAACTCGGAGCCATGGCGGCATCCTAGCCTCTTTTGGCGCCAGACGGGGCTTTTACACCTCCCCGCCCCTGTGGAAACCGGGGACGAGCTGGCCCGTCACCGGAATATAGGGATTCCGGCGCCGAACACTAGGTGTTGAGAGTTCCCCCTCTCGCGCTACTACCTATTGTGCCTCAACTGGAATCAGACGCAAGCCGGTAAATGCAGTGTGAAGCAAAAATCCTGTGGATTTGCCCGCGCGGCGCGACGCGAGAGCCCATGGGGCCGACGCGCACCTTCCTTCAGGTCGAAGCGGCCGCGTCCGTAAGCCGTATATCGATCTTAGAGACAGGATCGGTTAACGCCAATATAACGAGTCCCGGCTTGCTGCGAGGGGAAAGCATGAACCTAAGTCCAGACGTCGCCATCGCGATTGCATTGCTCGGCTGGTTCGCGGTTCTCGCAGTTGCGGAGGTGGCGACCAAGGCGGAGGGTCAAGGCGGCGCCGGCGGAGATGCGCGGCTAGTCACCAACTTCGGACTGACGGCGCTCGCGCTGGTGACAGCGGGGCTGTTTCCGCTGGCGAATGTCGCTGCCGCGGCGTCCAGCGAGCACTTCGGGCTCGGTATTGGTCACTCGCTTGCGATGTCGTGGGTGGCGATCTTCGCCCTAACGCTGATTGTGCAAACCTTCATTGCCTATTGGGTGCATCGATGGATGCACCGATCGGCGCTGCTGTGGCGCGTTCATCGCGTGCATCACGCCGACACTGCCGTGGACGTCTCGACGAGCTTGCGGAAGCATCCTGTCGAACTCCTTGTGACCTTGCCGGCCTCGGCGCTCGTCATCGTGGCAGTCGGCGCGCCCGTTTCGGCCGTCATCTCGGTCCAGGCGATCATCCTCGCCGCAACTATCTGGCAGCACGCGGACATTCGCCTGTCCGCACAGGTTGACCGTGCGCTTGGGCTGCTGATCGTCACGCCGAGGCTGCACCGCCTCCACCACAATCCCGTGCGCATCGTGCACGACAGCAATTTCGGCGAGCTGTTTACGATCTGGGACCGTCTCTTCGGAACATTGAGCGTGCTTGACGGACGCGGGCGGGTGGGCCTCGATGACCAATCGGCTCGCGCCGACGATCTGCTCGAGCAGATCTGGTCGCCGCTTCGGCCTGCGTGAGCTAGTCGCCCGCAGCCTTGATCGTCACCTTGGGAGCCGGTGTCTTGGAGCCTTTCGGCCCTGACCATTCGACGCTGGTGCGGTCGGCGTAGGTCTGGACTGCGGTCCAGCTGAGTTCGCCGGCGGACGCGGGATTCACCGCGAGGATGCCGAACTCGGCGAACTGCTGAGGCGGCAGCCTGCCTGTCCAGCGGACGCCGACCGTCTTGCCCGATGCGTCGCGGACGGGCTCGGTCATCCAGCCGGGCTTCTGCTCGAACGACCTGGCCTCCAGGCCGGGGGGAAAGCGCACTTCGACCGCGACGGTGTCGACCTGCTTCTCGTTCGGCACGCGCACTTCGTACTTCTGATGCGCCTTAATCGTGCTTTCTTTCGGCCAGACGGTCACGTGGGCAACGGCAGTTGCCGCGACCGGGATGAGCGCGCCCGCTGTTAAGACGTGGATCAGTCGCATCGTTCGGTTCCTCACAAGCGCCAGTTGAGCTCGGCCGTGAAGGTTCGGCCGGGAAAGGGGTGGAACAGGAAGTAGCGCTTGTCGAAGATGTTCTCGACTCCGGCAGCGAAGCTCCAGCGCGGTGTGAAGCGATATTGCGCGCGGGCATCGGCGACAATGAAGCCCTCGAAGCCCTGATAGGTGTGTCCGACGCGGTCGCTATTGTCGATCGTCCCGTACATGCGGCTCGAATAGCGCGCAGCGCCCGTCAGGGAGAGTTCGTCGGTCGGGCGCCAGGTCGCTACGATCGTCGCCTTCCGGCGCGGGACCTGTGGGATCATCTTGCCCTCGGCGGCCGGGAAAGCCGGGTCGGAGACGATCTTCGGATCGGCGAGCGTGACGCTGCCGCTGAGATCGAAGCCGGGAATGAGATTGCGCTTCTCGACCGCGAGCTCGGCGCCGTTGGTGCGGACCCGGCCGATGTTCTGAACATAGTTGAACAGCTGCGTCGAACCGTTGAGCGGCGCCGACTGCGAGATGAGCGCGTCCTTGATGCTTTCGTGGAATAACGAGAGGCGGATGCTGCCCTGTCCGATGCTGCGTTCGATCGCGAGCTCGGCTGAGGTCGCTTTTTCCGGCTTGAGGTCGGGATTGGGCACACTGATGGTCGGACCAGTCGAGATCGCCTGGTAAAGCTCGCTGACGGTTGGGAAGCGGAGGGCACGGGCGCCCGACAGGCTCACCGTCCAGCGCGCGGCAGGCCGCCAGCGCAGCGAAGCCTTGGGTGACAGGCCCTGCGCCGTCCTGCCCGGCTGATCGACGTCGAGCGCCGGCGATGCGGAGAAGTTGCGGCCGCTGAAGGCCTTCCACCACTCGTACCGCGCACCGAGGGTCAGCATCAGACTGGGCGCGAACATCCAATGGTCTTCGCCCCAGATCGCGAAGGTCCGCGTCTGGCCGCGCGATTCCTGGCTAAGCGCATCCGCAGAGCCTTCGATCCAGTCGGCTGTCGCGTACCGGCGGCTCTTCAGCGTGAAGCCGTCGTAATGGACGCCCGCATGCAGCTCATGATCTTTGAGCGATCTCGTGAAACCATGCAGGTCGAGCGTTCGCCAGCCGGTGCCGCCCATGCGCACGATTGACCCGGCGCCTCCTTCCTTCGCGGCGGGAAGCGCCGTGGAAGGTATGCGCTGGTCGTCCTTCGCGTAATCGTAGACCGAGCCGACCAGCGACCAGAAGTACGTGTCGGAGTTCTGCTCGAGCGTCGCGGAATGCATCCAGTGCCGCTCGTCGAAATGATACACCTGGTTGGAAAAGGCGCTCGCGGGGATCGTGACACGTCGACCGCCGATGTTCACCGGTCCTGAGAAGACGTCATTGCCGGCCGCATCTTCCAGGTAGGTTTGCGCGCGCGAGTTGGTGTTGTTGAGGAAGACACCCGTCTGCCAGGTGAACTTCATCGAGCGCGGCAGGTCGAGCGCCAACTTGGCCTTCAGATTGTCCTGCCTCTGGTGCTCGAACCCGCCCGCGCCGACGACGAAGATCGGCTGACCGGAGCGGTTGAGCTTGTCGAGAGCGCCGGTGACGGGCGTTCCGCCCGTTGCGGTTCCGGCCGGTTGGGCGACCGTCACGTAGGCCAGCGGCTGGCTGCGGCTGTCGGCGTGGTTGGCCGAGAGGAACCATGAGAATGGTCCCGATCCTGTCGCCGATCGTGCCCGCGAGCTGATAGGCCGGGTATGTCCCGTGCGTGCCGTATTGATCGAAAGCCTGGAGGTTCAGGCCCGCGGTGGCCGACGCCTCGAGCTTCTCGGGCATCCGGGTCTTGATGTTGACGACCGCACCGATCGCATTGCCGGGGTAGGCCGCTGAGAAGGGGCCGTAGAGCACGTCGACGCGCTCGATCTCTTCCGGCGAAACCATGCCCCAGCGGGGCGAGGCGAAGCTGTTGTTGTTGCCGATCAGCGCGGAGAGCAGGACGCCGTCGGCATAAATGAGGCTGCGCGCGCTTGCGCCGACGCCGGAGGTTCGGGTGGCGAGCGGGGCCTGCGTGTCGCCGATGTGGCGCTTCCTCACGAGCAGGCTGGGGAAGTAGCGGAGCGCGTCTTCCGTGTTGCGGACGTTGACGGTTTCGCGAAGCTTCGCGGCGTCGACGCTTTCCTTGGTATTGGGGGTCTTCTCCGCAGCTTCGCGACTACCGACCACGACGATGGTCGGTTGTTGCGCAAGCTCCGGCGCTTCGAGTGCTGGCATGAATCACCTGATGAGTTCGAAAGGAAGAACGGATCAGGCGAGTGCTGGCGGTCCCCTGGCGGGCGGCGGCGGGGCAGGCGGCCCGCGCGCGAAGGTACGGGCGAGGAACTGCTGTGGCAGGATTTCACGCGCGGCTGCAGGCGCAGGCAGGACAGACGCAGCGGGCGCGGCCGCAAATCCCGCCTGGAGCGGGGCGAATGCGCAGTCGCCGTGGCTTTTGCCTTTCGAGCCGTGGTGAGCCTTGCCGGCGTGCTCGATTGCCTGGGCAGGAGCCGCGGCATTGCACAGCTCGATCGCGAATGCCCCGTTCATTGGCGCAGGCATCCACCCGGTCGGCACCAAGGCGCGCAGGAACAGCGCGCAGGCGAGCACGATCATCGTCAGCAGGCGGGGCTGGCGGGGCATGGCGGCGCCCTAGGCTGCCATGGCTAAAGAATCCATGGCGATCTTGATCGCGGCGACACCGATTACTCTGCCGCGGCCGCAGCCGCGTCCTGCGTCATCCCGAGCCGCTCCTTGGCGGCCGCGAACATGTCCTTGAAGCGCGGGTCGTCGCGAATGGGATCGACATCCGGATCGACCTCTATGTGGCGCATGTGCGTGCTGCTGTTCACGCGCTGGAAGAAGGGCTCGAGCGTCTTGATGGCGTCATCGGCTGCGCCAAGCTCCTGAATGAGCATGCATCCGAGATTGTAGCGCATCACGTTATTGTCGGGATCCAGTAGCAGTGCGCGCCGGACCCACTCGAGCGCCCTTTCTTTCTCGCCGAGGATCGCAAGCGCATTCGCACCCGCCGCGAGCGCCCCTCCATTGGTCGGCTCCTTGGCAATGGCCTTTTCGGCCCGTTGGAGGCTGGTTGTCGCAGCTTTGCGCAGTTCCGCTTTGTCTCCTGTTGAACGGTGGCAGGTGACCAGCATGAGCGGATTATGCCAGTCGCTCTCCATCAGGGAGACGGCCTTGTCGAAGAAGGGAATGGCCTCGCGAAGATGCCCATGCCGGAACAGCATGCGTGCAGCTTCTCGGTTCACCTCCCATGATTCCGGATCCAGCCTGAGGGCCGTTCGCATTTGCCGCTCCGCTTCTTCGGCGCGCCCCTCCTCTTCAAGGTAACGCGCCTTGATGCAGTGCGCTTCCGGCAGAGCGGGATTGAGCTCGATCGCACGCTCCGCGGCGGGCAGCGCGTTGGCCTCTTTTCCGTGCAGGAATTTTACCTCGGCCTGGGCCAGCGCCATGAGCGCCCAGGCCTGCGCGTAATTCGGGTCGAGCTGGGTCGCCTGTTCGCACAGCCGGACGATCGCTTCGTCGCGCCGCGCGTCGCCGAAATTCCCGCTGACCCACTGCTGCCGGGCCATCAGGTAGATATTGTAGGCGTCGACGTTCGACGTGCCGCGATGCTCGATGGCCTCCTTCTCTTCCGGAAGAAGCTTGATCTTGAGCGCGTCCACGATCGCTTTCGAGATCTCGTCCTGGATGGCGAAGATATCGGTGAGATCGCGGTCGAAGCGCGCGGCCCAGACGTGATCGCCCTTGGCGCCGTCGATCAGCTGGGCGGTGATCCTGACGCGGTTGCCCGCCTTGCGGACGCTGCCTTCGAGGACATGGCTGACGCCAAGCTTCTGCGCGACCTCCTTCACGTCGAGGGACTCGCCCTTGAAGGTGAACGAGGTGTTTCGGGCGACCACCGACAGAGCAGACACGTTCGAAAGGTCGGTGATAATGTCCTCGCTGATCCCGTCGCTGAAATATTCCTGTTCAGGCTCGCCGCTCATGTTCTGGAACGGCAAAACGCAGATTGAGTGCTGAGCTTCTGCAGGCGTCTCCTTCGCGGCGACCGGTTCAGAAGGTTCGACCCTCGTTTCGCCGGACTTCTCGATCGTGCGAAGAAGCGTTTCGAAATGCTGGGGCTCGCCCTGTCCGGCCCAATGCCCGAGCTCGATCGACTGATATTGCCGAAAGCCGAGCGGCGGCCTGACGCCGTTGATGGTCGCAGGGACAAGCCGCCCCGAATCGCGGCCCTCTGCCGCTTCATCCTGTACCCAGGCGGACTTGATCGAGGCCTGGGTCCACAACACCAGCACTGCGTCGGCATCGGCCAGCGCCTTGTCGATCTCGCTCGAGAAATGGCTGCCACCCTGGATATCGCGATCCCACCAGACGTCGTGACCGGATTGCGCAATCAGGCCCGCCAATTGCTTGGCGAGTTCGGCATCGTCACGCGCGTAGCTGAGAAAGACGCGTGCCATCAGTCTCCTTTGGAGGCGCCGCGCACATTGCTCCGTTAACTCGGCGTCATCAAGTCGCGGGTTAACGTTCCTGCCTCTTTAGGTGCTGGTTTACTCCCCATAAGCCGGGAGCGACAGGCCGCGCGCGATGGCTGTTCCACGCAGTGCGAAGCCCGCGACTGCTGAAACCGCCGCCGCCATCCAGACCGGCGTTCCAAGCAGCGCCAGACCGACAAACAGGCCCGAGGCCAAGGCCGCAGCGGTGACATAGAGTTCGGGCCGCATGAGGATCGAGGGCTGATTGGCAAGCACGTCGCGAATGATTCCGCCCGCGCAGGCGGTGAGCACGCCCATGACGAAGGCGGGAACGGGCGCGACTCCGAAAGCCATCGCTTTTGCAGCGCCGTAAGTCGCATAGGCGCCCAAGCCCGCGGCATCGAACCACAGCAGCGCACGTCCGATCATGCGCCTGGCGACGAACCACGTGCCCAGCGCCGCGCCGATGCAGATCAGCAGCGTTGCGTTGGTGTGCACCCAGAACACTGGCGCGCCGATCAGCAGGTCGCGCAGAGTTCCGCCGCCTACGCCCGTCACCACTGCAAAGAAGATGAAGGTAACCAAGGTCTGGCGTTTCTCGGCGGCAAGAAGCGCGCCCGAGATCGCGAACACGGCGATTCCGAAATAATCGAGGAGGACGAAAGCGGTCGGGATTTGCGGCAGCACCTGCATGAGGCCTACATTAGAGGCATGGCGGACGATCCGAAAACAGGCACGGCAATGCCGACGCTGGAAGACTGGCAACACTGGACGCTGGTGATGGGCCGCGCACAGCAGATGTTGATGGAGTTCTGGGCGGAGCAGATGAAGGAAGGGCAGCCGGTTCCGGCCTGGTCTCCGCCGGCCTTCGGCTTTGCCGAGCATTCGCCGTCAGCGACGGATCCGATGGCGCTGATGAGCGCTGGGGCGCAGGCCTGGGCCAAGGGGCTGGAGACCTGGGGGAAGGTGCTTGGCGGCGTGACCGCTGCGCCTGCGCTGGACGAGAAAGAGCGCAAGGACCGGCGCTTTTCTGCGCCCGAATGGCGGGACAATCCGATCTTCGACACGATCCGCCGGACCTATTTGCAGATTTCCGACCAGCTGCTCGGCACCGTCGACGACATGGAAGGCGTCGATACCGACACGCGCGAGAAGCTTCGGTTCGCGACGCGAAGCTTCGTCGATGCGATGAGCCCGTCGAACTTCGCGCTGACCAATCCGCAGGTTCTGAAGCGTACCATGGAGACGCGCGGCGAGAATCTGCTCAAAGGTCTCGCCAACATGCTGAACGACATTGCGTCGGGCCAGCTGACGCAGACCAAGGCGGGCGTGTTCGAGGTTGGGCGCAACATCGCGACGACGCCGGGCAAGGTGGTCAAGCAGACGCCACTCTATCAGCTGATCCAGTACACGCCGACGACGGATGACGTGCTGAAAACGCCGGTCGTAGTCTTCCCGCCGTGGATCAACCGCTTCTACATCCTCGATCTCAGCCCTGAGAAAAGCTTCGTCAAATGGTGCGTCGACCAGGGCATCAGCCTGTTCATGGTCAGCTGGAAGTCGGCGGACGAAAGCATCGCCGACGCGATGCTCGACGATTATGTGCTGTGCGGCCAGGTCGATGCGATCGACACTGTGCGCGATCTGCTCGGCGTCGAGAGCGTGCATGCAATCGGCTATTGCGTCGCCGGGACCACGCTTGCTGCAACACTTGGCTACCTCCATGCGAAGAAGGAGCAGGCCAAGGTCAAGTCAGCTACCTTCTTCACGGCGCAGGTGGATTTCAGCGAGGCTGGAGACCTGAAACTGTTCCTGGGCGACGAAACCATGTCGCTCCTGACGCAGCTGACGGCGGAGAAGGGCTATCTCGACGGCCGGTACATGGCGGCGACGTTCAACCTGCTGCGCGGCCGCGACCTCATCTGGAACTATGTCGTCAATAATTACCTGCTGGGCGAGGAGCCGCCGCCGTTCGACCTGCTCCATTGGAACAGCGACACGACGAACCTGCCGGCCGGCTGGCACCGCGACTATCTCGAGACTCTCTACAAAGGGAACAAGCTTGCTGAGAAGGGCGCGATCAAGGTCGCCGGGGTCGGCATCGACATCGATGCGGTGAAGACGCCGACCTATGTGCAGGCGGGCCGTGAAGATCATATCGCGCCGCCGCAGAGCGTGTGGAAGATCATGGATCATTTCGCCGGCCCGAAGCGGTTCGTGCTCGCGGGCTCGGGCCATATCGCGGGTGTCGTGAACCCGCCCGCGGCGCAGAAGTATCAATACTGGATCAACGACAAGGACGCGGTCACGCTCGACCAGTTCGTCGAGGGCGCCGAGGAGCACAAAGGGTCATGGTGGCCCGACTGGCTCGCATGGTTGAAGAAACAGGACGGCGGCGTGGTGAAGGCCGACGGTGCGCGCGTTCCGGGCAAGGGCAAATTCAAGGCGATCGAGGATGCGCCGGGGAGTTATGTCAAAGCCCGGTGACACAGTGACGCTTCGGAACGCCAACCCCGACGAACATGAGGCGCTGGAGGCGTTGCAGTGGCGCGCCTCGTACGAGCTGCGCGAGTATCGCGAGCAGCTGATGGAACATCCCGACGCCATCCACCTCCCGCCGTCGCAGATCGCGAACGGCCAGGTGATCGTGGCGGAGCTCGAAGGGAAGATCGCTGGTTTCGCGGCGTTGGTCGGCGGGGAACTCGACGGCCTGTTCGTCGAGCCCGACCTGTGGGGACGCGGGATCGGCCGGGTGCTGGCGGACGCCGCGGTCCACGAGGCCCGCGATCGCGGCCTGGCGCTCACCGTCATTGCTGCGCCGAGCGCGCGGATATTCTACGAAAGCTGCGGATTTTCAGTCGAGGGCGAGGCGCAGACGCGCTTCGGGCCGGCGCTCAGAATGTCGCGCTAGTACCTAGCAATTTTCATACTTCCAGTGCCGGCGCTTGCCTTCGCTGAGCCATTCGATGGCGTTGGCGATGCGCTTCTGCCTGGTGGCGTCCTGCTTGGCTTCCGAAATCCATTCGAGATAGTCGCGCTGTGCCGAGGGCGGGAAGCCGTCCAGCATCGCTTGCGCCTTTGGCGCCCCAGCAAGCGCTGACGCAAAGTCCGGATGAAGTTCCGGCGGCGCCTTGGGCTCGTGCTTGGTCTTGCGGGGCGCAGGCGCCTTCCGAGACAGCGCGGCGGCCTCACGGATCAGGGCATCGAGTTCGTCGTCGTCTGGCAGGTCGGAAATCGACTGAAGCTTGCCGAACTGACCCATCGCTCCGGCCTTGGCGGAGCCGTCGCCAATCTCCTGGCCGCGCCAAAAGTTGAGCGCCGCATGCGCCTTGAAGGCAGCCATGACGATCAGGATCTTGCCGTCGAGGACGAACGCCGGAGCGCTCCATTTCATGGCCTCCTTGGCTTGCGGCACGGCGGCGTGCACGCGTTCGCGGATGTGGCTGAGGATCGTCTGCGCGAAGGGCTGCGCCTTGGCGATGTAAGCGTCGACCCGCGGCTCGCGGCTCAAAAGATGCCGCCGCCGAGCATCAGGCGGATCACGCCGACCAGGATCACGAACAGGTTGAGGTTCCGGCCCGAGGTGCTTCGCGAGATCACGCCGACTGCGGCGCCGATGATCGCCAGCGGGATGATCAGCCAGTTGGCCCAGCCGAGCAGCGGAATGAAAGCAATCAGCGCGAAGACCAGCGCAACCGCGCCGATGATCAGTGAGACGACGTTGAACATGGTGTGACTCCTAGCATCATTCGGGGGCTTGCGGCATCCGTGGGGCGCGTACCAGCGCGGTCACGTAAAGACCCAGGGCGATCCAGATCGCCGAGAAGGCAATAGCGTGCGCGCGGGTAAAGGGCTCTCCATACATCAGGACGGCAATCAGGAACTGCAGCGTCGGCGCAAGGAACTGAAGCATCCCCAGCGTCGAATAGCGCAACAGCCGGGCGGCGGCGGTGAACAGCAGGAGGGGCGTCGTCGAGACCAGGCCGGCGAGAAGCAGGAGGGCTGTGTCGGCGCCCGTCGACCCCATTACAGGAACGCCGCTCAGTGCCCGCCATACGAGCCAGCCAATCGCCAGCGGAAACAGCATCCAGGTCTCGACGGTGAGGCCCGTGAGGGCATCCACCGGCACCACTTTGCGCAACAATCCGTAGAGCGCGAAGGTCGCGCACAAGGTGAGGCTGATCCACAGCTGGCTGAGTGCACCGGCGGCGAGCACGGAAATGCCTGCCGCAGCGATTGCGACCGCCGTCCATTGCAAACGGCCAAGGTGCTCCTTCAGGACGAACCGGCCGAGCAGCACATTGGCGAGCGGGTTGAGATAATAGCCAAAGCTGGCCGCGAGGATGTGCCCGCTGGTGACCGCATGAACGTACAGCAGCCAGTTGATACCGATCAGCAGCGCGGTCAGCGCCAGAATGCCGACCGTCTTCCGCGTGCCGAACGCGGCGCGGACCTTTTCGCGGCCATTCCCGAAGACGAGGAGCAGGCGAAGGAAGGGCAGTGACCAGATCACCCGGTGCGCGACGATGTCCACCGCGGCGATGGTGGCGATCGCCTTGAAGTAGATCGGCAGGACGCCCCACAGGCCGTAAGCGGCGAGGCCGAACAAGAAGCCGCGCGTCGAGCCGCGATCCGGATGGTTTTCGGGACGATCGTTTCGGCTCATCCAACGGGCGCGTAGCGGCGATAACTCGATGGTTAAAGACCGTGGTTAACGGTTCGTTAGTTGATCCTCGATAACGGGGATGTCACTCTCAGACCAAGGGAGTGAGGCATTGCCGATTTCGGCTAAGATGAGACGATTGGCAGCGCGAGCGGCCGCGCCGATCGCACTGGTGCTGCTCGCGGCCTGCGAAACCGCGCCCAAGACAGCCGTGGGAACACGCGCAAGCGTCGAAGTTGCGCCGCCGGCCAAGTCAGACACCTGGAGGAAGCTCGCGACCGCTGCCGATCAGGAGCGCCTATCTCGGCTCGACTCGGCCTGGCAGCAGGCGCTGACGGAAGCCGGCAAGACCAATAGCGGCGATATTCGCAAGGAAGGTGTGCTGCTGAAGCCGGCTGCTGCGCTTGCCCGTCCCGCGCCGACGCCGGGAAGCTATAATTGCCGACTGATCAAACTCGGCAAGGCGACCCCGAAGACGCGCTCGTACGAAAGCTTCAAGCCCTTCTTCTGTTACGTAGAGGTGGAGGGCGACCTGCTGACGATCGTCAAGCAGACCGGGAGCCAGCGTCCGGCGGGCCGCTTGTGGGAGGATGACGATGGTGACCGGCTGATCTTCCTCGGAACGCTCGCGCTAGGGAACGAGGACCAGCCGTTGGCCTATGGCGACGACCCCAAGCGCGACATGGCCGGCGTGCTGCAGCGAATCGGGCCGTTCCGCTGGCGGCTGGTCATCCCATGGCCGCAGAGCACTTCGAAGCTGGACGTGTTCGAGCTTACGCCCGTCGCTGCGCAGCCTCAGGGGTGAGCGAAGCCGGGCTGCTTGCCGATCCGGCGGAAGTCCGGGCCATCCTTGTCGCATCCGCCAAAGCTGGCGAGGCCATCAGCTATTCGGAAGTGCTGGGGCTGCTCGGCCACGACTTCTCGCGGCCCAAGATGCGGGCGCTGTGCAAGGTGCTCGCCTATGTGGACGACGAAGCGGAAGAGCGCGGCGAGCCCGAGCTGGCTGTGCTCGTTGTGCGCCAGTCTGACCGGCTTCCGGGCCAGGGCTGGTGGATCGGCGGAGCGAAGAAGCACGGATATACCGGCCAATGGGAAGGGCCCAGGGCGGCGAAGCTGATCCGCAAGCTGCACGCGCAGACGTTTGAGTATTGGGCTGGCCGGTAGGGGCTGTCAGGGCGCGGCGCATGGCCCAGCCACGCACCTTCACCGTCAGCGAGGATGACGACGGAATCCGCCTCGACCGCTGGTTCAAGCGGCACATGCCGGACGTCAGCTTCAACATCGTCTCGCGCTGGGCGCGGACCGGGCAGCTTCGGCTGAACGGCAACAAGGCCGTTCCGGGCGACCGGATCGAGGCCGGGCAGCAAATAAGCGTCCCCCCGACCGAGGCGGCGCCGAGAACCGGCCGGCCGGAGCGCAAGCGCGAGCCGCTGACCGAGGAAGAAGTACAGCTGGTGCGCGACATGGTCATCTACCGCGACGCGGGCGCATTCGTCCTGAACAAGCCGCCGGGGCTCGCCACACAGGGCGGGACCAAGACGACGCAGCACCTCGACCGGCTGCTCGACGGCCTTGCGGACGACGATGACGGGCCGACCGAAGCTGGTGCACCGGCTCGACAAGGATACGTCGGGCGCTTTGCTCGTGGCTCGCACTGCCCGCGCAGCAGGCCATTTCGCCAAGGCCTTTTCTGGGCGCACGGCCAAGAAGGTCTACTGGGCGCTGGTGGTTGGCGTGCCGGACTCCGAAGAAGGCACGATCGATGCGCCGCTGGCGAAGCAGCCGGGCACCGGCGGCGAGAAGATGCACATCAGCGAGGAGCATGGGCTTCCGGCAAAGACGCGTTTCCGGACGATCGACCATGCGGGCAACCGCGCGGCTTGGGTCGAACTTCAGCCGTTGACCGGACGCACGCACCAGCTGCGCGCGCATATGGCCGCGATCGGCCATCCGATCGTCGGCGACGCCAAATATGGCGGGGCGGAAGCGTTCCTGACGGGCGGGATCAGCCGCAAGCTGCACCTCCACGCGCGGCGGATCCGGATCGACGCGCCGCAAGGCGGGAAGATCGATGTGACGGCCGAGCTGCCCACGCATTTCGCGGAGAGCCTGGCGACAATCGGCTTCGAGCCTCTGGCTGGGGATTCGATGCCGCTCGAGCAGCCCAAGGCCTCGCCCGAGGCCAAGAAACGCAAGGTCGCCGCTGCGGCCAAGTCGCGACGCCGGGAGCGCCGGGGCGAAAGGCGCTCGCGCGGGTCGCAGCCGAAGAAGGGCCGGCGTTGATGCATCCCAGCCGAGCGTTCGAATGGACGGACGCCGAAAGCATTCTGGACTTCGTTTCGAGCCAGTCTTTCGCGCATATCTTCACCGCTTCCGACGACGGACTGTTCGTCGTTCATGCGCCCGTGCTCGTCCGGGACGGGCGCATTTGGTTTCATGTCTCGAAGCGCAACCGGATTGCGGATCGTGTCGCGGGCCGGCAGGTGCTGGTTAGCGTCACGGGCCGTGAAGCCTATCACAGCGCGAACTGGTACGCGTCGAACGACCAGGTGCCCACCTGGCATTACGAGGCGGTGGAAATCGAAGGGCCGGCTCGCGTGCTTGCGGATGAAGAGCTGGTTGAGCTTCTCGATTCTCTGAGCGACGTGATGGAGCGCCGCCATTGGCCTGATCGGCCATGGACGCGGGACAAAATGGACCCTGCCAAGTTCGAAGCCATGACCCGAGCGATCGTCGGCTTCGAAATCGAGCCGAAGGACATTCGCGGCACGCGCAAGTTCGGCCAGCACAAGCCGGATGACCAATTTGAGGCCTCCGTCGAGGGTCAACGCCGCGCGGGCCGCGAGGACATCGTCAGCGCCATGCTGGATGCGAAGGGCCGCAAATGAACCGCCTCGCCATTTTCGATTGCGACGGCACGCTCGTCGACAGCGGGGCGACGATCTACGCCGCGCTTGCCGAAAGCCTGAGGGAGAACGGGCTGGAGGTGCCACCGCCGGAGGTGGCGCGGAGGATCATCGGGCTCAGCCTGACCGAGGCCATGGCCGCGCTCCTGCCGGAGGCTTCCGCCGAGCAGCACGTCCAGCTGGCCGAGGATTACAAGCAGGCCTTCTGGAAGCTTCGCGCCGCGGGACGGGTCGAGGAGCCCTTGTTCGACGGCGTTCTCGACCTGCTCGACGCGTTGGAGCGCGACGGATGGCTGCTTGCCGTCGCGACGGGCAAGTCGGACCGGGGGCTGAAGCATTGCCTCGAGCAGCACGATATCCACGCGCGCTTCATGTCACTGCAGACGGCGGACCGGCATCCGTCAAAGCCGCATCCGTCGATGGTGCAGCAGGCGATTGCGGACGCCGGTGCCATACCCGAGACGACGTTCGTCGTCGGAGACACGAGCTTCGACATGGCGATGGCGGCCGCAGCCGGGGCCGCACCAATCGGCGCGGCCTGGGGCTATCATGAGGCCGGGGAGCTGTTGGAGGCGGGAGCGGTCGGCGTCGCCGAGCAGCCACTGGACGTGCTCGACCTGGTTCGGAGCCATGTCCATGGATGACGACGCGCGCTGGCGGAAGCGGTTGCTCGCCTATTCGGCTGCGCGCGCGGGTGGGCTCGCGGTCTTCTGCCTCGGCCTAGCGATCATTTACTCCGACCTGTTGCGCGAGGGCGGCTGGCCGCAGGTCGGCGCGGTCGTCTGCATCATGGGCGTGATCGATGCTCTCTTTGCGCCGATCCTGCTGAAGAAGGCGTGGGACGAGAAGGACCGGCAAGAGCGGCCATGAAGCGGTTCTGGAGCGAGGTGACGGTCGAGCCTGACGAGGGCGGCTGGGGAATCCGGCTGGACGGACGTCCCGTGAAGACGCCCGCGCGCGCTGCGCTCGTGGCGCCGACGTCCGCCCTTGCCGAGGCGATCGCCGACGATTGGCGCTCGGTCGGGGAGACAATCGATCCGCGCGCGATGCCGCTGACGGGGCTGGCGAATGCCGCCATCGACAGGGTGGCGCCTGCGAGGGGCGAGTTCGCGGAAGGCCTCGCGCGCTACGCGGAGGCCGATCTCGCCTGCTACCGCGCGGAAGGCCCCCGCGCTCTGATCGAACGGCAGGAGCAGAGCTGGGACGCGCTGCTCGGCTGGGCGCGGCGGCGTTACGACGTCGATTTCGCGACTACGTCCGGGCTGATGCATGTCGCGCAGCCGCCGGCGACGGTGGAGCAACTGGCGCACGCGGTCACTTCGCTGGACGCCTTCCGGCTTGCGGGATTGTCGCCGCTGGTGACGATCGGCGGATCGCTGCTCGCGGGCCTGGCCGTGCTCGAAAAGGCAATTTCGCCGGAGCAGGCCTGGGACGCGGTTAGTATCGACGACCGCTGGCAGCTGGAGCAGTGGGGCTCGGACGCCGAGGCGGAAACGGCGCTCGAGAACCGCAGGCGCGACTTCTTCGCCGCAGCACGGTTCCTGGAGCTGCTCGACGCCTAGTTGTTGGGCCGTTCGACGAGGCGTCGGACAAAGTCGAAAAGATACGGTCGCCGATCGCGGCGCAGACGTTCGGCTTCGATGATCGACCGAACCTCGCCCAGACAGACGTTCATATCTTCGTTGATCAGCACGTAATCATATTCGCCCCAGTGACCGATTTCGCTGGCTGCGCGGCGCATGCGGCTTTCGATCACCTCTTCGGAATCGGTGCCGCGCGCCCGCAAGCGCCTCTCTAGCTCATCCATCGAAGGGGGCAGGACGAAGATGCGCACGAGGTCCGTTCCGAAAGCGCCCCGCAGCTGCTGCGTCCCCTGCCAATCGATATCGAACAGGATGTCGCGCCCGGCCTTCAGCGCTTCCTTAATCGGCTCTTTCGGGCTGCCGTAGCGATGGTCGAATACGTAGGCCCATTCGGCGAAGTCGCCGTTCTGCACCATTTCGTTCGAACCGAGCTTCATCCACGAAATGATAGTCGACGTCGTCGACTTCGCCCTGACGCATTCCTCGCGTCGTCGCGGAAATCGACATCGTCACGTCCTTGTCCGCGTCGAGCAACATTCGCGAGATAGTGGATTTGCCGGCGCCCGACGGCGACGAAAGGACGATGAGCAGGCCGCGGCGCTGACGGGTCGGGTTGGTCCATGGCCGCTCTTGCTTCGGGCGAGCCGTGGCCGTCAAGCGGCGGTTTGCCGCAGTGCACAAAATTGGGCTTGAAATGGTGCGGCGCAGCGCTTATTGTGCACTGCAACATATTTAGAGGAACACCGAACATGGCAGACGAAACCAAGGTCCAGGCTGAGGCCGCTGCGCAGGCTCCCGCCAAGGTTGCCGAGGCGATCGCAGATACCACGACGAAAATCGTCGAGGAGAGCAAGAAGACGGCTCGCCGCACCCGCGCGACGACCGCTCGCCGCGTGAAGCGCCAGGCCGCCGCCGAGAAGGCGACTGCTAGCCGCACTGCTCGCAAGACCACCCGCAAGACCCGTACCGCCGCGCGCAAGGTCGCCCCGAAGGCTGCCCGCACGGCCCAGAAAAGGATTGAGACCGTGAACAACAACTTCTTCAAGGGCTTCGACGCCGTCCCGGCGTTCGCCCCGTTCCAGAACATGTTTGCCGGCGCCAATGAGCGCAGCCAGGATTTCGCCAAGCGTGGCCAGAAGGTCGCTGAAGAGCTGGCCGACCTGACCCGCGCCAATGTCGAAGCGATCGTCGAAGCCGGCCGCGTGGCCAGCGAAGGCGCCCGCGCTCGATCGGCCAGGACGTTGTCGCGACCAGCCGCGACGGCGTCGAGCAGGCCGCGGACGCGATCCGCACGCTCGCCGAAGCCAAGTCGCCGACCGAGTACCTGCAGCTGCAGGGCGAGTTCGCTCGCGCGTCCTTCGACCGCATGGTCGCCGAGACCTCGAAGCTGACCGAGTCGATGGTCAAGCTCGCCGGTGAGGCGTTCCAGCCGATTTCGAATCGCGCGACGGCCAATGCCGAGCGCTTCAACACCCTCGTTGCCTGACCCTCTCCCCTCCTTAGTCTAGGCAACGACTGTTGGCGGCCGCTTCCTCAGGGAGCGGCCGCCGTTTTTTTACGTTCAAGCCTTTACTGCCGGCTTGCGGCACTTTTCGGGATTGCCATATTTTAAGACGGTATGAGTGAGCGCGTGATCAGGATGACGGCCGGGCCGGACGACGACGGGATCGAAGAGATCGAGACCGGCGTCGCCACGCGCACGCGGCCCAAGACCAAGAAGCCGTCCAACTACAAGGTGCTGATGCTGAACGACGACTACACTCCGATGGAGTTCGTCGTGCTCGTCCTTCAGCGATTCTTCTCGATGAGCATCGAGGATGCGACGCGGGTCATGCTCCAGGTCCACCAGCAGGGCCTCGCAGTGTGCGGCGTGTTCACCTACGAGGTCGCGGAGACCAAGGTCACGCAGGTGATCGACTTCGCGCGCGAGAACCAGCACCCGCTGCAATGCACGCTCGAGAAGGCCTGAGCGCCAGCTTGTAACGCTCCCGTCACGCGCTAAAGCGCCGCGCGTGGACAGCATCTGGATCAAGGGCGGAGCGACGCTGAAGGGCGAGATCCCGATCAGCGGCGCGAAGAATGCCGCGCTGACGCTCATGCCCTGCGCGCTTCTCACGGCCGAGAAGGCTGACGCTTACCAACCTGCCGCGCCTCGCCGACGTCGACACGTTCAGCCACCTGCTCAACCAGCTCGGGGTTTCGACCTCCGTCGCGGGCGTGAAGAAAGGACAGGTCGGGCGGCGCATGACGCTGCAGGCCGACGACATCGTTTCGACGGTCGCGCCGTATGACATGGTCCGCAAGATGCGGGCATCGATCCTGGTGCTGGGCCCGATGCTCGCGCGCATGGGGGAATCCACGGTTTCGCTGCCGGGCGGATGCGCGATCGGCGACCGGCCGATCGACCTCCACCTGAAAGCGCTGGAAGCGATGGGCGCGGAGATCGAGCTTGCCGCCGGCTACGTCAAAGCCAGCGCGCCGAAGGGACGCTTGGCGGGCGGCGATTTCAGCTTTCCGGTCGTCTCCGTGGGCGCGACCGAGAACGCGTTGATGGCGGCGGTTCTTGCAAGCGGCCGAACGCAATTGTTCAACGCGGCACGCGAGCCGGAAATCATCGACCTCTGCAACCTGCTGGTCGCGATGGGCGCCCGGATCGAGGGCATCGGGTCGTCGCACCTGATCATCGACGGCGTCGAGGCGCTGCACGGCTGCGAATATGCAGTCATGCCCGACCGCATCGAGGCCGGGAGCTATGCCTGCGCCGCGGGCATCACGGGCGGATCGATCAATCTCATCGGTGCGCGGCCCGACGACATGCGCGCGACGCTCAATGCGCTGGCGCAGTGCGGGCTGATGATCGAGTTCCACGATCGCGGGATCAAGGTCAGCGCCGATGGGCCTTTGAAGCCGCTCGCATTGTCGACCTCGCCGTTCCCGGGCTTCGCCACCGACATGCAGGCGCAGTTCATGGCCATGCTGTCGCGCGCCGAAGGGGACAGCTTCCTCGAGGAGACGATCTTCGAGAACCGCTACATGCACGTGCCCGAGCTTCGCCGCATGGGCGCGGACGTCGACATCCACGGCCGCTCCGCGATCGTCCGCGGCGTCGAAGGCCTCACCGGCGCGAGCGTCATGGCGACGGACCTGCGCGCATCGATGAGCCTCGTGCTGGCCGGGCTCGCGGCTGAGGGCGAAACCGAGGTGTTGCGCGTTTATCACCTCGACCGCGGCTACGAGCGGCTGGAGGAGAAGCTATCCGCCGTGGGCGCGACCATCGAGCGCCGGAGCGTCGGCTAAAGCGTCTTGCAGAAGCGGAGGCTGGTCCGCTCGTAACCCATGTGGCGGTAGAAGGCGTGCGCGGGGCCGAGGCGGTCGTTGCTGGTCACCTCGACCAGAGCGCAGCCTTGCTTGCGGCACCATTGTTCTGCGGCGTCGACGAGCATCCGGCCGATGCCGCGGCCCTGCGCTTTGTCGTCGACGACCAGGATCGTGATCCGGCCGACGGGCGCAGTCCGGTGGATGGCGACCATCCGGTGAACGCCGCACAGGCCGACGACGTTCTTGTCCTCGCTGGCGACGAGGGGAAGCTCTCCCGCTTTCTTCAACCTGCTGAGGTTCTTGCGGACTGCTTTCTCGTCGACCTCGTGCCCGAGGGTGCGGATCAACTCCGTGAGGCGCCCGGCGTCCGATGGCTTGGCGTCCCGCACCTTGGGTTTGGGCGTGGCCTTAGGCTTTGGCGGTTTCGGAGGAGGCGTGGGCTTAGGCTCCGGTTCGATGTCGTTCGCGGCTTGCCGCGCGGGCTTTGCCTTGCGCTTCCGGGGCAGCACCGCGACGTCGAGCGACGCGCCCCAATCCTTGGCGCCAAGGTTGCGAAGATAATGCTCGACGTCCTCGGGTTTCGCGTTCGGGCCCTTGTCGTCCATCCCGAACACGGACTTGCCCACCGCGTCGGTCAGGCCGACCTTGCCGAACCGGCGCTTGCCGGGCGTGCGCACGCGCGAGCGCACGAGCTTGAGCCCGCGGTTGCGGGCGCTGTCAGCAAGCGCGTCGAGCCCCTCGTCGCTCACAGCGTGTCCAATGCGTGGAGCACCAGACCGACTAAGCCGCCGACCAACGTGCCGTTGATGCGGATATATTGCAGGTCGCGGCCGACCGCCGCTTCGAGCCGCGCGGTCACCGTGCGCGCGTCCCAGCCGCGCACCGTGTCGGAGACGAGGCGGACAATCGAGCTGCCGTAGCTCGCGGCCGCGCCGACAACCGCACGGCGCGCGAACTGGTTGATCGCCTTGCGGATGCGTGGGTCGCGCTCGAGCGTGGCGCCCATCGACTTCAGGATCTCGCCGAGCTTGCCGGCGAGCACCGCGTCGGGGTTGCGCGCGGCGCGGATGATCGCCTCGCGTCCCTTCTGCCACAAGGCGTCGAGCCACAGGCTGACGGATTTGTTGTCGAGCAGCTGCTCCTTCATATCTTCGACCCGCGCGCGCGTTTCGGGCTTCGTTTGCAGGTCGTTGGCAAGCTGGGCGAGCGCTTCCTCGATCTTCACTCGGACCGGATGGGCGGGATCGGTCGACATCTCGACCGTCAGCTTGCGCAGCCCGTCGATGATCGCGTCGGCGAGCTTCGTGTCGAGCCCAGCGAGCTTCAGCACCCAATTCGCCTTCTTGTGCACCATGTCGCGGATCAGCGGCTCGTTGGCATCGAGCGCGCGCGCCATCCAGCGGATCGCCCGCTTCGAGCATCGGCACGTGGCGGTCCTCGTTGATCGCCGAGGCGAGCGCGTGGCCAAGCAACGGCGAGACTTCCGTCTTGCGCAAGCGGGAAGCGATCGCGCCCTTGACGATGCCGCCCAGCCGCTCGTCGTCGAGGCTTTCGAAGATGTCGGCGATGAGCCGCGATGCCCCGCCGCGGATGCGGGACTGTTCCTCGTCTGCTCGGCGTCTGCAGGAAACGGCCGGCCGCGCCGGCGACGTCGATGTTCTGCATCCGCCGGGCGACGACGGAGGGAATAAGGAAATTTTCCTGCAGGAAGCGGGCGAGGGCTTCGCCGATGCGGTCCTTGTTGCGCGGGATGATCGCCGTGTGCGGGATGGGCAGGCCGAGCGGATGGCGGAACAGGGCGGTGACCGCGAACCAGTCGGCGAGGCCGCCGACCATCGCCGCCTCGGCAAACGCCTTCACGTAGCCGAGCCACGGATAGCGCGGCTCCAGGGCGCGAGTGATCGCGAAGACGGCGGCCATGACGACCAGCAGGCCGGTCGCGACGATCTTCATCCCCTGCGCGCCGGGCTGCGCAGGGTTGAAGCGGGACAAAGCGCCGTTGGTCATCGCCCTCATTCCCGGCTCAATAGCTGAGCCGGCGCCTGAGTTCACTTTGACTGTTTCACTCGGCAGGGACGGGCGTGCCAGCCGCGGTGCGCTTCGGCGCCGACGAGGCGGTGGAAGAGCTTGCCGATGCGCTTTTCGATCGAGATGGCGATCGAGAAATAGGCCGGCACCAGCACCAGCGTCAGTATCGTCGAGAAGATCAGGCCGCCGATGACGGTGATGCCCATCGGCGCGCGCCAGCTGTTGTCGCCGCTGATCGAGATCGCTGTCGGGCAGCATGCCGGCGACCATCGCGACGGTGGTCATGACGATCGGCTGGGCGCGCTTGTGCCCGGCTTCCCAGATCGCCTCGTTCTTCGGCATCCCGTGGTTCATCATCTCGACCGCGAAGTCGACCAGCAGGATCGAGTTCTTGGCGACGATGCCGAACAGCATCAGGATGCCGATCAGCACGAACAGGGACACCGGCTGGCTGGCGATGTGCAGCGCGATCGCCGCACCAAGCGGCGCCAGCAGCAGCGATCCCATGTTGACGAACGGCGCCAGGAAGCGGCGATAGAGCAGCACCAGCACCGCGAACACCAGGAGCACGCCGGAGACCAAGGCGATGGCGAAGTTGAACAGCAGCTCGGCCTGCCACTTCTGGTTGCCGAGGTTCATCTTCTGGACGCCCTGCGGCAGTGTTCTTGACCGCCGGCAGCTGCATTCGACCTTCGCCCAGACGTCGCCTTCGACGACGCCCGGCGCGAGGTCGGCGCCGATCGCCAGGCGGCGGAGCTGGTTCGAGCGCTGGATCGTCGTCGGGCCGGAGCCGAAGCCGATTTCGGCGACCGCTTTCAGCGGGACCGAGCCGCCCGCCGACGTCGGCACCGGCAGGTTCTCGAGCGTCGCGAGGTCGCGGCGGGCATTCTCCGACAAGCGACACCTTGATCGGCACCTGGCGGTCGGACAGCGAGAATTTCGCGCTGTTCTGCTCGATGTCGCCCATGGTCGCGATGCGGATCGTCTGGCTCGAGCGCCGCGGTCGTCACGCCGAGGTCGGCGGCGAGGTCGAAGCGCGGCTTGATGGTGATTTCGGGCTGCGCGAGCTGGCTCCCGACGCGCGGGGCGCGGAGGCCGGGAACGGTTTCCATCTCCTTGGCGATCTGTTGGCGCAACCGCCGTCAGCTGCACCGGATCGTCGCCGCCGAGATAGAGCATGATGTCGCGCGATCGGTGTCGGGACCGCCGCCGTTCTGGCTCTGGAAGCTGACCCGCGCGTCGGGGAACGCGGCGAGGGTCGGCGCCAGGTTGCGCTCGAACTCGGTGCTGGTGACCTCGCGGTCCTTCTTGAGGACGACGTTGACGCGTCCGCTGCCGACGTTGATGCGCTCGAACACGCGTTCGACGGTCGGGTCCTTCGACACGAGCGCGGCGACGCGGTCGGTCGACCGCCTCGGTCTGCTTGAGCGTGGTTCCCGGCGGCATGGTGATGTTGACGCGCGAATAATCGCAGTTCTGCGGCGGGAAGAAGGACTGCGACAGCGTTCCGAACAGCGCGATGCTGAGCAGCAGCGTGACGATACCCGCCGCCGACCATGGTCATGCGGTGGTCGTGCAGCCGCGCATTCCAGCGCGCCGCGACGATGCCCGAACCATTGCGCCGAACGCCGCCGCGTGCGACCATGCGGCGACGATGAAGCCGATGAGCTTGCCGGCGCCGTAGGCCGACCGCGCCGCCGACGAGCGACGGCCAGCGCGAAGGCTGATCGCGCCGCGGCACGCCGAGGCCCATTGCCGAGCGAGCATCATGCCGACCATGGTGCCGGCGAAGAAGGCGGCGATCATGACGAGCACGAATGGCAGCAGGCCAGGACGTAATAGCCGAATTCTGCGAGCCGGCTTCGGCAGCCGCGCCAGCATCGCGTCGGCCTTCGACGTGTCGAGGCTCCAGTTCAGGACCTTCAGGTAGACGTCCATCCACCGCCAGTTGGCGTGCGGCTGAACGCCGTGCGAGCGCAGGAAATAGGCCGCGACCAGCGGCGTGATCATTCGCGCGACGAGCAAGCTCATCAGCACCGACACGACGACGGTGAAGCCGAACGCCTTGAAATACTGGCCGGCGATGCCGGGCATCAGCGCGACCGGGAGGAAGACCGCGACGATCGCCATCGTCGTCGCAAGCACGGCGAGGCCGATCTCGTCGGCCGCGTCGAGCGACGCCTGGTAGCCCGATTTGCCCATGCGCATGTGGCGCACGATGTTCTCGATCTCGACGATCGCGTCATCGACCAGCACGCCCGCGACGAGGCCCATCGCCATCGTCGACATGAAGTTGAGCGTGATCCCGAGCATGCTCATGAACCAGAAGGCGGGGATCGCCGACAGCGGGATGGCGAGCGCGGAAATGAGCGTCGCGCGGATGTCGCGGAGGAACAGCAGCACCACGAGAACCGCGAGGATCGCGCCCTCGATCAGGCCCTCCATCGCCGAATGATATTGCGCCTTGGTGTAGTCGACGGTGTTGAAGATCTCGGAGAAGTGGACCTTGCGGGTTCTCCTCCTCGAGCTTGCGTCAGCTCCTTCCACGCCGCGTCGTAGGCCGTCACTTCGGACGAGCCCTTGGCGCGCTGGACATGAAGGTGACGACCTGGCGGCCGTTCATCTTGGCGATCGAGCGCTGCTCGGAATTGCTGTCCTTGACCTCGCCGAGGTCGGCGAGCCTGACCAAGCGGCCGCCGGGCAGCGAGATCTGGGTCTGCGAGAGCTCGATAGGCGTCGCGCGCATTGCCGAGCACGCGCACCGACTGCTCGGACCCGGCGATCTCGGCGCGGCCGCCGGCGCGCGTTCATATTGCTCTGGCGAAGCTGCGCGTTGACCTGCGCGGCGGTGATGCCCTGCGCCTGAAGCGCGGCCGGATCGAGGATCACGCGGATCGTCGCGGTCGACGCCGCCGACGCGGGTCACGGCGGCGATGCCCTCCAGGCCGAGCAGCCGCTTGGCGACGGTATTGTCGATGTACCAGCTGAGCTGCTCGAGCGTCATGTCGGTGGTCTGGGCGCCGACGTAGGTGATCGGCTCGTCCTCGGCGTCGACCCGCGTGACCTGCGGCTCGAGGATGCCGTCGGGCAGGTTGCTGCGGATCTGCGCGATCGCGTTGCGGACGTCGTTGACGGCGCGGTCGGTCGGGGTGCCGAGCTGGAACTGCACGAACGTCGTGCTGTTGCCTTCGCTGACGGTGCTGCTGATCTCCTCGACGCCGGTGATGCCGCGGATCGCGGATTCGACGCGCTGCGTGACCTGCGTCTCCATCTCGTTGGGCGCGGCGCCCGGCTGGCTGACGACGACGATCGCGGCCGGGAAGTCGATGTCCGGCGCGTTGTTCACCTGCATCCGCGTGAACGCGATGAAGCCGGCCAGCATCAGGCCGACGAAGAGGACGATCGGCCGAACCGGGTTGCGGATGCACCAGGACGAGATGTTGCGGAAATTCATGCGCCTTCAACCTCTCTCGTAGGATCGCCGCGTAGCGCGGCCTGGCGCCTGCGGCTTGACCTTCTGCCCCGGGTTGAGGAACGGCCCGGCCGACAGCACCACCGGCTTCGTTGCCGGAAAGCCCTTCGGCGATGGTGACGCCTGCGTCGTCGACGGAGCCGATCTTGATGGCGCGCCGCTCGACCTCGTTCTTGCCGTTGATGATGTAGACGTAATTGCCCGTGGTCGTCGCTCAGCACCGCGCTTTGCGGCAGCAGCGGGGCGGTCGTCGTGCCGGCTGGTGATCCGCGCCTCGGCAAAGCCGCCGGGCCGGATCGGGCGGTAGATAGGGGATCGCGATCCGCACTTCGCCCAGCCGCGACTGCGGGTCGATCACCGGCGACGACCTGCCAGACGTTGCCGGTGAAGCTTCGGCCGAGCCGACCGGGGTCACGCTGGCGGGCATGCCGACGCGAACCTGGGCCAGGTCCTGCTGCGACATCTGCGCGCGCATTTCCATCTCGCCGCCCTCGGCGAGGCGGAACAAGCGCCGGCGAACCGGGGCTGACGACCTGGCCGACCTCGACGTTGCGCGCCAGGATCAGGCCGCGGTCGGGGCGACGATGTCGAGCCGGCCGATCTGGGCGCGAGTCGCGCCGAGCTGGCGCCTGGGCGACGCGGACCTGCGCATAGGCCGCGTCGCGGGCGGCGCGCTTGCGGTCGATTTCGGCCTTGGAGACGAAGCCGCGGCCCTGAAGCGACGACTGCGCGCTCGTAATTCGTTCTGGGCGAGCGCGGCGTCGGCGCGCGCCGACCTGGACCTGGGCGGCCAGCTGGGCCGCCTGCTGCGCCTGCACCGAGCGGTCGATCGATCGCCAGCACCTGGCCGGCGCGGACCCAGCTGCCGGCGTCGACCAGCACGCGCACGACCCGGCCGCCTTCGCCGGCGACGCCGATCGGCTGGTCGCGGCGGGCCGCGAGCGGGCCGCTGGCGGTGATCGTCCGCGCGACCTGGCTGCGGCCGGGGACGACGACGGTGACGGTCGGGACCTGGCCCGGCGCCTGCCCGCGGCCGCAGTCTCAGCGCTTCGGCTCGGTCGCCGCCGCCGCCCATCATGCATCGCCGCACGAGCGCGACCAAGCCACGACAAGCGCCGCCGCAGCGATGATCATCAGCGCCGCCGGCGGCGCGATCGGTCGACCACCAGCGTGTCGGAGGAGCGGAATCGAAGTTTCCCGGTTCATCATTCCCTGCCCAGCTTATCTGCAAGTCCCGGACGTGTCGAGGAACTGTATTAGTCCAATAAGTCACCCTGCGCAACAGACGCGCTGGCGATTGCAACATCGCCAGTGCTTTTCGACTAACGGCGGCACTTGCGCCGCGAGCGCGCGTTGGCGGCATCTGCGACCAGGGTCGCCGATGACGGCTCGGAACAGGGAGAAGCGGGATGCGAAATGCTGGAAGATTATGGCATCATCGGCTGGATCGTCATCGGCGTGATCGCCGGCGCGCATCGCCAAGCTGCTGATGCCCGGCAAGGATCCGGGCGGCTGCATCATCACGATCCTGCTCGGCATCGCCGGCGCGCTCGTCGCCGGCTGGCTCGGCCAGGCGATCGGCTGGTACGAAACGGACGAGGGCGCCGGCTTCATCGCCGCGATCGTCGGCGCGTTCATCCTGCTCTTCATCTACCGCCTGATCGCGGGTCGCCGGCGGCGCTCTAGACGGGACGCCTCCGTTCAGCGAGCAGCCATGGCGCGCGGAGGCAACGTTGCGCCATGGTCATGACTGTACAGGGGAACGGAGCATGCGAAGAGTCTTGATCGCGCGCGCTGCATGCTGGGCGCCGCGGCGCTCGCCCGCGCCGCGGCGCCGCGCAGCAGGCTGCGATCACCCAGAGCGATCGCCGGGCACCCGCCTCGACGTCAGCGCCACGGGCGAAGTCACGCGCGTGCCCGACATCGCGATCATCTCGGCGGGCGTCGTGACCCGGGCGGCGACCGCGACCGGCGGCGCTTCAGCAGAACGCGGCCCGGATGGAGCGGGTCCGCGCCGCGCTTGAAGCGCGCCGGGATCGAGGACCGCGACATCCAGACCAGCAACATCAGCCTCAACCCCGAATATCGCTATGTCGAAGAACCAGCCGCCGCGGCTGACCGGCTACACGCGCATCGAACACATGTCAGCGTGCGCTTTCGCGACATCGCCAATGCCGGCGAAGATCCTCGACGCGCTGGTCGCCGAGGGCGCCAACCAGATCAACGGCCCGACGCTGACGATCGACAAGCCCGAAGCAGCGCTCGACGAGGCGCGCGGCCAAGGCGATCGCCGTCGGCCGCGCGCGCGCCGAGCTCTATGCCCGCGCGCTGGGGATGCGGGTGGTGCGGCTAGTTGTCGGTCAGCGAGAGCGGCGGCAACTATCCGATGCCGCCGCCGATGCCGATGATGATGGAAGCGCGCGCGGCAGGGCGCCGACACCAAGATCGATCCGGGCGAGCAGAAGCTGCAGGTCAATCTCGCGATGACGTTCGAGCTTCAGTAGATACGAAAAGGCCGCGCGGCTGGTGCCGCGCGGCCTCTCGTTCCCGTTAGTTAGTGCTGGTCTCTAGCGGACCGAGCCCCTGCGGATCAGGTTGACGATCGCGAGCAGGATGACCGCGCCGAGCAGCGAATAGAGGAAGCTTTCGATCGTGATGCCGGCGTTGATGTTGCCTGCCGCCGAAGAGCAGGCCGGCGATGACCGCGCCGACGATGCCGACGACGATGTTCAGAATGATGCCCTGCTGAGCGTCGGTGCGCATAATCATGCTCGCGAGCCAGCCGCAGATGCCGCCGACGATCAGCCAAATAATGATACCCATGAGCCATTCCCTCCTGTTCTCGTGACCGCCATCGGTCACGGCAGGCGGTCATTCCGGCATCACAGACGCGCGATGCGCGCCAGTTGTTCCGGATTCGGAAGGGTCTGTCCAGAAATTTGGTTAATCAGGGCGTCCGAAAGCGGCACGAATAGCTGGATCGGTTCCTCGTAGTAACGACAATCCGCGTGGCTCAGTAGCGCTGCTGGCGCTCGTACTGGTCGCGATAATGCTTGATCCGCGTCACGCGAAGGCCGGGCATGCCGCTGCGGTCGACCGCGCGCTGCCAGCTCGTGAATTCCTCGAGGCTGAGCGAGTAGCGCTTGCACGCTTCGTCGACGCTCAGAGCCCGCCGGCAACCGCGGCGACGACCTCGGCCTTGCGGCGGACGACCCAGCGCGTCGTGCCGGCAGGCGGCAAGCTGATCGAGCGTCAGCGGCTCGCCGAGCGGGCCGATGACCTGGGCCGGACGAATTTTCTGGTTCTCGAGCATTCCGTCACACCTGCTTAATCATTGTCGATGCGTTGCTGTTTAATCCGGGCGCATTGAAAACATTCTGAAGCGCGCTGGTTAATCGCCCGGTAGTCCGTCCTTACGCTCCCTTAACTCTGCTGCGTCCGTCGGCGAAGGCGCCGCGCAGCCGTTTCACCGCCTCCTGCCAGCCTTCACTCGCTGACAGGGAGCAGGCGATGGCATCGTCGCGGCGAATCGCCCCGCTTCTCCACGACGTCGCCGAGGAGCAGACAGAAGCTCGTCGAGGCTGAGCGGTTCTTTCGCATGCCCACGAAAGTCCCCCTCGTACCGCGCCAAACCAGCCCCCCTCGCTGCCACTCCATCCGCACGGTCTAGGCGCGGAGGTGAAATTCGGGTAAAGAGCCGCCAGATTTTGACCTCCAATGCGGATTGATTTTCAGCTCGGCCGCCCTTCCGGCGATGCCAGAATCGTCGTCGCCATGTCGGGCGGGGTCGACAGCTCGGTCGACGGCCGCGCTCGCCGCGCGCACCGGCGCCGAGGTGATCGGCGTGACCCTTCAGCTCTACGATCACGGCGAGGCGGTGCGGCGGAGCGGCGCCTGTTGCGCGGGGCAGGACATTTACGACGCGAAGCAGGTCGCCGACCGGCTCGGGATCGCGCACTACGTGCTCGATTATGAAAGCCGCTTCCGTGACGGGGGTGATCGACCGCTTCGTCGACGAATATGCGCACGGCCGGACGCCGGTGCCCTGCGCGTCTTGCAACCAGGGCGTGAAGTTCATCGACCTCGTCGCTTTCGCGCGGGAGCTCGGCGCGGACTGCCTCGCCACCGGCCATTACGTCCGCCGCATGCTCAACGGCGGTCGGGTCGAGCTGCACAAGGGCGCAGATCCGCGGCGCGACCAGAGCTACTTCCTCTACGGCACGACGCGCGAGCAGCTCGATTTCGTTCGCTTCCCGCTGGGCGACCTGCCGAAGGATGAGGTCCGGAAGATCGCCGCGGAGCTGGCGCTGGAGGTCGCTGGAAAGCCCGACAGCCAGGACATCTGCTTCGTTCCCGACGGCGACTATGCCTCGCTGGTGAAGCGCGTCCGGCCGGAGACCGAGGCGCCCGGCGAGATCGTCGACCTCGACGGCCGGGTTCTCGGCCAGCATCGCGGCATCGTCCATTTCACCGTCGGCCAGCGGCGCGGGATCGAGATCGGCGGCCAGCGCGAGCCGCTTTACGTCGTGCGCGTGCAGCCGGAGCAGCGCCGCATCGTCGTTGGCCCGCGGCGTGCGCTCGCAGTCCAGTCCATGCGCGTCGCCGACTGGAACTGGATCGGCGAGGAGCAGACGGACGTCAGCGTGAAGGTCCGCTCGCTTGCGCCGCCGGTTCAGGCGACGCGCGACGGGGACTGGGTGCGCTTCGACGGGTCCGAATTCGGCGTTGCGCCAGGGCAGGCGGCGGTTGCCTACGAAGGAACGCGGCTGCTCGGCGGCGGTTGGATCGCCGAGACACGGTCGGCCGAGCAGAGCGTCGATGCCGCCGCCGCTTAGCGCCGGTGTCCTTCTCTTTCGATTGCGGGATCACGAAACCGAGGTCCTGCTGATCAAGCCGGGCGGGCCGTTCTGGCGCAACAGGGATGCGGGGGCCTGGATGATCCCAAAGGGAAAGGTCGAGGCTGGAGAGGTACCCGCTGAGGCCGCTCTGCGCGAGTTCGAGGAGGAGACGGGGACCAGGCTCACCGCCGTTCCCTTTCCCCTGGTCAAGGTGCGGCAGGCCGGCGGAAAGTGGGTCGAAGCCTTCGCGCTGGAGGGCGACCTCGACGCCGACAAGGTGGTGTCGAATCAGTTCCAGGTGGAATGGCCGCCGCGCAGTGGGCGCTTCGAGAGCTTCCCGGAATGCGAGCAGGCGCGGTGGATGCCGATGAGCCAGGCGCGCGAGATGATGCTGCCGAGCCAGTTGCCGCTGCTCGACGCGCTGCAGGAGAAATTGGCTAGAGCTGGAAGTGACCGGCGATGACGGTGTGGCAGTGGCCGCCAAGGATGACGCGGTCACCGTCCAGCCGGCAATGGAGCAGGCCGGTCCTCGCGCTCGCCTGCAGTGCCGTCATCTCGTTGCGCCCAAGCCGCTGAGCCCAGTAAGGCACGAGCGCCGCATGCGCGGAGCCGGTCACCGGGTCCTCGTCAATTCCGAGGTAAGGCACGAACACGCGGCTGGCGATGTCCTCGGAATCGCCGCGCGCCGTGACCACGGCCATTCGAGGGACCTTCGCGAGCGCCGCGAAGTCGGGGTTCACTGCGCGTACCGCGCTTTCGTCCGCGAGTTCGATGATCGCTGCGTCGTTGCATCCTTCAGCCGCCCACGCCGCAGACTCCGGGAGACCAAGGGCGCGGTTGAGCTCGGGCTCGTGAACTTCGGACAACCGCGCCGCAGGAAGGTCGAGCTCGAGCAGGTCGCCGCGGCCGCTGACCACGAGCACGCCGGATCGGGTCGAGAAGCGGACTGGCTCGCTGTGGATGAGGACGTGACCGGCGGCGATGGTCGCGTGACCGCAAAGGTCGACCTCCGCCGCGGGCGTGAACCAGCGCAGGTCATAGTCGGCATCGTCGCGCGCGCTCGCGACGGTGAAGGCCGTTTCGCTGAGATTATTCTCCGCGGCGATCGCCTGCATCGTCGCGTCGTCGAGCCAACGGTCGAGCGGCATCACCGCCGCCGGATTGCCGGTGAGCGGACGCTCGGCGAACGCGTCGACCTGGAAGAAGGGGATCGTCGTCAATGCGCTTGCTCCGTGATGGCTTGCGGAAGGAGAGTTTCGCGGTCCGTCTGCCCCTCCGGATCGACGTGGATCAAGATCTCCGTATCCGGAAAGCGTTCGCGCAATTGCTGTTCGGCGTGGTCGAGGCGGTCATGCGCTTCGCGGACCGTCCAGTCGGCGGGGACCCAGACGTGGAACTGGGCGAAATAATGCGTGCCGCTGCTGCGCGTGCGGAAATCGTGCAAACCGGCGAGCTCGGGATATTCCTTCGCCGCGGCGAGGAAGCGCTTGCGGAGATCCTCCGGCCATTCCTTGTCCATCAGCTGGTCCAGCGCATGGCTCGACGCGCTCCACGCACCCCATAGCAGCCACAGGGCGATGAGCAGCCCAAAGACCGCGTCGGCTCCCGTCAGCCCTCCGAATTGCTCCAGGCCGAGCGCGACGATGACCGAGCCATTGAGCAGCAGATCGGAAGAATAATGCAGGCGGTCGGTGCCGATCGCGAGCGATCCGGTCTGCCTAACGACGTGGCGCTGATAGGTGATCAGCGCGGCCGTGAGCGCGATGGCGACGAGCGACACGCCGATGCCCAGCTCGGCTTGTGCGGTCTGCGCACCGGCGAGCAGGCGCTGCACCGCGCGGAAGCCGATGAATGCGGCGGAGACGGTGATCAGCGCGACTTGCGCGAGGGCCGCAAGCGCCTCAGCCTTTCCATGGCCGAACCGATGGTCGTAGTCCGCCGGGACTGCGGCGATCCGGACACCCAGAAGCACGACCAGGCTGGCGACCAGGTCGAGGCCGCTGTCTGCAAGCGACCCGAGCATCGCCATCGAGCCGGTCTCGACCGAAGCATAGGCTTTGAGCGCGATCAGCGTCACCGCCATGGCGATGCTGGCCATCGCCGCGCGGGCCGTGAGCCTGGACCGCTCCTGCGAGCTCGATCTGCCTGGTCACGGGTAGAGCAGCCCTTCGCGCCACTGGTCGCCGTCGCGCGTGAAGAGGCGGCGCTCGTGGAGGCGGTGCGGACGGTCGCTCCAGAATTCGATCGCCTCGGGGATCAGCCGGAAGCCCGACCAGCGCGGTGGACGTGGCACCTCCTCGCCGTCGAAGCGTGAACGCATTTCCTCGATGCGCCGCTCGAAGGTCTCGCGGCTGTCGAGCGGGCGCGACTGGTCCGAAGCCCAGGAGCCCATCCGTGAATCGCGGCTCCGGCCGGCAAAATATTCATCGGCCACCGCATCGCTTACTTGCTCGACGCGTCCCTCCGCGCGGACCTGGCGGCGCAGCGACTTCCAATGGATCGCGAGAGCTCCGCGGGGGTTGGCGGCAAGCTCGATGCCCTTGCGGCTGTCGAGATTGGTGAAGAAGCCGAACCCCTCAGGGCCGGCATGCCTCAAAAGGACCATTCGAACCGAAGGCTGGCCCGAAGCATCGGCGGTCGCGAACGCCATCGCTTCCGGGTCATTGATCTCCGACGACCGGGCTTCACTGAGCCACTCGTCGAACAGGGCAAAGGGGTCTGTCATCCTGGGTCGCGCCTTAGGCTTGGCCCCGGCTGAACGGCAACCCATCTGGTCAGCCGTGTAACTGTACGGCATGGGAGAGACATGGCTCTGGACCTGTACCAACGCTTGGGGTTGAAGCGCGGCGCGAACGAGGCCGAGATCAAGAAGGCCTATCGCAGCCTCGCGAAGCAGCTTCATCCGGACAGGAACAAGGATAAGCCGGACGCCGCGAAGCGTTTCGCCGAGGTGACCCAGGCCTACGACCTGCTGTCCGACAAGGATAAGCGCGCCCAGTACGATCGCGGCGAGATCGACGAGGAAGGCAATCCGAAGATGCCCTTCGGCGGCGGCTTCGGCGGCTATTCACGCGGGGCCGGAGGGGCACAGCCCGGCGGCCCGGGGTTCGAGAATTTCAACTTCGGCGGCGACACCGCCGATCTCAGCGACCTGTTTGAAGGGCTGTTCGGAGCTGCAACGGGCCGCGGCCAACCGGGCGGAGGAGGCTTCGGCGGTTTCAGGCAGCGCGCGCGCGCTCCGCAAAAGGGCGCAGATGTCGCCTACCGGCTCAAGGTCGCGTTCGAGGACGCGGTCGCGCTGAAGCCGCAGAGGATCACTCTTGCCGACGGCAAGACGATCGACCTCAAATTGCCGCAGGGCCTCGAGGATGGAACGAAGATCCGGCTCGCCGGAAAGGGCGAGGAGGGCGCCGCGGGTCGCGGCGACGCGATCGTCACGATCGAGATCGAGCCGCACCGCTTCTTCCGCCGCGACGGCCAGAACATCCGCCTCGCCCTGCCGGTGACACTGAAGGAAGCGGTGCTAGGCGGGCAGGTGAAGGTGCCCACGCCCGAAGGGCCGGTCATGCTGACGGTCCCCCAGGGTACGACGTCGGGTAAGGTCCTGAGGCTCAAGGGGCGGGGCTTCACCGGTCGCGACGGCAAGCGCGGCGACCAGCTGATCAATGTCGAAATAGACGTGCCATCAGGCGACCCCGAGCTGCAGAAGTTCGCGGAGGGCTGGAACGGAGGTGGGAACCCCCGCGGGTCGCTCGGAGTTCTAGCGCCGGTCAATGCGCGACCTCTCTCCCCAATCGCCCGAGGCCAGGCGCAAGCGGCTGGCGAGCATGCGGGCGGCCTTCGGAACGGAGGTCGAGGAGAAGCTCAAGCCGCATGTGACGGTTTGGGAAGTGATCAAACGGATCGCGATCGGCGTCTATAACGACGGCTTCATTCATGCCGGAAATCTCGCCTACCTCGCGATCCTCGCGCTGTTTCCCTTCTTCATCCTCGCTGCCGCAATCGCGCACCTGCTGGGCCAGAGCCAGGATGCGCAGCTCACGGTTTTCAACGTTCTCCGCAGGTTGCCCCCGGACGTCGCGGACACCTTGCGCGCGCCGATCCAGGAGGTACTTCAGGCACGCACCGGGCCGTTGCTGTGGTTCGGAGCGGTCGTCGGACTATGGACCGCGGCCAGCTTCATCGAGACGATCCGCGACATCCTGCGCCGCTGTTACGGGGTGAAATTCTGCGCGCCGTTCTGGGAATATCGCTTGGGGTCGATGCTGCTCATCCTGGGCGCGGTGATCCTGCTGATGGTCGCCTTTGCCGCGAGCGCGGCGCTGACCATTGCGCACCATGTCATCGCCGAGTGGTTCCCGTTCGCGGAGGGACTCGCCTCCACGCTCGGAATCTATCGGCTGGTGCCGGCGGCGACGCTGTTCTTCACCTTTTACGTCTTGTTCTTCGTGCTCACGCCGGCGCGATACCGCAAGCGTGGCTGTCACAAATGGCCGGGCGCGCTGCTCATCACCGGGTGGTGGCTCGCCACGGTCGAGCTCCTGCCGCTCGTACTGAGCCTGCTTGGCGGATACAGTCTGACCTACGGCAGCCTGGCCGGCGTGATGATCGCTCTCATCTTCTTCTTCGTCGTCGGTCTTGGCGTGGTGGTCGGCGCGGAGCTGAACGCGGCGCTGGCAGAAAGCGGCGCCACCGCGCTAAAGGGCGAAATCTATACCGGGCCGTACACCGACGAACTTCAAGTCGAGGAGCCGCAGCCCGGCGAGGACGTCGAACCGGTGTTGCAAAAAGAGGGGCCGCAACTTTGACTGGACTGATGCAGGGGAAGCGCGGGCTGATCATGGGGCTCGCCAACGACCGGTCGCTCGCATGGGGGATCGCGCGTGCGGTCGCCGACCAGGGTGGAGAGCTGGCCTTTTCCTACCAGGGCGAGGCGCTCGAAAAGCGCGTCCGCCCGCTGGCGATGGAGCTTGGTTCCGACCTGCTCGTGGATTGTGACGTGTCGGACATGAAGGCGCTCGACAAGACGTTCGACGCGCTCAAGGAGCGGTGGGACAAGCTGGACTTTGTCGTTCACGCCATTGGCTATTCGGATAAGAATGAGCTGCGCGGAAAGTTCGTCGATACCTCGATGGACAATTTCCTGATGACCATGAACATCTCCGTCTACAGCTTCGTAGCGGTGGCGCAGCGCGCACGGGCGCTGATGACGAGCGGCGGGTCGCTGCTGACGCTCACCTATTACGGTGCCGAGAAGGTCATTCCGCACTATAATGTGATGGGCGTGGCCAAGGCCGGGCTTGAAGCGTCGGTCAAATATCTCGCGATGGACCTCGGGCCGGAAGGAATCCGCGTAAACGGCATCTCGGCCGGTCCGATCAAGACGCTTGCGGCGAGCGGCATCGGCGACTTCCGCTACATCATGAAGTGGAATGAATATAATTCGCCGCTCAGGCGCAACGTCACGATCGAGGACGTCGGCGGCGCGGGGCTTTACCTCGTGTCCGATCTCGCATCCGGGGTCACGGGCGAGATTCACCACGTCGATGCTGGGTATAACGTCGTCGGAATGAAGGCCGAGGACGCGCCGGACATCTCGACGGTCTGATGATCGCGCGTCACGTCACTGTGACTGGACGCGTGCAAGGCGTATTCTTCCGCGCATGGACGCGAGAGCAGGCGGACACCCTGGGCGTCGCCGGCTGGGTTCGCAATTGCCCCGACGGTCATGTCGAGGCGCATATTGAAGGCGATCCCGTCGCGGTGGAACAGCTGCTCGCGAATTTGCGGCACGGCCCGCCCGCCGCCAGCGTCGAGGACGTCAGGACCTGGGACGTCGACCCGTGCGACTTCGATGGCTTCGAGGTCCGCCACTAGCGCTGGACATGCCCTCGACCACTCAGGCGCTGAATGGGTCTCTCACGAGGATCGTGTCGTCGCGCTCCGGCGAGGTGCTGACCAGCGCGACCGGGCAGCGGATCAATTCTTCGATGCGGCGGACATATTTGATCGCCTCGGCAGGCAAGTCCGCCCAGCTGCGCGCGCCCCGTGTCGAGCCTTGCCACCCCTCGATTTCTTCGTAGACCGGCTCGACACGCATCTGATCTGCTGCATGCGGCGGAAGATAGTCGAACTGTTTCCCGCCGATCGTGTAGCCGGTGCAGATCTTCACTGTCTTGAAGCCGTCGAGAACATCGAGCTTCGTCAGTGCGATGCCGGTGACGCCGCTGACAGCGACGGTCTGCCGGACCAGCACGGCGTCGAACCAGCCGCAACGGCGGCGGCGGCCCGTGACCGTGCCGAACTCGTGGCCACGCTCGCCGAGCTGCTGGCCGACCTCATTGTCCTGCTCGGTCGGAAATGGACCGGAGCCCACTCGTGTCGTGTAGGCCTTAGTAATGCCGAGCACGAAGCCCGCTGCGGAGGGGCCCATGCCGGTTCCGGAGCCGGTCGTGCCTGCCACCGTGTTGGACGAGGTGACGAACGGATAGGTGCCGTGGTCGACGTCGAGGAGCACGCCCTGCGCGCCTTCGAAAAGGATACGCCGGCCGCGCGAGCGCGCGTCGTCGAGGTCGCGCCACACGGGCTTGGCGAACTGCAGAACGAAGTCGGCAATTTCGGCGAGGTCGTTCTTTAGGCGCTCGCGGTCGACCGGCGGTTCGCCGAAGCCCGCGCGCAGCGCGTCATGGTGCGCGCACAGGCGGTCGAGAAGCGGTCCCAGGTCGTCGAGCTGGGCAAGATCGCAGACGCGGATGGCGCGACGGCCGACCTTGTCTTCGTAAGCGGGGCCGATGCCCCGGCGGGTGGTCCCGATCTTGCCGGCGCCGCTCGCATCTTCGCGCAGCGCATCGAGATCGCGGTGGATCGGAAGGATCAACGGGCAGGTCTCGGCGATCATCAGGATGTCGGGCGTGACCGTAACGCCAAGGTCGCGCATGCGCTCGACCTCGGCTTTGAGCGCCCAGGGGTCGAGGACGACGCCGTTGCCGATGACAGAGGGCGTGCCGCGCACGATCCCGCTCGGCAGCAGCGACAATTTATACGTCTTCTCGCCGACGACGAGCGTATGGCCGGCATTGTGCCCGCCCTGGAAGCGAACGACCATGTCGGCGCGGCTCGCGAGCCAGTCGACGATCTTGCCCTTGCCTTCGTCACCCCACTGGGCGCCGATGACGGTCACGTTTCCCACGGTTTTTTCCCTGTCCGATGGCGGCAGCGAGGCTCCTACGGGCCGAGGGCCCGCCCGTCAAAGCGATGAATTGTTGAAGGGGCGGAACAGAAAAGACTAGTCAGACGTATTGCAGTTCCGTTACGTCCCAGTGCGGACGAAGAAGACCACCACAGGGGAGTGAAAGATGAAGACCACCACCGTGCTTGCGATCGCCCTCGGCGTCGGCGCCCTCGCGGCCTGCAATCAGAGCCCGAACGAACAGGCTGCCGACAACATCGAGGCGAACGCCGAGAATACCGCCGACATCATGGAAGCGAATGTGGAAAACGCGACCGATATGATGCAGGCGAACACAGAGAACGCTGCTGACCAGGTTCGCGCCGAAGGCGAGAACACTGCCGACGCAGTTCGCAATGGTGCTGACGCCGACGGCAACAGCGCCAATTAAGCTTTCCAGTTCGGCCCACTCGCACGCAGGTGGGTCGGCCAAGGGCGCTCCGAAAGGGGCGCCCTTTTCGTATAGGAAACGGCCGCCAGAGCTGCCCGGCTTCAGAAGCTGAGCGGAACGACCTCGCGAACACCGGGAATCTGGCGCAGCTCACTGGACACGGCCGCCGTGATTGGATCGTCGACGGCGACGAGGGCGATCGCCTCGCCGCCTTCTTTCCGGCGGCCGAGATTGAATGTCGCGATGTTGATGCTGTTCTCGCCCAGCCTGGTCCCGAGCGCTCCGATGAAGCCGGGCTGGTCGTCGTTGACGATGTAGATCATCTGCCCGGTGAGCTCCGCCTCGACCGGGATGTCGAAAATCGACACGAGCCGGGGCGCGCGGTTGCCGAATAAGGAGCCTTCGACCCGTTTCGGACCATGCTCGGTGCCGGCCGTCACCGCCACCAATGTGTGATAGTCGCCCTCGCGCTCGGTGCGGATCTCGCGGATGTCTATTCCCCGCTCCTTTGCCAGGAACGGCGCGTTGACCATGTTCACCGTGTCCGACCAGGTACGCATGACGCCGGCCAGCACGGCACCGGTGATCGGCTTGATGTTAAGTTCGGCGGCCGCGCCCTCGACCTCGACGTCGATCGAGCGGATCTCGGTACCGGCGATCTGGCCGATGAGCCGGCCCAGCTTCTCCGCCAGGCCCATGTAAGGCTTGAGCCGGGGCGCTTCTTCCGCGGACAGGGACGGGACGTTCACCGCGTTGGTAATTCCGCCGAGGAGCAGGAAATCGCTCATCTGCTCGGCGACCTGGATGGCGACGTTCACCTGCGCTTCGTTGGTCGACGCACCGAGATGCGGCGTGCAGATCAGGCCGCGCGTCCCGAACAACGGGTTCGCCTTCGCCGGTTCTTCCGAAAAGACGTCGAGCGCCGCGCCCGCGACCTGGCCGGATTCGAGCGCGTCCTTGAGCGCAGCTTCGTCGATCAATCCGCCGCGCGCACAATTCACGATGCGCACGCCCGGCTTGGCCTTCCCGAGCGCCTCGCGGCTGAGGATTCCGCGCGTCTGGTCGGTGAGCGGCGTGTGCAGCGTGATGAAGTCGGCGCGGGCGAGGACATCATCCAGCTCCGCCTTGTCGACTCCAAGCTCGATCGCGCGCTCCGGAGACAGGAACGGGTCGTAGGCGACGACCTTCATCTTCAACCCGTGTGCCCGATCGGCGACGATCGATCCGATATTGCCGCAGCCGATAAGGCCCAGTGTCTTGCCGGCGAGTTCCACGCCGACGAAGCGGTTCTTCTCCCACTTACCGGCCTGGGTGGACTGATCTGCCTGCGGAATCTCGCGCGCCAGCGCGAACAGCATGGCGATGGCGTGCTCGGCGGTCGTGATCGAGTTGCCGAACGGCGTGTTCATGACGACAATGCCGCGCGCGGAAGCGGCCGGGACGTCGATCGTGTCGACGCCAATCCCAGCGCGGCCGATCACTTTCAGGCGGGGCAGGGCAGCGTCCATTGCAGCGGCGTTCACCCGTGTCGAGCTTCGGACGGCGAGACCGTCATAGTCGCCGATGATCGCGGCAAGTTCATCGGGGTTGAGTCCGGGCTTCTCGTCGACCTCGATGCCGCGCTCGCGGAAGATGGCGGCGGCTTTGGGGTCCATCTTGTCGGCGATGAGGACCTTCACGGCGGAGCTCACGCCGTCGCCTCCCAAGCCCAGTCGAGCCATGGTCCGAGCGCCTCGATGTCCGCGGTTTCGACCGTAGCGCCGCACCAGATGCGCAGGCCCGGCGGAGCATCGCGGTAAGCGCCGACGTCATAGGCTGCGTCCTCCTGCTCCAGGAGCTTAGCCATCGCCTTTTGACGCGCCTCGTTGGCCTCGACGTCGGAGCGGTCCGCGAACTGGAGGCAGACCGACGTGTTGGAGCGGATCGCCGAGTCGGTGGCGAGATGCTCGATCCACCCGGCGTCCTGCACCCAGCGATCCAGCTCCGCGGCGTTCGCGTCGGCCCGGGCAATGAGTGCTTTCAGCCCGCCTATCCGCTCTGCCCATTCGATCGCGAGCAGCCAGTCCTCGACGCACAGCATCGAGGGCGTGTTGATCGTCTCGCCGCGGAAGATGCCTTCGATCAGCTTTCCGCCTTTGGTGAGGCGGAAGACCTTGGGCAGGGGCCTTGGCGCTGGCTCGCTCTCGAGCCGCTCGACCGCGCGGGGGGAGAGCACGAGCATCCCGTGCGCGGCCTCACCGCCGAGCGCCTTCTGCCAGCTGAAGGTCGCGACATCGATCTTTTCCCAGTCGATGGCCTGAGCGAAGGCCGCGGACGTCGCGTCGCAGATGGTGAGACCCGTGCGGTCCGCCGCGATCCAATCGGCGTTGGGAACGCGGACGCCGCTGGTCGTGCCGTTCCAGGTGAAGACCACATCGCTCGCCGGATCGATGCCGCGAAGATTGCAGATCTGCCCGTAATCGGCGGTGCGGACGTCGGCATCCAGCTTGAGCTGCTTGGCGACGTCGGTCACCCAGCCGGCGCCGAAACTCTCCCAGGCGAGCATGGTCACTGGGCGCGGGCCGAGCATCGACCAGATCGCCATCTCCATCGCGCCCGTATCGGAAGCGGGGACGATCCCCAGCCGGTAATCGGCGGGCAGTTCCAGCAAGGCGTGCGTGCGATCGATCGCTTCGGCCAAGACGGCCTTTCCGATTGTGCCGCGATGCGAACGGCCAAGCGCGCGGCTGCTCAGCAATTCGGGGCTCCAGCTCGGCGGCTTCGCGCAGGGGCCGGACGAGAAGAAGGGTCTAGCGGGTCGGGATTGGGGGACGGCACGACGCAGATCTGCGCCGGCAGCGGCAGCTTCAGTCATCAATAACTCTCCTCGCAGAGAGCACGCGCCGCGTTGGGACGGCGTGGCCCGTGGACGGTTGTAGGCCGCATTGCGGCACGGGCAAGGGCGGCGAATCCTGAGGGCGCGAATCCCTGTGGAAAACTTTGTTGCAGTGCACAAGAACCTGATTTCACTATCGTTTCGACCCGCGGATTATCGCGATTTTGAACGGTTCACCGTGGATGGGCCGCGACTCGTCCCGCATGAGGGAACGAAAGGTTGAATTCGTTAACCCTCTCCGCACAGTCTCCTCCTGCCAAACGGGATTGGGCATTCCCGTGCATTGGCGAGGGGCTGGGGAGCTCCTGATTTTTGGGATTTCGCATCGCCATGCAGCGAACTGCATGGCGCGCGAACTGTGGAGCGGGACAAATGACCCAAGTACTGGCGGCGACGACGACATTGTTTCGCGACCGCGACCTCTTCGTCCATGACGGATCGAGGTTGCGCCGTTTCCGTGTGTCTGCCCCCATTCAGGCTCTACTCTTCGTTGTTCTCCTGGGCCTCGTCGCCTGGGCGAGCTTCGTCACCGCTCAGCTTCTCACCCGCTCGTCGGGCGACCTCGCCAGCCTATCGGCTGCTACCGAAGCCCGCGCCCGCCAAATTGAGCAGCGCCAGGCGCTGATCGAAGCCGCGCTCAGCGGCCAGCGCATCGATCCCCAGCTCGTTGCCGCTGCAGCAGCCGACAGCCGCCTCGCCCCCGACGGCCCGCTTGCCCGCGTTGAAGCCCAACAGCTTGCCCAGGCGGCCCTCGTCGCCAAGGCGCTGGATGTCCGTTACGAAGTGACCGCAGGCGAGCTCAAGAAGCTTGGTCTCAGCCTTCCCGCCGAAGGCGCACGAGGCGTCGGCGGTCCGTTCGAGAGCGTCGGCAACACCACCTTCAAGGCCTTGTTCAACAGCTGGAAGAAGCTCGATCAGCTTCAGGACGGCGTGATCGCCATCCCGTCGGAAAAGCCGGTAAAGACCGGTGCCTCCTTCACTAGCGCTTTCGGCGTTCGTTCCGATCCGTTCCGGGGCTCGGCTGCCATGCACCCCGGCATAGACCTCGCTGGACCGAGCGGCACGCCGATCTATGCCACTGCCGACGGCACGGTTCTCCGCTCTGGCTGGAACTCAGGCGGCTACGGCAACCTCATCGAAGTGAATCATGGCCGTGGCATCACGACCCGCTTCGGCCACCTGTCGGCCATCCTCGTCAGCCCCGGCGATCACATCACGCGCGGGCAGCTCATCGGCCGCATGGGCTCGACCGGTCGTTCGACCGGCAGCCACCTGCACTATGAAGTGCGCATCGACGGCCGCGCCGTGAACCCGATCCCGTTCATGAAGTCGACCGATTATGTCGTCGCGATGCAGCGCCGCGCCAATGGCGCCGCGATGGACGCAGTTGCGATCGGCGGACCGGGCGGCAAGTAAGCTTCCTTGCCGCCAGGGGCGGCGCTCCCTATCTCGCTCCTGTGAGCGACGTCCAGATTTCACTGACCGATAGTGCGGCCAAGCGTGTCGCCTGGATCGCCGAGCGCCAATCGAAGCCGGCCATCCTGCGGCTCGCTGTGGATGGCGGCGGCTGCGCAGGCTTCACCTACAAGTTTGAGCTTGCCGACGCTGCGGACGCCGAAGACACGGTGGCCGAGACCGATGGCGTGCAGCTTGTTGTCGATCCGGTGAGCCTTGAACTTGTGCGTGGTTCGGCAGTGGATTTCGTCGAAGACCTTGGCGGCGCGGCCTTCAAGGTGACCAATCCCAACGCCCAGTCCGGTTGCGGCTGCGGAAGCAGCTTCTCCGTCTAGCTCTGACCCGTTAGGGCGGGCTGGATGAAGCTCGCGACTTACAATCTCAACGGAATCCGCGCGCGCATGCCGCGCCTTCTCGAATGGCTTGAGCGCGAGCAGCCCGACATTGCCTGCCTGCAGGAATTGAAGTGCGCCGATGAGGCGCTGCCGATCGCCGACATCGAGGCGGCGGGCTACGGCGCCGTGTGGCACGGCCAGAAGGGGTTCAATGGGGTCGCGATTTTGTCGAAGGGCGACCAGCCGGAGCTTCGCCGCGTCGGCCTCCCCGGCGACCCGGACGACACGCACAGCCGCTATATCGAAGCGGAGGCGAAGGGCTTCATCGTTGGTTCGCTGTACCTGCCGAATGGCAATCCGGTTGGCACCGAGAAGTTCGACTATAAGTTGAGGTGGTTCGACCGCCTCCTCGCGCATGCCGTGGAACTGCTCGAGGACGAGCGTCCCGTCGTCCTATGCGGCGACTGGAACGTGGTGCCCGAGGATCGCGACGTCTTCTCCGTTGGCGCGACCGCCAAGGACGCGGTCATGCAGCCCGAAGCTCGCCAGCTATGGCGCCGCATCGTCAACCAGGGCTGGACCGACGCCCTGCGCGCCTTCCATCCCGACGAGCCCAAGCTCTACACCTTCTGGGACTACACCGCCGGCTGTTGGCAGCGCGACCTCGGGTTCCGCCTTGACCACCTGCTCTGCTCGCCTGAGGCCGCGGATCGCCTGCAGGGGGCAGGCGTCGACAAATGGGCGAGGGCCCAGGAAAAGGCGAGCGACCACGCGCCGACGTGGATCGAGCTGAACTAGCCAAGATCGTCGACGCCGGCGACCGGGAGGCGGGCTAAAGGCCGCTCCTCCGCGTCGACCGCGGTCGCTCGACCGGCCAAATGCGCCGTTGGTCGATTGGGCACGTCGCTCGAAGTCCGTTGGCCGACGCTCGTCGACCAGGCGGTGGTGCGTTGCAAAGCTGCCATAGTAATTGCGGCTCCTGGACAGACGCTTTGGAGCACATCCCCTCAGGGGCGCCTGTTCCAGCGGTGGCTTTCGCCACTAACCCCGCGGACTGTGCGGTGCTGCCACTCTTAGGGTAGCCCGCACAGTCATGGGACTGGCGCATCCCCGATCGCGCTGACGCCCCGCGTGTTACGCCATTCGTCGCCGCATTCGCGCACTCATAGCAATGGCCGACTGTTCGATGGACGGGCTGCGCCGGTCGTCGTGCCCTCCCTAGTCACCATAACGAAACAATGGCGAGACCGGCATTCGACCTGTGCCGGGCGCTCCCGGCGGGACTGGGGTCTGCTCTTTTTTTTTGCGCTCGGGTGAGCGCCCGCATGAGGGGGAATGAAATGTCGAAGTTTAATCTGAAGGCATCGCTGCTCGCGACGACGGTGATCGCCGGGTTTGCAGTTGCCAGCCCTGCGTTCGCGCAGACGGCGACTCCGCCGCCTCCGGGCGACACGACGTCGCAGGACGCGAATTCGCAGGCCGAGACGCAGTCTCAGACCGTCGATCCGACCCCGCCGTCGACTGCGGCTCAGCCGGGCGGCGGCGAGATCGTCGTCACCGGTACGATCACCCGTAACCCGGCCGCCGCGACCGCATCTCCGGTCGTGTCGGTCACGGCCGACGACATCCAGAAGCGCGGTATCACGACGGTCACCGAATATCTTCAGACGCTGTCGGCGAACAACGCGGGCACCGTGCCCCCGAGCTGGTCGGCCTTCGGCTTCACGGCTGGCGCCAGCGCTCCGTCGCTCCGCGGTTTCAACGACGCCTATACGCTGGTGGTCTTCGACGGCATGCGTTCGGCCGTCTACCCGCTGGCGGACGATACGCAGCGTAACATCACGGACATCAACACCATCCCGGCGTGGAGCGTCGCGCGCATCGACACCCTGCTCGACGGCGCGTCAGCAACCTACGGCTCGGACGCCATCGCGGGCGTGGTCAACGTGATCACCAAGAGCGAACTGCGCGGCCTGCATGGGAACGCTTCCTACGGCATTTCGCAGCGCGGTGACGGCGAAGAAAAGCGCGCCAGCCTCGCTTACGGCTTCGGCAGCCTCGCCGATGACGGCTGGAACATCTACGCCGGCCTCGAGTGGCAGGACAACGATTCGCTCTACTCGCGCGATCGCGGCTATCCGTTCAACACGGGCGATCTCAGCGGCATCTGCGGCACGGCCGAGCAGGGCTGTCTGAACAACTTCATCCGCAATGGCATCCAATATGGTGGCACTTACAACGGCTTCCAGGCGACTGCCGCGGTTGCCGTGCGTCCCTATGATCCGGCTAACGTAACTCCGGGTGGTATCGGAACTGCGGCGGGCCGGTACCAATATCTCGGGGGTTGTAACGCGGAAGGCACGACGCCGTTCACGCTGTCACCTGCCCAGTTGACCGCAAGTGCGCCGGCCGATGGCGTTGTCTGCCAGCAGGACCTGCTGAAGCAGTACCAGATGTACAACGCGTCGATCACCCGCAAGGGCGCCGCGATCCGCGGGACTAAGCGCTTTGGTGACCATGAAATCTTCGCGAGCTTCAACTTCTACAACACGAAGACCTTCAACGAGGGTACGCCGCGCAATTTCACCAACGCGACTGCGGCCGGCGGCCGTAACGTAAGCATCTCCGGTATCTTCCTCCCGGTCTACGTCTGCCCGCAGGGGCATATGGTCGTCGGGACCAATCCGGCCACGGGCAACATTTCCGGTCCGGCGATCGCGACCGGTTGCACCAACCCCGACGGCACTCCGGTCGCCGGGGCGACGCTCAACCCGAACAACCCGTTCGCGGCCAATGGCCAGCTGGCGCTGCTTTCCGCGCTGCCGAACCGGGGCATCAAGACCTACACCGACGCAAAGACCTATCGTGCTGCCATCGGTGCGCACGGTGATTTCGGTGACGGCTTCAGCTACAACGTCGGTGCGACCGCGTCGCGCGTGAACCTGGACGTCACGAACCGCGACTACATTTACCTGCAGGGTCTGCTAGATGCAGTTGCACAGGGAACGTACAATTTCGTCGACCAGAGCGCGAACAGCCAAGCCGCAATCGACCAAGTGTTCCCGGATCAAAGCTCGACCAAGACCTCGAAGATGTGGCAGATCCAGGGTGCCCTCTCAAAGGATCTCATCGAGCTTCCGGGGGGCATGCTGAATGTCGCGGTCGGCGGCCAGTATCGCCACGAGTCGCTGAACAACCCGAGCAATAACCCGCCGAACGACGCCAATCCCTACGCGCGTTATTTCACGATCAACGCGGTCGGTGTGAAGGGCAGCCGCAACATCTGGTCGCTGTCCTACGAAATCGCGGCGCCGATCATGGACACGCTGCGGGTCAAGGCTTCGGGCTCGTACGACCATTATTCGACCGGCCAGAAAGCGTTCTCGCCGAAGTTCGAAGCGGAGTGGCGGGTGATCCAGGAGCTGAAGCTCCGTGGTACGGTGTCGAAGGGTTTCCGTGCGCCGAACTTCAACGAATCGTTCCAGTTGCCCGCCACGGGTTACACGGGCGCGACCATCAACTGCTCGAACCCGACGTTCGCGGCCTTCTGCGCCGCGCACGCATCAAACCCGTCCTATTATTCGGGTGGCTACTCGATCGGTCTGACCTCCTCGGGCAACCCGAACCTGAAGCCTGAGAAGTCGACGGGATACACCCTTGGTGCGGTCTTCCAGCCGCGCCGGAACCTCACGTTCACGGTCGATTTCTGGCGCACCAAGATCAAGGACCTAATCGTTCCGGCAAGCGTGACGTCCGCGATCGTCAATGCATACTACACGAACAACGGAGTGGTGAATATTCCGGGCTTTACGGTCGTCCCGGGAACTCCGGACCCGCTCAACCCTGGTGCGTTGCCGCTTCTCGGCTTCATCCAGGCGCCGTTCCAGAATGCCAATGCGTTCCTCGGCAAAGGCCTCGACTTCTCGGCCGATGTCCGCCTGCCGCTGTTCAACGGCATCCGTCTGCGCAGCCTGCTCACGGCTTCGTACCTTCTGAAGCTGCAGCAGATGAACGACAACGGCACCGTCTGGCGGTACGATGGGACGCTGGGTCCGTGCGGCTGGACCTCCTGCTCGGGTGCTCCGAAATGGCGCGCCACCTGGCAGAACACGTTCGACGTCAGCGATCGGTTCAACTTCACCCTGACCGCCAACTACACGAGCGGCTACTCATCGACGGCGACCGACTCGGGCGGAACCTACCGGGATTGCGTCCAGAGCGCTCTCGACGGTCAGCTCGCGACGTTCCCGAACGGCAATCCGGCGCAGTGCTACGGCCCTTCGACCTTCTGGCTGGACGCTCACGCCGAGTTCAAGCCGCTGAGCTTCCTGACGGTCTACGGCGACGTCCTGAACATCTTCGACCGCAAGGCGGGCGTCGATGTGAACGCGGCATACGGCATCTACGGGTTCAACGCGGCGTGGCAGGACCGCCTGTTCGTTGGCCGTTACTTCCGCATCGGCGCGCGGGTTGACATGGATCCGCGTCGTGCCGAGCCGGCTCCGTACGTTGCCCCGGCGGCCCCGCCGCCGCCGCCGGCAACGACGACCTGCCCGGACGGCTCCGTGGTTGCGGCCGGCGCTGCTTGCCCGGTTGCTGCTCCGCCGCCGCCGGCAACCAGCGGGGAGCGCGGTCGCTAACGATTGCACAGTAACTTGCGTGAGGGTGAGGGCGGCTTTTGCCGCCCTCACTTTTTTGACCGCCGCGATCATGTGTGAATGTGCGACTTGTAAGGCGCCGCTCGGGCCAAGCCGTTCGCCGCGGGCTCGCGCTCCGTGAGCTACAGCGACTTCTCGTAGATCCTGTAGCGGTGATTGATGCGGGCGCCGGGCAGTTCGGCGATGGACAGCATTCCCTTATTGTCTTCGAGGATCCAGCCGAACTCGCCGATCTTCACGCCGAACTTGCTGACCACCTCGCGGCGGGTGAACTCGATCAGCATGAAGGCGAGCTGGCTTGCCATGCGTGACCCGTGCAGCTTCTTCGCGACGCCCATCAGGGGCACGCGGGCGCGGCGGGTGTGCGGTCTCCTGAGGCGCCACAGGAGCTTCGCCCAGCCGAACGGGAAGAGCTCGCCGTTGAGGTCCTTGATCAGCTCGTTGATGTCGGGAAGCGTGATCATGAAGGCGACGGGCTCGCCGTCATATACAGCGATCCACACCAGCTCGTTATAGATGATCGGCTTGAGCTTCTTGCCCGCATAAGCGATCTCGGACTCGGTCAGCGGGACGAAGCCCCAATTGGCCGACCAGGCGTCGTTGAGCAGGTTGAGGATCAGGCGCGCTTCCTCGTTGAACTTCGACTTGTCGACCTGGCGCAGTTTCAGCCGCTTGTTCTTTTCGCCCATTGCAATCAGGCGCGCGATCTTCTCGTCCCACCAATGTTCGATGTCGACTTCGTAGGTGAGGAGGTCCTTGGCTTTCCCGTAGCCCGCCGCTTCGACCCAGCCTTCATATTGTGGGCGGTGATGGCCCATCATGACCGTCGGCGGTTCCGCGAAGCCCTCGATCTCGAGGCCCGGCTCGTCCCAGATCGACAGGCTGACGGGCCCGAGTGAACTCTTCATCCCATGCTTGCGCAGCCAGTCTTCCGCGGTCGCGATCAGGGCGGACGCAGCCTCCGCGTCGAGCGCTTCGTACATGCCCCATTGGCCGGTGCCGGCGCCCATATGATCCTGCACGAGATCGTCCACCTGGGCGCTGATCCGGCCGACGACACGGCCGCCCCGCTCTGCCAGCCACAGCTGCGCGCGCGCGTGCTCGAACCACGGGTTCTTGCCCGGCGTGATCAAAGCGTGGACCTCGTCCTTGAGCGGCGGGACCCAGGCGGGGTCGTCCTTGTAGACCTCCCAGACCAAGTCGACGAAGGCCTTCCTGTCGGCCTTGGTCTCTACCGGGCGGATCGTTACGGGTGCGCTGCTCATCGCGCGCTGGGCTAGCGGCTGATTCCGCCCAGCGCCAGTTAAGGTTGAGACGCCTAAGTCCCGCCACTATCTGTTTATAAACGGCGTCCTTCCGCAAAGGCTTATGAACCAGACCGCGACCCTCGAGCGCAATCGCACCTCTGCGGCCGAACTCCGGCCGGCGACGGCGCGCATCAAGGACGATGCGGCGATGCTCAAGGCTGCCGCGAACCTGACCCGCGACCTCAACGTGCCGAAAGCGAGCATCTACTGGGCCGACATGATCGGTTCTGCCGCGGTCGGTTATGCCGCGCTGTTCGGTGCGATGTTCCTTACCCCGACTTGGCTGGCAATCGCTTCGGGGATCGTCGCCGTCCTCGGACTCTATCGCGCGGGCTCGTTCATTCATGAGCTGACGCACATCAAGAAGGGTGCCGTGAAGGGTTTCCGGCTCGTTTGGAACCTGATCGTCGGCGTCCCTTTGATGGTCCCGAGCTTCATGTACGAAGGCGTCCACAACCAGCATCACGCGAAGCGCTATTACGGGACGGTCGACGATCCCGAATATCTTCCGCTCGCGCTGATGAAGCCGTGGACGTTGCCGGTGTTCCTGATTGCCGCCGCGCTTGCGCCGATCGGAATGCTGATCCGCTTCGGCATCCTGGCGCCGCTGTCGATGCTTTCGCCGAAGCTGCGCGCCATCGTGGTCGGCCGCTATTCGGGGCTGCAGATCAATCCCAAGTTCGTGCGTCCCAAGCCGGAAGGCGAATTCGCGCGCGAATGGGCGTGGATGGAGGCCGCGTGCAGCGTCTGGGCGATCGCGCTTTTGGCAATGGTCGCGGCCGGCGTTATCCCGCTGCACCACTTCCTCATCTTCCTCGGCGTCGCCGCTGGCGTCATGTTCCTCAACCAGGTGCGGACGCTGGTCGCGCATCTTTGGGAGAATGAGGGGGAGCCGATGAGCGTCACCGCCCAGTATCTCGACAGCGTCAACGTGCCGCCGCCGGGCACTTTGCCCGCGCTCTGGGCGCCGGTCGGCCTGCGCTACCACGCGCTGCATCACCTGCTGCCGGGTTGCCGTATCATGCGCTCGGCGAGGCGCACCGGCGCCTGTGCAAGGAGCTGGAGGCGGGGTCGATCTATCATGACTCCAGCCACCGGGGCCTTCTGCCGCTCGTAGTGCGGCTGGCGGCACGAACCTTGACGAATCGCCGCATTTCCGCTTGAGGGTGCGCGTCCGGCGGGCTGACAGGCTCGCCGTTGTCATTTGGGCTTTGCGCAGTCGCCCTGAGAATTGCGTGGCCGGGGTTACCTCACACGGGCCCCTGACGAACGAAAGGAATGACCTATGCGCCATCGTGTTGGCGGCCGTAAGCTTCAGCGCACCTCGAGCCACCGTGCAGCCCTGTTCCGCAACATGGCGGCCGCGCTCATCAAGCACGAGCAGATCACGACGACGACGGCCAAGGCGAAGGAGCTTCGCCCCTATGTCGAGAAGCTGGTCACGCTCGCGAAGCACGGGGGTCTGTCGAACCGCCGTCTCGCCCAGTCGCGCCTGATGGACGACGCGCAGCTGACCAAGCTGTTTGACGTGCTGGCTGCGCGTTACGCCGCCCGCAACGGCGGGTACATCCGCATCGTCAAGGCCGGCATCCGCACCTCGGACGCGGCGCCGATCTCGATCATCGAGTTCGTCGATCGCGACGTCAGCGCCAAGGGCCAGGACAGCGGCCCGGTGATGGTCGAGGACGAGCTCGAAGCGGCTTAACCCTCCTGACTTCACGGATAAGAACAGGGCCGCGGAGGTGACTCCGCGGCCCTTTCTTCTGTCACCGTCGAGCACTTAGATGAATCGAGTCGCTGACCTGCACATTGATGTGCTGAAGACCAAGCGGATCATTGTCAGCGTCAGTGATATCGAACGCGAAGTCGAGACTGGCTCCGATTGTTCCACTCGTCTGCTGCACGAAGCCGATATCCACGATCTTCAGAACATCGTTGTCGGTCGCGTCCCAGGCAGTCAGGCCACTGGTAGCGCTGCTGTCGCCACCGGCGCCGGTCGCCCCGTTCAGGTCGATGGCGCTGCCCGTCAACCCATTGGCGCTCTGCATGATCTGGATACCCTGGATCTGATACGTCTCGTTACCATCCGTGTAGTCGTTCTGTTCGATGATCAGCAGGGCATCGTTGTTATCGAGCGTGAACTCGGTGTTGTACGGCGCAGGAACGTTGGCATTCCCCTTAATCAGGTCCGAATTCTGGACGTTGATGGATCTCGTTATTTCATTGCCGTTCGCGTCCTTCAGGTCGAGGATCAGGACGAGATCTTCAGAGGCGCCGATGCCGTCGAACTTGATAACGACGCCGCTCGCGCTCGTTGTCGGATCAAGTCGCTCAGTGCCGCCACCAGGGGATCCCGGACTTACGTCGCCGAGGATGTTCTCTTCGAAGAACCGCAGGGTCAGCAGTTCTCCTTTCTGGATCGTGTCTCCAGCGACACCATTCGTCGACTGAGTGGCACTGACCCAGTCCTCGTGGGTGTTCGTGACCATGTCGTGGGTGGCGCCGCCATTGTTGAAAATGGTGTCACCAACAGTCGCCCCGTCGCCGGTCGAGTTGAACCCGAACCCGATCTGATGTGTGGTCGAGTTCCCGGTAAATTGGACAAAGAAGGGATCTGGATCGCCATTCGGCGTCAGTTGCTCCGCAACGATCAACGGGTGTCCCGTGTTGCCGGTGGGCTGCTTGGCAACCAGCTCGTTGGTATGGAGCACGTTAAAGCTGAACCCGTCGATTACGTCGGTCAGCGTGAGCGTGTAGGTGTCCGCAACCTTGTCGAAGACAAGCGTGCCGGCTGCAGTAGAATCCTGCACGCCAGCCGTGATCGGGTCCTTGTCGTAGTGGAACGAGAAGTTGAACGTCGCCGAGGTTAGGCTCTCTGAAGCGAGCGTTGCCACGGCATCGGTGATGTTCGGATTCTGCGCATTCGAAACCGTACCGGTCAGCCCGATTTGCACACCGGCCAGGTTAGAGTTGGTATCGACGAAATCAGAGCTGCCATTCAAATAATCTGCGGCGGTGCGCCTGTCCGTCATGCCATAGCCAAAGGCACCGCTGGCCGTTTGCCCCACAGCATTACCCAGCGTCTCGGGGGTTTGAACACCCGGAGCAACTGGGTCGGCGTCGAACGGAACCGTGAGGGTCGGATCGGTGTCGTCAATCGTCAGCGACAAGCCCGCGCTGGAGCTCTGCGACGACACGACGTCGTTATCGCCGTCCGTCACCGTCACCGTGGCCACCACGTTGACCAGGCTGCCCAGGTCGAGCGTATTATCTTCGCCCGCACCTTGCGGCGTGTTCGAATGCTCGAGTGCGACCAAGGAGGTCAGCGTCACGTTCGTGCCAGACAGCGTCAAGCTCAGCGCCGTGGAATCGAGTATGTTGTCGCCGTCGCTGTCGAATCTGATCGAGATCTGGTTGGCCGAGTCAGCCACCAGCGTGGCCGCATAGCCACCCTCGGTCGTCTGCAGCCCAGTCACCACCGCGCCTGACAAGGCAAGCGCATAGGTCACATCCGTCGTGTAACCATCGACCGCGCTCGCCGTGAAGGCCGGCGGCGTGATCGAAACCTGATTTTGACCGCCAGCCCCGCTCCCCTCCACTACCTGCGCGGCGCCAACCACCGGCGCAGCCGTGATCAAGAGCGTGGGGTCTGTGTCGTCGAAGACCAGCGATAGTCCCAAACTCGTGCTTTCCTGTGACGTGGGATCGTTGTCGCCGTCCGTGACCGAAACCGTCGCCACCACGTTGATGAGGCCGTTGAGGTCGAGCGTGTTGTCCTCGCCCGCGCCTTGCGGCGCGTTCGAGTGTTCGAGCGCAACCAGCGACGTGAGCGTCACCGTCGTGCCGGACAGCGTCACCGTGAACGCCGTCGTATCGATCGAGCCATTGCCGTCGCTGTCGTACTTGCCCGAGATCTGGCTGGCCAAGTCGGCCACAAGCGTGATCGCATGGTTGCCGACCGTCGTTTGCAGTCCAGTCGCCGTCGAGCCGGCCAAGGCGAGCGCGTAAGTTACGTTTGCCGAGGTGCCGTCGGCCCCGCTCGTGGTGAAGGTCGGGGGCGTGATCGTCGCCTGGCTCTGCCCGGCTACCCCGCTCGCTTCGACCACCTCGGCGGCGCCAACAACCGGCACTGCAGTAATCTGAAGCCCGGGCCCGTCATCGTCGAAGTTGATGAACGAGCCGACCTGTTCCGTATAGGCGTTGGGAGTCGTCGAAGTGAAATGAAACTCGGTGATGTCGCACCCTTCGATCGCATCGACTCCCGTCACCAGCAGCCGATCCATCGGAGCGGCGGTGGTGAAATCAACCACGGTGACATTATCGATCCCGGTAATCGTGACGGCGTTGCCGTTGCCGGTGAGCCCGGTGATGGTGACGTTACCGCTCGCCGTAGCATACGTGCCATCCGCAGTGATGATCGAGGCAAATCCCGATCCCGTTCCTGCTACGCTCGTCAATTTGACGCTGGTGATGTCCACGGCGCTGGCCGGGGTTCCGTCGTAGAAGTCCGTGCCTTGCTGGTTCCCCGTGGCGTTCAAAGCGGTGATGATGATGTCCACCCGGTTGTTCGGAGCGGAAGGCGTGATCTGGTTGATCGTGAACCCGGCCTGGGAGATGGTTTCGATATGGCTGCCGTACGCGATCTGCGAGGCACTGCCTGAGGCTAGGGTGCCGCCGGTCACGAAATCGACCTGGAGCGTTTCGGTCGGATTGATGCTCTGGTTAGCAATGCCGAAGCCCTGTGTGCTCACATTGGCGGTGCCGCCGGCCTGACCGATGACCAGGATCTGCTTGGTCGCGTCGGTGGGCGAATTGATGATGTAGAAGTCTGGATTACCGGACGCGGCGTTCGCGCCGGAGAAGCCGACGGTCGTGGTCCCGGAAACAGAGGCGTAGACCTTGTTGGTCAAGTCGATCTGGTCATCCGGGTTGGTCGCATCCGGGTGAAGTAACGGCACATACTCAACCGTATACAGGTCGTAGTTGGTGGCGCTGGTGCCCACCAGTGCCATGGAGAAGGCGAGATCTCCCGTCGCGGCAGGCGCAACGGCCGGGTCGGACGTACCGATGACGCCGATTACGACGTTTGCATGGGTTGGGTCTGCGTCCCGAAACAGCCAGACATAGTTGCCATCGACCGTTCGAATGCCGCTGTTCACGCCCACGGTGGTGGAGAACGGCGTTCCAGAGGCATTCTGGGTGAGAGTCACTGCGCTGATGCTTTCCCCTGCGCTCGCCGAGGCAACCACGAAATTGGACTGGAAGGCGACCTGTGGCGAGCTCAGTCCGCCTGGATCGTCGAGGCTGAGCAGGTAGGTTACGGTGCTGTTCGAAACGGAAAAATCATCATCCTGAAGACCGGGGGTCTCATCGACGATCAGGTCTTGTGCGAGAATATCGAGCGCCATGTCGAAGTCTCCGTGGTTATTGGTTGCCCACCGAAGCGGGCAGCCGTGTTCGGGGGAAAAGGGTTGCGAGACGGCGGCACCCCGCGTGCCGCCGCCTCGCGTTCGTGACTCTTGGAATTCGAAATTGCGGTTTCGTCCCCAGACGTCGACGGCACGCCTCAGTCGCCCGCTCGGGCCGTTGCGTGCTGCCAGGACGTTGCTCCACCGCCATGCGTCTCTCCTGAATTGGAGACAGACATGCTCATTGACGCAGCGGTCAGGCCGTTGCGGCGGGGTTCAACGAGCTTTCAAAAGATCGATTACGTCGTCGGCGTCGCGTTACGGACCATGTGTCATGCTCAGTCGCCCCATCATGAAAAAGGGTCTGGCAGGTCAGGTCACTTGAGAACCGCCGCGACGTCTGGATTACAGCTGGCGTCGTACCAGTCCGAAAGGATCGGCCTGTCGTACGCAAGGCAACGACTCGGACTTCGGCAGCCGCAAATAGGTGCAAGCGGTCGCCCCAATTGTGCCGGAATGACACATGGGCGAACCGTTTGTAAAGGGTTAACCCAACTGGGATTAATGAACTTAACCTTCGGAAACAACGCCGGTTTTCGGGATAATCCCGGATTTACCCACAGCACCAACTCCGACCGCGCTCAGCGGAATCAGCTGCCCAGGTCGACGGCCGACGAGCTGTGATGCTGTTGCTTAACAATTGCCGACACTGCCGTTCAGGGGCGATGCAGTCCCGTAACGATAAACCGCCCATATTGATCGCCGTGCGTTCTGCGGCGGTAGGGAACAGGAGACGGACATGAAAGCAGTGACGATGATCTTGGCGGGCGGCGTTGCTGCTGCCGCGCTCGTGAGTGCGGCGCCCGCATCCGCGCAATATTACCCGGGCTACGGCTATGGGGGCGGCGCCAACGTCGTCGGCCAGGTGATCAGCCAAGTGCTCGGCGGAGGCTACGGGGGTAACGGCTACAACAATGGCTACGGCCAAAACCAGTACAACCAGCAAACGATCGTCAATCAGTGTGCCGCTGCCGTGCAGCAGCGCCTGAGCGGCGGCTACAACGGCTACAACGGCTACAACGGCTATGCCAATAACCGGGCCTACGGTTACGCCGGTGGCCGCGTTCTCGGCATCAGCCGCGTGGAGCCGCGCTCCAACGGCCTCACGGTCCGCGGCGTCGCGACGAGCGGTCAGTATGCGGGCTACAATGGCTATGCCGCTCAGGCTCCGGTCGACCTGACCTGGCGCTGCAAGACGGATTATCGCGGTTTCATCGCCGACATCGATATCAACCGCGCGCAGCGCAACAATGCCTACAACAACGGCTACACCGGCGGTTACACGCCGTATGGCAACGATTATTCCCAGTACGGCTACCGCCGCTACTAGGACAATCTGACTTCAGTCACGAAGATGCGCCGGGCTCGCGAGAGTCCGGCGCATTTCTTTTGAGCGAGGGGTGTTCGAATGTCTGCTTTCGACCCATTGCAGACATTAGGTTCAGTCCAGCCGGCGATTGCGGATACGCTGGTAGACCTGGGGTTTCGGATAGAGGAAGTCGAAATAGGCCGACCAATGGGGATCGGCCTGGGCACGGGCCTCATGGTTATATTCCGCGTGGCCGCACCATCGCGGTCTTTGCGGCGAGGGTGAATAACTCCGGCTCAGCGCAGTAGAAATAGAAAACCCTGGCGCCCCGCGCCGTGATCCGGCCGACGTAGATCGCCCCATCGCCATGGAGCCGCGCGACCAGATCGTCCTCAAGGGCGATGAGGTCGTCAACTCCTCCTGGCTCGACATTCCATCCTCGCGGGGCGCAGCATCGCAACGGACAGCGAGACCATATTGGGAGAGGCCGGAACCGGCGCTTCGTCAGCGATTCCGAGATCCAGATAAATCGAAGCCAAATCGTCGCCCAGCCGGCACAGATAGTAATCCCAGTCCTTGCTCACGCCACCCTCACTTTTCGCCTGATAAAATGCCCAAGCTCTCGTCGGCGATCTCGGCGGTTCAGCCCCCGGTTCGACCCAAAGCAGACACTATCCGCGGAATTAATGCCGCAAATTTCCGAGGAGCGATTGATTAGCCGAACGCTGGACCTGCCCTGCTTACCCGGCCACTTCTGCGGCCCAGCCCCGATCGGTAAGGTCGATCTGGGCGTTGGCGTGTTTGGTGTCGAAGCCGTCCTCCCAGGGAAAAATGCCAGCTTCATCCGGCCACACGAGCTGGAGACATTCGAAGTCGTCGCCGCGATAAAACCAACGGCTCCACCCGAGATATCGGGCGTAGTGTCGTCGTGCGACCGGAAAAACATACGCGTCATCAGTGGGTAGGATCCCGCCCGTACGACGGGCGCGTGGGACCGGCTTGCCGTTCTGGGCACAGCGGTAGAGCACCCAGAAAATTTCGTTCGCGACCTGCTTGTCGATTTTGAAGGTAAGGATTTCAGGATGGCCGATGCTGACCTCAAACCCGGTTGTAAATGAAAAGCCGGGCTTGTCGTCCTCATCAAGCGCGTGGGTCTGCATCCAGCCATGCTGCCTGATGCCATCGACGAAGTTTCGTTCGGCCTCGTCAAGCCCGTCACCCGGCGAGTTCAACCGGGTATCCATCGTGCCGTGCCGCGGCGCAGCGTGACTTTCGTTGGGACCGGACGCATCGCCTTCGTCCAAATCCTGCATCACACCCCAGCCGTCCATCGCTCCGCCGTGCTTGGCGCATAGTTCACCAAGAAGGCGCTCGAATTTGGTGATATTGTCATGGGTTACGAGCATCTTCCTGACGACTTTCAGCTCGGTCTCGCCGCTTTGATGCGTGTCGGTCGTCACTGCGGCCAAGGATTTTTCTGAACGGTCGGCTTCCACAAGCTGCTTGGCAACGTGCGCGGCATCCTCTTTCACGCGAAAGACAGCGAAGAAATCGACGTCACGGGCTCTACCGAAATCGAAACCAGAGGCGACCATCCGGCTTAACACGTCGCCGTTGTCGTCATCGGGAAATTGCATGCGGAACCTCGTCGTCAGTTTGGGCAAGTCCATTGCCGAGGGCGCGTTAGCGTTGCGTAAATGTCCGCTTTCCACCCATTGCGGACATGCGTGGGGCAGCTATTCAATCGACACAAGCGGTCGGCGAGGCTGCGGGGCAAAGGGCCTCGTTCCAGTTATGACGTTGCCGCATTTGAGAGGCGCGAAAATTTTGGGGGGATTGTCGAGAGCCCCACGTCACATCGGCTTCCTTGCCAGTCTTTGGGGAGCAGCGTCGCTGCTCTCCTGTCCACCGGCGTTCGCGCAGGAACTAGAGCCGCGCCGCTGGAGCCAACTGCCTATTGGACAGAATTTTGCCAATCTCTCCTATGCGCACACGAAGGGTGACATTGCCTTTGATCCGACGCTTGGCATCGAAGACGCGACGGTAGAGATGGACACTGCGGTCGTCGGCTATGTCCGAAGTTTCGAGCTATTCGGCAAATCGGCGCGCATCGAGGTCAGGCAGGCTTGGCAAGCCGGCCGTTGGGATGGCCTCGTCAATGGAGTTCCAACGTCGGTCGAACGCGACGGCTTGGCCGATACGATCGCGCGGCTGGCGATCAATCTGATCGGTGCGCCGCCGCTGACCGGCAAGGAATATGCAGCCTACCGCGCCGCGAACGAGACTGAGACGATCGTCGGTGCGGCGATTTTGTTGCAGGCGCCAACCGGGGAATATTTCGACGACAAGCTGATCAACCTCGGCAATAACCGGTTCATGATCCGGCCGCAGCTGGGCGTGCAGCATCGACGCCGCAACTGGATCTTTGAAATCACCGGCATGGCCTGGTTTTACACCGACAATAAGTCGTTCTTTAACGACAACCGGCTTGCGCAGGACCCGTTCTACACGCTCGACGGCACTGCCATTTACACTTTCAATTCCGGCATTTGGGCTTCCGTGAGCGCCGGCGTCGGCGTCGGCGGCCAAACCGAAATCAATGCCGTCCCCAACGACGACCGCAAGAAAGACACAAGCTGGGCAATTAGCGCCGGCTTCCCGGTCTCTCGTTCCCTGGGAGTCAGGGTCAGCTATATTAATTCAGATCGCTGGAAGTTCGTCGGCAATAATTCGCGGACGCTCAGCATAGGACTATCGGCGTCATGGCAGTGACAGAGGACCTCAAGTGGCTCCCATTCGCGCCCTAATTGTCGCCTCACGCGCACTGACGCCCGCTTTCCACCCAAAGCAAACATTGGCGTAGCTTTCGCCTGGCACGGGGGTATCAGCTTTGGCGCCGGTCGCGTACGGCGCCGCCATGCCCCATCCGCACCTACATCCTGCCCTGGCGCAGGCGCTCGAAGCTCGTCAGTACACGCAGCTGACTCCGGTCCAGTCGGCGGTCATCGCCGAAGAGGCGCATGGCCGCGACCTGATCGTTTCCGCCAAGACCGGATCCGGCAAAACGGTGGCCTTCGGGCTGGCGATCGCGTCCGCAGTTCTGGAAGGCGAGACCGCGCCGGTGGCGAGAGCCCCTCTCGCGCTCGTCATCACCCCGACGCGCGAACTCGCCATCCAGGTCAGCAAGGAGCTCCAGTGGCTGTACGCCAACGCGGGCGCACGTGTTGTCACCTGTGTCGGGGGCATGGATCCGATGAAGGAACGCCGCGCCCTCTCAGGTGGCGCGCACATCGTCGTCGGTACGCCCGGTCGGTTGCGGGATCACCTCGAACGGGGCGCGCTCGACCTCTCGTCCTTGCGCGCCGCGGTGCTCGATGAAGCCGACGAGATGCTCGACATGGGCTTTCGCGATGAGCTCGAAGAAATCCTCGATGCCACACCCCCAACCCGTCGAACGTTGCTCTTTTCCGCGACCATGCCGCGGCCGATCGTCTCGCTGGCCAAAAGGTACCAGAAAGACGCCCTTCGCATCGAGACGCTCGGCGACCAGCAGGGGCATCAGGACATTGCCTACCAGGCGGTTGCCGTGTCCCCGACGGACATCGAGCACGCGGTCGTCAATCTGCTTCGCTTCCATGAGGCGGAGACCGCAATTCTGTTCTGCGCCACGCGCGACGCGGTCCGGCGCCTGTACGCCAGCCTGTCCGAGCGGGGCTTTCATGCCGTTGCCCTTTCCGGGGAGCACAGCCAGAACGAGCGCAATCAGGCGATCCAGGCATTGCGCGACCAGCGCGCCCGAGTGTGCGTGGCGACCGACGTAGCCGCGCGCGGAATCGACTTGCCCTCGGTCTCGCTCGTCATTCACGTGGAGCTTCCGCGAGATGCCGAAGCGCTTCAGCATCGGTCGGGACGCACCGGCCGCGCGGGACGAAAGGGCACTGCGATTCTGATCGTCCCCTTCCAGCGCCGGAAGAGGGTCGAAGGCATGCTGCGGGGCGCTCGCATCGACGCGGAATGGATCTCCGTCCCTTCGGCCACTGAAATTCGCGCTAAGGATCGCGAGCGGCTTTTGACCACGCTCTCCGCGCCAATCGAGCTGGAAGATGAGGATCGCGAGCTTGCCGCGCAGTTGATGGAACAGCTGGCGCCGGACGCGATTGCAGCGGCGCTGATCCGATCGCTGCGGACGGACATGCCGGCTCCCGAGGACATTCTGGCTTCCGGCCGGCGAGACGAGCGCGGCACCGAAGGCGGTCCGCGTCCCGGGTTCGAAGGCGCGAGCTGGTTCCGCCTCAACGCGGGGCGTCGCCATAACGCCGACCCGCGCTGGCTGCTCCCGCTGATCTGCCGTTACGGTCATGTGACGCGAACCGAGATCGGCGCCATCCGGCTCGCTGCCAACGAGAGCTTTTTCCAGGTTAGCGAGCGGGCCACACCCGGCTTCATCAAGGCGCTGCGGCGCGCCACCATCGCGCCGGAAGACCAAGGTCTGGTGATTGAGTTGGCCCAGCCGCGCGAGACAAAATCGACCTACCGCCCCGAACTCGCGCACGAAAAGCCGCGCCCCAAGAAGAAACCGCGGCGTCCGAAAAGCTCGTAGTGCCCGGCGGACTTGCCGCGCCGATTTTCATGGATCAGATGACATCGATGAATCTCGATGATCAGATCCGCCGCTACTTCGGCGTTTCAAATCTGGCAGCAGTCCCGCCCGAAGCGCTCAACGCCGGGATCGAACACATGAAGGTCGACCTTGGTCTCACCAAGGACCGTGGTGAGCGGTTCGCGCTCTGGGCGTTGCTGCATATCCTCGGATCGGCCCCTGATCTGGATGTCGTATTTCAGGCCGAGGCCGAACGTGAGGCAGCGCGGAATTTTATGGACCTCATCCAAGGTGCAGGCGGTGCGTAGCCTGACACTGGATCACGAAGGATCCGTCCGCTCGAACTTGGGAAGTCTGAGCGATGATCGTTATCGCATTGAACGGGGCGTCAGGCGCGAACGCTGAGGCCCTGCGCAAATTCCTCGAGCTGGGTGGCGACGGTGCCCCAGCCGTCTTGGAAGCCCATCTTTTCGTGCGTGCCGCGGTCCGCGGCGTCCTTGTGCATCGCAATCGCCTTGTAGGCCGTCTTGCCGTTGCCGGCGTCGGCGAAGGTGACGATCGCGGTAAACGGGAAAAATTCGCAGCCTGCGCCCATCTCGTTCGGGCGATATTCCGGCCCGAGCGCGCTCGTCCAAACGAACTTCTCGCGTTCCACCACCTCGAGCACGCAGCCCGGCACGCCATGGCCCGTGTCGAAGCCGCCCGGCCCAATCATGCGGATGCGGAATATCCCGCCGGGGCGCAGGTCCAGCTCGCACTCGGTGATTTCGTACGGCCGCGGGGCGAACCAGCGCTTGAGATGCTCGGGCTGGGTATAGGCTTCCCAGACCAGATCGACGGGTGCGTCGATGGTGCGTTCGAGGACGAGGTCGTTTCCGTCAGCCATTACTGTCTCCGTTATTCTTCAAGGTTCGAACATAGTTCTCGAACCGGTCGAGCTGCGCTTCCCATTCGGTGCGCCGATCGGCGATCCAGGATTCGGCGGTGGAAAGCGTCTTCGGCTCCAACCGCACGGTACGCACTCGTCCTTTCTTCTCGGACTGGACCAGCCCGCTCTCCTCCAGCGCCTTCAGGTGCTGGAGGACGGCCGGGAGGCTTATGCTGAACGGCTCCGCGAGCTCGGTGACGGAGGCAGGGCCGCGCGAGAGGCGTGACAACATCCCCCTGCGGACCGGGTCCGACAGCGCCTGGAAGGCGCGGTCGAGCTTTAGGGAATCGTTAAGCATGTGCTTAAGTATATCTCTCGTAATCTGCGGTCAAGACACTTAAGCAAGTGCTTAACTTTACTAGCGCGGCGGCGCTCCCTATCCGCCCGCCATGACGGTCCAGCCCACCGAATCCATTCTCATCGTCGACTTCGGAAGCCAGGTGACGCAGCTGATCGCGCGCCGCGTGCGCGAGGCCGGCGTCTATTGCGAGATCGCGCCGTTCAACTCTGCCGAGGAAGCCTTCGAGCGGCTGCAGCCCAAGGGGGTCATTTTCTCCGGCGGGCCGTCGTCCGTGTTGCACGACGAAAGCCCGCGCGCGCCGCAGATTCTATTCGACAGCGGCCTGCCGTTGCTCGGCATCTGCTACGGACAGCAGACGCTGCACCAGCAGCTCGGCGGCAACGTCGTTGCGTCGGACCAGCGCGAATTCGGCCGCGCGTTCATCGATATCGTGGCGCCCTCGGCGCTGTTCGACGGGCTATGGAACGTCGGCGAGAAGCATCAGGTCTGGATGAGCCACGGCGACCGCGTCGAGACGCTCGCGCCCGGCTTCGAGGTGGTCGCGGCGTCGGAGGGCGCACCGTTCGCGATCGCGACCAACGAGGGCGCCAAACGCTATAGCCTGATGTTCCATCCCGAGGTCGTGCACACGCCCGACGGCGGCAAGCTACTCGCCAATTTCGTCCGGCACGTCTGCGGCTGCGCCGGCGACTGGACTATGGCCGGCTTCCGCGACGCGAAGATCGCGGACATTCGCGAGCAGGTCGGGCAGGGGCGCGTGATCTGCGGCCTGTCGGGCGGCGTCGACAGCGCGGTCGCTGCGGTCCTCATTCACGAAGCGATCGGCGAGCAGCTGACTTGCGTGTTCGTCGATCACGGCCTGATGCGGGCGGGAGAGGCGGAGCAGGTCGTCTCGCTGTTCCGCAACAGCTACAATATTCCGCTCGTCCATGTGGACGCGAGCGCCGACTTCCTCGGCGGTCTAGAGGCGGTTACGGACCCCGAGGCCAAGCGCAAGTTCATTGGTGCCGAATTCATCAACGTGTTCGAGGCCGAAGCGCAGAAGATCGGCGGCGCCGACTTCCTGGCGCAGGGCACGCTCTATCCCGACGTGATCGAGAGCGTGAGCTTCACTGGCGGACCAAGTGTCACGATCAAGAGCCACCACAATGTCGGCGGCCTGCCCGAACGTATGAACATGAAGCTGGTCGAGCCGCTGCGCGAGCTGTTCAAGGACGAGGTCCGTGAGTTGGGCCGTGAGCTCGGCCTTCCCGAGGCGTTCGTCGGACGCCACCCGTTCCCGGGCCCTGGCCTCGCCATCCGCATTCCCGGCGAAGTCACGCTCGAGAAATGCGACATCCTGCGCAAGGCGGACGCGATCTATCTCGAGGAAATCCGCAACGCGGGCCTCTACGACGCGATCTGGCAGGCTTTTGCCGTGCTGCTCCCCGTGCGCACCGTCGGCGTGATGGGCGACTATCGGACCTACGACTATGTCTGCGGCCTGCGCGCGGTCACCAGCGTCGATGGCATGACCGCGGACGTCTATCCGTTCGACGCCGCGTTCCTGAGCCGGGTCGCGACCCGCATCGTCAACGAGGTGCAGGGAATCAACCGCGTCGTCTACGACTACACGTCGAAGCCGCCCGGCACGATCGAGTGGGAATGAGGAAGGGAATTCGAAGTCTCTTGCGGCGTTCGTCGCAAAGCGGCTTCAGTGCGCAAGCGGACCACGCGAAGGTGGCATGATCGGAGGGTCGCGTGGCTTTCACCCTGCTCGCAGCGTTATCCGTCATTTCCGGCGCGGCAACCGCCAATCCGACAAGCGCGCCTTGCTCTCTTTCGCGCGAGGACCAGGCTTGGGTCGATAAGTCGGCCGCGGCGTGGAACGACACCAGTGAGCGGATCACGCGGATCGGTCATGGCCAATCGATCGAGGCGGTGTTCTTCGATGCACGCTGCGTCGTGATAAGCGGGACTGCGATGAACGGCGGCGCACAGCGATGGAGCGCGGCCGTACATTCAGGGAAAATCCGCATTCCAAACGGAGCCGAGATCCCGGCCGGCGTCACCAGCTTCGCAATGGGCGGTGAAGGGAAGAACTTCTTCGTGATGTCGACGCCGAGCGTGTGGCATGCTGCGAACAAGTCCGACAATGGCCTCGGTCGGCTCGAGACGCTGATGACGCACGTCGTGATCCACGAGGGCACGCACGTTGCGCAAATTCCGACCTACGGCCGGCGGATGGAAAAGCTCGCCAAGACCTACGGCTTACCCGAGGATTTCAGCGACGACAGCATCCAGGAGCGCTTCGAATCCGAGCCGGCCTTCGCGAAGTCGATTGCCGAGGAGACAGCGTTGTGGATCGCGGCGGCAAGTGCGACCGACGATGCTGAGGCCGTCAACAAAGCCGGAGCTGCGCTGACCAAAATGCGAGATCGGCAGAAACGCTGGTTCACTGGCAAGGACGAATATCTGACGGCGGCCGAAGATATCTGGCTGACGATGGAGGGATCGGCGCAATGGGCGGGTTATGCATGGCTCATCGATTCTAAGGGCGGGCAGCTTTCAAAGGGCGTTGTCCTGGCATCCTTCACCAAGGGCAAAAGGTGGTCGCAAGTTGAAGGGTTTGCGATGTTCATGGCGCTGGATCGGCTGGCAGTTCCGGGCTGGCGCGCGCATGCCTTCGGCGACGGTTCGAAAACCCTGTTCGAAATGCTCGACGAAGCCGTTGGGGCCGCACCGCATCGATAGCTGATGAGCTCACGTTAACAGCAACTTGGCGTTTACCGGCGCATTGACTCGTCAAGCGTCCGCCGCTTGTTTTCGCGCGACCAAAGCGAAGTGAGAGACAATCGGTTGAAAGCGTTTGTGACAAGGATGAGATACACGAGCCTGATGGCGATCGCGGCCGTCGTACTTGCGGCCTACCCGGCGGCTTCTGCGGCAAAGCCCTTCCGCCTTTTCGCCCGCCCTCAGGCGACACGAGTGGCCAGTCCCCAGCCGGTGCCTTACCGGTGGACCCAAGGTGCTGCGCCCCAGGCCCACAAGGACATGGTCGCGACCTTCCGCAAGGTTGGCCTCGCGCCGGGCCAGTATCTGCTCGCCAGCGCGATTCCCGCGGAGGGCGACACGAAGGTCGTCGTCGATCTGCAGACGCAGATGGCCTACGTCTATCGGGCCGAGACGCTCGTTGGAGCGTCGACGATCTCGACCGCAAAGCGCGGCATGGTCACGCCGCTCGGCTTCTGGTCGGTGCTGGAGAAGCGCCGCTTCTATCGGTCCAGGAAGTACGAGAATGCGCCGATGCCTTTCATGCAGCGGATCGATAGTTACGGGATTGCCTTCCACGGCGGGAAGAACCCCGGCTTTCCGGCGAGCCACGGCTGCATCCGCTTGCCCATGAAGTTCGCCGAAAAGCTCTATGGCCTGACGAAGGTCGGCTCGAAGGTCGTCATCGAAGGCTGAGCCCAACGCGGAAGTGCCGCCCGGGATAAGCCGGGCGGTACTCTCTCACATGAGCGATCGGCTAGCGACGGCCGCGGCCGGTCGTGCTGTTCTCGCTATTGTTGGTTCCGAGCGTGGCTGCGCCCGTCGCGCTCGTGCCGGAGCCCTGCGTCTCACCAGATTCGGCGGCCGGGTTGTTGAGCTCCATCACCGGTTCCGGCGAACCGCCCTGCTGTTGCTGGCCTATCGAGCCCTGCTGCTGCCGGTTCTGACGCCAGGAGTCGAAGTCCTGGTGGAACCGCTGTTCGCGTTCGCGGCAATAGTCCTCATAGTCGCGGTCAAGCGACTGCATCTGCCGGTCGCGCCAGCTGCGGTAATGATCGTCAGGGTGCGAGCTGTAGCTGCTGCGCCCTTCGCGCCATTCGTTCGATCCGCCGAAGCCACGCTCACGTCGGTGGCCGCTCATGCCGCGATCGCGTTGCGGCCGGCCGCGATTATTTTCCCAAGCGCCGTGATCGCTGCCCCGATCGCCTTCGTCGCGGAGCCACGAGCGGGCCTCATCGCCCATCCGGGAGAAGAAACCGCGATCATGATCGCGATCCCCGAACCGGTCGCGATCCCGATTGCCGAAAATGAAGTCGCGGTCACGATCGCGCTCGTGCCAGTCGCGATCCCGACCGCTTGTGCTGCGCCACTCGCGCTCGCTTTTTTCCCGGTCGTCGCCGCGATCCCAGCCCTGATCATATTCGTCGTGCAGATATCCGTGTTGTGCCATGAAACGCTCCTTCCTGAAGTCGATGGGTCATGCTTTCGCCTCGACCAAACAAACGAATGAAGGGCACCTCGGATGCGCCTGTTGTCGATTGCCGATGGGGTCCTGTCGCAGCACGGCCATTTGTGAGTTCGGTCTCAATGCCGTTCTTCTTGCGATGGGCGAGAGGGGCGCTACGCTTGCACCACCGATGATCGCGCAGAAAACCCGCTACGCCTTGCGATCCTTGCTCTTCCTGGCGGAGGAGCAGGGCGGCGCGCCGGTCCAGCTCGGCCGTATCGCCGAGACGCAGCGCGTCCCGCCCAAATATCTCGAGCTCATCATGCTCGATCTCAAGAAAGCGGGACTGGTGAAAAGCGCGCGGGGACCCAAGGGTGGCTACCAGCTTTCGCGTCCCGCCGAGCAGATCTCGTTCGGTGAAATTGTCCGGTCGATGGAAGGGCCGATCGCGCTCGTGTCCTGCGCCAGCGTGAATTTTTACGCGCCCTGTGGCGACTGCCATGACGAGGCGACCTGCGCGATCCGTCGCGCCTTCACGATGCTTCGCGACCAGAGCACTGCAGTGCTGGATTCCATCTCGCTCGCGGCAGGCGCGCAGTGGGAAGAGCGTTTGACCGGGGATAAATAGGGGGTCTCAATGGACGACAGGTTCAATCGAAGGCCGGTGGCAACTTGGTTCATCGTCGCGGCTGTGGGCTCGCTCCTTTTCATGGGGCTAGGGTGCGTCAGCTACCTCATGCACGTGCTTGCGGACCCCGCTGGTCTGCCGCTCGATCAGCGGGCGGCCTACGAAGCCGAGCCGGCGTGGGTCACCGCGGCTTATGCGGTTGCGGTGTGGGTCGGCCTCGCCGGATCGATCCTGCTGGTGATGCGGCGGAGGGCGGCCGAATGGCTGCTCCTTATCTCGCTGCTCGCAGTCTTGGTCTGGCTGGCAGGTTTGCTGCTGGTTGCGCCCCTGCGCGACAGCATGTCGGCGAACGATCTCATCGTTGCGCTGGTCGTAACCGCGCTCACATGGACGGTGTTCTGGTTCGCGCGGCACTCACGCCAACGCGGCTGGCTCCGCTGAGCGCTTAGTCGGGGAAGTCGAACCGTGACGGGAGCAACGCGTGCTCGGCTCCCTTCGTCGAAGGCGCGGGAGTTTCGGCGGCCGGCGATCGGGCCTGCCAAATGATCGCGGAGGGGGCGGCGAGTGCGGCCGTTGGCAGGGCAAGCAAGACGGCAAGCCCGACATCGCCAATCCAGTGGCGGACGTTCATCGAAATAACTCCAAAATTCCAAATCACGCGGTTCCCCGCGCACTTGCCCGTTCGACGCTCGAACATCCTTGAAAGTTCCTGAGATTACATACGCGGAACGAACCCACTGGCGGCGGTAACGCCAGGCCGTTAGAAGCGCGCGCCATGTCGACGTTCACCATCGATACCTCGACCAGCCGGGCCACGCCGACGCCAGTTCCGGGCAAGCGCATGACCGTGCCGTCCATTCGAGCACGAAAGGTGGACGGGAAGACCGAGCAGCCGATCGTCATGCTCACCGCCTACACGATGCGCATGGCGCAGCTGCTCGATCCGCATTGCGACATGCTGCTCGTGGGAGACAGCCTCGGGCAGGTCATTTACGGGCTGCCGTCGACCATCCCGGTCACCATGGACATGATGTGCGCGCATGGCGCCGCGGTGGTTCGCGGCAGTTGGCATGCGCTGGTCGCCGTCGACATGCCGTTCGGCTCTTACGAGGGATCGCCCGAGCAGGCGTTCGCGAGCGCCTCCGGATTGATGAAGGAAACGGGCTGCGCAGCGGTCAAGCTCGAGGGCGGAGAGGCGATGGCCTCAACCATCGAGTTCCTGACGCGGCGCGGTATCCCGGTAATTGGCCACGTGGGCCTGACGCCGCAGGCCGTGAACGTTCTCGGCGGCTATGGCGCACGCGGAAAGAGCAGCGACGAGGCCAAGCATATCGAGGAGGACGCGACGGCAGTCGCGAACGCTGGGGCCTTTTGCGTCGTGGTCGAGGGCGTCATGGAGCCGATCGCAACCCGCGTTGCGCAAGCGGTTCCGATCCCCGTCATCGGCATCGGAGCTTCCGACCAATGTGATGGCCAAGTGCTGGTGACCGACGACATGCTCGGGCTCTTCGAGCGAACGCCACGTTTCGTGAAGCGCTACGACGATCTGGCGTCGCGGATCGCGGAAGCCGCTCGCACCTACGCCGAGGAAGTTCGTTCACGAAGCTTCCCGACCGCTGATCAAACCTATCGGGTCAAGGAACCATGATGTGGTTCCGATCGCGCGCCCAGGAACGGCGCGAGCACTAAGCCGTCCTTCGAACGGCCCTCTTTGCGTTTTCTGCTTCAGCCGCTAGACGATGCGGCGCCAGCTTCCATTCAGCATCTGCGGGGAAGGAAGCTCCCGGCACACTCATCCACTCGTGACTGAGGACAAGTTTGGCGCAGCCCCCCGAACATAATGAAACCTTCCTGCGCGAGGTCGACGAGAACCTGCGTCGCGATCGCATGCACGAATTCGGCAAGCGCTACGGCGGATGGGTCGCTGTCGCCGTGGTGCTGTTCCTCGCGATCAGCGGCGGCTTCCTCTACTGGAAGCATGTTCGGGACCAACGTTCCCAAGAGCAGGTCGAAAGGCTCGCCCAGACCTTCAAGGACATCGGCGCCGGAAATATGGCGGCCGCGCCGCAGCAACTCGACGAGATCTCGGGAAGCGGCAGCAAGGCGGTTCGCGCGACGGCGCTTTTCACCAGGGCAGCGGTGGCGCTCCAGCAGAACGACGTGAAGCTCGCGATCGCCAAGTATCGCGAGATTGCGGAAGACCATTCGCTGCCGGCGCCCTATCGCGATGCTGGTCTGATCCGTCAGACGGCGCTCGAGTTCAACTCCCTTCAGCCTCAGCAGGTCATCACGCGCCTTCAGCCGCTGGCGAAGCCCGGAAATCCGTGGTTCGGCAGCGCCGGCGAGATGACCGCCATCGCGCATCTCAAGCAGGGGCAGCGCGCTCAGGCGGGACAGCTGTTCGCTGCCATGGCCAAAGACACAGGCGTTCCGGAATCCATGCGTGACCGTGCTGCCCAGCTTGCCGGCACGCTCGGCGTCGATGCCACCTCCGCTTTCCCTCCGGCCCAGTAGGACCGACAATGATCAAGCATAAAAGTATTCGTGTAGCAGTGACGATGGCCGCAATGATCGCCGCGAGCGGCTGCGGCATCCTGAACAAAGGCAAGGGGCCGTCCACGCCGGTGCTCGGTGAACGGATTGCCGTGCTGAGCAGCGAGAGCGGAGCCGAGGTCGATCCGGCGATTGCCGCGCAGCCGCTGAACCTACCGGCGCCCGTCACCAACGCGGATTGGACACAATCCGGAGGCAGCGCTTCTAAGTCGATGGGCCAGCTGGCTCTGGGCGGTGCCGCCCGGATCTTTTCCGTGCAGGCTGGCCGCGGCAGCAGCCTGACGGCACGTCTCGCGTCTGCGCCGATTGTGGCTAACGGCCGTGTCTACACGATCGACACGATGGGCTCGGTCCGGGCGTTCAATGCGTCGACGGGCGCCGCGGTGTGGACTGCTCAGACCCCGTCGGATCGCGGTGCGGACGCGTCGCTCTATGGCGGCGGAATTGCGTTCGACAACGGCCATGTCTTCGCGACCAACGGCCTCGGCTATGTCGTGTCCCTGAACGCGACCACCGGCGCGATGGAGTGGCAGGTCCGGCCGGGTGGCCCGCTGCGCGGCGCACCGGCCGTCGCCGGCGGCGCGCTCTACGTGATTAGCCAGGATAACCAGATCTTCTCGCTGAGCCAGGCCAATGGCGCGACCAACTGGAACCAGGCGGCCTCGCTCGAAGTCGCGGGCGTGTTCGGTTCGGCGTCGCCCGCCATCGGGCAGGGCACGGTGGTCGCCGGCTTTTCGTCGGGCGAACTCAATGCCTATCGCTACGAGAACGGCCGCCAAGTATGGCAGGACACGCTGCAGCGGACTAGCATCCGGACCAGCGTTGCCTCATTGTCCGACGTCGACGCCGATCCCGTGATCGACAATGGCCAAGTGTTTGCCGTCGGCCAGGGCGGCCGGATGGTCGCGCTCGATCTCATTACCGGTCAGCGCCTGTGGGAGCTCAACATCGCGGGAATCCACACCCCGTGGATCGCCGGCGATTGGATCTACGTCATCACTGACGACGCCAAGCTGCTGTGCATCGCGCGTTCGAACGGGCACATCCGCTGGATCAACCAGCTGCCCGAGTTCCTCAAGGCCAAGTCCAAGAGGGGCGAGATCGAATATTCGGGACCGGTCCTCGCGGGCGGCCGTCTGATCGTGACAGGCTCGACGGGCGCGCTGATCTACGTTGATCCAGCGACGGGCGCCTATCGGGGCCAGGTCGACCTCGGGACCGGCATCAGCCTGCCGCCGGTGGTCGCCAATTCGACTCTCTACATCCTGGACGACCGCGGCCAGCTTCACGCGTATCGCTAGGGCCTCCCCGCACGGGGAACGCCCTGCTATCGGCGGCTGATGCCTTTACCCACCGTCGCCATCGTCGGCCGGCCCAACGTCGGTAAATCGACGCTTTTCAACCGTCTCGTCGGCAAGCGCATCGCGCTGGTCGACGATCGGCCAGGAGTCACGCGCGATCGCCGCGAGGGGGAGGCCAACCTTCTGGGTCTCGACTTCCGGGTAATCGACACCGCCGGGTTTGAGGATGAGGACCCGCAAACCTTGCCCGGCCGCATGCGGCAGCAAACCGAAGCCGCCGTGCGGGAGGCCGACGCAGCGCTCTTCATGATCGACGCGCGCGAAGGCGTCACACCGCTGGACGAAGAGATCGGCCGCTGGCTGCGCGCGGAAACAACGCCTGTCGTGGTCGTCGCCAACAAGGCGGAGGGTCGGGTCGGGCAGGACGGCGCCTACGAAGCGTACCGGCTCGGCTTTGGCGACCCGGTCACGATCAGCGCCGAGCATGGGGAGGGCGTCGCGGACCTGTTCGCAGCGCTCCGGTCGCACGTCGAGCGCGAAGAGGTCGAAGCCGAGCCGGACGAGGACGGCGAACGCACGCTCAGCCTGGCAATCGTCGGCCGGCCCAACGCGGGCAAGTCCACGCTGGTCAACCGCATGCTCGGCGAAGAGCGGATGATCACCGGGCCGGAAGCGGGCATCACGCGCGATTCGATCTCCCTCGACTGGGAGTGGAATGGCCGCGCGGTCCGGCTGGTCGACACGGCCGGCCTCAGGAAGCGCGCCAAGGTCGAGGACAAGCTCGAGCGCCTTTCCGCGGCCGATACCAAGCGCGCGATCGACTATGCGGAGGTCGTCGTCCTGCTGCTCGACGCGACGCGCGGTCTCGAAGCGCAGGACCTCAAGATTGCCTCGCAGGTCATCGAGGAAGGCCGCGGCCTGATCATCGCGCTGAACAAATGGGATGTCGCGGAGAATGCCTCGTCCCTGTTCAACGGGGTCAAGGCCGCGCTGGCCGAAGGACTGGCGCAGCTTCGCGACGTGCCGCTGCTGACGGTCTCGGCGATCACCGGAAAGGGCATCGACACCGTGCTCCAGGTCGCGTTCGATCTTCGCGAGCAATGGACGCGCCGGGTGCCGACTGGGGAGCTCAACCGCTGGTTCGCGGATGCTGTCGACGCCAACCCGCCACCTGCCCCGAAAGGCCAGCGGATCAAGCTGCGCTACATCACTCAGGTGACTTCACGTCCACCGACGTTCGTCGTGTTCGGTAATCGCACGGACGAGCTTCCGGAAAGCTACCGGCGCTACCTCCTCAACGCCATGCGCCGCGACCTGAAGCTCGGCCCGGTCCCGCTAAGGCTCGATTTCCGCGGACGCACCAACCCGTTCGATAAGAACCGGTAGCGTTGAATTAGCTTCCGCTGGGCGGGGGCAGGCGGTGCTCGGGTTCGACCATGAGGCAGTTGCCGTCGATGTCGACGATGCGCACGCGGTCGCCGACCGCGGCGGGCGCGCCGCGTGCCGACCACTCGCTGTCGCCGAGCTTCACGCGGCCGCCGTGGGAGTCCACAGGCTGCACTACCGTCACGACGCGGCCGAGCAGTCGCGCGGTAGGGTTATTCAGGTCTGGATCCGAGCTGTAGTCGTACCGTGCCGCGTAGAAGCGGCGGCCGCCGAAGTGGACGCTCAAATAAGCAAGGACCGCAAAGATCGCGAGCTGCGGGACGAGGCCAAGGCCAAACAACAAGGCGAGCACGCCCGTCGCAAGCGCGGCGGCCCCAACGAACAACAGGAAGAAGCCGGGGGCGATGATTTCGGCGATCAGCAGGATGACGCCGCCGATCGTGAACAGCCAGGCCGGGTCGATCTCCGTCATGGTCATGCCTTGGTGTCGGGGACGCCGGGTGTCATCCGGGGCCTAGCTGGTGCGGGCGGGGCCTCTCTGCCTCCGATTGCCTCCCTCGCCAGCTCACCAATTCCGCCGAGTGTGCCGATGAGCTGGGTGGCCTCGACGGGGAAGAGGATCGTCTTGGCGTTGGGCGAGCGTGCAAACTCCGTGACCGCCTCCACATATTTTTGGGCGATGAAATAGTTGATCGCCTGAGCGCTGCCCTGCTCGATCGCGTCGCTCACGGCCTTTGTGGCCGCCGCTTCCGCCTGCGCGGCACGCTCGCGGGCTTCGGCCTCGCGAAACGCGGCCTCTCGCGCGCCTTCGGCGGACAGGATCGCAGACTGCTTCTCACCCTCCGCCCGAAGGATCGCCGATTGGCGCGAACCTTCGGCTTCGAGGATGACCGCGCGCTTTTCGCGCTCGGCCTTCATTTGCCGGGTCATGGCGTTGACGATGTCCTGCGGCGGGCGAATGTCGCGCAGCTCGACACGGGTGATCTTCACGCCCCAATTCTCGGTGGCATTGTCGACGACGGAGAGCAGCCGAGTGTTGATCTCGTCGCGCTTGGAGAGGGTCTCGTCGAGATCCATCGACCCCATCACGGTGCGCAAATTGGTCGTCGAGAGCGCCATGATCGCCGTGTAGAGATCGCTCACCTCGTAAGCGGCCTTGGCGGGGTCGAGTACCTGGAAGAAGACCACGCCGTCGACCGCGACCATGGCGTTGTCCTTGGTGATGATCTCCTGCCCGGGGATATCGAGCACCTGCTCCATCATGTTGATCTTGCGGCCGACGCGATAGAAAAACGGGACCACGTAATTGAAGCCGGGCTCGGCCACGCGGACGAAGCGGCCGAAATGTTCGATCGTGTAGCGGTGGCCCTGACGGACGATCTTCACGCCCATCATCACGAAGAGCAGTGCAAGCACCGCGACAGCGATCATGAAAGTCGTCAGCATCCGTTTACCCCGATATCTCCGTTCGAAGGCATGATGCGTCGACCCGAGGGCGAGCGGAAGTCAAAAACGACAATAAGGCGGCGTGGTCGCGCCTGCGATCAGCGCTAAGGAGAATTTTACGCTTTCGGCCCTATCCCCTTCGCAGGGTGGGACCGCTGCCGGAGGATTCCGGCGCAAAAGGAGCAAGATGTGGCCGACGAGGCTCGGAACATCGTCGATTGGGCATATTTCGAGAAGAGCCGGTCCGAGCTTGGGCCGGGCTTCATCCGTATCCTGACCTATTTCAAGGAGGACGGACTGAAGTCTGTCGCCCAAATCGAACAGGCGATGCGTGACGAGAATGCGGCTGCGCTGGTGCTGCCGGCGCACACGCTGAAGGGTGAATCGCGCCAGCTCGGCGCGGAGCCGCTCGCGAAGGTTGCCGAGCTGATCGAAATCAACCGCGCGCTTCTGCGTGGAGAGCCGACGCTTTCCCGACGAGCTCGTGCCCGAGGTTGTCCAGCTGCGAAAGCTGTTCAACGAGACCGTCGAGCTGTTCGACAAGGCCACCAATCCGCTGATGACGCGGACCGGCGGCACCGGCTTCGGCCGCAAGGTCAACAACCAGGGGTTCGGCCGGATCTAGGCCTAAGCCGCGGCGATGGCCGTCGGCCTCCTGCGCATCGGCTGAATTTTCCAGCGCGCCAGGCTCCGCCAGAGCCACTCGAACGGGCCGTAGGCGAAGCGGTCGAGCCATGGCTTCGACCAGGCCAGCATCAATCCCCACATGAGGATAATCGGGATCCACAGCTCTGCACGGCTTAGCGAGCCGTAAAGGCCGAGCCCCCAGCCGTAGAACAGGCCGGTCATCAGGATTGAGGTCCCGAGATAGTTGGTGAAGGCGGCCCGTCCGGCGGCCGCGATGCGGTCCACCAGCCACCCGCCGGGGCGTGTCGCCATGATGATGATGGCGGCATAGGCCAGGATCATCAGTGGTCGGAACGGAACGGTGGCCGCAACTCCCCAAATGTTGAGCGCGACAATCGCAAAGTTCTCGGCGAATAGGCGGCTAAGAAACAATGCGTACGCCGGGACAGCAATGCCAAGGCCGATGAGCGCTACCCGGCGGTAACGGGCATAGTCCCACGCGCCAGTGAGGAAGCCGCTCTTCAGCGCGGCCATGCCGAACAGCATGTAGCCGAGCGTTTCCCAGCCCATCACCATGGTGAAGAGGAAGGGCATCACCAGGCGCGTCGGCCCGAGCTGATGCTCGACAAGGCCGAACCAGGAGCCGCGGTGAAGCGCGAGATCGGCGGCCAGCGCGGTCGGGGACTGCACCGCGATTTCCCGGGTGAATTCCTGCCACATCCCAACATGGTCTGGATTGGGATTGGGGACCGAGACCAGCTGGGCGAGGGCGGCCATCGCGAACGAGACCCCGGCCATCAACAGGAACTGGGCGGCGACGAAAGCGATGCCCCAGCGGACCAGGCTGCGCACCGGCTTGTTGCGGAACAGCCAGGCGATCATCCCGATCAGCGCGTAGCCGATCAGGATGTCGCCGAACCAGATCAGGTAATAATGGAGCAGGCCGAAGAGCAGCAGCCACAGCAGCCGGCTGAAGTGCACCCTGCGCGCGGACTGACCCTTGCGTTCGGCAAGCTGGATCACGAGCAGCATCGACGCACCGAACAGAAAGGAGAAGAGGCCCCGCATCTTGCCGTCGACGAAGATGAAGTTGAAGCCGTAGGCGACCATGTCCGCCGCGCTTTCGGCGCCGTAGGCGAGCGGGTTCACATAAGCCGGCATCGGCATGGAGAAGGCGACCATATTCATCGCCAGGATGCCCATGACGGCGATGCCGCGAACGATGTCGAGAGTGACGATCCTCGACGACTGTTCGCTTGAGGGAATTGTAGCCATCGTTTGCCCCCCGACCGGCGGGCTTAGTCTTCTGCCGCCTGCTCGGATTGCAGTTGTACGTAATTTTGCAGCCCCATGCGACCGATCATCTCGAACTGGGTCTCGATGAAGTCGATGTGCTTTTCTTCGTCCGCGAGGATTTCGCGGGCGAGGTCGCGGGTCACGTAGTCGCGGACCAATTCGGCATGCGCGATCACTTCACGGTAGAGCTTGGCGCCCTGCTGTTCGGCCTCGAGGTCGGCCTTGAGGACCTCCTCGACATTCTCGCCGATGCGGAGCCGGCCGAGCGCCTGGAAGTTGGGCAGGCCGTCGAGGAACAGGATGCGCTCCGCAAGCCGGTCCGCATGCTTCATCTCGTCGATTAATTCGTGGCGCTCGTACTCGGCGAGCTTTTTCACGCCCCAATTGTCGAGCATGCGGTAGTGCAGCCAGTACTGGTTGATCGCGGTGAGCTCTTCCTTGAGCGCCTCGTTCAGCAACTCGATGACCTTGGGGTCGCCCTTCATCCTCACCTCCACACGTCGCGTGATGCGGCTCTACTCCTCCTCGCGGACGGTGGAAAGCAGAAAACTGGCGGAAAACTGCGAAAAATTTGCGACTGATAGTCAGTCGCAGGAAGGCGTCAGGCCGCGCGGGAGGTGACGAGCCGGAGCTGAGGACGCGATGCGGTCTCTTCGTCGATCAATTCCTGCGCATAATCGAGGCAGCAGCCGCACTGCACTTCGCAGCCGTGGCAGGCATAGGCTTTCTCAGGCGTGCAGGCGCCCGCGCGAGCGGCCCTGCGGACCTCGCTCTCCGTGATTCGATTGCAGACGCACACGATCATGGAGATCGATATAGTCGATAATGCGAACTATTCGCAAGTAGCTTCGTCAGAACTCGGGCGTAAGCTCGCTGCCCATGAGTTTCGGGAAGAAGCCCTCGTGAGCTGCGCGGAGGTCGCTCAGCGAAACCGCGAAGCTCGGGCCCTCGACCTTGTCGCCACCGGTTTCGCCGATCGGTGCCGCGAAAAGGTTCGCCGCGGTGGCAGCGTCGATGACTGCCTGCGGGTCGGTCGTCGTGACGATCGCGCGGCCCTGATCTTCCCCGAAGAGAATGGCGGCGGGGTTCGGCACGTTCGGCAGTGAGATGCGCGCGCCGGTCAAGCCGGCCAAGGCCATCTCGGCTATCGCGACGAGGGCACCGCCATCGCTAATGTCGTGCGCCGCGCTGACCAATTTTCGGCCGATCAGGTCGCGGAGCAACTCGCCGAGACGGCGCTCAACCTGAAGGTCAACTGCGGGCGGCGATCCGTCCCGGCGGCCATGGATCACATCGAGCCAGAGGGATTGACCGACTTCGCCCTTTGAGTGGCCAAGCAGGATTATCGTCTCGCCCTCGACCTTGAATCCGACGCTCGCGTTCTTCTGCCAATCCTCCAGCAGCCCCACCCCGCCAATCGCTGGCGTCGGCAGGATCGCCGATCCGCCGCCGGTCGCCTTGCTCTCGTTGTAGAGGGAGACGTTGCCGCTCACGATCGGGAAGTCGAGCGCACGGCAGGCTTCGCCCATGCCTTCGAGCGCACCGACGAACTGCGCCATGATCTCGGGCCGCTGCGGGTTGCCGAAGTTGAGGCAGTTAGTGACCGCGAGCGGTTTCGCGCCGACCGCACAGAGGTTGCGATAGGCTTCGGCGATCGCCTGCTTCCCGCCCTCGACCGGGTCCGCATAGACGTAGCGCGGCGTGCAGTCGGTGGTGATCGCCAGCGCCTTCTTCGAGCCATGCACGCGGACGACCGCGGCGTCGCCACCTGGGCGCTGCACCGTGTCGCCGCCGACTTGCTGGTCATATTGCTCGTAGATCCAGCGGCGGCTGGCGATGTTCGGCGAGCCCATCAGCTTCAGCAGGTCCGCCGCGATGTCGGTGCTTTCGGGAATGTCGCCGAGCGGCTTCACGCCGGCCCAAGCCTTGTACTCGTCCTGGCTGACGTAGGGGCGCTCGTAGCAAGGTGCTTCGTCCGCGAGCGGCCCGAGCGGGATGTCGCACACGACCTCGCCGTCGAACTCGAGCACCATGTGGCCGGTGTCGGTGACTTCGCCGATGACTGCGAAGTCGAGCTCCCACTTGCGGAAGATGGCCTCGGCCTCGCCCTCGCGGCCGGGCTTCAGCACCATCAGCATGCGCTCTTGGCTCTCGGAGAGCATCATTTCGTACGGCGTCATGCCGGTCTCACGGCACGGCACCTTGTTCATGTCGAGGCGGATGCCCGCGCCGCCCTTGCTCGCCATTTCGACCGACGAGCTGGTGAGCCCCGCGGCACCCATGTCCTGGATGGCTACGATCGCGTCGGTGGCCATCAGCTCGAGGCAGGCTTCTATCAGCAGCTTCTCGGTGAACGGGTCGCCGACCTGCACGGTCGGGCGCTTCTCGTCGCTATTCTCATCGAAGTCGGCGCTGGCCATGGTCGCGCCGTGGATGCCGTCGCGGCCGGTTTTGGAGCCGACATAGACGATCGGGTTCCCGATGCCGCTGGCGGCCGAGTAGAAGATCTTGTCGGTCTTCGCGACGCCGACCGTCATCGCGTTGACGAGGATGTTGCCGTCATAGGCCGCGTCGAAATTGACCTCGCCGCCCACGGTCGGGACGCCGACGCAATTGCCGTAACCGCCGATGCCCGCGACGACGCCCGCGATGAGGTGCCGCATCTTCGGATGATCGGGCCGCCCGAAGCGTAGCGCATTCAGGTTCGCGACCGGTCGCGCGCCCATGGTGAAGACGTCGCGCAGAATTCCGCCGACGCCTGTGGCCGCGCCCTGATAGGGCTCGATGTAGGACGGGTGGTTGTGGCTCTCCATCTTGAAGATGCACGCATCGCCGTCGCCGATGTCGATGACGCCCGCATTCTCACCGGGGCCGCAAATCACCCAGGGCGCCTCGGTCGGCAGCTTTTTCAGGTGCGCGCGCGAGCTTTTGTAGCTGCAATGCTCCGACCACATGACCGAGAAGATGCCAAGTTCGACGAGGTTCGGCTCACGGCCGAGCGCGTGGAGGATGCGGTCATATTCTTCCGGCGAAAGGCCATGCTCGGCGACCATGTCGGGCGTGATGCGGGATGCTTCCAGGACGTCCATGCGGCGCCATTAGCGGGCGCGGCCAGCGGCGGCTAGTTTCGGGCCGTCAGATCTCGTGACGCAGGAATTTCTCGCCGGACTGGATGAAGGTCTGCGGGCGCCCATCGATGAAGTCCGCGAAGGACGCACGCTCCGGGGACCAGCTTTGCGCCCCGATGCGCCAAAGATTGTCGCCGATGCTTGTCAGCGGGGTTTCCGTGCCGAGCCAAAGCTTTCCTCCGCGCTCGACCACGATCGCGCTGCCGAACCAAGGATTGTCGTTGACGTAGCGGCCGGCCAACCGCGCCAGCGCCGGGTTCGAGGGAGCGGCCTGCGGCTTGAGCCCCTGCTTCGCGAAGCTGCTCGGACCCCAACTCGCCCCGGTGATCACGCCGCCGCTCCGCTCGAAGACGAGCGAGAACTGTCGAAATTGCGGGTGAGTCGTGCGGTACACATCGCCGCCCCAAGGCTGGAGTGCTGCCGCGCCCTGCTGGGTCACGATCGTCAGCGGATTGCCGGGCCGGACGTCGAAGGCGGTTCCGGAGCCGACATAGCCTCCGATGAGGCTCGCCGCATTGGGTAGCGGCACCTGCAGCGGCGGCGGAGCGGGCAGGGGCCTGCCGGCCAGCGCATTGGTCAGGGCATCGACGGCGAAGCGGGTTAGCAGCCGCGGCCGATATTCGGCGAAGGCACTGATGTTCGTGCTTGCGAATGCTCCGACGCCGCTGGCGATGTCGAGGTGGAAGGCCGAGGAAAAGCTCACCATCCCGCCGGTGTGGTGAAGGTAGGATCGGCCCGCATTGCCGACATGCATCAGGCCGTTGCCGTAGCTCATGCCCGGCGTGCCGCTCCGAACGGCGTGGGCTGTGAGTTTCTGGGCCTGCTGCGCCGACAAACCCAATGCGCCGCGCCCTTGCGAGGCTTCGAACAGCGCGCGCATGAAGCGCGTCATGTCGTCGGCCGTGGAGGCGACGTTCCCGGCGCCGAACGTGACGTCGACCCAGGCGGCCGGTGCGAGCGGAGCGCCCCTGGCGTAGACGGCAATCAGATCGGCGGCTTCATAGCCCTGCGCATAGCGCGTGCGGTCGGCGCCCACGATCGCGCCGCGCGTGCGCGTCATTCCCAGCGGCTGGAAGATGCGCTCGGCCATGAGAGTCGCCAGCGGCTTTCGGCCGGCACGTTCGGCGATCTTGCCGAGGATGTCGTAGCCGGTGTTCGAGTAATGCCAGTGCTCGCCCGGGGCGTAGGCGGTCCAAAATGGGCCGAAGACCGGGGGACTGTCGGCTAGGCCCGCCGAATGGTCCAGAAGGTGCTGAACGGTGATCGCGTTCCCGCGCGGGAGCTGAAGCAGCGGCAGGATCTCGCTCACGCGCTGGTTCAAGCCGATGCGGCCCTCGGCCGCGAGCTGGTGCAAGACGATGCCTGTCATGGCCTTGCTGATCGAGCCGATCTGGAAAAGCGTGTCCGGTCCGATCGGCGTCCGCTGGTCGAGATTGGCGAAGCCAAGACGCAGCTCGGTCGCGAATCCGTTTGGCGCCATGAGCCCGAGTGTCAGGCCCGGCAGGTTGAAAAAGGTCCGGTTCGCCTCGGCATAAGCGCGGATCGCGGCAACCGCCGCGGAGAGGCTGGCGGCGCCCTGCGCAAAGGCTGGCGCGGCGAGCTGGCTGCCGAGCGCGAGGCTGACGGCGCCGCCGGCGAACTCGCGCCGGCTAAGCTGCACGAGAGGCTTTCTCCGCCACCACGGCGATCCAGGGCAGCGGAGAGTGCGTCAACTTGAGTGTCAGGCCTTGCAGCTTTCGCCCTTGTAAGTGATCGACGCGGCCTTCGCATCGCCCTTGAGCTCGGGCGCGCCCGCGGCAACGTGCGTCCCGGCCTCTTCCGCCGACATCTTCACACGGGCGCTGCCGTCCGACAGCCAGTCGACGTAGACCAGGCTGTTATTGTCGCAGCGGTAGGACTTGCTGGCGACAATTGAGGGCGGGAGGGCGACCGGCGTGCGGGTAGCCGCGGCGCTGTTATTGGCCTCGGCGTCCGGTCCTCCGGCGACGATGGTGTGATCTTCCTTGTTGCAGCCGGCTAGCGCGGCGGCGGCAGCAAGAGCGATGATGAGGGGGCGAGTCATAACTGCCCATTTGCCCTCGACCGGCTGAGCGTCAAGGCGCTCGTCTTGCATATTGTCGAACTGGGACATAGCTTCGTCGAAGCGATGCCCTATCAGGCCGGAAGCAGCGCGCAGCGCATTCGCATCGGGCTTACAGGCTTGGCGGCAGCCTTCCTGATCGTCCTGTTCGCGTCGGCGATCAGCCGTTCGAGCCAGGACGAGAATGCGAGCAATGTAGCCTCGGCGGTGCAGAACGAGCCGAGCGAGCCGCTCGCGGAGTTAGGCGTGGCACCCGGTGCTTCGGACGCCGCGGCCAACAACTCCGCCGACGCGAATACGCACTGATGCCGGGGCGCACTCGCGCCTCGTTCCTCATGGCCGTTGCGCTCATCGCGTCGGCCGCCGCTTGCACCCGTGCGCAGAATCCGGAGTCGGCGGAGCCGCAACACAAGCTGCTGTTGCTGACGAGCCTGCCACTGGTCTTCGGCGAACAATTCTCGCTCGAAGCCAAGGGCTCGCCAGTGCTTGCTGCGCTGCGGCAGCGCTATGACGTGGTGCCGATCAGCGTGAGCTCGACGCATGAGCTGGCCAAGGGCGACCTGCTGCTCATGGCCCATCCGCTTTCTCAGACCCCTGAAAATCTCGTCGCGCTCGACGCCTGGGTCCGTCGCGGCGGGCGCGTGCTGCTGCTCGCGGACCCGATGCTCGAATGGCCGAGCGAACGGCCACTTGGCGATCCGCTCCGCCCGCCCGCGATGTTCATGGACACCGGCCTCTTGAAGCATTGGGGTTTGCGGCTTGATGCGCCGGACCAGCGCGGTCCGCAGACGCGCGAGATGGCGGGGGTCGAGGTTCTCACGTCGTCGCCCGGCGCGCTCGCCGGAAAGTGCGACATTAGCGCCGACCGGCTCGTCGCTCATTGTACGATCGGCACGGGCCGGGCGGCGGTCGTCGCCGATGCGGACATTCTCGATGTCGAGCACCTTCCCGGCCCCCCGCAGCACAATGTCGAAGCGATGCTCGCAGAGCTTGCCACGCTGGCACGCGACTGATTCTCTCCGAGTCGAAGAACCACAGACTTATCCACAGGGGCAATTTAGCCGGAACAGCCGCAGAACGGGTGCATCCGCCGACCACCGGAAGGCGCGGAAATCCGCGAGATTTCCACGCTTTACCCATAAAATCCCATAAAATCCCGTTGTATCCCGCTCGCTGCTGAGTTACCAACATAGGCGTAGCGCGGGGGCTGACCCTCAGTTCGAGTTCTCGACGCGGTGCACGCGTGATGACGCGTGTCCGCGAGGGCCGGCTTGCGCGCTGCGAACGGGGAGTGACGTGGCGCTAGACCATCTGTTTCAGGGCAGCGCGTTGAACGCGGTGGACGGGAAGGGCCGAGTGTCCATTCCTTCCTTCCTGCGCAGCGTCATCGAGCGCCGCGGTGATGCCCGCACCATCACCCTCGCCAAGCATGAGAGCTTCCCCTGCCTCAGCGCCTACGACCCCGCCTACGCGGCACTGAAGCACGCCAAGCTCGAGCGGCTGCTCGAAAAGGAAGAGACCGGCCCCGACGCCCAGCTGGAATACCAGCAGCGCAACCTCATGGCCTTCGCCGCGACGGAAGAGGTCCCCTACGACAGCTCCGGCCGGATCCTTTTCCCGCCGATGATGCGCCGCAAGGGACAGATTGGTGAGCTCGCTCTGTTCCTCGGGACCGGCGAGACCTTCCAGATCTGGAACCCGCAGCTTCTGCTCGACGATCCCCGGATTCCCGAGGACCTCAAGGACATCGCCCGTTACCGCCTCGAAGATCGAGGCCTGTCATGACCAGCACCGGTGCAAAAATGGCCCCACACGTGCCGGTGCTGGTCAATGAAGTCGTCGCGGCGCTGGCGCTTCAGGAAAGCTCACTCGCCGTCGACGGAACGTTTGGAGCAGGCGGGTATACGCGCGCCATGCTCGCGGAGGGGGCGGGACGAGTGATCGGCTTCGATCGCGATCCTGATGCGATCGTCGCCGGACCATCGCTCGTCCCGGACCCGCGCCTCGACCTCGTCAACGAGAACTTCAGCCAGATGGACCGCGTGCTTGAAGAGCGCGGCATCGGTCTCGTCGACGCGATCGCGCTCGATATCGGCGTCAGCTCGATGCAGCTCGACCGCGCCGAGCGTGGCTTTTCGTTCCAGGCCGACGGGCCGCTCGACATGCGGATGAGCAAGTCGGGCATGACCGCCGCCGAGTTCCTGAATTCGGCCGAAGAGGCCGACATTGCCCGGGTCCTGCGCGACTATGGGGAGGAACCGCGCGCCCGGGCAATTGCCCGCGCCATCGTTGCCGCACGTCCTGTCGAGCGTACCGCCGAACTGGCCGCCATCGTCCGTCGTGCCGCGGGCTTCCGGCCCGGCCAGAAGAGCGACCCGGCGACGCGCACCTTCCAGGCCATCCGCATTCATCTGAACGCCGAGCTCGACGAGCTCGAACAAGGGTTGGCTGCGGCCGAACGTTCCCTGCGCCCCGGCGGACGTTTGGCCGTAGTCACTTTTCACAGCCTCGAGGACCGGATCGTGAAGCGCTTCTTCCGCGAACGTAGCGGGGGAACGCCGGCCGGTTCGCGCCACCGTCCTGTGCAGAGCGATCCCAGGCAACCGACGTTCGAGCGGGTCGCGAAGCCGGTTTCCCCGACGGAGCGTGAGCTGGCCGCGAACCCGCGGGCGAGGTCGGCAAGATTGAGAAGCGCGGTGCGCACTGCCGCGCCAGCCTGGAAGGACAAAGTACAATGAGCGGGCGCAACTTCGGTTCGCTGTTCATGGTCGCGAGCTGCGCGGGCGCGGCCCTCGGTTGCTATCTCGTGTCGCTGCGCGTCGCGTCGGAGCGTGCTTCGCTGGAGAGTGTCGAGACGAAGATCGTCCTCGCCCATCGCGACCTGCGTACCATCCAGACGGAGATTGGCACGCGCGCCCGGCTCGCTCAGCTCGAGCGGTGGAACGCGAAGGTGCTCGCCCTGTCGGCCCCGTCCGCAGATCAGTTCCTCGCCGGCAGCTTCGAGCTGGCGCGTCTCACGCAGCCTGAACACAAGGTCGAGTTCGACGCGCCGGTGGTCCTGGCCTCTGCGCCCGCGCCTCGATCGCGGCCGGCTCCGATTGGCGAGCAGGTGGCAGACGAGTCCGAAGCGCCCAAGACGGTGTCGCCGCGATCTCTGCTTCGTCAGGCAAGTTTGAAAACGGATGAGTCCATCGGGACGCGCGAGGTCCCGTCGAAACCAGCCCCTCCTGCACCCGTGGCGGCCGGTTTCAAGTCCACGGCCAAGCCGGTCACAGCGGCAAAGCCGGCAACCAAGGCTCTCGCTTCGGCGAAGCTTCCAAAAGCCGTGGATAAATCGGGCCTCGCGGCCGCCCATCTTTCAAAAACGGTGGATAAGCGCACGACGGCGTCGGCGAAGCCGGTGACAAAGCCGGTGCGGCTTGCAAAAAATGATCCGCTTGCTCCGCTTCCGGAGAAGCGCCTGTCGAAGACTTCCGGTAAAAGTTCGAAGGACTTGCATCCCGCCCGATGAACGCCCCGTCGCCCGCTCTCGTCGCGCAACGGCCCGAGCAGCTCCAACTCGTCGGCCAGCGGCGCCAAATTCTCGCAGTGATGCACCAGCGCCTGATGTTCGGCATGCTGGTCTACGCAGGCGTCATCGCGATCGTCGCTCTGCGCATCCTCTATCTTGCGGCTTTCGGTGATCACGCGGGGCGCAAGGAAGGGTTGACCTCACTCATCCCGGAACGGGGAGACATCGTCGATCGCGACGGCGAGCCGCTGGCGCGGACCATCGACGCCTGGACCATCGCCATCCATCCGACGAAGGTAATCGGCGACAAGCTGGCGATCGCAGGCAAGCTGGCCGAGTTGATGCCCGAGCGCAGTGAAGAGCAATATTTCGCGATGCTCCGCTCAGGGAAGCCGTTTTTCTACCTGCGTCGGCGCGCGGCACCCAGCCTGGTCGCCGCCGTCAACGCCCTTGGAGAGCCGGGCCTCGCCGTCCAGCGAGAGCCTGATCGCCTCTATCCGCAAACCAGTCTCGCAGCGCACGTCATCGGATACACCGACGTCGACGGGCACGGCGTGGCGGGGATGGAGCGCGCGTTCGACAAGCACCTGTTTGATGCTGCCACCCGCGGGCAGCCGCTGATGCTGTCGATCAATAGCCGGCTGCAACAGGCCCTCGAGCACGAATTGCTCGACGCATTGACCGAGTTTTCCGCCATCGGCGCTGCGGGCGTCGTTCTGGACGTCCACACCGGCGAGGTGCTGGCCATGACCTCGCTTCCACAGCTCAATCCGAACGCAGCCGGGCAGGGATCGGAAGAAGCGCGGTTCAACCGCGCAACTCTGGGCGTCTACGAGCTCGGATCGACGTTCAAGCCGTTCACGGTAGCAATGGCGATGGATAGCGGCGTCATCAAAAGCTTCGGCAAGATGTACAGCTGCTCGGACTCTTTGCGGGCCTACGGGCACACGATCACCGACACGCACCCGTATGGCCGTCCGTGCTCCGTTGCAGAGATCATGAAGGAAAGCTCGAACATCGGGACGGCGCAGATTGCCGCGCAGCTCGGCTCGGAGCGGCAGAAAGCATTTCTCCGGAAAATGGGCTTCCTCGGGCCGATCGACATCGAATTGAGGGAGCGGGCTCGCGCGCTCACCCCGGGCAATAACTGGGGTCCGCTCGAAGTCATGACCGTCGGCTACGGCCACGGAATTGCGGTTACTCCGCTGCACCTGGCAACGGGCTATGCGACCCTGTTCAACGGTGGCGTCTACCGTCCCGCGACCCTGCTCAAGGTGGACCGCAACCATCCGGTGTCGCGAGGGGTGCGCGTCTTCTCCGAAGAGACCAGCTACAAAATGCGGGCGCTTCTTCGCCTTGTTGTCACCAAGGGCACCGGCAAGAAGGCGGATGCGCCCGGCTATCGGGTCGGCGGCAAGACCGGCACCGCCGAGAAGCTGCTCAACGGCCGCTACACGTCCTCGGCTGTCGTAACGACCTTCGCGGGCGTTTTCCCGATGGACGAACCTCGTTATGTGATCGTCGCCATGCTCGACGACCCCAAGGCGACGAAGGAAACTTACGGCTTCCACACGGCCGGCTGGAACGTTGCGCCGGTGGTGAGCCGCACGGTCAGCCGCATCGCTCCGATGCTCGGTGTGCATCCGAACAAGAACCGCGAGCCCGACATGAGCGAGGTCATGCCCTTCGTTCATGAAGACCACGCGAAGGACTAAACACCCGTGAAGCTGCGCGAAATTGCGGACGTTGATAGTGATTCCGAAGTGACCGGTTTCGCGATTGATCACCGTAAGGTCGCGAAGGGCAGCGTCTTCGGCGCGTTCAAGGGGGCGGTCTTCAACGGCGAGGATTTCATCGGTCAGGCAGTGGAACGTGGCGCGGTCGCTGTCGTCGCGCGCTCGGAAGCGGACGTGGAACGCGTGGCTCACCTGTCAGACGCGGAGCCGCGACGCCTGTTCGCTGAGCTCGCCGCGAAATATTACGCGCCCTATCCGGAAACGGTCGTCGCGGTGACCGGGACCAATGGCAAGACCTCGACGGTCGAGATGACGCGGCAGATCTGGCGCATGTCCGGGCACCGCTCGGCGTCGATCGGCACGCTTGGGGTGACGACCTCCGACGATCAGGTGAAGACGGGACTCACCACCCCCGACATTGTCACCTTTCTCAGCAACATGGCCGGCCTCAAGCGCATGGGGACAAGCCATGTGGCCTACGAGGCCTCGTCGCACGGCCTCGATCAGCATCGCGCCGAAGGCGTGCCGCTGGCGGCTGCGGCCTTCACCAACTTCAGCCGCGATCACCTCGATTATCACGGCACGATGGACGCCTATTTCGAGGCCAAGATGCTGTTGTTCGAGCGGCTTCTCCCAGCGGGAAAGCCGGCGGTCATATGGACCGACGATCCGAGGTCGGACGAAGTCATCGAGCGGGCTCGCGCTGCCGGGCACCCGCTCCTGACCGTGGGTCGGAAAGGCGAGACGATCCGACTTGTCGACCAGACTTCGACCGCGCTCGGCCAGACTCTGATGCTGGAGCACGTCGGCAAGCCCTATCGCCTCGCGCTGCCGCTGATCGGCGCTTACCAGGCGGCGAACGTGCTGACCGCCGCAGGCCTCGTGCTGGCGACCGGCGGGGAGTGGGGCGCGACTTTCTCCGCGATGCAACGCGTGGCGCCGGTGCGCGGCCGGCTCGAGCGGGCGGTGATCAGCCGCGCGGGCGTTCCCGTCTACATCGACTACGCGCACACGCCCGACGCGCTCGAAGCGGCGATTGCGGCGCTTCGGCCGCATGTCGAAGGACGGTTGATTACTGTGTTCGGTGCGGGCGGCGACCGCGACCAGGGCAAGCGTCCCGAGATGGGCGCCGTCGCCTCGCGCCTGTCCGATGTCGTGATCGTGACCGACGATAATCCGCGCAGCGAGGATCCGGCGGCGATCCGTTCCGCGATCATGGCTGGATCGACGGGCGCCACCGAAGTGGCTGGCCGCCGCGAAGCCATCGCGGAAGCGATTCGCATCGCTCGGGCAGCCGATATCGTGCTCGTCGCAGGAAAGGGCCACGAGACCGGCCAGATCATCGGCGACCGCGTGCTACCCTTCGACGATGCTTTGGTCGCGCGGGAGTGCGCCGCATGAGCGTGTTGTGGACCAGCGACGAAATTGCGGCCGCGACGGGCGGCACGGCGAGTGCGCCATTTGAAGTGACCGGCGTCACCTTCGACAGCCGCGAAGTCGGTCCCGGCGACCTGTTCGTGGCAATGCCCGGCACGGCTTACGATGGGCATCTGTTCGTCGACGCGGCCTTCGAGGCAGGAGCCGCCGGCGCGATCGTGTCGCAGCCGGTCAAAGGGCCGCACGTCCTCGTCGAAGACACGTTTGCTGCGTTGCGGGCCCTCGGCCGCGCTTCCCGCGAGCGGACCAAGGGCACGATTATCGGCGTCACCGGCTCCGTCGGAAAGACGAGCACCAAGGAGGCGCTGTTCGCCGCGCTCGATCGCAACCGGCCCGGCAAGGTCCACCGCTCGGTCAAGAGTTACAACAACCACACAGGCGTCCCGCTCAGCCTCGCGCGCATGCCGAGAGACGCAGTCTATGCGGTCCTCGAAATGGGGATGAGCAACAAGGGTGAGATCGCCGCGCTGACCCGCCAGGTCCGCCCGCATGTCGCGGTGGTGACCGCCATCGCCCCCGCCCACATCGAGAATCTGGGCTCCGAAGAAGCGATTGCCGACGCCAAGGGCGAGATTTTCGAAGGGATCGAGTCCGGTGGCGTCGCGATCATCCCCAACGACAGCTCCCACCGCGACCGGCTGCTTAAGGCTGCGCGCCGCCATGCGGACCGGATCATCACCTTTGGCGGCGGGGACGCGGACGTGCACGCCGTTCACGCCGTGACCGCGGAGGGCGGCGGAAGCCTGATCAGCGCGGCGCTGCTCGAGCGGGAGCTGACCTTCACCATTTCGCAAAGAGGCGACCACTGGGTGTTCAATTCGCTTGCCGTTCTCGCGGCGATCGAGGCCCTTGGCGAAGACGTCGGTCTTGCTGGCCTCGCGCTCGCCGACCTTGGGGGGCTGAAGGGCCGCGGCGAACGGCACCTCATCGCCGTCGAAGGCGGCGAGGTGCTGCTGATCGACGAAAGCTACAACGCGAACCCTGCATCCATGGCGGCGACGCTCAAGAGCCTCGGCGCCGAGCGCGACGTTGCGAGGCGCATCGCCGTCCTCGGCCCCATGCGGGAGCTGGGCGAGCACAGCGCCGAGCTGCACGCGGGTCTTGCGCGCTCCGTGCGCGACGCGCACGTGGACCAGCTCATCCTGATCGGCGACGAGATGCGTCCGCTGGCAGAAAGGGTCGTTGGGCACATCGCCTTGGATCTCGCCACGAGCGTCGATGAGGCGACGGAGCTTCTCCGCCGGACCGTCCGTCCCGGCGATGCGGTATTGGTCAAGGCGTCCAATTCCGTCGGGCTGGCAAAGCTCGTCGAGAGCATGGCAAAGGAGCTAGCATGCTCTACCTGATCGCCGAGCAGCTCGGCTTCCCCGGCGCCCTGAACCTCATCCGCTACATCAGCTTCCGCGCCGGTGCGGCAAGCGCGACCGCGCTGCTCATCGGGCTGCTGCTCGGCCCCTGGTTCATCAGCTGGCTTCGGGTCCGTCAGGGCAAAGGCCAGCCGATCCGCGCCGACGGCCCCCAGAGCCACCTCGCTAAGCGCGGAACGCCGACCATGGGCGGGCTGCTGATCCTGATCTCGGTCGCAACGTCGGTCCTGCTGTGGATGGACCTTCGCAACGTCTACGTCTGGGCGTGCCTTGCCGTCACCGCCGGCTTCGGGCTGATCGGCTGGCTCGACGATTACGACAAGGTCAAGAAGGCGCATCATGCCGGGCTTTCCGGCAAGACGCGCCTCGCGCTCGAGTTCATCATCGCTGGTTTCGCGACTTGGCTGATCGTCCACAACGGTTCGACCGACCTCTACATCCCGTTCAAGCAGGGGCCGCTCCTGCACCTGGGCGAGCCGCTTTACGTGGCGTTCGGAGCGTTCGTGATCGTCGCGTTCGGCAATGCCGTGAACCTGACCGACGGGCTCGACGGGCTGGCGACCATGCCTGTGATCATCGCGTCGCTTGCGTTCCTGCTGATCGCCTACCTCGTCGGCAACGCGCGGTTCGCGAACTACCTCGGGATTCCGCACGTGCTGGGCGTCGGTGACCTCACCGTGCTGATGCTTGCGATCGTCGGCGCGGGGCTGGCATTCCTCTGGTTCAACGCGCCGCCCGCTGCGGTCTTCATGGGCGACACCGGCAGCCTCGCGCTTGGCGGAGCACTCGGGGCGATCGCGGTCGCGACCCACCACGAGTTCGTGCTCGTGATCGTCGGCGGCCTGTTCGTCGTCGAAGCGCTTTCGGTCGTGATCCAGGTGCTGGTCTACAAGCGCACCGGCAAGCGTGTCTTCCTGATGGCGCCGATCCACCACCATTTCGAGCATCTCGGCTGGTCGGAGCCGACAGTCGTGATCCGCTTCTGGATCATCAGCTTCGTGCTCGCCCTCGCGGGCCTCAGCACCCTCAAGCTGAGGTGATCACGGCACGCGCCTTCGCGGGCAAGCATTACGCAGTTTACGGATTGGCGCGGTCGGGGCTGGCGACCGCCGAGGCACTGCTTGCGAGCGGTGCAAAGGTCACCGCCTGGGACGCGAAGGAGGAGGCGAGAGCCAAGGCGCCTGCGGGGACTGAGCTGGCCAACCTCGATGAAGCGGACCTGTCGCAATTCGACAGCCTCGTCGTCACCCCCGGCCTCCCGCTCAACCGTCATCCGATCGCGAGGCGCGCCCGCGAGGCGGGCGTGGAGATCATCGGCGACATCGAGCTGTTCGCCCGCGCCCGGCCCGAGCTTCCGCCGCATAAGGTCGTGGGCATCACCGGAACCAACGGCAAGTCGACCACGACCGCGCTCGTCCACCACATCCTCAAGACGGCGGCCGAGCCGACGACCATGGGCGGCAACATCGGCCTGCCGATCCTGTCACAGGACCCGCTGCCCGAAGGCGGCGTCTATGTGCTCGAGCTGTCGAGCTACCAGATCGACCTGACGCAGAGCCTAGACTGCGACGTGGCGGTGCTGCTCAATATCACGCCCGACCATCTCGACCGGTACGAGAGCTTCGAGGCCTACGCTGCGTCGAAAAAGCGGCTTTTCGAGATGCAACAACGTCCACATGTTTCGGTAATCGCTTTGCCTGGCGATCATGAGGGCGACGGCGTGATCCTCGATTCCGTTCCCGGAGTTACCGGTGGCGCTCTTCGCTTCATTGATCCCCCTGTCCCGGATCAATCAGAGTGGCCAACTTTGCAGGGGCCGCACAACGCGCAGAACGCGGCCGCCGCGCTGGAAGTCAGCGACGCTCTAGGCCTCGGTAAGACTGCGGTGGGCAGGGCCCTACGCACCTACCCCGGCCTCCCGCACCGAATGGAGCGCATCCGCGAGAAGGACGGCGTCCTGTTCGTCAACGACAGCAAGGCGACCAACCCGACCGCGACAGCCCCCGCGCTTGCGGCGTTCGAGCGCATCCGCTGGATCTGCGGCGGGCAGGCGAAGACCGACAGTCTCGACGAATGCGCGCCTTATTTCGCGCACGTCGCCGAGGCCTACACGATCGGAGAGGCGGGCGAATTGTTCGCGCGGCTCTTGTCTCCGCACATGCCCGTGAAAAACTGTGGAAAACTGGACGAAGCGGTGCGTCAGGCCGCTGCGGATGCGGCACCCGGTGATACGGTGCTGTTGTCCCCGGCCTGCGCGAGCTTCGACCAGTTTCGCGACTTCGAAGACCGGGGGGACCAGTTCCGGAAATTGGTGGGGGGATTATGATCAAGAGCATCTCCGGCCAGATCAAGGCCAAGGCCGCGCTCGTGGATCCGAACCGCTATGGCCGCTCCGACACCAGCGCCATCGGCCGCTGGTTCTGGGAGATCGACAAAGTCCTGCTGCTGCTCGTCAGCGTGCTGATCGGCATTGGACTGATCGCCGTTGCCGCAGCCTCACCCGCGGCGGCGCATCGCTATTCGGGCGGCAACGTCCGCTTCTCTGAGCTTTATTATTTCTGGCGCCAGCTCGCGTGGATTGCGATCGGCATTCCGGTGATGATCGGCATCTCGATGATGCAGCGGGAACGCGCACGCCGCCTGTCGCTGTTCGGCGCAGCCTTCTTCTTCGCGCTCCTCGTCTTCGTACCCATCGTCGGGCCTGAAGTGAACGGCGCGCGGCGCTGGCTGAACTTCGGCTTCGGCCAGGTCCAGCCGTCCGAGTTCCTGAAGCCCTTCTTCGTCATCGCCATGGCCTGGCTGCTGAGCCTGCGCGAAAGCGACAAGTCGCTGCCGGTCTTCCCGATCTCGGCGCTGGTCACCGGCATGGTCGCCTTCCTGCTGATGAAGCAGCCGGACTTCGGAAGCACGATCATCTTCTGCGCCGTCTGGCTTGCGATGCTCGCGCTCGCCGGCGTCAACTTGCGCATCCTGATCGGCCTCGGGGTCGCCGGGGTCGTCGGGATCGTGCTCGCCTATTTCTTCTATGACGTCGCGACGGCGCGCATCGACGAATTCCTCTTCGGCACCGGCGACAATTTCCAGACCCAGAACGCAATGCGTACGCTCACCGCGGGCGGCCTGTTCGGCATGGGGCCGGGCGGCGGCACGCGGAAGTTCGGCCTGCCCGAGCCTCACACCGATTACATCTTCTCGGTCATCGGCGAGGAGTTCGGGCTGATCGCCTGCTTGGCGATTGCCGCACTCTATCTCGGGATCATCGCGCGAGTGCTGGTCAAGCTGCTCGACGAGGACAACAGCTTCGCGATCCTCGCCGCGGCGGGCCTCGCGATCGAGTTCGGACTGCAAGCGCTGATCAACATAATGGTCAACGTGCAGCTCGCGCCGTCCAAGGGAATGACGCTGCCGTTCATCAGCTACGGCGGAAGCTCGATGCTCGCGCTGTCCATCGGAATGGGCTTGCTGCTCGCATTCACCCGCCGGAACCCGTATCTGACGCGCTCGCCCTATGTCGTGAAATGGAGCGGGGAGAGCCTGACCGCATGAATTTCGTCCTCGCCGCCGGAGGAACCGGCGGCCACATGATCCCGGCCCATGCGCTCGCGGCGGAGCTGAAGAGCCGCGGGCACGGCGTGCTGTTGATCACGGACGAGCGTGGCGCCCGCTTCCCGGGCCTGTTCGAAGGCGTGCCGGTGCACATCCTGCCGGCGGGGCGTCTGGGGGGAGGGCCGATCGGCTTCCTGAAGGCCGGGATGTCGGTTCTGCGCGGCCGCGCGGAGGCCAAGCGCCTGTATCGCGAGCACATGCCCGATGCCGTCATTGGTTTCGGCGGCTATCCCGCCTTCCCGTCGCTGCTCGCTGCGAGCGCGATGAGGATTCCGACCGTGCTCCACGAGCAGAATGCGGTGATGGGACGCGTCAATCGCCTCCTCGCGGGCGAGGCCGAGGCGATCGGTATCGCCTACGACAAGGTCGATCGGCTGAAGCCGCGCTACCAGGCGAATGCGGTGGTGATCGGCAACCCCGTCCGCGACGAGATCGCGCGGCTCGGCGAGCTGCCTTATCCTCCGTTCGATGAGATTGCGCCCCTGAAGATCCTGGTCACGGGCGGAAGCCAGGGCGCCTCGGTGCTCAGTGACGTCGTGCCCGAAGGGCTGGGACTGCTCCAGCCCTCGCTTCGGCACCGGCTGCAAGTAGTGCAGCAGTGCCGGCCCGACGACATCGAGGACGTCCGCAAGCGCTACGCGGCTCTCGGCATCCCGGCGGAGCTGATGACCTATATCGAGGACATGCCGGACAAACTGGCCGACGCGCATTTGATCATCGGCCGCGCGGGCGCTTCGACGATCGCCGAGCTGAGCGCGGCCGGGCGTCCGGCGATCCTGATCCCGTTCCCGTCGGCGACCGACGATCACCAGACCGCCAATGCGCGCGAGATGACCAAGGCCGGCGGTGCGCGAACGATCCAGCAAGCGGGTTTCACGCCTGAAGTGCTGGCGCGCCAGATCGAGGCCATGGCCGCCGATCCGATCGCGCTCAACAACGCCGCGGCGCGGGCGCTGTCTGTCGGGCGGCCGCACGCGGCGCGCGACCTGGCCGATCTCGTCGAGCGGGTCGGCGGAGGACTTGCTCCGGTCGCCGTCGGCCCGGCCCTGACGCCGCGCGTTCAGGCAACCGCGCCGAACGGAGCGATGCCGGCATGATGAAGGCCATGGGCACCGACATCGGAACGATCCACTTCGTCGGCATCGGCGGAATCGGCATGTCCGGCATCGCGGAGGTGATGCACAAGCTCGGCTACAAGGTGCAGGGTTCCGACGCGTCGGAATCCTATGTCGTCGAAAAGCTGCGTAAGACCGGCATTCCGGTCACCATCGGCCATTCGCCCGACAATCTCGGGGACGCCGCCGTTGTGGTCTGCTCGACAGCGATCAAGGACGGCAATCCAGAGATGTCCGCCGCGGCCGAGCGCCGGCTTCCGCGTGTGCGCCGCGCCGAGATGCTCGCCGAGCTGATGCGCATGCAAAAGACCGTCGCGGTCGCCGGTACGCACGGCAAGACCACGACGACGTCGATGATCGCGGCGCTGCTCGACAGCGGCGGTGTCGATCCGACCGTGATCAACGGCGGCATCATCAATCGCTACGGCTCGAATGCCCGCCTCGGGAAGAGCGACTGGTGGGTGATTGAGGCCGACGAGAGCGACGGCAGCTTCCTTCGCCTCGACGGCACCATCGCGGTTGTCACCAATATCGATCCCGAGCACCTGGAGCATTACGGCAGCTTCGACCGGGTGAAGGACTCGTTCGTCGAGTTCATCGAAAATGTGCCCTTCTATGGCCTCGCCGTCCTGTGCGTGGATCACCCGGAAGTGCAGAACATCATCGGCCGCATCCGCGACCGCCGCATAGTGACTTATGGCTTCTCCGCCCTGGCGGACGTGCGGGCCGAGAATGTCGCCGCGGTACCAGGCGGGAGTGAATTCGACGCGCTGATCCTCGGCAGGGACGGCGAACGCCGGACCGTCCACGTGAAGATGCCGCTCCCCGGACGCCACAATGTCCAGAATGCGCTGGCCGCCATCGCGGTCGCGCTGGAGCTCGGAATTTCCGATGAGGCAATCGTTGCCGGATTCGAACGGTTCGAAGGGGTCAAGCGTCGCTTCACCAAGGTGGGCGAAGCGGACGGCGCGATCATCATCGACGATTATGCGCACCATCCGACCGAGATCCGCGCGGTGCTCTCCGCGGCTCGCGAAGGTGCGGAGGGTCGGGTGATCGCGGTCATGCAGCCGCATCGCTACACGCGCCTGCAGTCGCTGATGGACGAGTTCCAGAACGCCTTCAACGATGCCGACGTGGTGTTCGTGACGCCGGTCTATGCGGCGGGGGAAGAGCCGATCGAAGGGGTCAGCGCCAATGCTCTCGTCGAAGGTCTGCGCGCTCATGGGCACCGCATGGTGCGCGCCGTCGGCGACCTGGACGAATTGTGCCGCGAGCTGCGCGATCTCGCGGCCGAGGGCGATATGGTCATCTGCATGGGCGCGGGTGACATCACCAAATGGGCCGGGGCACTAGCCAACGGCATCTGCGAAGCGAGGTCGCGCAAATGAGCGAGCTTGTCGCCATGCCGAAGGTGCGCGGAAAGCTCACCCCGAACGCGCCGCTCGCGCCGCTCGTCTGGTTCAAGAGCGGCGGGAAGGCCGAATGGTTGTTCGAGCCGGCCGATGCCGAGGATCTCGAGCAGTTCCTGAACGAGCTCGACCCGCATGTGCCGGTCATGGCGCTCGGCCTCGGGTCCAACCTCATCGTCCGCGACGGCGGCGTACCCGGGGTCGTGGTGCGGCTCGGGAAGCCATTCGCAAAGATCGAGCAGCTGGACGAGACGACGATGCGCTGCGGCGGCGGTGCGAGCGGAATCCTGGTTTCCTCGACGGCGCGCGATCACGGCATTGCCGGGCTAGAATTCCTTCGCGGGATCCCCGGGACGGTCGGCGGCTTCGTGCGGATGAACGGCGGAGCCTATGGCCGCGAGGTCAGCGACATCCTCGTGTCGGCGCGCCTCGTCCTTCGCTCAGGCGAGGTCGTAGAATGGCCGCTCGACAGTTTTGGTTACACCTATCGCCACAGCGATGTGCCCGAAGGCGCCGTCGTCATTGACGCGGTTTTCAGCGGCGAACCCGGCGACCCAGAGGCCATCGGGGCCGAGATGGACGCCATCGCCCGCGCTCGCGAGGAATCGCAGCCGCTGCGCAGCCGCACCGGCGGTTCGATTTCAAGAACCCGCATGGCCACAAGGCCTGGGCGCTTATCGACGCGGCCGGCTGCCGTGGCCTCACCATGGGCGGCGCCCAAGTCTCGGAGAAGCATTGCAATTTCCTCCTCAGCCTCGGTAGCGCAACAAGCGCGGAGATCGAGGCGCTGGGCGAGGAAGTGCGGCGGCGGGTCGAAGCGAAAACGCACATCACCCTCGAATGGGAAATCCAGCGGGTCGGCAACGAATGAATCGAGACATCCACGTCGTCGTCCTCATGGGAGGCTGGTCTTCGGAGCGCGAAGTGTCGCTGACCAGCGGCCGCGGCGTTGCGCAGGCGCTGCGCGAGCGAGGCTGGTCGAACGTGACCGAGCTGGACATGGACCGCGATGTTGCGACGCGCCTTGCCGAGCTGAAGCCGGACGTCGTCTTTAACGCGCTCCACGGCACGCCCGGCGAAGACGGCACGGTCCAGGGCATGATGGACCTGATGGGCCTTAAATATACGCACAGCGGTCTCGAAACCTCAGTCATCGCCATCGACAAGGAACTGACCAAGATGGTCCTCGTGCCGGGCGGCGTCCGCATGCCAAAAGGCACGATGGTCGAGAGCGAAAGCCTCTACACCAAGGACCCGATTGCTCGTCCTTATGTGCTGAAGCCCGTAAACGAGGGCTCGTCCGTCGGCGTCGCCATCGTCACCGCGGAGGGCAATTACGGCTCGCCGATCGGGCGCGACGTCGAAGGTCCCTGGCACCACTTCGACCATCTGCTGGCGGAGCCGTTCATCAAGGGCCGCGAACTGACCGTCACGGTTCTCGGAGACGAGGCGCTTGCGGTGACGGAGCTCAAGCCGAAAGCCGGCTTCTACGATTTCGACGCGAAATATACCGACGGTCTCACCGTCCACGTTTGCCCGGCCGAGATCCCGGAGGACATCGCCAAGTCGATGATGGACATGGCGGCCAAGGCGCATCGCCTGCTTGGCTGCAAGGGCGCTTCCCGTTCCGATTTCCGCTGGGACGACGAGCAGGGCGAAGCGGGCGTCTATCTCCTCGAGGTCAACACGCAGCCGGGTATGACGCCGCTCAGCCTGGTGCCCGAGCAGGCGAAGCTTGGCGGGATCAGCTACGGCGAGCTCGTTGAGCGGCTGATCGAGGAAGCGCTCCAATGAGTGCCTCGCATGTCCGCCGGGGTGCTGCGCGCTCAAAGCCGCGCAAGCCGTCGAAAGTCTCGGTCCCGAAGAACATCGCGAAGAAGCTGCCCGTCGATCAGAGGCGCGCGAACAAGCTGGCAGGCCTGGTATTTGGAGGCTTCCTCCTCGCCATCGGTTTGGTCGTCCTGATAGCGCTCGACATTCCGGCGAAGGCGGAGCGTGCCGCTGGCACGGCGGTCGGCGAGGCGGGCTTCAGGGTGAACGGCTACCAGATCGTGGGCCTTAGACACATGAACCGATCGTTGGTGGACGGCGTGGTGACGGACGAGCTGCACCGTGCAGCCGAGCTCGCCGGTCGCGATAAGGCTCCCCAGACGCTCGTGGACGTCTCCGCGATCCGCGATCGGCTTTTGCAATTTGGCTGGGTGAAGGATGCGCGCGTTTCGCGGCGGCTGCCCGACACGCTCGTCATCGACATCGTCGAACGGCAACCGAGCGCCCTGTGGCAGAACCGTGGCCAGCTCGCCTTGGTCGACGGCGAGGGCGTGGTGCTCGATCGCGTTCGGGTCGACAAGATGCCCGACTTGCCCCTCCTGGTTGGCCCGGGAGCGAATTCGCAAGCACGGGATCTTCAGCGGCTAATGGCATCGGTTCCGACACTGGGGCCGCAGCTTGCTTCCGCGACCTGGGTCGGCGGCAGGCGCTGGGATTTGAGCTTCCAGTCGGGGGAAACGATTGCGCTTCCGGAAGGGGAACAGGCGGCCAAGGCGGCCATCTTAAAATTCGCGCGGCTCGATAAATCCGCAGGCCTGCTCGGACGGGGGATCGTGCGCTTCGACTTGCGCGTTCCGGGCAAGATGATCGTCCGGCTGCCTCGCGCTCCCGGCGAACCCATCGGAAGCGAACAGCAATTGCAGCAGCAGGGTTGAACTCGAGCAAGTGGCCGCGCCCGCCGAACAGAATCTGATCGCTGCACTCGATATCGGCTCATCCAAAGTGAGCGCCATGATCGCGCGTCTCGGCGACGATGGCCGGCTGACGGTGCTCGGCACCGGCCAGCGCGAGAGTCGTGGCGTCAAGCGCGGCTACATCACCGACATGGCCGCGAGCGAGTTCGCGGTGCGTGAGGCGGTCGAGCTTGCCGAGCGCATGTCCGGGCTGACCGTCGAGGACGTCTGGGCAAGCTATGGCGCAGGCGAGCTGGTCAGCGACGTCGCCAACGTCGAGGTCGAGCTTGGCGGGCATCCGGTCGAGCAGTCAGACATCGACGAGCTTCTGAACGCGGGCAAGTCGGCGATCGACGGAAACGGCCAGGTCGTCCTTCACGCGCACCCCGCGCTCTACACGATCGATCGTGCGCAGGGCGTCCGACAGCCAATCGGTCTCTACGCCAACCGTCTCGGCGTCGACATTCACGTGATCGCCGCCAACCCATCGCCGCTGCGCAATATCGACACGGTGATCCGCTCGGCTCACCTCGGCGTGCGTGCCATTGTCGCCTCGCCGATCTCGGCGGCGCTGGCGTGCCTCAGCGAGGAGGAGCGCGAGCTCGGTGTTGCCCTGGTCGAGCTAGGCGCCGAGGTGACGAACGTCTCCGTGCACTACGGCGGGATGCTGGTCGGCCTGCGCTCAATCCCGCTCGGCGCGCACGACATCACCAACGACATCGCCGCCGCTTTCGCGGTCCAGCGCCGCGATGCCGAACGCATGAAGTGCTTCTACGGCTCGGCAATGACCAGCCCGCGCGACAATCACGAGATGATCGAGGCGGCGCAGTCCGGCTCGGAGCCGGGCGCCGAACCGACCAAGATCACGCGCGCGCAGCTGATGATGGTGATCCGCCAGCGGGTCGAAGAGCTGACCAACGAGATTGAAGGCGCGCTCAAGGGCCTCGGTTTCACAGGGCCGGTCGGCCGGCAGGTGGTGCTGACGGGCGGAGGTGCGGAGCTCAAGAACATCGCCGATTACATGCAGGGCGTACTAGGCCGCGCCGTCCGCGTAGGCCGGCCCAAGCAGCTAACGGGCCTTCCGGACGCCCACAGCGGTCCGGCGTTCTCGACGCTGATCGGCCTCGCGTTGCTGGCCGGATCCGGCCGCGGAGATATCCGCGACATCGCGGGCCCCGTGCTCCGCCAGCCGCAGTCCCGGGGCATGATCGGACGGCTGATCCAGGCGATGAAGGGCGGGTTCTAGCGCCACCCCAAGCGTGATACTCCTTCGCTCAAGGGGGAATGCGCAGATGGCAACGGCTGCTCGGACCGATTCCGCGGTGCCCGGACGTGTGGCAACGGGCCTCGTACTGCTTCTCGGAGCGGCAATCTTCCTCAACTATGTCGACCGCGGGGCGATCGCCGTCGCCGCGCCTTTGCTGAAGGGCGAGCTAGGAACTCTCCGCTACCGAATTCGGGCTGGCCGTATCCGCATTCTTCTGGGTCTATGCGCCGGTGCAGCTTTGCGCCGGTTGGCTGTGCGACCGCTTTTCCGTCTACAAGCTGATCGCCGGCGGTATCGTGCTATGGGCTGGCAGCACTTTCCTGATGGGCCTCGTGGGCGGCTTCGTCTCGCTCCTGGTTCTGCGCGTCATGCTTGGCGTCGGCGAGAGTATTGCCTTTCCGGGCGCGTCCAAGGTGATCGCGCGGCATATCCCCGCCGAAAGACGAGGCGCCGCCAATGCCGCAGTGGCTGCCGGTATCGCCCTTGGTCCGGCAGTCGGCACGCTAGCGGGCGGCCTGATCGTCGCCTCTTATGGGTGGCGACCCATGTTCTTCGTCTTCGGGGCGATCACTCTAATATGGCTATTGCCGTGGCAGCAGGTCATCCGAGCTTTGCCCAAGACCGGCCATTTCGACGCCGGCGCGCCCGTTTCATTACGTGAGCTGATGGGCAAATGGCCGTTGTGGTCGATGTCTATCGTCCACGCTCTTGGCAATTATTGCTTCTACTTCATCCTGACCTGGATGCCGCTGTACCTGACGAAATCGCGCGGGTTCACGATCACGGAAATGACTATGCTCGCCTCCCTCGGCTTTGCAGTGCAGGCCGCTTGCGCGCTCGGCTACGGCCATTTCTCCGACTGGTGGACGCGCTCGGGGCGTAACGAGGCCGTGTGTCGCCGCTGGATGATGATCCTGAGCCAACTGTTGGCGGCAGCGGCGATCCTGGGCCTCGGGTTCGCGCAAACGGCCTTCCAGATCGCTCTGCTGCTCTGCCTCGCCGGAGCCGCCTCCGCGGCGCTGTCGCTCAATCTCTACGCCATCGCGCAGATGTTCGCGGGCCCTCGCGCATCCGGCACGTGGGTGGGCTTCCAGAATGCTCTGGGCAATCTTTCGGGGATCTTCGGTCCGGTGGTCACCGGAATCATCGTCGACCAGGCCGGTTATGGAAGCGCGTTCGTCGTGACTGCCGCTGTCGCTGCGGCAGGCGCAATGTGGTGGGCGTTCTGCGTGCCGAAGATCGAGCCTGTCTCGCTCGCATAACGGCTGACCGCCTCACGCCAGGATCCAGCGGGGCGCCAGTGCTGCCTCGCCCAGCCGCGCCGATCCAGCCAATCGAGCGCTAGGGCGAGCCACCACGCCCGCCGCAGTGCGACGGGCTTCCAGGACAGCGGGTCGAAGCCGGTCCACGGCAGGAAAGGCGATCGCCGGCAATAGGCCCATAGCTCGATCCGCAAGGTCGGAAGGTCCGACGACGCGCGCGCATGGAAGCCGCACGTATCCGCCGCAACCAGCGTGTTCGCGGGGACGCAGAAATGGGTCGGCCGCGGCAGTCCGAGGTCCGCCAGCTCGCCTTCCGAAATGCGTAGCGAGCCCCGCTGCGAGAGTCGGTCAGCGCTCTGGATGCCGATGCTCTTGCGCTTCTCCCATTCCAGCCGCTTGGGCGTGAGGCGGTGGGATCCGGCAACATAGGTCAGGGGCCGCCCGTCGGCCGAAACGTCGGTCAGGAAGAGCCAGGCCTTGAGCGATGGCTGGAACGAGTTCGAATGGAGCTCAAGCTGCGGGTCGGGCGGGCCGCTCGCGATCCCGCCGGCAATCGCCTGCAGGTAGTAGAGCGGCTCGCTGCGCGTGCTCGCGACGTAAGCCATGATTCCGCGGAACTTGCGCTCGTCGAGCAGCGCTGCGAGCGCCGGCACGTTGCGCAGCAATTCGGCGTCCACTGGCACGCGTGTCGTGACCGTGTCCCCCTGCAGTTGGCCGCGGCACTCTGCCTCAATCGTCAAAAGCGACGACTTCAGCGCGGCGAATTGGTCCGCGGGCAGGAAGTCGCGGACAGCAATGAAGCCATCGCGCTCGAAGCCGTCTCTGAGGTCCGCCGGAATCATGTGCGCAAGCCGCGCGCGGCGCCGCGTAGCCAGCCGGTGCGCCGCCTTCAACCGCCAGGCGTGCAGACCCATGCGGTTTAGCCTCGCCGAACCGAGGATCGGGTTGTCGACGAAGCTCTTGGCACCGGTGAGGATCGCCGCGGCCCAGACCGGCGCGCGCAGCCAGGCCACTGCGCGGCGGGGACCATTAGCGGACGCGGGACGCAGACTGGCGTCGAAGGGCACGGATCCTCGCTACTGCTGGAAGGACTTAGCCATATCCGCGTCGCGGCTGCGATCCAACCGCTGCATGTGGATAAGTGAGCCTTTCCAGAGACACTTCTCCCCACTTTTTTGAGTCGCATTAACTTTTTCGCTTGGCTTGCGACTCGGGATGATTCAAAGATTCATCCTGTGGGCTCAACGCGTTGCTGCTTGGGGGAGGAATTTTAGATGAGCATCGATTTCATCCGGCCGGAGGTCGACGAGCTCCGTCCGCGGATTAGCGTCATTGGCGTAGGCGGCGCAGGCGGGAACGCTATCGCCAACATGATGCGCGCGGACGTCCAGGGCGTCGATTTCGTCGTCGCCAACACGGATGCCCAGGCGCTCAACACAGCCATCACGGATCGCCGGATCCAGCTCGGCCTCAAGATCACACAGGGCCTGGGCGCAGGTTCGCGGCCCGAAATCGGCCGCGCGGCCGCGGAAGAGACAATCGATGAGATTTCTGCTGCCCTCGAGGGCGCGCATATGTGCTTCATCGCGGCCGGCATGGGCGGCGGTACCGGCACCGGCGCTGCCCCCGTCATCGCCAAGGCCGCGCGCGACAAGGGCATCCTCACCGTCGGAGTCGTCACCAAGCCGTTCGCCTTCGAAGGCTCTCGCCGCAGCCGCTCCGCGGATGCCGGCATTGCCGAGCTTCAGCAGCACGTCGACACGCTCATCGTCATCCCGAACCAGAACCTGTTCCGCCTCGCCAATTCGGAAACGACCTTCAAGGAAGCGTTCGAAATGGCCGACGAGGTCCTCCAGCAGGGCGTTCGCGGGATCACCGACCTGATGGTCATGCCGGGCCTGATCAACCTCGACTTCGCCGACGTCCGCTCGGTGATGAGCGAGATGGGTAAGGCGATGATGGGCACAGGCGAGGCCGACGGCGACATGCGCGCCATCGAGGCAGCCGAAAAGGCAATCTCCAACCCGCTGCTCGACGGCGTGTCGATGAAGGGCGCCAAGGGCGTCATCATCTCGATCACCGGCGGCGAGGACATGCGCCTGATGGAGGTCGACGAGGCTGCCAGCCACATCAAGGAGCTGGTCGATCCCGACGCCAACATCATCTGGGGCTCAGCTTTCAACAACGACCTTGGCGGCAAGATCCGCGTCTCGGTCGTTGCGACGGGCATCGAAGCCGATGTCGGCGCGCAGCCGGCGCCGGGCAAGGTCTTTGCCTTCCCGGGCCGCACGGCGGTGCCTGTACCGGCGGCAAGTGTTGCGAAGCCAGAGACCTCGGAAGCGCCCGAGCCGACCGCCGAAGTTGAAGCTCCCGCTGAACCAGAAGGCGATGAGCTACTGCTCGACGCCGACGATATCCTGACGAGCCCGGTGGGCGGCGCGCCCATCGCTCCGCCGACCGACGAGGACGAGGCGGAAGCGCCTTCGACCAACGCCGGCGGCACCTTGTTCGAGCGCATGTCGAATATCGCACGCGGCGCTCCCAAGGCGCAGATCGACGACGAGAGCACGGACTACCGGCGCGATCCGATCGACATCCCGCGCTTCCTGAATCGCCAGAACAACCAGTAACAGCGTCAGGGACGAAAAATCGAAGGGCGGCCCATCGTTGGGCCGCCCTTTCGTTAACCTGCGTCGCATTCCGCCGCGTTGAAGCCCGCCTTACCGAATGAGCGGCACGACTCACCGTAAAGCCACTAGGCAGAAAGGTTCGAGCAAGATTCTATCGGGCACGGGAGGGCCGATGCGGGGATTATTGCGTCTATCTTTGGCTGGAGCCATGCTGGCATGCGCTGGCGGTGCACTTGTGCCTGCCGCGCCGGCGGCCGCTTCCGGCAGCTATTCGCCCTATAACGAAACCGCGTCCGCAGCGCTCGCGCGCTACGTGCGCACGCTTGCGTCCGATCCGCGCGACTTCGCGACCCTGATCGGCGCCGGCCGCGCCGCGCTGGAGCTCGGCGACGCCCACGCGGCGGCCGGCTTCTTCGCTCGCGCCGACGAGGTGAACCCGCGCAGCCCGCTGCCGCAAGCTGGCATGGGCGCCGTTTCCGTCATCAGTGGGGAACCTCAGGCGGCACTGCCCTATTTCACTCGCGCGCAGCAGCTTGGCGCGACGCTCGCGACGATCGGTTGTGACCGTGGCCTCGCCTACGACCTTCTCGGCCGGCAGGCGGAAGCGCAATCGGATTACCGCTCGGCTCTCGGAGGGCCTGATGCCGAGGAAGCGCGCCGTCGCCTCGCACTGAGCCTCGCGATCAGCGGCAGCCGCGCCGAAGCGCTTCAGGCGTTGTCGCCGCTGATGGCAAAGCGGGATGTGGCCGCTGGCCGCACACGGGCATTCGTCCTCGCCCTCACGGGAGATCCAAGCGGCGCGATGTCCGCGATCAACGCTGCCATGCCCGGCAGCTCGGCAGGGGTTGCACCTTTTCTGCAGCGGCTTCCCGGACTTCAGGCGGGGCAGAAGGCAGCCGCCGTCAACCTGGGCATTTTCCCCGGCGAAACCGACGCGCGCTACGCGGCTGCGGTGTCGGGCCCGGTCGCAACCAGCAGCGTGACTACCGATCGGCTCGCAGGAGTCGACCAGATCCTGCGGCCGCCTACTCCAGCGCCGCCGCCGGCCCCATCCCAGGCATGGCCAGCACCAGCCGTGCCGGCCAATTATGCGGCGCGGCCAGTTGCGCAGCCCGCCGCGGCGTTCCAGCCGAAGATCTGGCTGCAGCTGGCAAGCGGGCAGGACGTAAACGACCTTGCGGCAAGCTATCGCCGCCTCAAGCGCAAGAGCCAGGACATGCTCCAAGGGATCAAGCCGTATGTCGCGCACAGTCCCGACCGGGCTCGCCTCTTGATCGGTCCGTTCCGCGGTTCATCCGACGCCGAGATCCTGTCCGAGGATCTGCAGACCGCCGGCATCAGCGCTTTCAAATGGAGCAATTCACAATCCGACAGGATTGCGCCACTCGCTGCTGAATGAGTCTCTCCCATCGGTCGCCGCCAATCCTGAAACATCCCGCGGCCGTCTTCACCCTCAGCCTGATTCGGGCCCGCGCGGGCCGCGAGACACCTTCCAGCGCGACCGCGATCGAATCATCCACTCCGTCGCGTTCCGGCGCCTCCGCCACAAGACGCAGGTGTTCGTCGCTCCGGATGGCGACCACTTTCGCGTCCGGCTGACCCACAGCCTGGAAGTCGCGCAGATCGGGCGCACCCTGGCGCGGGCGCTCGGGCTCAACGAGGACCTGACCGAGGCCCTGTGCCTGGCGCACGACCTCGGCCATCCGCCGTTCGGCCATGCCGGCGAGGGCGCGCTGAGCGCCGCGCTGGCCGACGGCGGCGGCTTCGATCACAATGCGCACACGCTCCGGATCGCGACCTGTCTGGAGACGCCTTATCCCGATTTCGACGGTCTCAACCTCAGCTGGGAGGCGCTCGAGGGCCTTGCCAAGCACAACGGCCCGATCGAAGCGCCGAGCTGGGCGATGGCCGAAGCGAACGCTCAGTGGGATTTGGAGCTGTCGACCTGGCCGAGCCTCGAAGCACAGGTCGCCGCGATCGCCGACGACATCGCCTACGACAATCACGACATCGACGACGGTCTCCGCGCAGGCCTGCTGCAGCTTGACGAGCTGATCGAGATCCCGATCGTCAAGCGTCACTGGACCGCGATCGGGGAGCGGCATCCCGGGATCACGACCGAAAAGCGTCAACGGGCCCTGGTTCGGGACACGATCGGGACGATGGTGGGCGACGTGCTGAGCGAGACGGTTCGGCGCGTCGCGGATCGGGCGCTCAGACCATTGATGATGTCCGTGCGGCCGGGCGGTCGCTGGGCGGGTTTTCCGACGCTCTCGCGGCGGAGGAGCGTGAGCTGAAGTCATTCCTGTACGCGCGGCTATACGATGCGCCCCAACTGCGCGGTGTGCGCCAGGAGGCCGAGCGGATCGTCGGCAATCTCGCACACGCCTATCGCGCCGATCCGTCGCTCCTTCCCGAACCCTGGCGGCGGGGCGAGGGGATCGAAGGGATCCGCACGATCGGGGACTTCATCGCCGGGATGACCGACCGCTACGCCATTGCCCGGCACGAGGAACTTGTCGGGCCCGTCAACCTTCCGGCCGACCGTTTCTAGCGTCGTTAACGATTATCCTGTTGATATCTCGACGATTTCGGCAGACGCTTCCGGGCTGAACGGGGGTTAGCGCGAGTCGCGAATGAGTTTGACCCGCGCGGGAAGCGACGCTGGCGAACAGCGGCGCAAGTGCCCCGATGGAGGCCGTTATGCCGCCGTATTCGGGTGTGTTTGTTTTCGGCGATAGCCTGGTCGATTCCGGAAATGCCTTGAAGCTCGCCGAGTGGTACGACGGTCTGCCGCTCCAGGATCTGCCTGACGGAGCGCCTACACCCAACCATGGATATTTCGCCGGGCGCTTCTCCGACGGCTACACCTATGCGGATTACCTCAGCAACAAATATGCCGGCGCGGTCACCAAGCCGGTGTTTCCCTATCGGTACGAAGACCCATATTTGGGGCTCGAGATCAGCCCGTTTTCGCCCGATCCCACCGGCAACAATTTGAACTTCGCCTATGGCGGCGCGCGCGTTCGCCAAGGCCCTGAAGCTGTGCCCGACCTTGACGGCCAGACCGACGCGTTCAAGGGCGCCGTGGACGGCCATGCCGATCCGAATGCGCTCTATGTGGTCACGATGGGCGGCAATGACGTCCGCGACCTGGCTCCGGACACACGAGATCCGGTTGCACAAGCGACCGCATATGCCGAGCTTGATCGTGTCGCGAACACTCTGTTCACCGAGCTAAGAGGGCTGATCAACATCGGGGTCGAAAACATCCTGATCACCGGCCTGCCCGAAGTTGGCCTGATCCCCGATTACGACGACAACGACAATTTCGTGCTCGATGGAGTGGAGATCGCGCGCGCTGCGGCCGCGACCGACTATTCGCGCTACCTCGACACATTGATCCGTACGAAGGTGGTTCCCCAGCTGCAGGCCCTTGGCGCGACGGTCACCTTCGTGCCCCTGATGGACTACACCGACGCAGCCGGCCACGCCGTCACGGGCGGGCTCAACGCGATCCTGCCTCAGCTTGCTGCGACCAACGGGCTGACCGTGTCAGACCTGACGCAGAATTTGCTTCGAAATCAGGACATCGTCTTTTTCGACCAGATCCATCCGAACGCCCAGGCGCACGCGCTGGTCGCTTCGCTGGCAAATGCGCAGCTCACCGGCCAGCCCTGGGTCGAAAATTCGCTGCTGCTCGGCGCCGACGTCGATTATCGCGCGGTGGGCGGCGTCGCAGTTGCCGGAGAAGTCGACAAGGTGGTCGTCGCGATGGCCGCCGGCACGACATACACCTTCCAGATGCTCGGCGTGAGCTCGCTTACGGACTTCACGCTCGGCCAACTCGGCGTGGCTGTCGGTACCAGTGCCATCCTCGGCGACACTGCGATGCAACTCACGTCTTCGACGGGAGCAGTGGTGAAGTCGGACGACGACAGCGGCATCGGCCTCGACTTCGTCCTGAGCTTTGCGACGACTACGGCGGGCAATTTCACGCTGGCGCTCAGCGCGGCGGGAAGCCTCACCGGGCAATACGTCATGACGGCAACGCTCTCCGGCGCCGCAATGCTGACCGGCAATAGCTATGCGGTCGGCAGCGCTTCGACCCTCGTCCTGGAGGCCGCAGGCGGCGTCGGGCAGGACAGCGTTCTCGCAAGCGTCACCTACGCACTTGCGCAGGGCAGTGAAATCGAGGTGCTCCGCACGTCCAACGACCGGGGGAAGGGGGCAATCAACCTCACGGGCAACGAGTTTGCCCAGACCATAACCGGCAATGCGGGAGCCAACGTCCTCCAAGGGAAGGGCGGGGCGGACACGCTTTACGGCGGCGCCGGCAGCGACCGCTTCGTTCTCGAAAGCGGCAGCGTCGACCGCATCATGGACTACGGGAAGGGTGACGTCGTCGACGTGAGCATGGTCCTGAACCTCGCGTCAGGCCATAGTCCGTTCAGCGGTGGATATCTGCGCGTGACGACGAGCGGCCTGGTCCAGGTGGATACCGACGGAGGTGCCAACAGCTGGGTAACCCTGGGCATCGTCAATGGGACGGGAGCGTCTCGGTGCGCTACTCATCCGGCGGGACCACGACGACCGTCATGGCGAACCGCGTCGTGGACGGCTCGGCGATGAGCCTTTCATCCACCGCGGACAGCGTTTCGGAGCTCACTCCGGCCAGTCACGGCGAATCCTGGGCGAGGGGGTACAGGCTGCCGCTGGACGATCCGCATCTCCTCTTCGCCGATCTGTCACCTTCCATCCACGATTTTTCGTTTATTTGAGGGTGTTGAGCTTACCGCTTTTCAATTTTCGTGCTGTAGAGACAGGATCATGAGCAAGAAGGTCATCGCAGCAGTCGTCATCGCCGGGCTCGCCATTCTGCTGGCGGTCCAGTTCCGGGCGGCGAACCGCGCCGACGCTGCGGGTGGTGACTGCTATTCCGACAGCAAGGGCCCATCGGAACCAACGATCTGCAACTAGTCCCGCGCGGAGCGTGACGCGCGGCGAAGGCTGCGCTAGAGGCCCACGCTTTCCAGCACCGGTGGGATGAATTGAGCCTCTACGCCCAATATGCCGCGCTCCTGGACGGAGTGCTTGACGAACTCGTTAGCGAAGGCGCGCTGCCGCAGGGCATCGAGCGCCGCAACGTCACGGTCGAGCCTCCCCGAGATCCATCGCATGGCGATCTCGCGACCAATGCTGCGATGGTGCTCGCCAAGGGCGCCGGCACGAACCCGCGGGGGCTCGCCGAGGCGATCAAGCCAAAGCTCGAAGCTCTGCCCCCCGTGACTTCCGTCGAAGTCGCGGGACCAGGCTTTATCAATATCCGTCTCACACCGGACGCGTGGCGCGATGAGCTTAGGACAATCCTTCGCGAAGGCGACGAGTACGGCCTGTCGAAGATCGGCGCGAATGAGCGGGTGAACGTCGAATATGTCTCGGCCAACCCGACGGGTCCGCTCCATATGGGCCATTGCCGCGGCGCAGTGGTGGGAGACAGCCTGGCGCGGCTGCTGGAGGCTGCGGGCTTCCGCGTCACCAAGGAATATTATGTCAATGACGCGGGCGCGCAGGTGGATACGCTCGCGCGCTCGGCGCACCTTCGCTACCGCGAGGCGCTCGGCGAGGTCATCGGCGAGATTGGCGAGGGCCTCTATCCGGGCGACTATCTGAAGCCGGTCGGGACCGTGCTCGCCGCCGAATATGGCGACCGCTACGCGGCGTCGCCGGAGGCGGAATGGCTGCCGCTTTTCCGCGAGCGCACGATCGCGGCGATGCTCGACCTCATTCGATACGACCTCGGCTTGCTCGGCATCCATCACGATAAGTTCGCGTCGGAAGCTGACGTGCAGCAATCGGGCGCGGTGGAACGCGCCGAGCAAGTGTTGCGGGACAAGGGCTTCGTCTACCAGGGCACCCTCGAGCGGCCGAAGAGCATCGACCCGAACGACCAATGGGAACCGGTCGAGCTGACGCTTTTCCGTTCGACCCAGTTCGGCGACGACCAGGACCGGCCGATGAAGAAGTCGGACGGCAGCTGGACCTATTTCGGGGCCGACGCCGCTTACCATCTGGAAAAGGCCCAGGCCGCCGACCACCTCGTCAACATCTGGGGCGCTGACCATGCGGGAACGGTCAAGCGCGTGCAGGCGGCGGTCAACGCACTGACCGACGGCAAGGTCGATCTGGACGTGAAGCTGGTCCAGATGGTCCGGCTGTTCCGGGCTGGCGAGCCGGTGAAGATGTCGAAGCGCGCTGGCGATTTCGTGACCCTCGCGGATGTCGTCAACGAAGTCGGCAAGGACGTCGTGCGGTTCATGATGCTGACCAAGCGCGCCGATACGCCGCTCGACTTCGACTTCGCCAAAGTGGTCGAAGCGTCGAAGGACAACCCGGTCTTCTACGTCCAATATGCCCACGCCCGCATCAGCTCGCTGAAGCGTAAGGCGTCGGAGGCGGGTGTCGATCTTGGCCAGGCGGCGGACCTGTCTCTACTGGACGACGAGGAGCTCGCCCTCGTGAAACGGGCGGCGCAATATGCTCGCGTGCTGGAGAGCGCGGCGATGGCGCATGAGCCCCACCGGATCGCATTCTTCCTCTACGACCTGTCGGCCGAGTTCCACGCCTTGTGGAACCGTGGGAACGACGATCCGGCGCGTCGCTTCCTCCTTGAAAACAATCCACAACTTTCTCGCGCGCGGCTGGAACTCGCGCTAGGAATCGCGCAGATCATTCGCAGCGGGCTCGCCCTGATGGGCGTCGCCGCGACCGAGGAGATGCGCTGAGATGAGCGACAGCCGCGTTGCGGGCGGCATGGACAGGCTGCCCTGGCTTTCGGACGAACCCGTGCGGGTGAGCGCGCCGTCGACGGGACGGGGCTGGGACGTGACCGGCTGGGCCGTGTCCGCGATCCTGATCGTCTCAGGCTTCTCGTTCTGGCTTGGCAGTCAGAGTCCGGTCCATGATGAGGGTCAGCAAGCTTCGGGCGCTGTGCCCAGTGCGACCATTGCAGTGCCGGAGCCGCGGCCTGCTGCGCCCGCAGAAGTAAGGCTCGCTCCGCAGCCGCAGGTCGCGCCCGTCGCGGAGCCCCAGGTGCACGTCGTTCGCGCTCCTGAAGTGCGCATTGTCCCGGTTCCCGGCGCAGGCGCTGACTCCAAGGCCGTGCCGGAGCCCCGGTCCGGGGCAGAGCCTGCCGCACCTACTGAGGAGCCTGTTGTTGCCGTGGCTCCACCGCCGCCGAAAGTCGCGGCTCGGGTTGCGCTCAAGCCCTGGCCGCCGCGCGTGGTTGCCGGAGCCTCGGGCCGCCTGGTGCAGATTGGCGCTTACGGCTCGCGCATCCAGGCCAAGCGCGGTTGGGTCGCGATGGCGCGCGAATATCCGGCGCTGAAGCGCCTTCCGGCGGTGGTTGCGGTCACTCGCAATTCGCGCGGCCGGCTCTTCTATCGCTTCCAGATAGGCACGACATCGCAGGCGCATTCGGAAGTGCTGTGCCAGCGGATGCAGCGCATCGACCTCAGCTGCGCGGTGGTCGGATTGCCCTGGAAATCCAAGGTCGAGCGGTGACGGACCAACGGTCGGCCTATGACGAAGGCCAGCTGCCCTGGCTGCAGGCGGTCGAGGATGAGGAAGAGCCGCGCGGTCTATCCGCCCGCAAGATGATCGCCGCGCTCGGCGTCGTCCTGCTCGCGGTCCTGATCGTTGCCGCGACATTCTTCTGGATGGGAAGCCGGGACAGCGCGGTCGACGGCCCGCCCGAGCTGATCGAGGCGCCTCCCGGACCCTACAAGGTGAAGCCTCCGAACCCGGGCGGTCTGGACGTCGCCGGCGAGAGCGAAACGGCGTTTCAGACGAGCGCGGGCGAGGACAGCGACGCGCAGCTTGATCTTAGCAAGGTTCCCGAAGCGCCCGTGGCCAAGCCCGCTCCGCCGAAGCCCGGCTTTTCTACCGAAGTGAAACCCGCGCCCAAGGAAGCCGCCCCTGAGCCGCAGCCTCCGACCGTGGTGCGCGGCAGCGTCATTCAGCTCGGCGCCTTTGCGAACCAAGCACAGGCTGAGCGTGCCTGGACCGCGCTCTCTGCGCGCTTTCCCTCGATCGGCAGCATGGGCAAACTGATCATCCCGTTCCCGGGCGGGATCCGGCTCCGGGCGACGGCAGGGACTCCTGCCGAGGCCAAGCAAGCCTGCCAGGCGCTGAAGGCGGCCGGCGAGAACTGCTTCGTGGCGCAATAGGCGGTCGATGCAGGCTGCGATTTACGCCCCCGAGGGGCTTGAGCTTACGCGCGACGAGCAGCGCTTCTTTCGGGATGCCGATCCCGCAGGCTTCATCCTGTTCCGCCGCAATTGCGAAAGCCCCGAGCAGCTCCAGCGGTTGACGGATTCCTTGCGCGATCTGACCGGCAGGCCCGACCTGCCGATCCTGATCGACCAGGAAGGCGGCAGGGTGGCCCGCATGCGGCCGCCGGTGTGGCCCGCGTTTCCCGCAGCCGAGCGGTTCGCGAACCTCTATCAGGCCGCGCCGTCGTCGGCGATCGAAGCGGTCCGGGCGAACGCCCGGGCGCTGGCCCTGATGCTGCGCTCTTGCGGCATCAACGTCGACGCCTTGCCGCTTCTCGACGTCCGCCAGGAGGGCGCGACGGATATTATCGGCGACCGAGCCCTCGGGAACGATCCGATGCAGGTCGCCGCACTAGGCCGCGCCGTTCTCGATGGGCTCGCTTCGGCGGGTGTCGTTGGGATCATCAAGCATATACCCGGCCATGGCCGCGCGCTCGTCGACAGCCATAAGGAACTGCCCGTCGTCACCGCCGACGCGGAGGACCTCGATGTGGACCTCGAGCCGTTCGAGCGCCTCGCATCGGCCCCGATGGGGATGACGGCGCACGTCATCTACACGGCGTGGGACCCGGACCGGCCGGCAAGCCTGTCTCCGGTCGTCATCGGCGACATCATCCGGGGCAGGATCGGCTTCAACGGTTTCCTGATGAGCGACGATATCGGAATGGAAGCGCTCGCCGGCGATTTCGGCAGCCGCGCCGCTGGCGTCGTTGCCGCAGGATGCGACGCCGCGCTCCATTGCTCGGGCAAGTTCGACGAGATGGTCGCGATCGCCGACGCCGTTCCCCAGATGCACGCCGAAGCGGAGGCGCGGCTGGCGCGCGCGATGGCGGCGACCATGCTCGACGATGAAGGTCCCGATATGGCCGAAGCGCTGGCTAAGCGCGACGCTCTGCTGGCGCTGGTATAAGGCGAGCCGTGATCACCGACGAAGAGTTCGAGGAACGGCCGGTTCGGCAGTCCGATGAACTCACCCTGGCCCTGGACGGCTGGGAGGGGCCCCTCGATCTCCTGCTGAATTTGGCTCGCGCGCAGAAGGTCGATCTTGCGCAGATCTCCATCCTCCAGCTGGTCGAACAATATCTTGCCTATCTTGCCGAAGCGCGCGCGCTGAAGCTCGAGATCGCGGCGGACTATCTGGTGATGGCCGCATGGCTGGCCTATCTGAAGTCCTGCCTGCTGTTGCCGAAGGACCCGGAGCAGGATCCGAGCCCTGAAGAGATAGCTCTGCGCCTCCAGATGCGCCTGCAGCGGCTCGACGCGATGCGCGAAGCGGGGGCACGCCTGCTCGGCCGCGATCGGATCGGCCGCGACGTGTTCCTGCGCGGCGCTCCCGAAGGACTTCGGCTCGTCCGCAAGGCTTCCTGGCAAGTGCGCGATTTCGACCTGTTCGCGGCATACGGTGTAGTTCGCGCCCGCACGCAGCCGGCAATGCATGTCGTCCACGCACGCTCCGTGATGACTCTTGAGGAAGCGCTCGACCGCCTCGGCCGGATGATCGGCCAGGCCCTCGACTGGACATTCCTTGAAAGCTTCCTGCCCGCGACGCAGGACCCGCAATTCCGCAAGTCGGCGCTGGCTTCCAGTTTCCTCGCCATCCTCGAGCTCGCCAAGCGCGGCCGGCTGGAGTTCATCCAGGACGAGGCATTCGCGCCGATCCAGGTGAAGGCCGCCTGATGGACGAGTTGATGCGCGCCATCGAAGCGACCCTGTTCGCTTCCGCCGCGCCGCTTACTGTCGATGAAATCGCCGAGCATGTCGGCGAGGGCGAGGTCGAACCTGCGCTCGACCGTCTTGCGGCAGCTTACGAAGGTCGCGGCATCGAGCTGGTCGAGCGCGGCGGGCGCTGGCACTTCCAGACGGCTCCGGACCTCGCGCACCTCCTTCGCCGGACGCGCGAGGAGCCACGCCGCCTGTCCCGCGCCGCTACCGAGACGCTGGCGATTATCGCCTACCACGAGCCAGTAAGCCGCGCCGAGATCGAAGCGATCCGCGGCGTCCAGATCTCGAAAGGCACGCTGGACGTTCTGATGGACGCCGGCTGGGTCCGTCCCGCGGGCCGCCGCGAAGGGCCCGGACGGCCGCTACTGTACGCCACGACACAGGAGTTCCTGACCCATTTCGGCCTGGGTTCGCGCCGCGACCTTCCCGGTATCGACGACCTCAAGGCGGCGGGACTCCTCGATCCTCTCGACGAGGCTATCTTCCAGCTTCAACTGGAAAGCGAAGACGAGGCAGACTAGAAGGCGGCTCAAAGGAGTTACCCCATGGGCGGTTTCAGCATTTGGCATATCCTGATCTTCGCGATCATCCTGCTGCTGCTTTTCGGCGGCAACCGCTTCTCGGCAATGATGGGCGACGTCGCCAAGGGCCTGAAGAGCTTCAAGCAGGGCATGGCGGACGAGGACGAGGACAAGCGCCAGAAATATGAGGAGAAACGTCGGCAGGAGCCACCGCGGCAGCTGCGCGACGAGCAACGTCCCCAGGACACCATCGACGTTACGCCGCGTCCGGCAGAACCTGCAGCGCCGCCGCCGCGGGACGACGAAACGCGCTAAGCGTCAACACGCGCCATGTTCGGCGTTGATTCCACCGAGCTCGCGGTTGTCGCGGTCCTCGCGCTGATCTTCATCGGTCCCAAGGACCTGCCGAAGGTCATGCGCACGATTGGCTATTGGATGGGCCGTGTGCGCGCGATGGCGCGCCATTTCACCTCCGGCATCGAAAGCATGATGCGCGAGGCGGAGCTCGAGGAGATGGAGAAGAAGTGGCGGGAGGAGAATGAGCGGATCATGCGCTTGCACCCGCAGAACGCGCCTTTTCCCGAGCCCGGCCAGCCCGACACGATGCCGCCCCTCGCCGATCCGGGTTCGGAGGAAGAGCTTCCTCCCGAAAAGCGGCCGCTGCCGTGAGGGACATTGACGACACGAAACAGCCGCTGCTCGATCATCTGATTGAGCTGAGGCGCAGGTTGCTTTGGTGCCTCGGAACGCTCGTCGTGACGTTCTTCCTGTGCTTCCACTTCGCGACTGACATATTCGCGATCCTGGTCCAGCCGCTGCTTCGCGCCGGGCAGGGCAAGCTCATCTACACCGACATTTTCGAAGCCTTCTTCGTACAGGTGAAGGTTGGCTTGTTCGCTGCAATGATGCTGAGCTTCCCGGTGCTTGCGACGCAGCTTTGGCGGTTCGTCGCGCCGGGCCTCTACGTGAAGGAAAAGAAGGCGTTCCTGCCGTTCCTGCTCGCGACACCCATCTTCTTCGCGGGCGGCGCCGCCTTCGCTTATTTCGTTGCAATGCCCTGGGCGCTGCAGTTCTTGCTCAGCTACCAGGGCGATGTTGGCGGCGTCAGCCAGGAGGCTCTGCCGGCGGTCGGCAATTACCTGAACTTCGTGACGCGCTTCCTGTTCGGTTTCGGCGCCGCCTTCCTGTTGCCGATCCTGCTCATGATCCTGGAGCGCGCTGGAATCGTCACGCGCGAACAACTGACGAAGTCCCGCCGGTACGCCGTTGTCGCGGCAGCCGCTGTCTCGGCAGTGCTGACCCCGCCTGACGTCGTGTCGATGCTGATGCTGCTCGTTCCGCTGTACGCGCTCTACGAGCTCGCCATCCTCGCCATCCGGCTCACGCACTGGCGTGCAGCGCGTCGAGCGGCGCGTTCAACCTCGGATGTCGCTGCTGTGCCCGAAATAGAAGAGGGCCCAGAAGCGCCACCGGGGGGGGGGAGGGTTGGCGGTTCTGGGCCCATTTAAGCGGATAGCGAGAGCGGGGGGGCAAAAGGTCACTATCCGAACTGCATAACGCGGCTTCTTCGCGTTCAGTTCCGGGCGGTCAAAAGATTTTTGACCAGAGCCGTAACAATCGGGAAATCCGCCTCAGGACCCCGGAAAAACCGGCAGATCAACGCTGTATCGGCCGAGCTTGCGATCGAGCGAGGAGCGGAGCTGCTTCGCCAAGCCCCCGATGATGCGCTCGAACTGCACTTTCTCCGGCTGCGTATCTTCTTCCGGCACGAGAACCTGGCTCGCAAGCGTCAGGCGGGCTGTCAGCTCGCTCGTCCGCCTCAGCGAAATGTCGATCGGATCGTTGGGGCAGTTGAGCATCGCGAATTCGACGATCTCGGTGATCAGGAACGCGACCGCGACCGCAACGTCCTGCGTCGTGTTGACCGAGTCGACATCCAGATCAATGCCGAGTCGCCGCGCGTCTTCCGGCGCGCCGGCGCGGAGCTCGGCAGCAAGCTCCGCGATCAGCGGGCGGAGGGCGATCCCGCGATTTTCCTCCATTTCCGCGAAATGGTTCCGGTGGACGACGGAAAGCGCGCCGACGCGGCGGCCGATCCCGGCATATGCGGCGCGCGCCGGCGCCGTATCCGCGCTGCGTCCGTGGATGTTGAGCAAGGACGCGACGACCTGGAGATTATTCTTCACGCGGTGATGGACTTCACGCACCAGCCGGCGCTGGCCCTCTAGTGCTCCGGCCATCTCGCGCTCCGATCCCTCGGCCCGATCGATCGCGCGCGCGAAGGCGTCGCGTAGCTCCTGGATCTCCGCCGAAGGGCCGAGTTTCTCCGGCAAGTCGATCGGCTCCCCGCCCGGTTCATATTGGAGGACGGCGCGCTCCAGCCGCTTGAGCGGCCGGATGAGGAGCCGGCTGACGAGCAGCCAGGTGATCAGCGCCGCCGCCACCCACATGAGGACGGGGAGCAGCAGCATCAGCCGGTCTATCGTCTCGATACGCTGCGCCGTGGAGCCGATCCGGACGACGAGACTGCCGTTGCCGATGGGCCATTCGCTGATCGAAAGCGGCGGATCGGTGCCGGTGCCCGGGGCGATGAGACGCAACTCGCGGTCGCCGTCCCGAAGCATGAGCAATTTGATGTCCGGAGCATTCTGAAGCGCCGATGAGCGCAGTTCCTGCACCGGCAACATCGCCGTGGCCATGCCTCCTTTCACTCCGGCCCGGATCGCGATTGCATCGGACACGGGAGACACGCGAACACGGATCTGGCCTGGTGGAACGACCGGCAGCGCTCCGGTAGCGCCAATATTGCCGCTCGAGCAGACAGGAGTGCCCTCGGGCGTTTCCAGCTCGAAGCTGTTGACGACCGCAGGTGCGATGGAGAGGGAGCTCCGCGCCCGCTCGCAAGCATCGCCGCCGCGCTGCGCCAGGGCCCCGTTTGCGGCGACACGGAGTGCAAGCGTATTGCGGGCGATCAGGCTTTCGATGGAAACGGCGGCCGCGCGGGCCTGGTCCTCGGTCCGGCCCTGAAGCGCGGCATTGGCATCGACGATCCCGCGCGAACCCACGAGCGTCAGTGCGATCCCAATGGGAAGCAGGAACGCGGTGAGGATCAGGAGGAGCTTCGCGGCCGTCGGGAGCCGTGCGAATCTTTCAGCGAAACTCATCTAACGGCCACCTTGTGGGCCGAACGTCTAGCTGAGTTTTCCGATGAGGTTGAGGAAGTCGTCAGGAACGGATTCGCGCAGCGTATCGTCGTAAATCGTTCGCAACGCCCGGCCGAGGTCGGTCGAGCGCTGCTTGCGCGGATTCTTGTCGGGCGATTGCGGTTTTTGCGGGCGCTTTCCGTGCGCCGCCTCATCCGACTCGCTTCGCTTCCTGGCACTCAACCTCTCGTCCCCCTCACGCGGGTCCAGCCGCGCCTCATACAAATAAGTTCTTGCCGTGCAACGGCCACGAACAGCCGATGTTCAATTCCGGGATGCTCCCCTTCCAGGCACAGCCCGAGTTGGCACAGCCCTGAAAGCCTGCCTGCTCCATCATGGAAACCAAATCGCCGGTGCTTTGTTCCAGAGGGATTCACATCTCTGGGGGCGGCGAGGCGCATCGAGGCGCGTGGCCCTTCCAGGGTTGCAACAATTCCGACGCACCGCCAAAGACGGCGCAAATTGCTAATTTCCACGGAGAGCCATCACTTATGTCCCTGGGCCAGGAACTTGCTCCGCACCTGCCTTTCCTTCGTCGCTATGCGCGCGCGCTGACCGGCAGCCAGGCGCACGGCGACGCGTTCGTTCGTGCGACTTTGGAAGCCATCGTCGCGCAACCTGACGAATTCCCGCGCGACGTCGATCCTCGCCTCGGGCTCTACAAGACGTTTCACGCGATATGGTCGACCGCCAACATCGAGGAAGGCGAAGAGCCGAGCCAAAGTCCGGCGGGGGCGGAGGGCATCGCCCACGCCCGGCTTTCGCGCATTACGCCCCTGTCGCGGCAAGCCCTGCTGCTTACCTCGCTCGAAGGCTTTTCGTCGGACGACACGGCTTATTTGATCGGCGCCAGCCCGCAGGACGTGGATAGCCTCGTCGCCGAAGCGCTCGAAGAGATCGAGCGGCAGACGCTGGCGGATGTTCTGATCATCGAGGACGAACCGATCATCGCGATGGACATCGAGACGATCGTTCGCGATCTCGGCCACAATGTCACCGGCGTCGCCGTGACCCGCGACGAAGCCGTCGCGCAGGCGCGTCAGAACCCGCCCGGCCTCGTGCTCGCCGACATCCAGCTCGCCGATGACTTCGAGCGGCATTGACGCCGTGAAGGATATCCTCGCCGAATTTTCGGTGCCGGTCATCTTCATCACGGCCTTCCCGGAGCGGTTGCTGACGGGCTCGCGGCCGGAGCCGACCTTCCTCATCACCAAGCCGTTCCAGCGTTCGACGGTCAAGGCCGCCATCGCCCAAGCGCTATTTTTCGACGCGGCGACCGTCCCGGCAGGCTGAGGCGGAACAGGCTCCCGGCAGGTGCGTTGGCCGCGAGAATAGTGATTTCGTGACGAGAGCATAATGGTCGATCCGCAACGTTCCCAACCTTCAGTGCATGAAACGGCGACGGAAGCCCGCGCCGGTTCGACCCCGGGCGTGGCACGCTATGTCCTCATCTTCGGGACGTTGCTGGTGGTGGTCTTATTTGCGGTGATCGTCTTGGTTGGGCGCGCCTGAGCACCTAGCTTCTGTCACAGTTGCTGTTCATGTTGGATCAAAGCGCGCGCGGCCAGTGCTGCACGCGCGAAACGGGTGGGGTTTGATTTTGGCAGAAGATCGCGAAGACGACGGACAAGGGAGCGCGCTCGCGAGTCTGTCGGGCGAGCCGGTTCCGCTGTCGGATCCCGAGTTCAAGGACCAGCTGGCGCAGGTGATTCCCCACCTGCGCGCCTTTGGCCGGTCGCTTTCGGGAAGCCGCGACCTTGCAGACGATCTGGTGCAGGAAACGCTGCTCAAGGCCTGGGCCGCGCGCAAGCGCTTCCAGGCCGGCACGAACATGCGCGCCTGGACCTTCATCATCCTTCGCAATCTGTTCCTCAGCCAGATGCGGCGCGCTCGATTCAAGGGCGAGTGGGACGATATCACCGCCTCGAAGATCCTCGCGGCGCCCGCGAGCCAGGACCGGCATATCGAATTGGGCGACATGCAGCGCGCCCTGATGCACCTCCCCCAGCCACAGCGCGAGGCCCTGATCCTCGTCGGCGCGGGCGGTTTCGCTTATGAGGAAGCGGCCGAGATCTGCGGTTGCGCCGTCGGCACCATCAAGAGCCGCGTCGCGCGCGGGCGCGTCGCGCTCGAGCAGTTGCTCTCAAGCGGCAAATTGCCGTCACGCCGGCAGCATCGCACGGATCCGGACAAATCGGCTCTGCAGACCATCATGGGCGAGGTCGACGAGCTCAGCAGGGACCACGAACGCGATTGAGCGGGTGCCGCCAGGACCTCAGTTCAGGCGGCGGAGAAGATCTTCGAAATCGCGGTCGCACGGCTCCGGCTTCTCGCCTTGAAAGGCTCGGCGGAGAGCGGCCGCGATGCCTGCATGACCAGCCGGAAGCTCGACCCGGATGACTTGCCGGTCCATGTCCACTTCCGCTGCCGCAACATTCTCGTGCTCCAGCTTCATTGGGTCTTCCAACGACCGATCACCCCGTGAGTTTCGTGATTTCCGAATTTAACGGATACCAGCACCGTAATGAGTGGGACCGTTTCTCTGAGTGCCAGGCACGATGCCGTCGATCGGGCAGAGCGGTTTTCGCCGTTCTTGCGCGAAGCTTGCAGAGCGCATCCGGAGATCGTTCAAAGCTTTCTCGACGACGGCCCTGTCGCGGCGTCTGAACGGGCGCTGGCGGCTGAGGCGGACGATGTCGAAAGCGCGCTTCGCCGCAGGCGCGCCAAGCTTGCTCTCGCAGTTGCGCTTGGCGACCTAGCGGGAGACCTGTCGCTTGAGCGGGCGACTCGTCTGTTGTCCGATTTCGCTGACCAGGCGATCGGATCTGCCGTTCGCGCGGCCGTTGAGGAGCGGGTTCCCGGCGCAGAGCCGGACGGGTTCACCGTCATCGCCGTGGGCAAGCTCGGAAGCCGCGAGCTCAACTATTCGTCCGACGTCGACCTGCTGCTGTTGTTCGATCCGGAAAGGCTGCCTCGCCGCGAACGCGACGACCCTGGGGAAGCGGCTGTCCGGATCGGCCGGCGCCTGATTGAATTGCTGCAGAGGCGCACTGCAGAAGGTTATGTCCAGCGCGTCGACCTGCGGCTTCGGCCCTCGCCCGAAGTCACGCCGATCGCCCTCCCGATCCACGCGGCCATCTCCCATTATGAATTCGAGTGCTCTGCCGTGGGAGCGCGCGGCATTCATTCGCGCGCGCGCTGCGGCCGGGGACATTGCGCTGGGCGAGCAGTTTCTGGACGCAATCCGTCCGTTCGTCTGGCGGCGGTCCCTCGACTTCGGCGTAATCGACGAGGTGCGCCAGATCTCCGCCCGAATCCGCGACCATTTCGCCCAGGGTGCTGCCATGGGCCCGGGCTTCGACCTCAAGCGTGGCCGGGGCGGGATTCGCGAGGTCGAGTTCTTCGTGCAGATCCAGCAGATGATTCACGGCGGCCGTGACTCGTCAGTTCGCGAGCCTGCTACCCTCGACGCGATCGATGCGTTGACTATTGCGGCGCGGCTGGACGCGCAGACTGCCCGCGAGCTCGCCGAAGCCTATCGCGTGCTGCGCACCATCGAGCACCGCGTCCAGATGGTCGAGGACGCCCAAACCCACTTATTGCCGGCCAATCCCCAGGCGCTCGACAACGTCGCGCATCTCCACGGGCTGGCGGATAGAGCCGAACTCATCGACCTCCTGGCACCTCACGTCGAGCGTGCGGGGCAGGTCTTCGACAGCCTTGCGCCGGAAGAGCGCAGGCAACTTTCCAATGATCCGGACTTGCTTCGGAGCGAGCTCGCCGCGATCGGGTTCGACGATCCTGCCGGAGCGGCGAGGCACATCTCGGACTGGCGCTCAGGCAAGGCGCGGTCGCTCCGCTCGCCCGCCGCCCAACAGGCCTTTGAAACGATGCTTCCCCCCCTTCTGAGCGCGGTGGCCAGCGGCGCCGACCCGGAGCACGCGCTGAACCGGCTAAGCGACATCGTCGAGCGGATATCGAGCGGCGTGAACCTGTTCCGCCTGCTCGATGCGCGGCCTCCGCTCGCGGAGCTGCTCGCGAAGCTCCTCGCGCATGCCCCCGCGCTCGCCGATCAACTGGGCCGGCGGCCTGAATTGTTCGAAGGCTTGTTCGACGCGTCCAGTTTCGCGATGCCGCCGGACGCGGCGGATTTCGCGGAGCTTCTGACGGACGCCATGCGCGGCCAAAGGTACGACGTGGCGCTCGACCGTGCACGCCGCCTGGTGAACGAGCGGCGCTTCGCGCTCGGCGTCCAGCTGATCGATCTCCGGCGAGACCCGCTCGATGTCACGGAAGGCTATGCCCGGGTGGCGGAGGGCGCGCTGCTCGCGCTGGGGCAGGCCGCGAAGACCGAGTTCGAGGCAGCGCACGGCGTGTTCCCGGACAGCGAACTTGTCGTCCTGGGGCTAGGCCGCCTGGGCGGCCACTCGCTGACGCATGCGTCCGACCTCGATCTCATCTACCTGCACACGACCCGAGGCGGCGGACTTTCCGGCGGCCGCAAGCCGCTCGGGCCGAACGACTATTTCAACCGGCTCGCAAGCCGCATGACGGCCGCTCTCAGCGTGCCGACGGCTGCAGGGCCGCTTTACGAAGTGGATACGCGGCTTCGCCCAGAGGGAGCGAAGGGTATGCTCACCGTCTCCCTCGACGCGTTCGAGCGCTATCAACGGCAAGAGGCTTGGACTTGGGAGCATATGGCGCTGTGTCGCGCGCGGCCGGTGTTCGGTTCGGTCCCGGTGCGCGAGGAAGCTGCCGGACTTATTGCCGACATCCTTCGCATGCCCCGCGATTTCGATACGGTCGCGGCCGAGGCGACGAAGATGCGCGCGGAAATCGAGCGCCATAAGCCGCCGCGCGGCCCGCTTGATGTGAAGCTCGGTCCCGGCGGGCTGGTCGACCTGGAATTCGCCGTACACGTGCTCCAGCTAACCAAGCATGTCGGCCTGAGCACCCGGCTCGAGGAGGCGCTGGAGCAGCTCAGCGCCAACTCTTTGGTCAAGGCAAATATTGTCGATGCGCTAAAGTTGCTTTCACGCATGTTGGTGATGATGCGCCTGGTTGCTCCCGGGGATGTAAAGCCCGCGCCGGAGACGTGGGAGCTGGTCGCGCAAGCCTGCGGCGCGGCGAGCTGGAAGGAGCTGCTTGCCGAGCACGACGCCGCGCGGCAAAGCGTTGCGGAGCTTTGGAACGGCATCAGGCGAGAGGCGTGACATGATCGGCGAAGGCGACAAGGTCCCCAATATCGACGTTACGGCAAGCGACGGATCCAAGGCGAACCTCGCTTCGCCTGGCCAGCCGCTCGTGCTGTATTTCTACCCGAAGGACGATACCTCCGGCTGTACGCGCGAAGCGCAGGACTTCACGATGCTCGCCCCCGATTTCGAGAAGGCGGGCGTCAAGGTCGTCGGCGTGTCGCGCGACGCGATGAAGAGCCACGAGAAGTTCATTGGCAAGTACGGCCTGTCCGTCCCGCTCGTGTCTGACGAAGATGGCCGCATTTCGGACGCCTTCGGCACCTGGGTCGAGAAGTCGATGTACGGCCGCAAATATATGGGCATGGAGCGCGCCACCTACCTGATCGGCCCGGGCGGCGCGGTTCTGAAGGCATGGCGCAAGGTCAAGGTGCCGGGCCACGCGGCTGAGGTGCTCAAGGCGGCTAAAACGCTCTAGCCTGCGAGGTCCTTCAGCATATTCTCCCAATGGACGATATTGTCGTAGAAGGCGCGTACCGGGATGCGCTCGTCGAGGCCGTGCGCGCGCTCGTCGTCGGGACTGATACCCCATGACGCCTCGACGCCGTAGACCGGTATTCCGGCCTGTCGGAAGAACAGGCCGTCAGTGGCGCCGGTCGACATGTGCGGGATGATGGGCGTGTCGTTGCCGTGGAGTGCGCGGACCGAGCGCGTATAGGCCCCGAGAACGTCTTCCCGGAGCGGCGAGGGAGGGCTGGGCTTGAACGGGCCTTCGGGTGTGATTTTGATCTTCGGACCGGCGATCGCCTGGAGCTCGGTCTGAAGTTGCTCCATCGTGGTTCCCGGAAGCGCTCGGCAATTGATGTTGGCGGTCGCTTTCTGCGGCAAGGCGTTCGGTGCATGGCCGCCCTCCAACATCGTCGCCACGCAGCGGGTCCGGGTAGTCCCGGTTTCGAGCTCGCTGCCCTCGATCGCATCGGCGGCCTTGTCGTCCTTGGGGTTGGCGACCCATGCAGCCATGGCGCGGCCGAGTTCCGAATTTCCCTCCTGAGCGGCCCGGGCGGTGAAATAGGCCTTGCTGGTCTCCGTCAGCGCCGGCTTGAACCGGTAGGCCGAGAGCCGGTCCAGCGCTCGGGTCAATTCGTAGATGGCGTTGTCCGCACGCGGCCGGCTCGAGTGACCGCCGCGATTGGTCGCGATCCACTTGAAATCCTGGTAGATTTTCTCGGCGGTCTGGATGCCGAAGCCGAGCGGGCGTCCATCGCGCCGGAACGCGCCACCGCCGGCGTCGGCGTTGAGCGCATATTCGGCGTCGAGCAACTGGCGGAGCTGGGTCGACCCCATCCGTGCTCCCTCGCCTTCGGTCTCCTCGTCACTGGTATAGTAGACGAGGATGTCCCGGTCGGGCTTGAACCCTTCGGAGCGAAGCTTGAATAACGCCGCGCTGCTGCCGATCACGCCCTGTTTGTCGTCGCTCGTCCCGCGTCCGTAGAAATAGCCGTCCTTCTCGACGAACTCGAATGGGTCGAGCACCCAGTCGGCGCGCTTCGCCTCGACGACGTCGGCATGGGCGATGATCAGAATCGGCTTCTTGCCAGAGGGCTTGGCGGCCGGCCAGCGGGCGAAGAAGGAATAGGCATCCTCGCCCTCGTTGCCCTTGTGCGGGAAGATCTTGATGTCCTCGGCCGCCCAGCCATTGGCGCGATATTGGGCGGTGAGCCAGTCGGCCATCCGCTTATGCTCGCCGCGTCCCGCTACCGTCGGGATCTCGATCGCGGCCTCGAACAAGGCGCGCGACTTCGCCTGCCATTCCGGCGACAATTTGGATCGCTCGGCGACCGGATTGGCGGCGAAAGCGGCGGTCGCGGAAAGAGTCAGTAGAAGAGCGGCAAGGCTACGCATGATGAACCCCCCAAGTTCGAAGAGGCTAGGCCGTGCCATGGCCCTCGGCAAGGTAGGCGGCGCTCTGCATCTCCTCCAGGCGACTGACCGTGCGCTCGAATTCGAAACTGCCGTCCCCTTTCGGGTAAAGACCGGCCGGGTCTGCGTCTGCGCCCGCGAGCAGCTTGACCTTATGCTCGTACAGCGCGTCGATGAGCGTGACGAAGCGGGCGGCCTCGTTGCGCATCTCGGCGGTCATGACGGGGATGCCGACAATGATCACCGTGTGAAAGCGCCGCGCGATGGCGAGATAGTCGGCGGCACCCCGAGGCTCTCCGCACAAGCGCTGGAATGAGAAGACGGCGACGCCCTTGAGGCTCTTCGGCACGTGCAACTTCCGGCCGCCACCCACTTCGATGTCTTCCGACGGCACCTTGGCGCGGTCCTCGACCGGGTAATCGGTGAGCTGGAAGAAGGCGCGCGAAAGGTCCGCCGTCGCTTCAGGCCCGTTGGGCACGTGCCAGACCTCGACGCCGGTGAGGCGGTCGAGACGGTAATCCGTCGGACCGTTCACCTCGACCACCAGCATGCGCTGCTCGATGAGCTCGATGAACGGAATGAACAGCTCGCGATTGAGCCCGCCTTTGTAGAGATCGCGCGGCGGGCGGTTCGAGGTGGTGACCACCCTGACGCCTTGCTCGAGCAGCCTTCCGAACAGGCGCGACAGGATCATCGCGTCGGCCGGGTTGGTCACCTGCATCTCGTCGAAGCAGAGCAACTTTGCCTCGTCGGCAATCTGCTCCGCCACCGGCTCGATTGGATCGCCTTCCTCGCTCGCGCGCGCTTTGCGGAGACTTGCGTGCACCTCGATCATGAATTCGTGGAAGTGGACCCGGCGCTTCGGCTCGACTTCGATGTGGTCGAATGCAAGGTCCATCAGCATGGACTTGCCGCGGCCGACGCCGCCCCAAAGATAGGCGCCGGCGGGCCCGTCGCCCCGCTTGCGGAACAGCCGAGACAGGAAGCTACCTTCATCGAAAATCGAGGCCACCTGGTCCAGCGCTACGACGGCGCGCTCCTGCGCGGGATCGGGCTTGAGCTCCCCCGCCTTCAGCAGCCGGTCGTACGCGGCCCGGACCGGACCCGTCATGCCGTCGGACGGTTGGGCGTGTTCACTCGCTTCAGCGTGCCGCTGAAATTGTAGCAGGCTTCGCCGTCCTGGTAGACGATGCCTTGCAGGAAAGCGTGGCCGCGAGTTTCCCGCACCAGCTGCACATGCGCATCGAGCGGCGATCCGGGCTTTCCGCGCGCGAGGAAGTGGGTCGTCAGGTCCAGCGTTACGAAATGGCCGGGCGACATTCCGGCGCACAGGCCGCCGGCGAACATCGACATGTCGATGAAGCTCATTACCGAACCGCCGTGCAGCGATCCGCCCATGTTCATGTGCACCTCGGTTGGGAACATGCGTGCGATCCCTCGTCCCGGTCCGTCCGGCTTGAAGAGCAAGCGACCGGTAGCGCCGGCGAAGCTTCCGCGCGGGAAGTCGCCCCAGCTGTACCAGCCTGGATTGTCGGGGTCGGGAGAGGCGCCTCGCGGGATACCCGCCTGATCGGCGGCACCCGGGTTCCCGGTCGGAACGTCGCTCACGCTGCGCGTTCGGCGATGAGCTTCTTGGTCTCCGCGATCGCCTTGGCGGGGTTAAGGCCCTTGGGGCAGGCGTTCGCGCAGTTCATGATCGTGTGGCAGCGATAGAGGCGATAAGGATCCTCGAGCTGGTCGAGACGCTCGCCGGCCGCCTCGTCGCGGCTGTCGGCGAGCCAGCGATAGGCCTGGAGCAGGATTGCCGGACCCAGGAAGCGATCGGCGTTCCACCAATAGCTCGGGCAGCTCGTCGAGCAGCAGAAGCAGAGGATGCACTCGTAGAGCCCGTCGAGCTTCTCGCGGTCGTCGGGGGACTGGAGCCGCTCGCGCGACGGCGCCGGCGACGCGCTCTTCAGCCACGGCTGGATGAGGGCTAACTGCGCATATTGATGGGTGAGGTCCGGCACCAGGTCTTTGACGACTTCCATATGCGGCAGCGGCGTGATCCGCACCTCGCCCTTCAGGTTCTCGATCGCCGTCGTGCAGGCGAGGCCGTTGCTGCCAGCCATGTTCATTGAGCAGGATCCGCAAATGCCCTCGCGGCACGAGCGGCGGAAGGTCAGGCTCGGGTCGATCTCGTTCTTGATCTTGATCAGCGCGTCGAGGACCATTGGTCCGCATTTGTCGAGGTCGATTGTGTAGCGGTCATAGCGCGGGTTTGCGCCGGAATCCGGGTCATAGCGGTAGATCTTGAACGTCTTCAGCCGCTTGCCTTCTTCGGGCTTGTACTCGCGGCCCCGTGTGATCTTGCTGTTCTTCGGAAGCGTGAATTCGGCCAAGCCCATGACTCCTTGCTTGGCGCGAGCCGCTAGCACGTGCAGCGCCTCAAAGAAAAGGCCGCCCAGGCGTTGCCGGGGCGGCCTCTTTTTCGGCGTGTGCCAGCGATTAGCGCAGGAGAGCGCTGATCACCTGTTCGACCAGCATCGTGCGCGGATCGACCTGATAGAGGTTTCCGTTGCCGTAATAATAACGATCCCGCGGATCGAGATTGTAGCGGTTGCGCAGGTCATAAGGAATCTGACCGTAGCCGTAGCGGTCGCCATATTGGCTCGCGAAGTGCTGGCCGGGGCTCAGCTTCTTCGCCTGCCCGGGCGGCATGCAGCCGTTATTCTTCTTGGCGAGCCCGGGCGGGCAGCCGCCGACGCCATATCCGACCGGCCCATGCGTGCCGTGCGCGTGCGGATTGGAATGTCCCTGACCATGACCCGGTTTTGCAATAGCCGGACCGGCGAAGGCGAACGCCACAGCGCCCGCGAGGAGAAATGTCTGTTTCATAGTCTCACCGTTGTTTCAGTTAGTTCCTGAACGTTGGTTGAGTGCAATGGTTACCGGCGAAGCCATATGTCCTCATCCGGAACAGCGGTTTTCCCTGATCGTTCTTCATCTAGCCGCAGGAGATGAATGATGCTGGGCAAGGCCGACGCCACGCCGATGATCGCGGTCAAGGATCTCGATCGCGCGCGGCGCTTCTACGAGCAGACCCTGGGCCTCGACGCGACCGAGGCCATGGACGGCGAAGTCATCGAGATCAGGACCGGTGACACGGTGATCAACGTCTATCGCTCCGAGTTCGCCGGGACCAACAAGGCGACGGCGCTGACCTTCGACGTCGACGATATCGAAGCCGAGATTGGTGAGCTCAAGAAGAAGGGCATATTCTTCGAGCATTATAACCTGCCCGGGCTCGAACAGCGCGGCGACCTCTATGTCTCCGAAGGGATCAAGACCGCCTGGTTCAAGGACCCGGACGGCAACATCCTGAGCCTTTTCGAGGGCAGCGCGAAGTAACTTCCCACCCGGTTGCCCGACTTCGCTCCTCGGTCTAGAGCGCCGCCAACTCCGGCACCGGTCCTCGGTGCCGCCCAAAACAGCAGAGGAAAGCGGCCTCATGGCTCGGAAGAAGATTGCCCTCATCGGCGCTGGAATGATCGGCGGAACCCTGGCTCACCTCGCGGCAATGCGCGAGCTTGGCGACATCGTGCTGTTCGACATCGCCGAGGGTATCCCCGAGGGCAAGGCGCTCGACATCGCCCAGTCCGGCCCGGTCGACGACTTCGACGCGAAGCTCAAGGGCACGTCCGACTATGCCGACATCGCGGGCGCCGACGTGTGCATTGTCACTGCCGGCGTGCCGCGCAAGCCGGGCATGAGCCGGGACGACCTGCTCGGCATCAACCTTAAGGTGATGAAGGCTGTCGGCGAGGGCATTCGCCAGCACGCGCCGAACGCCTTCGTGATCTGCATCACCAACCCGCTCGACGCGATGGTGTGGGCACTGCGCGAATTTTCAGGGCTCCCGCACAACATGGTCGTCGGAATGGCCGGCGTGCTCGACAGCGCGCGCTTCCGCACATTCCTTGCCCAGGAATTCGGCGTCAGCGTCGAGGACGTCACCGCCTTCGTTCTCGGCGGCCACGGCGACACGATGGTCCCGGTCGTCGAATATTCGACCGTCGCGGGCATCCCGATTCCCGACCTCATCAAGATGGGCTGGTCGACGCAGGAAAAGATCGACGCGATCGTGAAGCGCACACGCGGCGGCGGCGGAGAGATCGTCGCGCTGCTGAAGACCGGCTCTGCATTCTACGCCCCGGCGACCAGCGCAATCGCGATGGCCGAGAGCTTTCTCAAGGACAAGAAGCGCGTGCTTCCCTGCGCCGCCTATCTCGAGGGCCAATATGGCGTCGACGGGCTTTACGTCGGCGTGCCCGTCGTCATCGGCGAGGGCGGCGTCGAGAAGATCGTGGAGATCTCGCTCAAGGACGAAGCGAAGGAGAACTTCCAGGTCAGCGTCGATGCGGTGAAGGAGCTGCTCGAAGCCTGCAAGCAGATCGACAACAGTCTCGCCGAAGAGGCGGTGGCGTGAGCATCCTCGTCGACAGGAATACCAAGGTCATCACCCAGGGGATGACCGGCGAGACCGGCACGTTCCACACGCGGCAGGCGCTCGATTACGGCACGCAGATGGTTGGCGGCGTGACGCCCGGAAAGGGCGGGACGACCCACCTCAACCTGCCGGTGTTCGACACCGTCGCCGAGGCCGTCGGGAAGACCGGCGCGACTGCTAGTGTGATCTACGTTCCGCCGCCGTTCGCCGCGGACTCCATCCTTGAGGCGATCGACGCCCAAGTGCCGTTGATCGTCACCATCACCGAAGGCATCCCGGTGCTCGACATGGTCAAGGTGAAGCGCGCGCTCGACGGTTCGAAGTCGCGGCTGATTGGGCCGAATTGCCCGGGCGTCCTGACCCCGAACGAGTGCAAGATCGGAATCATGCCCGGCAACATCTTCAAGAAGGGCAGCGTCGGCGTCGTCAGCCGTTCCGGCACGCTGACCTATGAAGCGGTGTTCCAGACCACCAACGAGGGCCTCGGCCAGTCCACCGCGGTCGGCATCGGCGGCGATCCGGTGAAGGGCACCGAGTTCATCGACATGCTCGAGATGTTTCTCGCGGACGACGAGACCAAGTCGATCATCATGATCGGCGAGATCGGCGGGACCGCCGAGGAAGACGCGGCGCAATTCCTCGCCGACGAGGCGAAGCGCGGGCGCAAGAAGCCGACCGTCGGCTTCATCGCCGGCCGTACCGCACCTCCGGGCCGTCGCATGGGCCATGCGGGCGCCATCATTTCGGGTGGCAAGGGCGACGCCGAAAGCAAGATCGCCGCCATGGAAGCGGCTGGAATCACGGTCAGCCCGAGCCCATCTGAGCTGGGGAAGACGCTGAGGGAACTGCTGGCGACGGCGTAGCGCCTTCGCTGGAGCGAGGTAGAATGAACGACGTCGTCGGAATCGTTGAACGGGAGCCCGGGCCCAGCTGGGAACGGTCGAATTGGCCGATCGACGAGCTGGACGAGATCAACCTCGGCCTCGATCCGACCCAATCCACGATCGAGAAGCTCGGCAAGGCTGCGACCGAACGGGCCGCGGCTGCGGGCGCCAGCCCGGAGGAGATCCGCCGGGCTGCCGAGGATTCGATCCGGGCGATGATGCTGATCCGCACGTATCGCGTGCGCGGTCACCTCGCGGCCAACCTCGATCCACTGGGCGTGGCGCGCGGCGACATCCCGGCCGACCTCAACCCCGAATATCACGGTTTCACCCCGGCCGACCTCGACCGGCCGATCTGGATTTGCGGCGTCCTCGGCTTCGAGCAGGCGACGGTGCGGCAGATCGTCAAGGTGCTTCAGGATACGTACTGCGGCCACATCGGCTTCGAGTACATGCACATCAACGAGGTCGAGGAGCGGCGCTTCATCCAGGCGCGGATCGAGGGCGAGGAAGAAACCGTCCAGTTCACGCCCGAAGGCAAGCAGTCGATCCTCACCAAGGTGATCCACGCCGAGCAATGGGAGAAATTTCTCGCCCGCAAATATGTGGGCACCAAGCGCTTCGGTCTCGACGGCGGCGAGGGCGCGGTCCCCGCGCTGGAGGCGGTGATCAAGTACGGTGGCCAGCTCGGCGTGACCGAGATCGACATCGGCATGGCGCACCGCGGCCGGCTCAACGTCCTGACGAACGTCATGGCCAAGCCCGCCAAGGCCATCTTCCACGAGTTTGCTGGCGGTGCGACCAATCCCGCCGACGTCGGCGGTTCGGGCGACGTCAAATATCACCTCGGCACCTCGTCGGACCGCGAGTTCGACGGCAACAAGGTGCATCTGTCGCTTCTGCCCAATCCGTCGCACCTGGAGGCCGTCGATCCCGTCGTCCTCGGGAAAGCACGCGCCGTGCAGACCCTCCGCGGAGACGTGGAGGGCGACACCGTCCTCCCGATCCTGCTTCACGGCGACGCTGCGTTCGCGGCCCAGGGCGTTGTCTGGGAATGCCTCAGCTTTTCGGGCCTGCCGGGCTACGGGACGGGCGGCACCATCCACTTCATCATCAACAATCAGGTCGGCTTCACCACCAGCCCGCAGTTCGGCCGGTCCTCGCCCTATCCGTCGGACGTCGCGAAGGGCATCCAGGCGCCGATCCTGCACGTCAACGGGGACGATCCGGAAGCGGTCACCTTCTGCTGCAAGCTCGCGATCGAGTTCCGGCAGGAATTCAACCGCGACATCGTTATCGACATGTGGTGCTACCGGCGCTTCGGCCATAACGAGGGCGACGAGCCGAGCTTCACTCAGCCGCTGATGTACGCGGCGATCAAGAAGCATCCCCCGATCAGCGAAATCTACGGGAAGCGGCTGATCGCCCAAGGCATTGTCGATGCCGCGTGGGTCGACACGGCCACGAAGACCTACATCGCGCAGCTCGAGGAAGAGTTTCAGTCGGCGGTGTCCTTCCTGCCGAACAAGGCGGACTGGTTCGAAGGGCGCTGGGCGGGCCTCGGACGGCCGGACGAACCGGTTCTTGGCCGCCGGAACACTCCGACCGCGATTAGCGAAGACGAGCTCAAGAAGCTGGGTGAGGTCCTGACGACCGTTCCCGAAGGGCTGGTAATCCACAAGACCTTGCAGCGGATCCTCGACGCGAAGAAGGCGATGTTCGAAAGCGGCGAAGGCTTCGATTGGGCAACGGCCGAAGCCATGGCCTTCGGCAGCCTCATCGCCGACGGGGACTCGGTTCGCTTGTCCGGTCAGGATAGCGGCCGCGGCACGTTCAGCCACCGCCACGCCGTCTGGGTCGACCAGAACAGCGGCCAGAAGTTCATTCCGCTGACCAAGGTCGAAGGCGGCCGCTTCGAAGTGCGCGACAGCCCGCTGTCGGAGTTCGGCGTGCTCGGCTTCGAATATGGCTATTCGCTCGCCGACCCGAAGACTTTGGTGCTGTGGGAAGCGCAATTCGGCGACTTCGCCAATGGCGCGCAGCCGATCATCGATCAGTTCATCGCCGCGGGCGAAGCCAAGTGGCTGCGCGCGAGCGGCCTCGTCATGCTGCTTCCCCACGGTTTCGAAGGGCAGGGGCCGGAGCACAGCTCCGCGCGGCTCGAACGCTACCTGCAGCTCTGCGCGGAAGACAATATGCAGGTCGCCTACTGCACCACCCCGGCGAACTATTTCCACATTCTGCGGCGGCAGATGCGCCGCGATTTCCGCAAGCCGCTGATCATGATGACGCCCAAGTCGTTGCTTCGGCACAAGCTTGCGGTCTCGAAGCTCACGGACTTCACCGGCGAGAGCCACTTCCGGCGCATCCTTTCCGACCTCAATCCGCCTGCTGAAGGCGAGACGCGACGGCTGGTCCTCTGCTCGGGCAAGCTTGCCTACGAGCTGATGGAAACGCGCGACGCAGGCGGGGACCTGGGCGTGGAGATCGTGCGCGTCGAGCAATTGTACCCGTTCCCGTCCGAGCCTTTGGTCAAGCGCCTGAAGGCAATGCCCGAGCTGAAGGACGTTGTCTGGGCGCAGGAGGAGCCGAAGAACAATGGCGCATGGTCCTTTGTCGAACCATATATCGAGCAGTGCCTGATGGACGCGGGGCCTCAGGGCATTCGACCGCAATATGCGGGCCGCGACGCCAGCGCATCACCCGCGACTGGGCTCGCGAAACGCCACGCAGCCGAGCAGGCGGCCTTGATTGCAGCCGCTCTCGGCCATAGCAGCCGCGCAGACGCTGTTGCGGCGCAATAAAGGGTAACCATGGCCACTGACGTCCAAGTCCCCACGCTCGGGGAGTTGATCACCGAAGGCACGCTCGCGCAGTGGCTGAAGAAGCCGGGCGAGGCGGTCGCCGCCGACGAGCCGATCGCCAGCCTCGAAACCGACAAGGTCAGCGTCGAGGTTCCCTCGCCGATTGCGGGCGTGCTGACCGAACAGCTCGTTGCCGAAGGCGCCACCGTAGCGGTCGGCGCACCCATCGCGCGGATCGACGAGAATGCTAGCGCGAGCGCGACCCCGGCGGAGGCCGCGGCATCGGCCACGACAAATCCAGCCGGCGCGGGCGAGAACCCACAACTTCGCGGCACGGAGCATGCGCCGGAGCCTGCACCTGCCACGGCCGAAACATCAGCCGGCGACGACCATATCACCACGCTGTCCCCGGCGGTGCGCCGTGCGGTGCTCGAATATCATGTCGACCCGACCAAGATCCGGGGCACCGGCAAGGATGGCCGCCTGACCAAGGATGACGTGCTCGCGGCCGCGCAGGGGAAGACGGCGCGCCCGGGGCGAAGGCACCCGCGCCAAGCCGCTCCGGCTGCACCCGCACCGCCGGCGAAGGCGCCCGCGGTCGCCGGCGAGCGCCGCGAGGAGCGCGTGAAGATGACGCGGCTTCGCCAGACCGTCGCCCGCCGCCTGAAGGAAGCGCAGAACACCGCCGCGATGCTGACGACGTTCAACGACGTCGACATGACAGCCGTCATCGAAGCGCGAGCCCGCTACAAGGACCTATTCGAGAAGAAGCACGGCATCCGCCTCGGCTTCATGGGCTTCTTCGTTAAGGCCTGCGCATTGGCCGCGAAAGACGTGCCGGCGGTCAATGGCAGCATCGAGGGCGACGAGATCGTCTATCGCGATTATCTCGACGTCTCGATCGCCGTGTCCGCGCCCAAGGGCCTCGTCGTCCCGGTCATCCGCAACGCCGACCGCATGAGCTTCGCCGAGATCGAGAAGACGATCGCTGACTTCGGCAAGCGCGCCAAGGAAGGCACGCTCGGCATCGAGGACATGGCTGGGGGCACCTTCACCATTTCCAACGGTGGCGTGTTCGGGTCGCTGCTGTCGACGCCGATCATCAACCCGCCGCAGTCGGCGGTGCTCGGCATGCACCGGATCGAGGAACGCCCGGTGGTGAAGGACGGCCAGATCGTCGCTCGCCCGATGATGTATCTCGCGCTCAGCTACGATCACCGCCTGATCGACGGCCGTGAGGCGGTGACCTTCCTCGTGCGCGTCAAGGAAGCGATCGAGGACCCGACGCGGCTCCTGATCGATCTCTAGTGATTGCCGCCCGCGCCAGCTCGAGGGCGCGCTTGAGCGCCTGATCGGCTGGCACCTCGACGTCCGGTTTCACGCCGACGCCTTGCCAATTGTCGCCGGTGATCGGATTGATCGACTTTCCTTCCGGAAGGTCGAGCGCGAAATGCGGGTGGATCCGGCGGTACTCATAAGGATGCGCGCCGCCGCCCGTCCTTTCCCCGACGATGACCGCACGCTTCAGGGCCTGGAGGTCGTATGCAAGCGCCTCGGCCGCCGAGAATGTGCTTTTCGACGTCAGGATGAAGAGCGGCTTTTTCCCTCCGAAATGGCGGCCCGGGACCCAGGCCGGTGAAGTGGCCGCCCGGTGGGTATTCGCTTGGCCGGTCATAGGTGCCGCTCAGAGGTTGCCCCGGCCTGTCGAGAAGATAGCCCGTGATTAGGTTATAGGTGTCGGTGCCGCCGCCATTGCGGCGAAGATCGATGATCAGCGCGTCACCCTGCGCGACCAGACTCATCGCTGCGGCGATAATGTCGCCCGCCATTTCGGGCGGAGGGAAGGCCCGAAGGTCGAACAGCATGACGTTGTTGTCGAGCCGCTCGATCTTCTCGACGCCGTGGTTGAGATGCGCGCCGTACCAGCGCTCCATCTCGGCTGCCGAGAAGGCACCATCTCCTCCTTCTTCGGGGATCGGCTGTTCGCTGTAACTCAGGCCGAGATGGCCGTCTCCGCTCTCGCGGCGGAGCCATTGAGTGACTGCCTCGGCGAACGACCTCGGGTCGCGAATTAGTTCCAATCGCTCTTCGCGCGCCGCAGCCGCTGGGCGAGCTTCCGGCCCCGATCGGCGTCGACATAACGCTGATCGAGCAGGGTCGCCGCGTTCGCGATCACTTCCTGTCGGTCGAAGTCCGGAGGCGTCGCGGCCGTCAGCATGAGACAAGCGATTAGCGAGAACAGGACCCTATGCATCGTCGATCTTTCCCTGAATCCGTTCCTTGAACGGAGTGCGAGCAAGGGCTTCGAGACTGGCCATAAGAGTGTCGGACAGCGGATGTGGAAGCTCGCGATCCAGTTCGCGCGCCGCGTCGGCGACTGCTTCCCACAACGGCTTCAGACGCTCGGCAAGCTTTGCTCCGTCGCCGCTGAGACGAATGAGCCGCTCGCGTGCGTCCGCACCGGCTGAAGTCTCGACAAGCCCAAGCCGGCTCATTTCTCCGATGGTCTGCGTCGCTGCGGGCTGGGAGACGCCCGTCGCCCGCGCAAGCGAACTGACCGGGGCCGGGCCCGCCTCAAGCAGCTGTTGAAAGATCGGGAAGAAGCGCGGCCTGAACGGCAATTCCAGATCGTCGTACAGCGATTGCACGTCGCCATCGAGCTTCGCAATCAGGAGGCGAAGCAATGTCCCGAGGCCCGCTGCTTTCATCATGCATAAGCACTTATACATATAGCGACTGAGACGCAACGGCTTGTCTTAAGCGAGACCGGCTCTATGTGAGCGCAGCTTTCTCCGTCCGGACTGAGACCTTAAAAGTGGCAGAAAATTACGATTTCGACGTCCTGGTGATTGGCGCCGGCCCCGGCGGCTACGTCGCCGCGATCCGTGCTGCGCAACTTGGCCTGAAGACCGCCTGCGCCGAAAGCCGCGAGACGCTCGGCGGCACCTGCCTCAACGTCGGCTGCATCCCGTCGAAGGCCCTGCTCCACGCCTCGGAATATTTCGAAGCGGCCGAGCGCGGCGCGATGGCCAAGATGGGCATCAAGGTCACGCCCGAGCTCGACCTCGAGAGCGATGCACGCCCAACGCAAGGATGCCGTGAAGGGCCTGACCGGCGGCATCGAGTTCCTGTTCAAGAAGAACAAGATCGAATGGCTGAAGGGCCATGCCAGCTTCGAAAGCGCCGACACGGTCAAGGTCGGCGACCGCACCGTCCGTGCGAAAAACATCGTCATTGCCACGGGCTCGTCGGTCACCCCGCTACCCGGCGTGGAGATCGACGAGAAGGGTCGTCGTCTCATCGACCGGCGCGCTGGAGCTGGACAAGGTCCCGGGTCACCTGGTCGTCATTGGCGGCGGCGTGATCGGGCTGGAGCTTGGCAGCGTGTGGCGGCGGGTCGGCGCGAAGGTGACCTGCGTCGAATTCCTCGACCAGATCCTACCCGGTTTCGACGACGACGTCCGCAAGGAAACGAACAAGATCTTCAAGAAGCAGGGGATCGAATTCAAGCTCGGCACCAAGGTGACCGGCGTGAAGATGAACGGCGGCAAGGCCACGCTCACCGTAGAGCCGGCAAAGGGCGGCGCGGCCGAGACAATCGAGGCCGACGCCGTGCTGGTGTCGATAGGCCGGCGCCCGAACACCGATGGCCTGGCGCTCGACAAAGCTGGCCTCCAGACCAACCAGCGCGGGCAGATCGAGACCGACCACGAGTTCCGTACCGCGGTGCCGGGCGTCTGGGCGATCGGCGATGTGATTCCCGGGCCCGATGCTCGCCCACAAGGCCGAGGACGAGGGAATTGCGGTCGCCGAGAATATCGCTGGCCTGACGGGGATCGTGAACCACGATGTGATCCCGAGCGTCGTCTACACGATGCCCGAGATCGCTGGCGTGGGGCTGACCGAAGCGCAGGCACGCGAGCATGGCGACGTGAAGGTCGGCAAGTTCCCGATGCTCGCCAACAGCCGGGCCAAGACCAACCATGAGCCCGACGGCTTCGTGAAGGTCATCGCCGACGCCAAGACCGATCGCGTCCTCGGCGTCTGGATGATTGCTTCAGTTGCAGGGACGATGATCGCTCAGGCCGCGCAGGCGATGGAGTTCGGCGCGACGAGCGAGGACATCGCCTACACCTGCCACGCTCACCCGACGCACAGCGAAGCGCTCAAGGAAGCGGCGATGGCAGTCACCGGGAAACCGATCCACATCTAAGCCGGCCGCCCGCGCCGGGCGATCAGCCCAGCCAGTTCATCAGCAGAGTCAGCAGGCTCACGTCGCTTTGGCGCAGCGCAGGCGCGGGAGCGCCCGCCGTGCATTCGAGGCAGCGCGCCTGGATGCTCGGGCCACCCAGGATCGACCGCGCGTCGTAGATGGCGCGCGCTAGCTGCTGCTGCGGCTGGCGGGCGATGGCAGCGAAGGCGTCCGGCTGAACCGTGGCGTCGTCGTCATTGCCCTCCGAGGCGATCGCGCGGACGAGCTGGTCGCGGAAGCTCGGCGAGGGCTCGAGATAGCGGACGCCCCGCTCGTCGCCCAGCTTGGCGAGTTGCGCCGCTTTGGCGATTGCCTCGTCCATGCCGCCGAACCCGTCGACGAGCCCGATCTGCCGCGCGGTGCCGCCGTCCCAGACGCGCCCCTGGGCGATGCGGTCGACTTCGGCCGGAGTCTTGTGCCGAGCGGCGGCTACGATGTTGAGGAAGCGCGCGTACATCGCTTCGACGCCGGTCTGGATCAACTGGTTCACCTCGGGCGAGGGGCCCTTCAGCAGGTCGGGCTCGCCGGAAAGTGGCGTAGTCTTCACGCCGTCCGCGCCGATGCCGAGTTTTTGCAGGGTCCCCTGGAAGCTCGGCAGCACGCCGAACACGCCGATCGATCCGGTGATGGTCGAAGGCTCGGCGTAGATGAAGTTGGCGGGGGTCGCGATCCAATAGCCTCCGGATGCGGCCACGCTGCCCATCGACACCACGACCGGGATGTTCCTGGATCGCGCCTGGAGCAGGGCCTGGCGGATACGCTCGGACGCGAGGACCGAGCCACCCGGGCTGTCAACGCGCATCACCAGCGCCTTGATGTCCTTGCTGCGGATGCCGTCCTCGATCTCCTTGGCGATGGTGTCGCCGCCTGCGTTCCCGCCGCCGCCTTTGCCGTCGACGATCATGCCCGCAACGGTGACGACCCCGATCGGGCCGGCCGGTCGCCGGTCCACCTTCTCGGACACATAGGCAGCAAAGCGGATACGCTGATATGCGACGGCCCCGCTCGATGCCTTGCCGCCAAGCTGGGCAAGACGCGCTTCGAAGCCGGAACGGTCGCCGACGCGATCGACCAGGCCGGCGGCAAGCGCGGCCTTGGCCATGTCGCCGCCAGCAGCCGCGACCGCGCCGTTCATGTCACGCAGGAACAGGTCGACGTTGGCTTTGGGCCGCGCCGTATGGATGTTTTGTCGCCAGGTTTCGAGCGTCGCCTGGCCGAGCGCCAGATAGTTCTGCTTCGCCTCGGGCGACATGTCGTTCCGGATGAACGGTTCGACCGCCGCCTTGTAGGTACCCACGCGATAGACGTTCGCAGTCACGCCCAGCTTGTCGAGCAGGCCCTTGAAGTAGAGGTTCGAGCCGCCGGGTCCGGTGATGACCACCGCGCCGAGCGGGTTCAGCCACACTTCCGACGCCGCCGAGGCAAGGTGGTAACTTTCGTTCGTATAGCCCGTGGCATAAGCGACGACCGGCTTGCCGGACGCCCGGACCCGGCGCACCGCGTCAGCGAGGTCTCCGACCGCAGTCGCTCCGCCGCCGCCGAAGCTGTCTAGGTCGAGCGCGACCGCCTTCACTCGGCTGTCGTTGCGCGCCTGGTCGAGAGCGGCGATGACATCGCGGAGACGATGCTGCTGCGCCCGCCCTCCGGCGACGTCGGACCAGTCGGCCTCGATCGGTTGCTCGACGAGGCTGCCTTTGAGGTCGAGGTCGAGCACGCCGTCCTTGACCGGGGCAGGCCGCATCGAGAGGCCCGCGTACAACGAACCGAAGAACAGCAGCATGAACAGCAGTACGAGTGCGTCCTTGATCCCGACAAGCAGCTTCCAGACGGCGCGAACGAACTTCATCGAGGCCTCGATTAAATTGTTGTTTCCGCTCGACTAGCGGACGACCCGCTGTCCGGCCAAACCTTTTCGACGGGCGACGATCCCGTTACCGGCTGCGCGGTGAAGGATCAGACGGACATCTTGCCGGCTGCGAAGCCGCGGCCGTGGCGGGACGAGCTGCGGTCGACGCTCGCGCTTGCCTGGCCGCTGATCCTGGCGAACGTCACTCAGCAGGTCATCCAGGCGACCGACGTCCTGCTGATGGGCAGGCTGGGCGCGACGCAGCTCGCGGCGGCGACGCTCGCGCTCAACATGACCTTCACCTTCAACCTCTTCCTGCTCGGCATCCTCATCGCTTCCTCGCCGATGATGGCGACGGCGCTCGGCCAGCGCTTCAACGCCGTTCGCGATGTCCGCCGCACGTTCCGCGCAGGCTTGTGGATCCTCATCTTTTCCATGCCGCCTTACTGGCTGCTGCTGTGGCACGTCGGCTGGTTGATGCGGTTGTTCGGCCAGTCGCCCGAGCTTGCGGAGCAAGGACAGACGTTCCTGCGTGCCTACATGTGGTGCACCGCGCCCTGGCTGCTCTTCCAGCTATTGCGGAACTTCGTTTCCGCGCTCGAGCGCCCTCGCGTGGTGTTGTGGCTAAGCCTCTTTGGCATCGCCCTGAACGCCCTGCTGAGCTGGGCCTTCATCTTCGGCCGGCTGGGCCTGCCGGCGCTCGGCATCGCGGGCGGCGGTGTCGGCAGCACCTTGACGTGGCTCGTCATGTGCGGCGCGCTGATGGCGGTGACCTGGCGTGACCGGCAGTTTCGCCGTTTCCACCTTTTCGGGCGCTGGTGGCGCCTAGAGCGGGAACGGACGCTCGTGATGGCCCGGCTCGGCTGGCCGATCGGCCTGACCATGGCGCTTGAAATGGGCGTGTTCGCGCTCGCCGTCTATTTCATGGGATGGATCGGCGCGTCTGCCGTCGCGGCCCATGCTGTCGCCCTGCAGATCGCCGCCTTGACGTTCATGGTTCCGCTGGGCCTTGGGCAGGCCGCGACGGTTCGCGTCGGCCTCGCACTTGGACGGCGCGACAATGCAGGGGTCACCCGCGCCGGATGGACCGGTTGGATCGTTGGCGTCGGATTCATGGGCGTGATGGCGATCCTGATTTGGGCCATGCCAAGATCGCTGGTGACCCTGTTCCTGACCGACGTGCCCGCGAATGCCGCCGTGATCGCGTTGGCCATCAGCTTCCTGAAGGTTGCGGCCGCATTCCAGCTCGCCGACGGCGCGCAGGTGATCGGCGCGGGCATGCTGCGCGGGCTGCACGATACGCGCTGGCCGCTGATCTTCGCGCTATTCGGCTATTGGGGCGTTGGCCTCGGAATTGGCGCCTGGCTGGCGTTCGGCGCAGATTGGCAGGGTGTGGGCATCTGGGTCGGGCTGGCCGCCGGGCTGGCGGCCGTCGCGGCGCTGGTGCTTGCCCGCTGGCTTATGCGCGACCGGCTCGGCCTGACCCGCCTCGCGCACGCCTGAAAACAAAAGCCTTGGCCGCGCCTGTTGACAGTTGAACGGGCGACAACCACATGCGCGGCATCGCTGGCACTCTTTACCCGAGAGTGCCAACGGCAAGTTCAACCAACCAAGAAGAGGGGGTTACGACCCATGGGATTCAGGCCGCTTCATGATCGCGTCCTCGTCCGCCGTGTCGAGGCAGACGAAAAGACCGCCGGCGGGATCATCATCCCGGATACGGCGAAGGAAAAGCCGCAGGAAGGCGAAGTCATCTCCGTTGGTACGGGCAGCCGCTCGGACGACGGCAAGGTCACGCCGCTGGATGTCAAGGCGGGCGACAAGATCCTGTTCGGCAAGTGGTCGGGCACCGAAGTGAAGATCGACGGCGAAGACCTGATCATCATGAAGGAAAGCGACATCCTCGGGATCGTCGGCTGACCTCGCGACGCGCGGGAAAAGCTGCGCGTCACTGCGAACATTACTGAACATTCCGCTTTTGAAGAAAGGGTAGCCAGATGGCAGCCAAGGACGTGAAATTCAGCCGCGATGCGCGTGAGCGCATTCTCGCCGGCGTCGACATCCTCGCCAATGCGGTGAAGGTGACGCTGGGGCCGAAGGGCCGCAACGTCGTGATCGACAAGAGCTTCGGCGCTCCGCGCATCACCAAGGACGGCGTCACCGTCGCCAAGGAGATCGAGCTCAAGGACAAGTTCGAGAACATGGGCGCGCAGATGGTGCGCGAAGTGGCCTCGAAGACCAACGACATCGCAGGCGACGGCACGACGACCGCAACGGTTCTGGCGCAGTCGATCGTTCGCGAGGGCATGAAGTCGGTCGCGGCCGGCATGAACCCGATGGACCTGAAGCGCGGCATCGACCTCGCGGTCCAGAAGGTCGTCGAGGACCTCAAGAGCCGCTCCAAGGACGTGTCGGGCTCGCAGGAAATCGCCCAGGTCGGGATCATCTCGGCGAACGGCGATCGTGAAGTCGGCGAGAAGATCGCGGAAGCGATGGAGAAGGTCGGCAAGGAAGGCGTGATCACCGTCGAAGAAGCGAAGGGTCTCGAGTTCGAGCTCGACGTCGTCGAGGGCATGCAGTTCGATCGCGGCTACCTCAGCCCCTACTTCATCACCAACCCGGAGAAGATGCAGGTCGAGCTCAGCGACCCCTACATCCTGATCCATGAGAAGAAGCTGTCGAACCTCCAGGCGATGCTTCCGATTCTGGAAGCTGTCGTTCAGAGCGGCCGTCCGCTGCTGATCATCGCCGAGGACATCGAGGGCGAGGCTCTTGCCACGCTGGTCGTGAACAAGCTGCGCGGCGGCCTCAAGGTTGCGGCCGTGAAGGCTCCGGGCTTCGGCGATCGCCGCAAGGCCATGCTCGAGGACATCGCGATCCTCACGGGCGGCGAGATGATCAGCGAGGATCTCGGCATCAAGCTCGAGACCGTTACGCTGAACATGCTCGGCCAGGCCAAGCGCATCACGATCGACAAGGACAACACCACTCTCGTCGACGGCAACGGTGCTCGCGAGGCCATCGAAGGCCGCGTCGGAGCGATCCGCCAGCAGATCGAGACGACTACGTCCGACTACGACCGTGAGAAGCTGCAGGAGCGGCTTGCGAAGCTCGCCGGCGGCGTCGCGGTGATCAAGGTTGGCGGCGCGTCCGAGATCGAGGTGAAGGAGCGCAAGGACCGCGTCGACGACGCGCTTCACGCGACCCGCGCTGCGGTCGAGGAAGGCATCGTTCCGGGCGGCGGCACTGCGCTGCTCTACGCCACCAAGGCTCTCGAGGGCCTCAAGGGCGAGAACGACGACCAGACCCGCGGTATCGACATCATCCGCAAGGCGCTTCAGGCACCGCTGCGGCAGATTGCCGAGAACGCCGGCCACGACGGCGCGGTTGTCGCCGGCAAGCTGATCGACGGAAACGATCCGACGCTCGGCTTCAACGCCCAGACCGAGGAATATGAGAACCTCGTCAAGGCGGGCGTGATCGACCCGACCAAGGTCGTTCGCGCGGCTCTGCAGGATGCAGCTTCGGTCGCCGGCCTGCTGATCACCACCGAGGCGACGATCGCCGAGCTGCCGGACGACAGGCCGGCACCGGCGATGGCGGCGGCGGCATGGGCGGAATGGGCGGAATGGACTTCTAGGTCCGACGCTCAGTTCGACTGATTGGAAGGGCTGGCGGAGCGATCCGCCGGCCCTTCTTCATTTTGCGCGACGACGTTGAGCAGGTCCTCGGCCTCGTTGAGCTGGGCGGATTGTTCGGACGTGGGGCCGGCGGGCTGCTGGCGGCTGCAAGCGCTCAACGCCAAGGCGCACAGGAATAGGTACCTCACCCGGCCAGCGTATCACTGGCCGAACATAAAAAAAGGGCCGCTCAGAAGAGCGGCCCTTTCCGTAAGCTCGTGAGAGCCGCGGCTTAGTGAGCCGCATTCTCCGCAGAGTTGTGGACCGCGTCGGACGCGTTCTCGACGGCTTCGCCGGCGTTCTCAACCGCGTTGCCAGCAGCGTTCAGGGCGCTGTCGGCAGCGGCAGTCGCGTTCTCGGCCGCAACGTTGGTGTCGGTGGCAGCGGCGTTCTCGACCGCCGTCTCGTTCGCCGCGGTGTTATCCGCAGCCTTGTTGCACGCGGCCAGGCCGAGCGCGAGGACCGCAACGGTCACAGCAACTTTCTTCATGTTCTTTCACTCCCTCAAGAGCGCCCTGGGGGACGCCAGCCCCGGCTGACTGTTTGCGAGTCAGGCCAGAACGGCGGCAATAGCGGCAATCCCTACCCCGTAACAAGGGATTATTTTCATTCGATGAATTGACGATATAAAGATATCTTTATATCCTTATCTGCGTGACCGTCGTTCTCCCGCTTGCCGACCAATTCCAGGCGCTCGCCGACCCGACGCGGCTTCGGATTCTCGCTTTGCTGGAATCATGGAGCTGTCGGTCGGTGAGCTTGCGCAGGTGCTTGGACAAAGCCAGCCCAGAGTGTCGCGCCACCTGAAGATCCTCGCCGACGCCGGCGTGCTGGAACGCCGCAAAGAAGGAAGCTGGGTCTTCCTCACGCTTGGCGATCCAGACCGCCTCGAAGCGCTGTTTGCGCTGGTTGACGAGTGGGCGGACGGTTCGACCCGAGCGCTGTTCGCGGCGGACGCGGCCCGCACCGAGGCCATTCGCGCCGAGCGGGCGGAGGCCGCCAACCGCTATTTCACCGGTCACGCGGCCATCTGGGACAAGATCCGCTCACTCCACGTTGCCGAGAGCGAGGTCGAGCGCGCCATCGATCGGGCGCTCGGAACGACGACGCTTGGGCGCCTGGTCGACATCGGCACGGGCACGGGCCGCATGATCGAGTTGTTCGGCCCGCGTGCCAGTCAGGCCATCGGCATCGATCGGTCGTCCGAAATGCTGCGCCTGGCCCGGGTCAAGCTGGAGGCCGCGGGCATCCAGTCGAGCCTTCGTCAGGGCGACATGTACGCCCTGCCGCTCGCCGACGGCAGCGCGGACCACGTGATCATCCATCAGGTGCTTCATTATGCGCACTCGCCGGCGGCGGCGATCGCCGAAGCAGCGCGCGTGCTCTCACCGGGTGGCACGTTGCTCATCGTCGACTTCGCCGCGCACGAGCGGGAGGAGCTTCGGGCGAGCGACGCGCACATCCGTCTGGGCTTCGAAGACTCGGTCATGGCCGGCTGGTTCGAGGCCGCGGGCCTTGATGTCGATCACGTGGAGCATCTGGAGGGGGGCGAGCTGACGGTTACCTTATGGCGTGGGGCGAAACAGGACGCCCGTCAGCGGAGGGCCGCATGAACGCGTTCGAACGCCTCAACCATCACCAGCCGCTGTTCGCGGAAGCCCGGGGCGACATCCAGCTTAGCTTCGAGTTCTTCCCGCCGAAGACCGACAAGATGGCGGACACCTTGTGGGAGTCGATCCAGACCCTCGCGCCGCTCCATCCCCGCTTCGTCTCCGTGACTTACGGTGCCGGAGGGTCGACGCGCGAGCGCACCCACCAGACCGTCGAGCGGATCCTGAAAGAGACTCCGCTGACGCCGGCGGCTCACCTCACCTGCGTCGCGGCGAGCCGGGACGAGGTAGACGAGATCGCTCGGGAATATTGGGATCTCGGTGTGCGCAACATCGTCGCACTGCGCGGCGACCCATCGGAGCCCGGGACGAAATATCAGCCGCACCCCGAGGGCTACCGGGACGCGGCCGAGCTTGTCGCGGGCTTGAAGAAGGTGGCGGCGTTCGACGTCTCCGTCGCCGCCTATCCGGAGATCCATCCGGACTCCTCGTCCCGCGCGTTCGATCTCGAGAATCTGAAGCGCAAGGTGGACGCCGGGGCGGACCGCGCGATCACCCAGTTCTTCTTCTCGCCGGAATGTTTCTTCCGCTTCCGGGACGAAGCGGCGGCGGCAGGGATCGACGCCGAGATCGTGCCGGGCATCCTGCCGGTTTCCAACGTCGCGACGACCCGCCGTTTCGCGCAGACGTGCGGCGCAGCCATCCCGCAGTGGCTCGACGGGCTCTTCGAGGGCCTCGACGAATTGCCGGCGGCGCGGCAGCTCATTGCGGCCACGGTCGCGGCCGAGCTGTGTGGTCAGCTGTACGCCGGTGGCGTGCGGCACTTCCACTTCTACACCCTGAATCGCGCCGAGCTCAGCTACGCGATTTGTCATCTTCTCGGAGTTCGAGCGAAAGCATGAGTGCGGCCCAGTATCTTCGCGCCGAAGCGGCAAAGCGTATCCTGATCAAGGACGGCGCTTACGGCACGCAGGTCCAGTCATTCCGTCTTGAGAGCGCCGATTATTGCGGCGGCATGGACCTGATAAAGGATCAGCGCGGCAACAACGATTTGCTCAACCTCACCAAGCCGGAGTTGGTGCGCGCCATTGCCGAACGTTTCGCCGACGCGGGCGCAGACGTGCTCGCGACCAACACCTTCAACGCCACCGCAATCAGCCAAGCAGACTATGGCGCCGAGGCGCTGGTCGGCCGGATCAACCGCAGTGCTGCCGAAATCATCCGTGAAGTGGCGGACCGTTATTCGGCGAAGGACGGCAAGCCGCGCTGGGTCGCAGGAGCGCTCGGGCCGACGAACAAGACCTTGTCCCTGTCGCCCAACGTCAACGATCCTGGCTTCCGCGAGGTGGACTTCGACCAGGTGAAGGCGGTCTACCGCGAGCAGATCGATGCCCTGGTTGAAGGCGGCGTCGATTTCATCCTGATCGAAACGGTCTTCGATACGCTGAACGCCAAGGCCGCGATCATGGCCGGCCTCGAAGCGGAGCAGGCGCTCGGCCGCGAGCTTCCGCTGATGATTTCGATGACCCTGACCGACCTCTCAGGCCGCAATCTGTCCGGCCATACGGTTGAAGCGTTCTGGGCATCCGTCCGTCACGCCCGGCCGCTGACCATCGGCCTCAACTGCTCGTTCGGCGCCGCGCAGCTGCGCCCGCATTTGGCGGCGCTCTCCGCGGTCGCGGACACGTTGGTCATGGCCTATCCCAATGCCGGCCTTCCCAACGAGCTTGGCGAATATGACGAAGCCGCCGAGGAGACCGCGCGCCAGGTTCGCGAATGGGTCGACAGCGGGCTGATCAATATCGTCGGCGGTTGCTGCGGAACAACTCCGCAGCACATCGCCGAAATTGCCGGGACGGTGCGCGATTGCACGCCGCGCGCCGTCCCGGCCGCTCGCAGCGGGACGTTGCTCGCGGGCCTTGAGCCGATGCTGATTGCCGCCTGAGCCATGGAGATGTCACCAGTGAAAGACGCCGGCGCGGGCGCTCGCTTCGTCAATATCGGCGAACGCTGCAACGTCACCGGTTCCGCGCGCTTCAAGAAGCTGGTTCTTGCCGGCGATTACGACGCAGCCGTGGAAGTCGCGCGCGATCAGGTCGAGAACGGAGCCCAGATCCTGGACGTGAACGTCGACGAGGCCTTGCTCGACAGTGAGCAGGCCATGACGACCTTCCTGAAGCGCATCGCCGCCGAGCCGGACATCGCGCGCATCCCGGTGATGATCGACAGCTCCAAGTGGAGCGTGATCGAGGCGGGCCTGAAGTGTGTACCCGGCAAGCCGATCGTCAATTCCATCTCGATGAAGGAAGGCGAGGAATCCTTCCTGGAGCTCGCGGGCAAGTGCCGTTCCTATGGCGCGGCGATCGTCGTCATGGCGTTCGACGAGGTCGGCCAGGCCGACACTGCCAAGCGCAAGGTCGAGATTTGCGAGCGCGCCTACAAGCTGCTTGTTGCGGACGGTACCGACCCGCACGACATCATCTTCGATCCGAACATCTTCGCGGTCGCGACCGGCATCGACGAGCATTGCCGCTACGCAATGGACTTCATCGAAGCTGCGAGCGAGATCCGGCGCCGCTGCCCCGGCACGCACATCAGCGGCGGCCTGTCGAACCTAAGCTTCTCGTTCCGCGGCAACGAGCCGGTGCGCCGCGCGATGCACAGCGTCTTCCTCTACCATGCCATTCCTGCCGGCATGGACATGGGCATCGTCAACGCCGGGCAGCTCGACGTCTACGACCAGATCGATCCGGAGCTTCGCGAAGCCTGCGAGGACGTTATTCTCGATCGTCGCGACGACGCCACTGAGCGGCTCATCACGCTTGCCGAACGGTTCAAGGGAACCGACCCGGCCGCCGAGAAGGCTGCGGCCGAATGGCGTTCGCTGCCCGTCGGCGAGCGGCTGTCTTACGCACTCGTGAAGGGCATCGACGCGCATATCGTCGATGACACCGAGGAAGCCCGGCAGCAGTTCGCGCGCCCGATCGAGGTGATCGAAGGCCCGCTAATGGACGGCATGAACGTGGTCGGCGACCTGTTTGGATCGGGCAAGATGTTCCTGCCACAGGTCGTGAAGTCCGCCCGCGTCATGAAGCGCGCCGTCGCGCATCTCATCCCCTTTATTGAGGAGGAGAAGGAGAGGACCGGCGCGACGCAGGGCAAGGGCAAGGTCGTGATGGCCACCGTCAAGGGTGACGTGCACGACATCGGCAAGAACATCGTCGGCGTGGTCCTGCAGTGCAACGGCTTCGAGGTGATCGACCTTGGCGTGATGGTGCCGTGGCAGGACATCCTGAAGTCCGCGAACGACAATCAGGCGCACATGATCGGGCTGTCGGGCCTCATCACGCCGTCGCTCGACGAGATGGTCACCGTTGCGGGCGAGATGCAGCGGCTCGGCATGACGACGCCCTTGCTCATTGGCGGAGCGACGACGAGCAAGGCGCATACCGCGCTACGCATCGATCCAGCCTACGAAGGCCCGGTGATCCACGTGCTCGACGCGAGCCGCGCGGTCGGGGTGGCTTCGTCCCTTGTCTCGGACACGCAGCGCGAGCCGCTGATTGCCACTACGGCTGACGATTACGACAAGCTCCGCAAGACGCGCGAGCGCAGCGGCCAAAGCGAGCTTGCAAGCCTGGAGGAAGCGCGCGCCAACGCATTCCCCTACGACCCGTCCGGACAGGCGCCCGCGCCCGCGCGACCGGGTCTGCATCACTTCGGCGAGTGGCCGCTCCGCGACCTGCGCGCGTCGATCGACTGGACGCCCTTCTTCCGCGCCTGGGAGCTAGCCGGCAACTATCCCGCGATCCTCGACGATCCGGTGGTCGGTGAAAGCGCGCGCAACCTGTTCAAGGATGCGCAGGCGATGCTCGACCAGATCATCGCCGAGCGCTGGGTGACGCCAAAGGCGACGGTCGGATTGTGGCGCTGCAAGCGCGAGGGCGACGACGTACTCGTGCTCGCCGGCAACGACTGGACCCGGCTGCCCTTCCTGCGCCAGCAGGTGAAGAAGCGCGAAGGAAGGCCCAACATGTGCCTCGCGGACTTCATCAATCCGGATGGCGAGGACTGGATCGGCGGCTTTGCAGTCGGAATCCACGGCCTCGAGCCGCACCTCGAGCGGTTCAAGCAGACGATCGATGATTATGATGACATCCTGCTCAAGGCGCTGGCCGACCGCCTTGCGGAGAGCTTCGCGGAAGTGCTGCATGCCGAAGTTCGCAACCGCATCTGGGGCTATGCCGACGAGCATCTGTCGAACCAGCAGCTGATCCGTGAGAAATACGAGGGCATCCGGCCCGCGCCCGGTTATCCCGCCTGCCCGGACCACAGCCTCAAGCCGATGCTGTTCGACATGCTGGGCGGCAATCCGGGCGAGGTCACACTCACCGAGAATTTCGCGATGCTTCCGACTTCGGCTGTCTCGGGTTTCTATTTCGGCCACCGCGACAGCCAGTATTTCGGCGTCGCGCGCATCGGCCGCGACCAGCTCGATGATTATGCGGGGCGGCGTGAGGTGTCGGTCGAGCAGGCCGAACGCTGGCTGCGGCCGAATCTCGACTAGCTCATCGCTAGGCAGTAGCGCGGTGGCGATGCTTCGCTGGCTGCTGATCCTTCTGTTCTTGTTCGTCACGCCCGCCGTTGCTGGCGCGCGGGGGATCGAGCCGCGGCTCGTCGCCGAAGGACCGGCACCGGCGGGCGGCGAGGTCGAACTGGCGATCCACATGCGCCCGGCGAAGGGCTGGCACGGCTATTGGCTCAATCCTGGCGATGCGGGCCTGCCGATGGAGCTGAAGTGGCAACTGCCGCCGGGCTTCTCCGCCGGTCCGCTCCGCTATCCCGTTCCGATGCGGCTGACGGTCGCGGGGCTGATGAACTATGTCTACGAGCGCGATTATGCCGTGCTTCTGCGGCTGAAGGTGCCCTCTGACGCTCGAGGCACCATCCCGATCCGCGCCGATGCCCGCTGGCTGGCCTGCACGGACAAGATCTGCGTGCCGGAGCAGGGGCGGCTTTCGCTCGACCTGCCGATCGGGAGCGGATCGCCGGAGCGCGCCCGGTTCGATGAATGGCGGCGCGTCTTGCCGCGGCCGCTGGCGACCCCCGGCCGGTTCCAGTTGTCCGGCGACAAGCTGCGCATCGCGATCCCTCTCCCGGCGAGCGCCGAGACGGGTGTGCCTTACCTCTTTTCAGTGACCGACGACGTCGTCGATTATGAGGCGAAGCAGACCTTCCGGCGCGCCGGGGACATGCTCGTCGCCGAGCTGCAGCGCAAAGGCCCGAATCCCAACTCGTTCAGCGGCTTGATCGCGTTCGGAAACGAGGACGGATTCGAGTTTCGTGCGGTGCCCGGGCCGGTTCCCACCGGAGGCAAGCGCCTCACTGGGCTGGGCGCGGAGGCGATCCTGTGGGCGGTTTTCGGCGCGATCGCTGGGGGGATGCTTCTGAACTTGATGCCCTGCGTGTTCCCGATCCTGACGTTGAAGGCGCTGCATCTTTCGCGCGCCGGCGCTGACGCCCGAGAGGCACGGCGCGACGCGCTGGCTTACACGGCCGGTGCCGTGGTGGGCACGGGCGCGCTCGGCGTTGCGCTGCTCGCAGTCAGGGCGGCCGGAACGGAGGTTGGCTGGGCATTTCAGCTTCAGGATCCGCGGACCATCCTCGTCCTGCTGTTGCTCGCTACGGCGATCACGCTGAACCTCTTGCGGCTTTACGAGATCCCCGCAGCCGGCAGCACGCATCTCGTCAGCGGCAGCTTTGGCACGGGAGCGCTGGCCGCGTTCGTCGCTACGCCCTGCGCTGGGCCGTTCCTGGGCAGTGCGTTGGGCGCCGCGCTCCTGCTGCCGCCGGCGGGATCGATCCTGATCTTCGCAGCACTTGGGCTGGGCCTTGCGATCCCATTCCTCCTTGTCGCCTATATCCCGGCGTTACGAAGCAAGTTGCCGAGGCCGGGGCCGTGGATGGCCCGGTTGCAGCGTTTCCTTGCGATACCGATGGCGGCGACGGCAATTGCGTGCCTGTGGCTGCTGTGGCGTCTAGGCGGCGCCAAGATGTTCGAGATCGGTCTGATCTCGATGGCCGTCTTTACGATGCTTCTGGTGGGAGCTGGCCTTTTCCAGCGCAAGGGCAACCAGACTGGCTATGCGGCGACGCTCATCGCGATCGCCGTTGCCGGAGCCTCGGTCTGGGCGCTTCCCGATCGCTCGACGGCGACGGCGCACGCGATGGAGGGCGCCCAGACCTGGAGCGAGGAAGGGGTGCAGTCCGCGCTCGGCGTGGGCGATCCGGTCTTCGTCTACTTCACCGCCGACTGGTGCCTGACCTGCAAGGCCAATGAGGCGGCGGCGATCGACCGACCCGAAGTCCGCGCCGCCTTCACGAAGTCCGGGGTGCAAGTCTTCGCCGGCGATTGGACCAACGGCGACCCCGCGATCACGCGCTTCCTTGAGAGCCGCAGTCGCGCTGGGGTGCCGCTTTATCTTTGGTATACGCCCGGAAAATCGGTCGAGGAGCTGCCGCAAATCCTCACACCCGGAATGCTCATTTCGCGGGCTGGGCAGCCGAGGCGCTAGACCAGACTTTCTTTCCGGCGACCCAAGTCTCCAGGACCTGTGTTCGCGCGAGCGATTGCGCATCCACCTTCGTCGGATCGCGATCGATCAGGATGAAGTCGGCCCATTTGCCGGGCTCCAGCGCTCCGATCTTCTCCTCGGCAAACCCCGCGTAAGCGGCGTCCCGCGTGAAAGCGCTCAGTGCCTGGCTGAAGGTCAGCCGCTGATCCGGAATCCAGCCGCCCGGGGGCTGGCCTTGCATATCCTGCCGGCTGATGGCCGCTGACAGGCCCGGAAAGGGATTCGGGGCTTCCACCGGAAAGTCGGAGCCGAACGCGAGCCGCGCACCGCTCTTAAGCATCGACTGCCAGGCGTATGCGCCGGCCAACCGGTTCGGACCGAGCCGCGCTTCCGCCATGAGGCGATCGCTGGTCTGGTGCGTCGGCTGCATCGACGCGATGATGTTCGCACGGCTGAAGCGCGGAATGTCCGCCGGATTGACGATCTGCGCATGTTCGATGCGCCAGCGGCGGTCGCCTTTGTAGCGCTGGTTCAGCCATTCGTAGGTGCCAATCACCTGCGCATTGGCGGCATCGCCGATAGCATGGACGGCGATCTGGTACCCGCGCTTGGCCGCTTCGTCCGCTGTCTTTCGAAGTTCTTCGTCCTTGAGGAACTGGAGCCCGCGCGTATCGGGCTGGTCGCTGTAGGGCTGCTTGAGCCACGCACCGCGCGATCCCAGCGCGCCGTCGGCAAGGAGCTTCATGCCGCCCATCCGCAGGCGGTCGCCGTACAACCAGGGCGTTGGCCCGTTCGGGGAGATCGCGAGGAGCGGATCGAGCTGGAACGAATAGCTCATGATGCGCACCTTGAGCTGCCCCGCATCGCCGGCTCGCCTGAATGCTTCCCAGTCGCCCACGCTCGTGCCCATGTCCGCGGCGGCCGTCACCCCAACCGAGAGCAGCGTTTCCTGGGCTTTGGAGAGCGCAGCGTCGAGTTGGGCGGTCGTGGGTCTCGGAACGACCCTTGCGACCAGTCCCATCGCGGCGTCGACCAACAGCCCGGTGGGATTGCCGTGAGCGTCGCGCTCGATCTTGCCGCCGACCGGGTCCTTGGTGGTAGCCGTAATTTTCGCGGCCTTGAGAGCTGCGCTGTTCACGACCACCGCGTGCCCATCGACGCGCTCAAGCACGACGGGCCGGTCGGCGACCGCGGCATCGATGTCGGCCGCTGTCGGGAAGCGCTTCTCGCTCCAAAGCTCCTGGTTCCAACCGCGTCCGCTCAACCAGGGATCCTTGCGACCAGACGCATAATCACTCAGCCGCCGCTGGACATCACGGATGGAGGTCGTGCCGACGAGGTCGAGCTGAAGGGCAGCTTGGCCGAGGCCCATCACATGGCCGTGCCCGTCGATCAGGCCCGGGAGCAAAGAGCGGCCGCCGCCGTCGACCTGGCTCGTGATGTTGGCAAGGCGCACCAGCTCCGGATGTTCGATGACCTGCCGGACTTTTCCGTCGTCGGTGATCGTGAGCGCACGGAAATGCTGGAGCTTTCCGTCGGCGCCGGCCTGGATGCCGTTGACGTTGGTGACGAGCGTGTCGGCGGCGGCGGGCCAGGCCACAAGGCCGGCTGCGATGGCGAGGATCGATGTGCGCATGTCGCGGCGCATAGCATTGTCCGCAACCAAGTGAACCGCTAGGCCGCGCGGCATGCTTCAGACCTCGAACATGCAGGCGCCGACCATCGACGACCTTCGCGCTGCGGCGCGGCGCATCGAGGGCAACGTCGTGCGCACACCCATGATGGTAAGCCGTACGCTGTCCGAGATCATCGGAGCAGAAGTTTGGCTGAAGTTCGAGAACCTTCAATTCACCGCCGCCTACAAGGAGCGCGGCGCGCTCAACAAGCTGCTGCAGCTTTCGCCGGAGGAACGAGCCCGGGGCGTAATCGCGGCTTCAGCGGGCAATCACGCGCAGGCGGTTGCTTACCACGCGAAGCGCTTGGGCATTCCGGCGACGATCGTCATGCCCTCCGCAACTCCGACGGTGAAAGTCACGCAAACCGAGGGTCACGGCGCGCACGTCGAGCTTCACGGCGCGATGTTCGACGACGCCTACGCCAAGGCGCGCGAGCTTGCACTCGAGAAGGGCTATGTCTTCGTCCACCCGTTCGATGACACGCAAATCATCGCCGGCGCCGGCACGGTCGGGCTTGAATTGCTTGAGGACGCGCCGCAGCTCGATACGATCGTCGTTCCGATCGGCGGCGGCGGCCTGATGAGCGGCGTGTCGATCGCGGCGCGCGCGATCAAGCCGGACATCGAGTTGATTGGCGTCGAGGCGGAGCTTTATCCGTCCATGAAGTGCGCAATCGAGGGCTGCCACTTGCCCTTGGGTGGCGACACGCTGGCGGAGGGCATTGCCGTCAAGCAGCCCGGCGAGCTGACGTCGCGGATCCTCAAGGAACTGGCGAACGACGTCATGCTCGTTTCGGAGCGCGACCTGGAGCGCGCCGTGGCGATGCTGGTCGGCATCGAAAAGACCGTCGTTGAAGGCGCTGGCGCAGCGGGACTGGCCGCCATTCTTGCGCACCCGGAGCGCTTCGCCGGCAAAAAGGTCGCGACCATCCTGTGCGGCGGCAACATCGACACGCACCTGTTGGCGAACGTCCTTGTCCGCGACCTCGTTCGGCAGGGGCGCATCGCCCGCCTGCGCGTCGCGGCGCATGACCAGCCGGGCGCGCTCGCCGCAATCACGGCCAGGGTCTACGAAGCTGGCGTGAACGTCATCGACATCCGCCACAGCCGGATCTTCACGCGGTTGCCCGCCAAGGACACAATGATCGAGGTTGAATGCGAGGCTCGCGATCCGGCCGCGATCGAGGACGTCGTGGCCCGTCTCGAGAAGGCCGGTTTCCAGGTGGAGAGCGCCTCGCTCGATTGATTGTGGGCGACCGATTTCGGGACAGGGCCATCCATCCATCGAAATTGACGCGCCCGAACTCTTTTCAACGGCGTTTACCAGCCGCATAAAGACGTTCGTAACTTTCTGAGTGAGGTCGCGGGTGAGCGCACCGTTTCGCTTCCCAAAATTCTTCGTAACGAACCCCAGCCCGTGCCCGTACCTCCCGGGCAAGGTGGAGCGGAAGGTCTTCACCGAACTCAGCGGCCGCCACGCCAGCGAACTCAACGAAGCTCTGGGCCGCATCGGCTTCCGCCGCAGCCAGTCCGTCGCTTACCGCCCGAGCTGCATCGATTGCTCGGCCTGCGTTTCAGTTCGCGTGCTCGCCGCGGAGTTCGAAGTCTACCGCAACTCAACGCAAGCTGCTCCGCCGTCACGCGGACCTGGAAGTCAGCGCCTGCAAGCCGTGGACGACCGAGGAGCAATACCAGCTGCTCCGCCGTTATCTGGCGGCGCGTCACCCCGGCGGCGGCATGGCGGAAATGGACGAGAGCGACTTCGCGGACATGGTCGAGCAGACGCCGGTCCGGACCTATGTCATCGAATATCGCGAACCGTCCGTGGATGGTCGGCCCGGTAAGCTCGTAGGTGCCTGCCTGAGCGATCAGCAGAGCGATGGGCTGTCGATGATCTACAGCTTCTTCGACGTCGGCCCCGATGCGCGGAAGGGCCTCGGCACCTTCATCATCCTCGATCACGTCATCCGGGCCGCGCGCGCGGGACTACCGTACGTCTATCTCGGCTATTGGGTCGAAGGGTCGACCCGCATGGCCTACAAAACCGGATTTCGGCCGCTCGAACGGCTGGGCCGTGACGGCTGGCGACGGATGGACGAAATCGAATTTGAAGACGAAGCGGAAGAAGCGCTCGTCATCCCGACCCGCCGCAGCAAGAATCGCCTGCTGATCGACGCTTAGTCCCTATCCAGCTTCCGCTGAGCAATCGTCAGGGCGGCGACGACGCACGCGCCGAACAGCGCAGCCTCCAAGGTGGCGCTTACGAGCTGGGTCGCCGGACCCAATCCGTTTTCCCCGAACAACCGTCCGACCTGTCCGACCTGCAGCCTTGAATCCGGGAAATCGCTCGTCAGCAGCGCCAGGCTGCCGAGCATCAGGCGTCCGCCGAGCAGGACTGCGACGGCACCTGCCAAGGCGCCCGTCAGCGCCCCGATCGCTGCCGCCCGACGCGGCGATTTTCCCAGCCCAAGCCATGTGCCTAATCCGATGGCGGCGCCGATGAAGAGCCCCTCCATCGCGCCCGTGATGTCAGTGGGCGCCTGGCCGACAAGCAGGGAGAAGACGTCGTGGCCGAGCATCTTGCCGAATGCCCCCACGACAAGGCCTCCGCCAGCGCCCGCGACGGCCAGCCACGACACGGACCGGGCCTGCGCGAATACCGAAGTCGCGATCGCGAAGCTCACGCCCGCTGCCCCGACAATGGCTACCAACAGGGTCACGCAGAGAAGGACCAGGAGTACGGACATCGAGCCGACCGTCGACTGCGACGAGGCGGCAAAACCGTACACCAATCCTCCGATTGCGCCGGCGATTGCGCCACCGATTGTGCCGGCCGAGCCCAGGGCGATGAAGTCGCGCCATTGATCGTTACCGAGGGCTCTGGGCGCAGCTGTTGCGCCGTCGATCGCTTCGACCGGCGCGATGAAACGGTAGCCATGCTTGGGCACGGTCTCGATGAAGCGCGGCCGGCTGGCATCGTCGCCGAGCTGGCGGCGAAGAGTCTCTGATGCATTGCGTGAGGGCTTCGTCGGTGACCGGCACGCCCTGCCACACCTCCGACAGGAAGCGCTCCTTCGAGACGAGCTTGCCGCGTTCGCGGATCAGCAGGGCGAGCGCGTCGAAATAGCGGCCGTTGAGGTCCACCGGCCGGTCGTCCGCCTTCAGGCGGCGGTCACCCGTATCCAGCACGAATTGTTCGAAAGCGAAGCTGCCGGTCACTTTTTCAGCAAAACCTCATGACTTGCTCATGCCTCTCAGCTGCCGGTCGAGCATGACGAAGCCATCAGTCATGCACGGAGGTGGAATAATGGCAAGCAAGGCGGACAGACAGCGCGGACTTCCATGGCGGTGGATCGGGTGGGGAGGGGCCGTCGCGCTCCTGACCGGGCCCTTGCTGCTGCAATTTCCCTGGACCGTTTCCGACTTCCTCTTCGCGGGGTCAGTGTTCGCGATCGTCGGCGGGACGTTCGAGCTCGCCATGAGGAAGAGCGGCAACAAGTGGTACCGCGGCGGGGTCGCGGCGGCGCTCGCAACCGCTTTCCTGCTCGTCTGGATCAACGGCGCGGTCGGCATCATCGGCGACGAGGACAATCCCGCGAACTTCATGTTCATGGTGGTGATCCTGATGGCGATCGCCGGGGCCATCGCCGCGCGGTTCGAAGCTGAGGGAATGGCACGGGCCATGTTCGTCGCGGCCTGCGCGGAAACGCTGATCGCCGTGGTCGTCGTGGCCAACCGGCTTGGCGCCACGGAGCCGCCGGGCTTTCCGGGCGTGCCGATCCTTGTCCTCGGCTTCGCGGGAATGTGGGGTCTGTCGGGCTTGCTGTTCCGGCAGGCTGTAGAAAACTGATCGCCCAATGAAAAAGGCGGGGCCTTTCGACCCCGCCTTCTTCTAACTCTTAGTCATTCTTTCAAGCGACGGCGGCTTGCGGCTCCGGCTCGGATGCCTCGTCGGAATCGCGCAGCACATAGCCGCGGCCCCAGACGGTCTCGATATAGTTCGCGCCGCCGCAAGCGAGCGAAAGCTTCTTGCGCAACTTGCAGATGAAGACGTCGATGATCTTGAGCTCGGGCTCGTCCATCCCGCCGTAGAGATGGTTGAGGAACATCTCCTTGGTCAGGGTCGTCCCCTTGCGGAGCGAAAGCAGCTCCAGCATCGCATATTCCTTGCCGGTCAGATGCACGCGGGCCCCGTCGACCTCGACCGTCTTCGCGTCCAGGTTCACGGCGAGCTTGCCGGTGCGGATGACCGACTGGCTGTGGCCCTTTGAGCGGCGGACGATGGCGTGAATGCGGGCGACCAGCTCGTCGCGGTGGAACGGCTTAGTGACGTAGTCGTCGGCGCCGAAGCCGAGCGCGCGGACCTTGCTGTCCATTTCACCAATGCCGGAAAGGATCAGCACCGGCGTCGAAACCTTGGCCGTGCGGACCTTCTTGAGCACGTCATAGCCGTGCATGTCCGGAAGGTTCAGGTCGAGCAGGATGATGTCGTAATCGTACAGCTTGGCGAGATCGAGGCCTTCTTCGCCCAGATCCGTCGTGTAGACGTTGAAGCCTTCGGACCCCAGCATCAGCTCGATGCTCTTCGCGGTTGTCGGCTCGTCTTCGATCAGAAGCACGCGCATAAACGGTTCCCCCCTCAGCCCTAAAGCGTTACCTGCCCTTAAGGGCCTTGAAGCAGTCATTAACCATTCGAGGTCTGAAGGGAAAAGGTTAATATTGCGTAACCTGCTGGATTCCTTGCGTTCGTTGCAAAGGAGTCACAAACTCGCTTCAGCAAGAGCGAAAATGGGAACGATTTGCCCTACGCGACAGTCTCGTTCATCGCGTTTCCGGTGCTTTCCGACCGAATAATCTTCATCGACGCCGAAGCGATCGTGCTCGACAAGCCGGCAGGCCTGCCTGTCGATGCGCCGCGCCGTGGGGGTGACTCCCTCGCGGCGAGGGCGGACGAACTGCGCTGCGGTTTCCGGCGTCCGCCGACCGCCATGCATCGCCTCGATACAGATACCAGCGGTTGCCTCCTGTTCGCGCGCACACCCCGCGCGCGAGCCACTTTCCAGCAAGCATTTGAGACGCGATCGGTCGACAAATATTATATCGCGGTCGTGGATGGACTGGTGGAGGAGGAGAGTGGGGTGATCGACCTACCCCTGTCGAAGCGGTCCAGCGCCGAAGCCGGCTGGCGGATGATCGTGGATCCCGCCGGGCAGGAGGCCCGCACCTTTTGGCGGCGGCTTCACGTGGGTCCTCGCTCGACGCTCATCGAGTTCACGCCCGTCACAGGGCGCACGCACCAAATCCGTGTGCACGCACGCGAGGCGTTCGGCCGCGGTATCGTCGGCGACCGGGTCTACGGTGTCCCCGGTGGCCCCATGCTGCTGCATGCGTCCCGCCTCGTCGTGCCGCGCGATGGAAAGCCCGCGATCGACGTGACGGCACCCACGCCAGAGTATTTCGGAGAGGGGCGCAATGCGGCCTGAGGATGTCCACCTCCCCGAAGATGCGCTGAGCGAAAGCTTCCTCGCGGCGACTGGTCCCGGAGGGCAGAACGTCAACAAGGTGGCGACTGCTGTGCAGCTCCGCATAAGCGTGTTTCGCCTCGGACTGCATCCGGACGTCTACGCGCGGCTGAAGACAATCGCCGGGAGCCGCATGACGAGCGGTGGTGAGCTTCTGATCACGGCGCGCCGGTTTCGCACTCAGGAAGCCAACCGCGCTGATGCGAGGCGACGACTGGCGGACATGATCGCCGCTGCCCATATCGAGCCGCGCAAGCGCAAAGCGACGCGGCCAACGCGTGCCGCCAGGGCGGTGCGCGTCGAGAACAAGCGGCAGCGCTCCACCATCAAGCAGGGGCGCGGAAAGGTGAGGCTGGACTGATGTACGACTTCAAGATCGAGGCTGCGGACACGCCGACCCTGTACCGCGATCTCGCATCGGCCCTGGAAGGACTGATTGCCGGAGAGCCGGACGCGGTCGCCAACATGGCGAATGCGGCCGCGCTGATCTGGGAGTCGCTACCCGACATCAATTGGGTGGGTTTCTATCGGAACGTCGACGGTGAGCTGGTGCTCGGACCCTTTCAGGGCAGGCCGGCATGCATCAGGATTCCGTTCGGCACCGGTGTTTGCGGCGCAGCTGCCGCGACACTGGAGGTCCAGCGGATCGATGATGTCCACGCCTTTCCCGGCCACATTGCCTGCGACGCGGCCTCCGCCAGCGAGATCGTGGTGCCAATCGTCCGCGACGGCGAACTGATCGCGGTCCTCGATATCGACAGCCCGAAGAAGGGACGCTTCAGCGAAGAGGACGAAGCGGGTTGTGTGCGCCTCGGAGAAATCGTCGCGCGGGCGCTCTAGCTCAGTTGCTCAAGACGCTCATCGTCTAGGGAACCAGGGATCAGCATTACCGGGCAGGGCAGCTTTCCGGCGTCATTCCCGCAGAAATTCGCAACGAGGACGCCCGGATTGCCGCTCGGCGCGGCGCCAAGGACCAGCGCGGCGACCTCAGTCCTGTTCCCGATATAATCGCGGACCGCTTTCACAGGCTCACCCTGCTGGACGATGATCTTCGCCTCGACTCCGGATTCGTCGAGGATGTCGCCGATCCCGGCGCTGACCACGCCTTCGAGGCGGAGTCGTTGTTCCTCTTCTATCGCGGCCTGGACGCCGCCGAACTGCACGAAGTCTTGTGGCTCGACGATTCCGAGCACCTCAATACGGCCGTCGGTCTTCGCGGCTCGGCGTGCCGCGAAGCGCAGCGCGACGCGCGCTTCCGCACTGTCGTCGATCACGACGAGGTACGTACGTTTCGGTTCGGCCCCCATTCGCACGAGAAGCTGCTTGAAAGTCGACGGATGTGCAAGCGGAAGACTAGGGTTTCGGCGCGGACTTGACCGCGCCCGCCGCATTGGCTCTTAGCCTGCGAGCCCTTTTACGGACACCAGCCGATGCCCATCGAACTCAAGATGCCCGCCCTTTCCCCCACTATGGAGGAGGGCACGCTCGCCAAGTGGCTGGTGAAGGAAGGCGACGAGGTGAAGTCCGGCGACATTCTCGCCGAGATCGAGACCGATAAGGCGACGATGGAGTTCGAAGCCGTCGACGAAGGCAAGATCGCCAAGATTCTCGTCGCAGAAGGTACGGACGGGGTGAAGGTCGGCGCCCCGATCGCGCTCATCGCGGGCGAAGGTGAGAGCGTCGACGCAGCCGCGGCTCCGAAGGCGGACGCCGCGCCTGCCGCTGCGCCGAAGGCCACGCCGGAACCGAAGGCAGACGTACCGCCGGCGCCGGCTGCGACTCCAACCGAGACGCCGGCAGCTCCGCCCCGGCCCGCCGCGCCGCCGCGCGCAGAAGGGGACCGGATCAAGGCTTCTCCGCTCGCTCGCCGCCTCGCGCAGGCGCAGAACATCGACCTTTCGGCCCTGCAGGGCACTGGGCCTGGTGGTCGCATCGTCCGTGCCGACGTCGATGCGGCAGCCGGCAAGGCTCCTGCAGCAGCTACCGCCGGCGCGCCAATCGCTGCGGCAGCACCGGCGCTCGGCACCCATGCCGTCATGCCCGGACCGATCGAGCAGGCAATCCCGCACGAAGCGATCAAGCTGTCGAACGTCCGCAAGACCATTGCGCGGCGCCTGACGGAATCGAAGCAGCAGATCCCGCACATCTACCTGACCGTCGATATCCAGCTCGATGCCTTGCTGAAGCTGCGGACCGAGCTGAACGCGGGTCTCGAAAGCCGCGGCGTCAAGCTCAGCGTGAACGACCTCATGATCAAGGCGCTCGCGCAGGCGCTGATTGAGGTGCCGGAGTGCAATGCGAGCTTCGCCGGCGACAAGCTGCTCAAATACAGCCGCGCCGACGTCTCCGTTGCGGTCTCGGTTCCCGCCGGCCTGATCACGCCGATCATCATCGGCGCGGACACGAAGAGCGTTTCGGCCATTTCTGCGGAAATGAAGGATCTCGCCGCCCGGGCGCGCGACGGCAAGCTGCAGCCGCAGGAATATCAGGGCGGCACCGCCAGCCTGTCGAACATGGGCATGTACGGCATCAAGAATTTCGAAGCCGTCATCAATCCGCCGCAGGGCATGATCATGGCAATCGGCGCCGGCGAGAAGCGGCCTTACGTCATCAACGACAGCCTTCAGATCGCGACGATTATGAGCGCCACCGGGAGCTTCGATCATCGCGCGATCGATGGCGCCGACGGCGCGAAGCTGATGCAGGCCTTCAAGCGGCTGGTCGAAAACCCCCTGGGCATGCTGGCCTAAATGAAGTGGATGACGGCCCTCATAATCGGCACGGTCCTGGGAACCGTCTTGCCGACCGCAGTGAACGGCGGCGAAGGGAAGTGGATGGATAGCTGGGCCGGGTGGGGGACCATTCGTCCCCTGGCAAACTCACCCGGACTATTGCTGTCGATTCCGATGTTGATCGGGGCGGCGATCGCGTTCCGCCTGTTCTTCAACTGGCATCGCAGCTGAGCGCGTGGAAACACCGGACCGCATTCCGATCATCCGCGTGACTGCAATGCCGGCCGACACCAATCCCTACGGCGGCGTGTTCGGAGGGTGGCTTATGGGCCAGATGGGCCTCGCATGCGGTTCCTTCGCGTCGCGGCGGACTCGGGGCAAGGCGATCCTCGTTGCAGCCGACGCACTGAAATTTCCGGGCGCGATGGCGGTCGGGGACGAGCTGAGCGTCTATGTCGACCTGCTCAATGAGGGTCGTACGTCGCTGAAGTTGAAAGCCGAAGCGATCGCGCGCGAACGCGATGGCGAAAGCGATAAGGTCGTAGCCGAGGGTGAGTTCACTTTCGTCGCGCTCAATGAGGACGGAAAGCCGCGACCTTTCGCGGAAGGAATCGAAAGCAATGGCTGAATCTTACGACGTCATCGTTCTTGGATCGGGACCAGGCGGTTACGTGGCCGCGATCCGGGCGGCGCAGCTCGGGCTCAAGACCGCGATCGTCGAGCGCGAGAATCTGGGCGGCATCTGCCTCAACTGGGGCTGCATCCCGACCAAGGCCCTGCTGCGCACGGCCGAGGTGTTCCACTACATGCAGCATGCCGACGCTTACGGTCTCAGCAATGAGAAGCCGTCGTTCGACCTCGCCAAGGTCGTGGCGCGCAGCCGCGCTGTCGCGAAGCAACTCAATCAGGGCGTCACGCACCTGATGAAGAAGAACAAGATTGCCGTTCACATGGGTGAGGGGAAGCTGACGGGGAAGGGCAAGCTTTCCGTGACCGGCGCCGACAAGAAGACGACCGAGCTTGCCGCGAAGCATATCATCGTCGCGACAGGGGCGCGGGCGCGTGACCTGCCGTTCGCAAAGGCCGACGGCAAGAAGATCTGGACCTACCGCCACGCCATGATCCCGGCGGAAATGCCGACCGAGCTGCTAGTGATCGGTTCCGGCGCCATCGGAATCGAGTTTGCCAGCTTCTACGCCGACCTCGGCGCCAAGGTGACGGTCGTCGAGATGCTCGACCGCGTCGTTCCGGTTGAGGATGCGGACGTCAGCGCGCAGCTTGCGAAGAGCCTGCAGAAGCAGGGGCTGACGATCCTCACCAGCGCTGGCGTCGAGAGCCTGACAGCGGACGCGAAGGGCGTCGCGGCGAAGATCAAGACGGCGGACGGCAAGACGAGCGAGCAGCGCTTCAGCCACTGCATCGTTGCCGTCGGGATCGCCCCGAACACCGAGAATGTCGGGCTCGAAGCGCTGGGCGTGAAGACCACCAAGGGCCATATCGACACCGACCCGATGTGCCGCACCAATGTGCCGGGCGTCTGGGCGATCGGCGACGTGACCGCGCCGCCCTGGCTTGCGCACAAGGCGAGCCATGAGGGAGTCACCGCGGCCGAAGCCATCGCCAAGGAGCTCGGCAACAAGGAGGTCCATCCTCATGCGACCGACCCGAAGAACATCCCGGGCTGCACCTATTGCCGGCCGCAGGTCGCCAGTGTCGGCCTGACCGAAGCCAAGGCCAAGGAAGCGGGCTACGAGGTGAAGGTCGGCAAATTCCCGGCGATCGGGAACGGCAAGGCCATCGCTCTCGGCGAGGTCGAGGGATTCGTGAAAACGGTGTTCGACGCCAAGACCGGTGAATTGCTGGGGGCGCACATGATCGGCGCGGAAGTCACCGAGCTGATCCAGGGCTACACGGTCGGCAAGACGGCGGAGTTGGTCGAGACCGACTTCATCCAGACGGTCTTCCCGCATCCAACGCTATCGGAAATGATGCATGAGAGCGTCCTCGCGGCGTTCGGGCGGGTCATCCACATTTGAAAGCGCTCGCCCTGCTCCTGGCGGTTGCTGCGTCGGTTGGGCCGGCGCCGGGGGCCGCTCCGGACTATGCAGGCGACGCCAGGGCGCTCGATAAGATCATCATCGAGAATTACGCGTACGAGGATCACTGGCCCGGCGGGAAACTGCCCGACTCTCCCGTGCTCGCGAGGGAACGGGCGGGTGTCCACGATCACGACAGCCTGCTTCATTACGCGGAAAACCGGATCGCATCGCTTGCCGATCATCACGCGATCACCGGCAGCTCGTTCAAGGATAGCTGGCCGATTGTGCCAACCTATGCCGACCTTTGGGTGGAACGCCGCGGTGCCGAATATGTGATCGATGCCGTGAAGCCCGCATCGCCGGCCTCCGCCGCCGGCATCGTTCCCGGCGACCGCCTTGTCGCCGTGAGCGGCGTTTCGAGCGGAAGAGCGGTGGCGTCGTTCTGGCGATCCCTGGGCCTCGAGGTGACTGGTGAGCGGGCCGATTATGCAGCTCGCGTCCTTGGGGCCGGCCGGCGTGATCGGCCGCGAGACCTTACGATCTTGCACGATGGAAAGGCCCGGCGGCTGACGCTGGCGAGCATGTACACGATCCAGGCCGACGCACCGCCGGTAGGCGTTGAGACAGGGCAAGACGGACGGGCGGTCATTCGGATCAACAATTCGCTTGGCGACCAGGGTACGATTTCAGCATTCGACGCAGCCATGGCTCGCCTGTCGAGGGATGCCCCGGTGACGATCGACCTCACCGACACGCCAAGCGGCGGGAACAGCAGCGTAGCGCGAGCGATGCTGAGCTGGTTCGTTGACCGTCCGCGAAGTTATCAGATGCATGAATTGTCTGCCGAAGAGCGGGAGACCGGAATTGCGCGCCGCTGGGTCGAGCAAGTGCTGCCACGCAGCGGCAAATATCATTCGACTCTCCCGGTCATCCGCGTCGGCCGATGGACGGGGAGCATGGGGGAGGGCATCGCGATCGGCTTCGCAGCGTTGGGCGCTCGCGTCGAAGGGACCCAGATGTCACAGCTCAAGGGCGCGGTTTATGACTTCGCATTACCTTCCACCGGAATGGTCGTGAAGCTGCCTGCCGAGCGGATGTACACAGTTGCGGGCCAGCCGCGCGAGCTGTTCCGCCCGGAGCACGCTCCGCAATGAGCTCACCGACCGCCAGCCCGCGCACGCTTGTCATCACGCTTTTTTTGGCAAACCTCGGGATCGCAGTTTCCAAGTTCGTCGCCGCGGCTAGAAGGAGACACGGCCCTTAGCCCGTGTTGAACGTCATGGGGTTGAGCGCATCTCGCACAAATGGCTGAGATCGATCGCGACAAGATCCGGAAGGACTTCGACGAAGCGGTGAACATGAGCCCCGCCGAAATCGAGAAGTGGCTCAAGACCGAGCATAGCCGCGAGGTCGGGTTTAAGGGCGCCGACGGCGCGAACCGAGAGAGTGTCGGTCACGCGAGCGGCCGCCGGATCGTGAATATTCTTCGCAAGCGGAACGAAGAGCTGACCGCGGACGATTATGCGCACATGCGCAAGGTGGTCGGCTATGTACGTCGCCATTCCGCGCAGCGGCCGGCAAACATCTACACGTCGCGCTGGCGGTACAGTCTGATGAACTGGGGCCACGACCCCACTGAGAAGGATTGAGCGGTGAAAGGCTATTGCGACAATATCGAGAAGCAGACGGTCGAGAACGAAGACTTCCGGCGCGTCCTGTACACCGGTCACAATCTCCAGCTGGTGCTGATGACCCTCAAGCCCGGGGAGGAAATCGGAGAAGAGGTCCACGAAGACCGCGATCAATTCTTCCGCTTCGAGAAGGGCTCAGGCGTCGTATTGATCGATGGCGTCGAGAGTAGCGTCGAGGAGGATTTCGGCGTGATCGTGCCGGCCGGCGCTCGACACAATGTTCGCAATACGGGCTCGGAAGCCTTGCGGTTCTACACGATTTACGGCCCGCCTGAGCATCTCGACGGGCTCGTCAAAGCGACCAAGGCGGAGGCTGAAGCCGCCCACGAGGAATGGGACGGCAAGACGACCGAATAGCTAGGCGTCCATCCCGATCGTGTCGCGGACGATGTAGAGCGGCCGCTGCTTGGTCTCGGTCAGGATGCGACCGACATATTCGCCGAGGATGCCGAGCGAGAGCAGCTGCACGCCGCCGAGGAACAGGACCGAGGTCATGATCGAGGCATAGCCCGGCATCTCAATGCCCAGGACCAACGTCCGCGAGATGATGAACAACGCGTAGCACATCGCAAAGCAGGCGATGATCGCGCCGACATAGCTCCATACGCGAAGGGGCGCCGTCGAGGCGGAGGTGATTCCGTCAAGCGCGAGGGTCCAGAGCTTCCAGTAGCTGAACTTGGACTCGCCGACATTGCGCTCGACCCGGTCATATTCGACCGCGGTTTGCCGGAACCCGGCCCAGGCGAAAAGGCCCTTCATGAAGCGGTTGCGCTCGGGAAGGGCGCGGATCGCATCGACGACCTTGCGGTCGAGCAGCCGGAAGTCGCCGGCATTCTCCGGGATCTTGTCGTTCGAGATGCGGTTGTGCGCGCGATAGAACAGGCCGGCCGTAAGGCGCTTGGGCAGGCTGTCGCTCGCCCGATTGCGGCGCACGCCGAAGACCATCTCATAGCCCTCGCGCCACCTGTCGACCATTTCGACCAGGACCTCGGGCGGGTCCTGCATATCGACGTCCATGGGGACAACGGCCTGGCCGCGAGCGTGCTCCAGGCCCGCGCTGATCGCCGCTTCCTTCCCGAAGTTACGCGATAGGGAAAGGGCACGAACGCGCGGTTCGCGGAAGTGCGCGGCGGCAATCGCCGCGACCGTCTCGTCGGTGCTGCCGTCATCGACGAACAGAATTTCCCAGTCCTGCTTTCCCGCGATCTGGCTGAGGATTTCCGAGACGCGCTCGACGAAAGGCCGGACGCCGTTCTCCTCATCTTTGACCGGCACGACGACGGAGATCAGCGGCGCTTTGCGGCGCGAACCTTTCTGCGGCGCGAAGGACTTTGGCGTCGCAGGCTTGGCATCAGCTGTGAAGTCGCGCGGCTGGTAAGTCACGTCATCCCCCTGGTCCAGGGCACGCTAGGAGGGAATGGTTTACGAGAAGTTTACCAAGACAATTGGCTTCAACCGCTGGCGCGAAATGGTTCCATTGGTGAGCACCTCGCTACTGTGTTATGCTGACAGCACAGTCATTCAGGTGAGTCGTGCCGAGAAATTTCTTCGAGAAAGCGCATTGGGAATTGAAACGCGCGATGGAGGCGCATGCGCGGCGCTTGCGCGAGGAGATGGAGCACGCTCGCGACCGGATGCATGCCGCGATGAACCAGGCGCGCGCCGACATGGACCGGGAACGAATTGAGTTGGAGGAACTGATCAAGGAAACGCGGAGGCAAATCGAAGGCTCGCGCGACTGGTCGCGCCCCGAGGATTGGGTGTCGCCGCCGAAGCGCCGGCGCCGGCCGCGTCGCAGGCCTCCTGGCGGAGAACCCACACCGGTGAAGCCACGGCCGAACCCAACGCCGCTAGTGGATGGAGCCGAAGCTCCGATCGAATGACGGCGGGGAGCCGTTGACCCTCGGCACTCGCGTCGCTATGTGCCCGGCCGTCCGAGCGACAGTGATTCAATCGCTTTTCGCCGGGCAAGAGCTGAACATTGCTCAATCTGCGCGTGGCCGGGCGGGCCATCCTCTCTTGAAAAAGGGGGCGGCTGCTTGGGCGTCGCGCTTTTTGTGTTGAGCAAAGTAACCGCCGGGTTTTCCGGCATACGATAAGGTGAAGGGCTTCATGCCAACGATTAACCAGCTGATCCGCAAGGGTCGCGAACCGCAGAAGGCCAAGTCGAAGGTCCCTGCGATGGAGCAGAACCCGCAGAAGCGCGGCGTATGCACCCGTGTCTACACGACGACCCCGAAGAAGCCGAACTCGGCGCTACGCAAGGTGGCCAAGGTCCGCCTGACCAACCAGCGCGAAGTGATCAGCTACATCCCCGGCGAGGGCCACAACCTCCAGGAGCACAGCGTCGTGCTGATCCGCGGCGGCCGTGTGCGCGACCTTCCGGGCGTTCGCTATCACGTCCTTCGCGGCGTGCTCGACACGCAGGGCGTCAAGGACCGCAGGCAATCCCGCTCCAAGTACGGCGCCAAGCGCCCCAAGTAACAACGAGAGTAAGCCCCGGGCGATTTGAAGTCCCGGAACAGGCTGAAGAGAAAGGAAACATCCAATGTCTCGTCGTCGTCGCCCAGAGAAGCGCGAAATTCTCCCCGATCCTAAGTTCGGGGACGTCGTCCTGTCCAAGTTCATGAACAGCGTCATGCTGGACGGCAAGAAGTCGGTCGCCGAAGGTATCGTCTACGGCGCGCTCGAAACCGTCGAGACCCGCCTGAAGCGCGAGCCCATCGGCGTGTTCCACGACGCGCTGAACAATGTGAAGCCGGGCATCGAGGTCCGCAGCCGCCGCGTCGGCGGTGCGACCTACCAGGTGCCGGTCGAGGTCCGTCCGGAGCGTGCCCAGGCGCTTGCGATCCGCTGGCTGATCACGGCGGCGCGCGCGCGGTCGGAGAAGACCATGGCCGGCCGCCTGTCAGGCGAGCTGATGGACGCTTCGCAGAACCGCGGCAACGCGGTGAAGAAGCGCGAGGACACGCACCGCATGGCCGAAGCGAACCGCGCCTTCAGCCACTATCGTTGGTAGTCATTCCGTCGGCCAAGGCCGACGGGTGGCGCTGGTAAAAACAGTACCTATATCTGGGGAAGCCGGATCCGCCGGCTCCCCACATCGCTAAGGAAGACACGACCATGGCCCGCAGCCATCCGCTCGAGCGCTATCGCAATATCGGCATCATGGCGCACATCGACGCCGGCAAGACGACGACGACCGAGCGCATCCTCTATTACACCGGCAAGTCCTACAAGATCGGCGAGGTCCACGAGGGCACCGCGACCATGGACTGGATGGAGCAGGAGCAAGAGCGCGGGATCACGATTACGTCGGCTGCGACGACGTGCTTCTGGACTGCCGGGGATGGTCCCGAGCACCGCATCAACATCATCGACACTCCGGGCCACGTCGACTTCACCATCGAGGTCGAGCGTTCGCTGCGCGTACTCGACGGCGCGGTCGCCTGCTTCGACGGCGTTGCCGGCGTTGAGCCGCAATCGGAGACCGTCTGGCGGCAGGCCGAGAAGTACAAAGTTCCGCGCATGTGCTTCGTCAACAAGCTCGACCGTACCGGCGCCAATTTCGACATGTGCGTCAGCATGATCAAGGATCGCCTGGGCGCTCGCCCGGCGGTGCTGTATCTCCCGATCGGTCTTGAGAGCCAGTTCAAGGGTCTCGTCGACCTGGTGGAGAACCGCGCGATCATCTGGCTCGATGAGAGCCTGGGCGCGAAATTCGTCTACGAGGAGATTCCGGCCGAGCTAGCGGATGCTGCCGCGACTGCTCGCCAGGAGCTCATCGAAATGGCCGTCGAGCAGGACGACGAGGTCATGGAGGCCTATCTCGAGGGCAAGGAGCCGGACACGGCGACGCTCAAGAAGCTGATCCGCAAGGGCACGCTGAACTTCTCGTTCGTGCCGGTGCTGTGCGGCTCGGCGTTCAAGAACAAGGGCGTTCAGCCCCTGCTCGACGCCGTCGTCGACTATCTGCCGAGCCCGCTCGACATTCCGCCGGTCGAAGGCGTCAAGCCGGACACCGAGACAGTCCGAGACGCGCGCGCCTTCGGACGATGCGCCGTTCTCCGCGCTTGCGTTCAAGATCATGAACGACCCGTTCGTCGGGACGCTCACGTTCGCGCGCATCTATTCGGGCAAGCTCGAGACCGCATCGCAGGTCTCGAACTCGGTCAAGGACAAGAAGGAAAAGGTCGGGCGCATGCTGCTGATGCATGCCAACGATCGTGAGGACATCCAGGTGGCCTACGCCGGCGACATCGTCGCGCTCGCGGGCCTCAAGGACACGACCACCGGCGACACGCTGTGTGCCGCGAATGCTCCGATCATCCTGGAGCGGATGGAGTTTCCGGACCCCGTCATCGAAGTCGCCGTCGAGCCCAAGACCAAGGCCGACCAGGAGAAGATGGGCGTCGCGCTCAATCGACTGGCGCGCGAGGATCCGTCATTCCGCGTCACGACCGATCACGAATCCGGCCAGACGATCATCAAGGGGATGGGCGAGCTCCACCTCGAGATCCTCGTCGATCGCATGAAGCGAGAGTTCAAGGTCGAGGCCAATGTCGGCGCTCCCCAGGTCGCCTATCGCGAGTATCTCGCGAAGCCGGTCGAGCTGACCTACACGCACAAGAAGCAGTCGGGCGGCTCGGGCCAGTTCGGCGAGATCAAGATCAGCGTGATTCCGGGCGAGCGCGGGTCGGGCTTCCAGTTCTTCGACGAGATCAAGGGCGGCAACGTCCCGAAGGAATATATTCCGTCCGTCGAGAAGGGGCTGCGCGAGACGGCGGAGACGGGGTCGCTGATCGGCTTCCCGATCATCGATTTCGAAGTTCACCTGATCGACGGCAAGTATCACGACGTCGACTCCTCGGCGCTCGCGTTCGAGATCTGCGCCCGCGGAGCAATGCGCGAAGCGGCCCAGAAGGCCGGCATCAAGCTGCTCGAGCCGATCATGAAGGTCGAGGTCGTGACTCCGGAGGATTATCTCGGCGACGTGATCGGCGACATCAACAGCCGCCGCGGCCAGATCCAGGGTACCGACAGCCGCGGCAACGCGCAGGTGGTCGAAGCGATCGTGCCGCTCGCCAACATGTTCGGCTACGTGAACCAGCTGCGTTCGTTCACCCAGGGACGCGCGCAGTACACGATGCAGTTCTCGCACTATGACGAAGTGCCGCAGAACGTCGCCGACGAGGTGAAGGCGAAGCTAGCGTAACCGCGATTTTGTAGTTATGGGCGCGCTCGCGATGAGGGCGGGCCGCCCGAATTCCTTTAAAAAGAAGAGGCGTAAAAATGGCTAAGGCTAAATTCGAGCGGAACAAGCCGCACTGCAACATCGGCACCATCGGTCACGTCGACCATGGCAAGACGTCGCTGACGGCCGCGATCACCAAGGTGCTGGCGAAGCACGGCGGCGGTGAAGCCGTCGATTTTGCCAACATCGACAAGGCGCCGGAAGAGCGCGAGCGCGGCATCACCATCTCGACCGCGCACGTCGAGTATGAGACCGACGCCCGCCACTATGCGCACGTCGATTGCCCGGGCCACGCCGACTATGTGAAGAACATGATCACCGGTGCCGCCCAGATGGACGGCGCGATCCTGGTCGTGTCGGCCGCCGACGGCCCGATGCCGCAGACCAAGGAGCACATCCTGCTCGCGGCGCAGGTCGGCGTTCCGACCATGGTCGTCTTCCTGAACAAGGTCGACCAGGTCGACGATCCCGAGCTGCTCGAGCTGGTCGAGCTGGAAATCCGCGAGGAGCTTTCCAAGCGCGGCTTCGACGGCGACAACATTCCGATCGTCTCCGGTTCGGCGCTTGCGGCCCTCGAGGACGCGACGCCGAACATCGGCGAAGACAAGATCATCAAGCTGATGGAGGCGGTCGACGAGTGGATTCCGCAGCCGGAGCGTCCGCTCGACAAGCCGTTCCTGATGCCGATCGAGGACGTGTTCTCGATCTCGGGCCGCGGCACCGTCGTCACCGGCCGCGTCGAGACGGGCATCGTCAAGGTCGGCGAGGAAGTCGAGATCGTCGGCATCCGCGACACCCAGAAGACCGTCGTCACCGGCGTCGAAATGTTCCGCAAGCTGCTCGATCAGGGCCAGGCCGGCGACAACATCGGCGCGCTTCTGCGCGGCATCGGCCGTGAAGACGTCGAGCGCGGCCAGGTGCTGTGCAAGCCGGGCTCGATCACGCCGCACACCGACTTCCAGGCGGAGGTCTACGTCCTCTCGAAGGACGAGGGCGGCCGTCACACGCCGTTCTTCGCCAACTACCGTCCGCAGTTCTACTTCCGCACGACCGACGTGACGGGCGAAGTTCAGCTGCCGGAGGGCACCGAGATGGTCATGCCGGGCGACAACGTCAGCCTCGGCGTGAAGCTGATCGCCCCGATCGCCATGGACCCGGGCCTGCGCTTCGCGATCCGCGAAGGCGGCCGCACCGTCGGCGCAGGGGTTGTCGGAACGATCTCGAAGTAATATAGGGCGCCAACCGCGCGATTCTGGATCAGGGTCGCGCGGTTCGCTTTTGAGTTTGATTTGATTGCGGGCTTCGGCTGAAGCTGAGGCTCGCCGGCTCTTTCGCATCGGTAGGGACATGGAAACGCAGAATATCCGGATTCGCCTGAAGGCGTTCGATCATCGAGTGCTCGACCAGGCGACTGGCGACATCGCCGATACGGCGCGCCGCACGGGTGCTCTCATCCGCGGTCCCATTCCCCTGCCGACGCGCATCGAGAAGTTCACCGTCAACCGCTCGCCGCACGTCGACAAGAAGTCGCGCGAGCAGTTCGAGGTGCGGACCTACAAGAGGCTGCTCGACATCGTGCAGCCGACGCCGCAGACGGTCGACGCGCTGATGAAGCTCGATCTCGCCGCCGGCGTCGACGTGGAGATCAAACTGGCTTAACCGGCCAGCGCGGGCCCCGAGGCTGCGCGAAGATTGGGTGATACCGCCGGAGGTTAGCTCCGGGCTGCGTCCCCGCCGCTCCTTCAGGGAGCACTAGCCCAGGCGGGGCACGCAAAATTTGATGGGCTGCACGCACTCGGGATTGTCCCCGCGTGCCTCTGTTGAGGAGTTTGGATCATGCGCACCGGCGTGATCGCGAAGAAGGTCGGAATGACCCGCCTGTTCCAGGCGGACGGACGGCACGTGCCGGTTACCGTCCTGCAGCTGGAAGACGTGCAGGTCATCGGCCGCCGCGAAACGGACCGTGACGGCTACACCGCCGTCCAGCTCGGCGCCGGCAAGGCCAAGGCGAAGAATGTCGCCAAGCCGCAGCGCGCCGCTTTCGGCAAGGCCGAGGTCGAGCCCAAGGCGAAGGTCGCCGAGTTCCGCGTCGCCGAAGACGCGCTGCTCGACGTCGGCGCGCACATCAGCGCCGACCATTTCGTCGCCGGCCAGATGGTCGACGTCGCCGGCGTGACGCAGGGCAAGGGCTTTGCCGGCGCCATGAAGCGCTGGGGCTTCCGCGGTCTGCGCGCCACCCACGGCGTGTCCGTGTCGCACCGTTCGCACGGCTCGACCGGCAACCGCCAGGATCCGGGCCGCGTCTTCAAGAACAAGAAGATGGCCGGCCACATGGGCGCCCGCAACCGCACCCAGCAGAACCTCGAGGTCGTCCGCACCGATCCGATCCGCGGCCTGCTGTTCATCAAGGGCTCGGTTCCGGGCCACAAGGGCAGCTGGCTGACCGTCGAGCGACGCGATCAAGCTGCCGCGCAACGACACAGCTGCCTTATCCGGCCGGCCTGATCGACACGCAAGGCGCAAGATCGACGAATCGCGAAATGCCCGCGGCCGGCCTGGTCGACGACGCCGCGGTCCACGAGATTCCGGCGCTGCCGGGCGACGAGGAAGTCGCGGCGATCGCCGCCGAGCAGGAAGCCGGCGCTGCCGCCGAGGCGGAAGCCGCAGGCTGCCGAAGCCGAAGCCGCCGACGCTGCCCAGGCCGAAAGTGAAGCGCCGACGCGGCCGAGGGCGACAAGCCTGCCTCCGACGCCGACGAAGGCAAGGAAGGCTAAGCGATGAAGGTCAAGGTACAGACCCTCGACGGCGCCAGCAAGGCGGCTGGCGGCGACATCGAGCTCAACGACGAGATTTTCGCCGTCGAGCCGCGCGCCGACATCCTGCACCGCGTCGTCACCTGGCAGCTCGAAAAGCGCCGCGGCACTGCCCGCGCGCGCCCGCGAGCGCTAGCGAAGTCGCCCGCACCGGCAAGAAGTTCGGCAAGCAGAAGGGCGGCGGTACCGCTCGTCACGGCGATCGCCGCGCTCCGATCTTCGTCGGCGGCGGCAAGGCCCACGGCCCGCGCGTCCGCGATTTCGACCCGTCGCTCAACAAGAAGGTCCGCGCGCTCGGCCTGCAGGATGGCGCTGTCGTCCAAGGCGAAGGACGGCCAGCTGGTCGTGCATCGACAATCTCGACGTCAAGGACGGCAAGACCAAGGTGCTTCGCGAGAAGCTGGGCAAGCTCGGCTTCGGCAAGACCGCGCTGGTGATCGACGGCGACGCGCTCAACGTCGGCTTCGCCCGCGCTTCGTCGAACCTCGAGAGCATCAACCTGATGCCGGCGGTCGGCGCCAACGTTTACGACATCATGCGCCACGAGACGCTGGTCCTGACCCGCGCCGCGGTCGAAAAGCTGGAGGCCCGGTTCAATGGCTAAGAAGCCGCAGCAGACGGCGCCCGACGTGCGCCACTACGACATCGTGCTCGCGCCGCACATCACCGAGAAGTCGACGATGCTGTCGGAGACTAACGCGGTCGTGTTCAAGGTCGCGCCGCAGCGCGACCAAGCCCGAGATCAAGGCCGCCGTCGAAGCGCTGTTCGGCGTCACGGTGACCAGCGTCAACACGATGGTCACCAAGGGCAAGACCAAGCGCTGGAAGGGCAAGCCCTACCAGCGTTCGGACATGAAGAAGGCGATCGTCACGCTGGCCGAGGGCCAGTCGATCGACATTACCGAAGGGGCTCGGGGCTAATGGCACTCAAGCAATATAAGCCGACCTCGCCGGCGCGCCGCGGCCTGATCCTCGTCGACAAGTCGTCGCTGTGGAAGGGCAAGCCCGTCAAGGCGCTGACCGAAGGCAAGCGCAAGACCGGCGGCCGCAACAACAAGGGCCATGTGACCTCGCGCGGCATCGCCGGCGGTCACAAGCAGAAGTATCGCTTCATCGACTTCAAGCGCCGCACCTGGGACGTCGCGGCGACCGTCGAGCGGCTCGAATATGACCCCAACCGGTCGGCGTTCATCGCGCTCGTCACCTACGAGGGCGGCGAGCAGGCCTACATCATCGCTCCGCAGCGTCTCGCTCCGGGCGACAAGGTCATCGCCGGCAAGAAGGTCGACGTGAAGCCGGGCAATGCGATGGAGATCGGCCAGATGCCGGTCGGCACCATCGTCCACAATGTCGAGCTGAAGCCCGGCAAGGGCGGCCAGATCGCGCGCGCGGCCGGCACTTATGTGCAGGTCGTCGGCCGCGACCGCGGCATGGTCATCGTCAGGCTGAATTCAGGCGAGCAGCGCTACATGCGCTCGGACTGCATGGCGACCGTCGGCGCGGTGTCGAACCCCGACAATGCGCAACCAGACGCTGGCCAAGGCCGGCCGCACCCGCTGGATGGGCAAGCGCCCGCTGACCCGCGGCGTCGCCAAGAACCCGGTCGACCACCCGCACGGCGGTGGTGAAGGCCGGACCTCGGGCGGCCGTCATCCGGTCACCCCGTGGGGCAAGCCGACCAAGGGTGCCCGCACCCGTCACAACAAGGCGACCGACAAGTTCATCATCCGGTCGCGTCACGCGAAGAAGAAGGGTTAATCCATGGCCCGTTCCATCTGGAAAGGTCCGTTCGTCGAGCTTTCGCTGCTGAAGAAAGCGGAAGCTGCGCAGGAAGCAAGCAAGCGCGCGCCGATCAAGACCTGGTCGCGCCGCTCGACGATCCTGCCGCAGTTCGTCGGCCTGACCTTCAACGTCTACAACGGCCGCAAGTTCGTGCCGGTGTCGGTCAATGAGGACATGGTCGGCATGAAGCTCGGCGAGTTCGCGCCGACCCGCACCTTCCACGGCCACGCCTCCGACAAGAAGGGCAAGCGCTGATGAGCAAGCCAGCAGCACCCCGCAAGGTCGGCGACAAGGAAGCGCTCGCCGTCGGCAACACGATCCGCGGCTCGGCGCGCAAGCTCAACCTGGTCGCGAGCCTGATCCGCGGCCGCAAGGTCGAGGAAGCGCTCAACATCCTGAAGTTCTAGCCCAAGGGCGATGAGCGAGGATGTCTACAAGGTGCTCGCGTCGGCCGTCGCCAATGCCGAGAACAACCACAACCTCGACGTCGACGCTCTGGTCGTCGCCGAGGCGAGCGTCGGCAAGTCGATCTCGATGAAGCGCTTCGCGACCCGCGCCCGCGGCCGCTCGAGCCGCATCGTCAAGCCGTTCAGCCGCATCCGCGTCGTCGTTCGCGAGCAGGAAGAAGCGTAATGGGTCAGAAATCCTCTCCTGTCGGGCTTCGCCTGCAGATCAACCGCACCTGGGACAGCCGCTGGTTCGCGGAAGGCGCAGGATTACGGCCGTCTGCTGCTCGAGGACCTCAAGATCCGCCGCTACATCATCGAGAAGCTGCCCCAGGCCGCGATCTCGAAGGTGGTGATCGAGCGTCCGGCCAAGATCTGCCGCATCTCCATCTATGCCGCGCGCCCGGGCGTGATCATCGGCAAGAAGGGCGCGGACATCGAGAAGCTGAAGAAAGAGCTGGGCAAGATGACCGAGCTCCGAAGTCAGCCTCAACATCGTCGAGATCCGCAAGCCCGAGGTCGACGCCAAGCTCGTCGCCCAGGGCGTCGCCGACCAGCTCGAGCGCCGTATCGCCTTCCGCCGCGCCATGAAGCGCGCGGTTCAGTCGGCGCTGCGTCTTGGCGCCGAGGGCATCCGCATCACCTGCGCCGGCCGTCTCGGCGGCGCGGAGATCGCGCGTACCGAATGGTACCGCGAGGGCCGCGTTCCGCTGCACACGCTGCGCGGCAACGTCGATTATGCCGAGGCCGAAGCGCACACCGCTTATGGCGTCTGCGGCGTCAAGGTCTGGGTCTTCAAGGGCGAGATCCTCGGCCACGACCCGCTCGCTCAGGACCGGCTGATGATGGAGGCTCAGACCTCCGGCGTCCGTCCGGCCCGCGAAGAGCGCGGCAACCGGTAAGCGCGAAGGAAAATAAGACATGCTGCAACCCAAGCGCACCAAGTTCCGCAAGGCCTTCAAGGGCCGCATCCATGGCAACGCCAAGGGTGGGACCGAGCTCAACTTCGGCGCCTTCGGCCTCAAGGCCATGGAGCCGGAGCGGATCACCGCGCGCCAGATCGAGGCGGCCCGCCGCGCGATCACGCGTCACATCAAGCGCTCCGGGCGCTTGTGGATCCGCATCTTCCCGGACGTCCCCGTGTCAGCTCGAAGCCGGCCGAAGTCCGCATGGGCTCGGGCAAGGGCTCGCCGGAATTCTGGGTCGCCCGCGTCAAGCCGGGCCGGATTCTGTTCGAGCTCGACGGCGTTCCCGGCTACCTCGCCAAGACCGCGTTCGAGCGTGCAGCCGAGAAGCTGCCGATCAAGACCAAGGTCGTCGCTCGCCTCGGCGAGACCCTGGCCGGAGAGGAAAAGTAAGATGGCCGCCAATAAGGGCAAGAAGGACGATCTCAAGGTCGAAGACCGACGACCAGCTGCAGACAGCAGCTGATCGAGCTGAAGCGCGAGCAGTTCAACCTGCGCTTCCAGTCGGCGACCAACCAGCTCGAGAAGCCGCGCCGGGTGCGCGAGGTGCGCCGCACGATCGCGCGCATCAAGACGCTGCAGCACCAGCGCGCCCGCGTCGCCGAAGCGGCGCAGGCGTAAGGAGAAGATAGGAATGCCAAAGCGCGTCCTCACCGGCACCGTGGTGTCCGACAAGGGTGAAAAGACCGTGGTGGTCCGTGTCGAGCGGCGGGTGAAGCACCCGCTGTACGGCAAGATCATCAAGCTGTCGAAGAAGTACCACGCTCACGACGCGGCCAATGAGTTCCACGTCGGCGAGCTCGTGCGCATCGAGGAATGCGCGCCGATCTCGAAGCTGAAGACGTGGACCGTCGTCGACCGCATCGGCGCTGCCAAGGCCGCAGAGGTCCGAGATCGCCGATCCGGAAGCGATGCTCCGGAAACGACGATTGCTCCGGAAGCCGAGCCCGCAAAGCCGGCCGAGGAAAAGGCCGAGAAGCCCGCCAAGAAGACGACGAAGAAGGCCAAGGCCGAAGACGTCGCCGACGCGGACGCCTGAGTAGTATTTGAGAGAGGTAAGGGTCGAACCATGATCCAGATGCAGTCCAACCTGGACGTTGCGGACAACAGCGGCGCAAAGCGCGTTCAGTGCATCAAGGTGCTGGGCGGTTCCAAGCGCCGCGTTGCGGGCGTCGGCGACATCATCGTCGTCTCCGTCAAGGAAGCCGCTCCGCGCGGCCGCGTGAAGAAGGGCGACGTTCACCGCGCGGTGATCGTCCGCACCGCCAAGGATATCCGCCGTCCCGACGGTTCGGTGATCCGCTTCGATTCCAATGCGGCGGTGCTGGTCAACAAGAACGAGGAGCCGATCGGCACCCGTATCTTCGGCCCGGTCGTCCGCGAGCTTCGCGCGCGCAAGCACATGAAGATCATCAGCCTTGCGCCGGAGGTGCTGTAACCATGGCCGCTGCGAAGATCCGCAAGGGCGACACGGTCGTCATCCTGTCCGGCAAGGACAAGGGCAAGACGGGCGAAGTCGTCCGTTCGATGCCGAAGGAGAGCAAGGTCGTCGTGTCGGGCGTCAACGTCCACGCGCGTCACCGCAAGCCGTCGCAGACCAATCCGCAGGGCGGGATCGAGCGCAAGGAAGCGCCGCTTCACGTGTCGAACGTGGCGGTCGCCGACCCCAAGAGCGGCAAGGCCGACGCGCGTCCGCTTCGAGGAGCGCGACGGCAAGAAGGTCCGCGTCGCGGCCAAGTCCGGAGAGCTGATCAATGGCTGACGAAAAGTACATCCCGCGCCTGAAGCGCGACTATGACGAGCGCATCGTTAAGGCGATGATCGAGAAGTTCGGCTACAAGAACAAGCTCGAGGTGCCGAAGCTCGACAAGATCGTCATCAACATGGGCGTCGGCGAGGCGACCCAGGACAAGAAGAAGGTCGAGACGGCGGCTGCCGAGATTCAGCAGATTGCTGGCCAGAAGCCGGTGATCACCAAGGCGAAGAAGTCGATCGCGCAGTTCAAGCTGCGTGAAGGTATGCCGATCGGCTGCAAGGTCACGCTTCGTCGCGACCGCATGTTCGAGTTCCTCGATCGTCTCGTGACGATCGCGCTTCCCCGCGTCCGCGACTTTCGCGGCCTGAATGCCAAGTCGTTCGACGGCCGCGGTAATTACGCGATGGGGCTTAAGGAGCAGATCATTTTCCCCGAGATCAATTACGACCAGATCGACAAGGTCCGGGGCATGGATGTCATCGTAACCACCACGGCGAAGACGGATGAAGAGGCGCGCGAACTGCTGCGCCTGTTCAACTTCCCCTTCCCGCAAGAGGATCAGCGGCAGGCCGCGTAAGCGCGCCTGCCCGATAGGAGAAGAACTTAAGTCATGGCGAAACTGAGTTCGATCAACAAGAACGAGCGTCGCAAGAAGCTCGTTGAGAAGCAGGCTGCGAAGTACGCGAAGCTGAAGGCGATCGCGAACGACGAGTCGAAGGACGAGACCGAGCGCCTCATCGCGCGGCTCAAGATGGCAGAGCTGCCGCGCAACGGGAATCCGACGCGCGTCCGCAACCGTTGCGAGCTGACCGGCCGTTCGCGCGCTTATTATCGCAAGTTCCGCCTGTCGCGGATCATGCTCCGGGAACTGGCCAACAAGGGCCTGATCCCGGGTGTCACGAAGTCGAGCTGGTAAGGGATAGCAGGAATGGCAATGACCGATCCTTTGGGTGATCTGCTCACCCGCATCCGCAACGGCCAGCAGGCGCGCAAGGATAGCATCCTGACGCCGGCGTCGAAGTTGCGTGCGCACGTCCTCGACGTGCTCCAGCGCGAAGGCTACATCCGCGGCTATTCGGAAGAAGAGCTTGCCGGCCAGAAGGGCCTGCGTATCGAGCTCAAGTATTTCGAGGGCCAGCCGGCGATCCAGCACCTGGCTCGCGTGTCGAAGCCCGGCCGCCGCGTCTATTCGGCCGCTCGTGAGCTTCCGCGGATCCGCAACGGCCTCGGCACGATCATCGTGTCGACCCCGCGCGGCGTTCTGTCGGATGCTGAAGCGCGCGACCAGAATGTCGGCGGCGAAGTGCTGGCGGAGGTATTCTAATGTCCCGCATTGGTAAGAAACCGATCGCTCTTCCGGCTGGCGTCACCGCCACCGTCGAGAGCGGCACGCTGACCGTGAAGGGCCCCAAGGGCCAGCTCGCGATGCAGCTGCTCGACGATCTCGTGAAGTATGAGATCGCCGAGGGCGAAATCCGCGTGACTCCGATCACCGACGCTCAGCGCAACCGCGCGGCGTGGGGCATGCAGCGCACCAACGTGCAGAACCTCGTCACCGGCGTGACCGAAGGCTTCACCAAGGTGCTGGAGATCACCGGCGTCGGCTACCGCGCCGCGGCCCAGGGCAAGAACCTGCGCCTGCAGCTCGGCTACAGCCATGACGTGAACTATCCGGTCCCGGAGGGTATCGACGTGAAGACTCCCGACCCGAACACGGTCGAGATCAGCGGCATCGACAAGCAGAAGGTCGGCCAGGTCGCGGCCGAAATCCGCCGCTGGCGTAAGCCGGAGCCCTATAAGGGCAAGGGCATCAAGTATCGCGGCGAGTATATCTTCCGCAAAGAAGGCAAGAAGAAGTAAGCCATGGCTCATCTCTCCCTCTTCGATCGCCGCCGCCGCCGCGTGCGCACCGCTCTCAAGGCGCGTGCGTCGGGCAAGCCTCGGCTTTCGGTCCACCGCTCGGGCCGCCACATCTATGCGCAGGTCATCGACGACGCCGCGGGCAAGACGCTCGCTTCGGCTTCGACCCTCGACAAAGATATCAAGGGCAAGACCGGCGCAACCAAGGACAGCGCTTCGGCGGTCGGCAAGACGCTCGCCGAGCGCGCCAAGAAGGCGGGCGTTTCCAAGGTCGTGTTCGACCGTGGCGGCTTCCTGTTCCATGGCCGTGTGAAGGCCCTCGCCGACGCTGCCCGCGAAGGCGGACTGGAGTTTTAAATGGCTGACGAAAACCAGACCAACGAAGTCAACACCGACCCGAAAGAAGCGGCGCCGGTTGCCGAGGCGACCCCGGCCCAGGCCGAGGAGCAGCAGCAGCCTCAACAGCCGCAGGGCCGTGGCCCGCGTGGCGGCCGTGGCCGTGGTGGCCCGGGTGGCGGCCGTGACAACCGCGGCGGTGGCCGTGGGCGTCGCGACGATCGTCGTGGCGGCCGTGGCGGCGATGACGAAGGTGGCGAGGAGCTCATCGAGAAGCTCGTCCACATCAACCGCGTCTCCAAGACGGTGAAGGGCGGCAAGCGCTTCGGTTTCGCAGCGCTCGTGGTCGTTGGCGACGGCAAGGGCCGCGCCGGCTTCGGTCACGGCAAGGCCCGCGAAGTGCCGGAAGCGATCAGCAAGGCGACTGCTGCAGCGAAGAAGGCGATGATCCGCGTTCCGCTGCGCGACGGCCGCACGCTGCACCACGACGGCCTTGGCCACTTCGGCGCTGGTCGCGTCACGGTCCGCACGGCTCCGGCCGGCACCGGCATCATCGCCGGCGGTCCGATGCGCGCCATCTTTGAAAGCCTCGGCGTTGCCGACGTCGTCACCAAGTCGGTCGGCACGTCCAACCCGTACAACATGATCCGCGCGACCTTCGAGGCGCTCAAGGACCAGACGAGCCCGCGCTCGGTGGCCCAGCGCCGCGGCAAGAAGGTTGCCGACCTGCTCGGCCGTGGCGGCGCAAGCGCTGCCGAAGCCGAGGCTCAGGCCGAAGCGGTCACGGAGTAATTCAGATGGCCAAGATCAAGATTACGCAGACCGGTTCGCCGATCCGCCGCGACAAGACCCAGCGCGCGACGCTCGTCGGCCTGGGCCTGAACAAGCTGCACCGCACCGTTGAAGTGGAGGGCACACCTGAAGTGCTCGGCCAGGTCAAGAAGGTGCAGCACCTCCTCCGCGTCGAAGAAGCGGCTTAACCAGACTGCCCCGAAAGGGGCTGCGCGACAAAAGCGAAAGCGAGTGCAAGACCATGAAACTCAACGAACTTCGTGACAACAAGGGCGCGCGTCAGTCGCGCGTCCGCGTGGGCCGTGGCATCGGCTCGGGCCTGGGCAAGACCGCGGGCCGCGGCCAGAAGGGCGCCAAGTCGCGCTCGGGCGTGTCGATCGCCGGCTTCGAGGGCGGCCAGATGCCGCTTCACATGCGGATCCCGAAGCGCGGCTTCAACAACATCTTCGCCAAGGACTATGCCGAGGTGAACCTCGGCGCGATCCAGAAGATGATCGACGCTGGCAAGCTCGACGCCAAGGGCACGCTCGACCACGACGCGCTGAAGGCCGCTGGCCTGGCGCGCGGCGGCAAGGACGGCGTTCGTGTCCTCGGCAAGGGTGTGCTGAAGGCGAAGCTGGCGCTCAAGGTCGCCGGCGTGTCGAAGGGCGCGCGCGAGGCGATCGAGAAGGCGGGCGGTTCGGTCGAGCTGATCGAGCCAAAGAACCCCGCCGAGCTCGCCGCTGCCAAGAAGGGCAAGGCCCGCGACGCACGGATCGCCGACAAGGCGGCCAAGTCGAAAGCTTAACAAGAGACGACGAGTCACTATATCGGCGGCGGGGAGGCTTTCAGCCTAATCGCCGCCGTTCGCTTTTTCGGGGACTTTCCAAGACATGGCATCCGCAGCCGAACAACTCGCCTCCAGCATCTCGTTTGCCAACTTCCAGAAGGCGACCGAGCTCAAGAAGCGGTTGCTGTTCACGATCGGCGCGCTGATCCTCTTCCGGCTGCTGTCGTTCGTTCCGGTTCCCGGCATCGATCCGGTGGCGATGAACGCGCTTTACCAGACGCAGAGCGGCGGCATCCTGGACGTGTTCAACACCTTTTCCGGCGGCGCGCTCGAGCGCTTCTCGATCGTCGCGCTCGGCGTCATGCCCTACATCACGGCGTCGATCGTAGTTCAGCTCGGCGCGACCCTGTACGGCCCGTGGCAGGCGCTGCGGAAAGAAGGCGAGACCGGCCGCAAGAAGCTCAACCAGTACACCCGCTACCTGACGGTCGCGATCACGCTCGTTCAGGGTTACCTCGCCATCCGCGGCCTGGAGTCCCAGTCGGTGCGTCAGGGCATCGGCGCCGTCGTCGAGCCGGGGCTGCTCTTCGAGATCTCCGGCACGCTCGCGCTGGTCGGCGGCACCATGTTCCTGATGTGGGTCGGTGAGCAGATCACCAGCCGCGGCATCGGCAACGGCATTTCGCTGATCATCATGGCCGGCATCGTCGCGGGCCTTCCGGGCGCCATCGCCCAGGTGCTTGAAGGCGGCCGCACCGGCTCTGTCAGTCCGGTGTTGATCGCCGGACTGATCATCCTCGTCGGTGCGCTCGTCCTGTTCATCTGCTTCATGGAGCGTGCGCAGCGCCGTGTGCTGGTCCAATACCCGAAGCGGCAGACCGCGCGGGGCATGCAGCAGGAGCGCTCGCACCTGCCGATCAAGCTCAATACGGCCGGCGTGATCCCGCCGATCTTCGCCTCCTCGCTTCTGCTGATGCCGCTGACGGTCATGCAATGGGCGGGCAACCGCGCGACGGCCGAAGGCAGCACCGGCGACTGGCTGATCACGCTGACGACCATGCTGCAGCACGGCTCGCCGGCCTATATGGCGCTTTACGGGATCGGTATCGCCTTCTTCTGCTTCTTCTACACCGCGGTGCAGTTCAACAGCGAGGAAACGGCCGAGAATTTGAAGCGGCACGGCGGCTTCATCCCCGGCATCCGCCCGGGCAAGGCGACCGAGAATTATTTCGATTACCTCCTGAACCGGATCACGGTGGTCGGTGCCGCCTATCTCGTGCTCATCTGCCTCATCCCGGAGATGCTGTCCGCCCAGGCGGGGCTAGGCTTCATGCTGGGCGGAACGAGCCTGCTCATCGTCGTCAACGTGACGATGGACACGGTCAGCCAGATCCAGAGCCACCTGATCGCCCACCAGTATGGCGACCTCATCAAGAAGGCCAAATTGAAGACCGCGCCGCGCAGGCGCTGACCGCCGCGTAACAGGGGAGCAGCGCAATGATGAACATCATTATTCTGGGAGCGCCCGGCGCCGGGAAGGGGACGCAAGCCGCGCGGCTGCAGGCCCTGCGCGGCATGATCCAGCTTTCGACCGGGGACATGCTCCGCGAAGCCGTGGCCGCCGGCACGCCGGTCGGGCTCAAGGCCAAGGAAATCATGGCCCGCGGTGAGCTGGTGAGCGATGCGATCGTCAGCGCCCTGATCGGCGAGCGCCTCGACGCGGCGGAAGGCAATGGTGCCATCTTCGACGGCTTCCCCCGGACCAAGCACCAGGCCGAGGCCCTCGAGATCCTTCTCGGACAACGCGGCCGCAAGCTCGACCATGTGATCGAGCTGGTGGTTGACGAGGAAGAGCTGGTGAAGCGGATCACCGGCCGCTTCACCTGCGCGAAGTGCGGTGCCGGCTACCATGATACTTTCCGGCCGACACAGGCGCCGGGCAAGTGCGACGCGTGCGGATCGATGGAGTTCAGGCGGCGCCCGGACGACAACGAGGAGACCGTGCGCACCCGCATGGCCGAATATCGCGCGAAGACGGCGCCGATCCTCCCTTACTACGAGGCCAAGGGCCTGGTCCGACGCGTCGACGGGATGGCGGCGGTCGATGAGGTGGCTGCGCAGATCGACGCGGTTCTGGACGGCAACACCTAGGCGCGGCATCCTCCGCGCAGGAGGGGCCCCGATGAACAGGTTTGCCGCACTAATCCTTCTTTTCGCCTCGGCCCCGGCCGCGGCCGAGGTCGTGAGCGCGTCCCCGAACAGCCTGGAAATTCGCCAGACGGTCGATCTCCCTTTGCCGCCTGACGCGGCATACCAGGCCTTCACCGCTGTCGGCACGTGGTGGGACCCCGAGCACACGTACAGCGGGGACGCGAACAATCTCAGCCTGAACGCCGTGCCCGGAGGATGCTTTTGCGAGCGCAATCCCAAGGCGGGGGGCGGCGTCGAGCATATGCGGGTGGCCTATGTCGAACCGGGCAAGCGCATCGTCCTGACCGGCTCCCTTGGTCCCCTGCTCTTCGAAGCGACGACGGGCGTGATGGACGTCCAGCTCAAGAGCACCGCCACCGGTTCCCAGCTCACGCTCAATTACAAGGTCGCGGGCTTCGCGAAGGGTGGTGCGGACAAGCTCGCGCCCATCGTCGATCGAGTGCTCGGCACTCAGGTGAGCCGCTTGCGCGCCTACGCGGCCTCGCGGCCGAAGACTTAGGCGCGCTCCAGCGTCACGAAACGGAACGGCGGTCGTCCGTCCTCCGCTTCGTGCGTCTCGCTCCACGTTTCCGTCCAGCTGCCTGAGTGGCGGGGGTCCGGCCAAGACGTGTCACCGTGAACGTCCTCTAGCACTTCTGTCAGCTCGATGCGGTTTGCGAGCGGCAGGAACAAAGCGAAGATATCGGCGCCGCCGATGATCGAGATTGGTTCGCCAGCGGCAAGCTGCAGCGCTTCATCGACGCTTTGGGCTTTCTCGGCTCCGCTCGCGAACCAGTTGCGGTCCCGGGTCAGCACGATGTGCCGTCGCCCTGGAAGCACTCCGGGCAGGCTGTCGAAGGTCCTGCGTCCCATGACCATTGCGCTGCCCATGGTGAGCGCCTTGAAGCGCTTCAGGTCCGCCGGAATGTGCCACGGCAACTTGCCTGCGCGGCCGATTATCCCGTTGCGGGCCCGCGCGACGATGACTGTGATCGGCGGCTTGTCCATCGCTGCCATTTGCCCCCGTCGCGCCCGCCTGCCAAGCGCGCTATTGCCCGGACATGACGGACGGCATCGCCCAACTGATCGCTGAGGCGCAGCAGACGCTCGGCTCGAAGGGCGTCATCACCGACCCGGCCGATATCCAGCCGTGGGTCAGCGACTGGCGCGGCCGTGTCCATGGTGCGGCTCGTGCGATCCTTGCCCCGGCCTCGACGGACGAGGTCGCGGCGATCGTCGGCCTCGCCGCGTGCCATCGCGTGCCGCTCGTGCCCCAAGGCGGCAACACCGGCATGAGCGCGGGCGCTACTCCGCCGGCTGACGGAAGCGCGGTCCTGCTCTCGTTGCGCCGGATGAACCGCATCCGCTCGATCAGCGCGAAAGAGCGGCTGGCAGTCGCCGAAGCCGGCGTGGTCCTCGCGACACTGCACGAGGCGGCACACGAGATCGGAATGCGCTTCCCCCTGACGCTCGGAGCGCGCGGCAGCTGCACCATCGGCGGCCTCACCTCGACCAACGCGGGCGGCACGCAGGTGCTGAAATTCGGGACGATGCGCGCCCTGGTCGCGGGCGTGGAAGCGGTCCTGCCGGACGGCAGCGTCCACAGCGGCTTGTCCGGCCTCAAGAAGGACAATCGCGGCTACAGCATCGACCAGCTCCTGATCGGCGCCGAGGGAACGCTCGGCGTCGTGACGGCGGTCGCGCTCCGCCTCGTCCCAACTGTGGCAGCTCGCGCCGTCGGCTGGGCGGGGGTCGACACGCCCGCCCATGCGCTCGACCTGCTGCGTTTCCTCGAGGCGCGCACCAACAGCGTCGAAGGCTTCGAGATCGTGCCGCAGGATTCGCTGAAGCTCGTGCTTCGGCACATCCCGGGGACACGCGCGCCGATTGCAGGCGACCATCGCTGGCACGTGCTCATCGAAGCAACGAGCCCGGACGCGGGGATGAACATCGCCGGCACCCTCGAACGGTTTCTCGGCGACGCCTTGGAGCAGGGCATCATCGCCGACGCCACCATCGCAGCGAGCGAGGCTCAGGCCGAGGCGTTCTGGAAAATCCGTGACTCCATTTCCGAAGCGGAGCGGGCGGAAGGCCAGACGCTCGCGCACGACATTTCCGTCGCGGTTGCCGACATGCCCGGGTTCATCGTCGAGGCGTCGGAGCAGGTCGAGCGCGCCTTCCCGGGCGTGGTCGCGAGCGGCTTCGGCCATCTCGGTGACGGCAACATCCACTTCCACGTCCGCGCGGCCAGCCACGCCGCCCCGGACTGGTACGAAGGGGAGGGCGCTAAGATCACGCGCTTCGTCGACGACCTGGTGACCGCCGCTGGAGGCTCGATTTCCGCCGAACACGGCATCGGCCAGCTGAAGCGTGGCGAGTTCGCCCGCCTCGCCGACCCGGCGCGGGTCTATGCTCTCCGCGCGATCAAACAAGCCCTCGACCCGCTCGGCATCATGAACCCGGGCAAGCTCGTCCCGTAGCCTTAAAATCGATCCTAGCCATTCAGCGGGTCGTATTCGCATTTCGTCAATGATTGTCGGCTAGTCGACACTGCTGGCGTGGCGGTGGCTTTGGACGAGGCAACCGCTGATGAGATTTCTGAAGAGCACCCGCGGTCCTGATCCGACCGCCGTTACAGCGTTCCCAACAAGGTTGAATTCCATTGTCGGTCGAGGTCGGGACGACGTCGCAGGCAGGGATAGCCCAGAGGAGGCGTCAGCCGCTGAGCCGCTGATGCGCCGCTTTTGGACGCCAGCCGGCGTTCCGGAGAGCAACTTTGAATGAGCGTCCAGAGCAAGTCATCGGACCTGTGGGCGAGTTACTGTCGATGGTTGATCTTCCGCCACCGACGCAAGCTCGTTGGACGCCTCGGCGAAAAGGTGAAGTCGTCGCGGCCGTCCGCGGCGGACTGCTGACGTTCGACGAGGCGTGCGAGCGCTACTCGCTTTCGATGGAAGAACTCGCCGACTGGCAGAGAGCTTCAAATCGAAGTGGGCTTGCGGGTCTCCGCATCACGCGTGTGCAATATTATCGCGGGCTATTTCAAAAGCAGGATCGCTACTGAGCGACGAAGCCTCTCAAGGAATTCTCGAATGAAAAAGAAACCGGCTCTGGATCGCCTGCGCGAAATCTCGAAGCAACGGCCCAACAGAGGGGCGAATCCCGCGGCGCACAGCGGAAATCGTACGCACGACACCAATCAGACGAGCACCTTCGCGGTAGACGAGTCTTGAGGTCTACCCCGGCCCGCGGCGACTAGGGATCCGGAGCGGCCGGCACCCCTGTAGATTCAAAATTCTTCGACACCTGCGTGCGAAGTCCAGTGTCCACAGTGCGGATCTTCAGCATTCATGGTCTAAGAGCGCCCTGTGCCGCGGCACCAGCGAAAGGATATGATGGCAGCCTCCGGTCCGACCGCTCAAGGTAGCGACCCCTATGCAGACCGCCGTATCTATCCGCGGGTCACGGTGGCGCTACCGGCATTTCTCCAGGCCCATGGCGAGCGCCATGCAGTCCAGATCGTCGACCTATCTTCGGGCGGCGCGCGGCTGACGTGCTCAGCAAGCCTTCCCGTGGGAACCGCGGTGATATTGGACTGCGGAACGCTCGGCCGCGAGGCGGTGGTCAGGTGGCTCAACGAAGGCTTCATGGGTCTTAGCTTCGACAAAAATCTGAATATACGGGAGGTCTCCGCGCTTACAGACCGTTCTTATGCCCTCGGCGCTCGGATGAAGACCCGGAAATAGCCTTTCGCAGTTCGCGAATTGGCGCGCCCGGTAGGATTCGAACCTACGACCTCAAGCTTAGAAGGCTCGTGCTCTATCCAACTGAGCTACGGGCGCGCATCGCCTTTCAACTAGCTACAATTGACGCGAAGCGGAACCGCGCTACGCGTTCGGCGAGATGAGGGGCGGGGACGAGCTGAAACACGTCGAAGCGCGGGATGTCGCACACCGCCGCTTTCGATACTTCGACCTGGTCATGGCGGCGTTCGTCACGATTCTTCTGCTGTCCAACGTCATCGGTGCAGGAAAGGTCGCCACCGTCGACTTGCCGGGGATCGGCGACTGGCCGTTCGGCGCAGGCATATTGTTCTTCCCCGTGTCCTACGTGATCGGGGACGTGCTGACCGAAGTCTACGGCTTCGGCCGCGCGCGGCGGTGCATCTGGACGGGCTTCGTCGCCCTGCTGTTCATGGCCTTCATGTGCTGGTTCGTGGTCGCCTTGCCGCCCGCCCCGGACTGGAAGGGACAGGACGCATACGAGGCCGTTTTCGGCCAGGTCCCGCGGATCGTGTTCGCGTCCATGGTGGCGTTCTGGGCCGGCGAGTTCGCGAACAGCGTCGTGCTCGCGAAGATGAAGGTCTGGACGAACGGGCGGCATCTCTGGACCCGCACCATCGGATCGACCGTCGTCGGGCAGGGCGTCGACAGCCTCATATTCTATCCGCTCGCCTTCCTCGGCGCGGCGGGGTGGACCAGTGATCTCGTGCTCAAGGTCCTGGTGACACAGTGGGTGCTCAAGGTCGCCTGGGAAGTCCTGCTTACTCCCGTCACCTACGCCGTCGTCGGATTCCTCAAGCGGCGCGAGGGGATCGACGTCTATGACGTTGGCACGGAGTTCACGCCGTTCGGCATGGACCGCTGAACAGCCGTTCACTTGGCGTTCAATCGTTAAGGCGAAGCATGGCGCGCAGGGGGTAAGTGAATGCGCGGCATCCGGATTGCAGTTGCGGGCGTGCTGTTGAGCGCCGCAGGAGCAGCTCAGGCGACGACGGTCGTCGTCTTCGTCGAGCCGATGACGATGGAGCGCTACACCCGCGTCTACGACACGCCCGGACCTGACCGGCTGTTGATGTGCATGGCGCCCCCCGCGGAGGCGGGCTGCACGGAACTCCCGATCAAAAAGGCCGCGCGCCGCTAGGCGACGGTTTCCAGCAATCCTTCGAAGAGCCGCCGGCCGTCCGTACCGCCATGCGCCGGCTCCACCACCCGCTCGGGGTGGGGCATCAGGCCGAGAACGTTGCCGCTATCGTTGAGGATCCCGGCAATGTGGCGCGAAGAGCCGTTGATGTTCTCGAGATAGCGGAACGCAACCCGTCCCTCGCCTTCGAGGCGATCGAGCGTTTCGCGGTCCGCCTGGTAGTTGCCGTCATGGTGCGCCACCGGGAAGGTCACCGCCTCGCCGGCATCATATTGCGAGGTGAAGAGGCTCTGGCTGTTCTCCACCCGAAGCGGCACGGGCTTGCACACGAAACTGAGGCGCGCGTTCCGCATGAGTGCGCCCGGAAGCAGACCAGCCTCCGTCAGCACCTGGAATCCGTTACAGATGCCGATGACCGGCACTCCGCGGACAGCCGCGTCCTTCACTGCGCGCATGATGGGCGACCGCGCCGCCATCGCGCCCGAACGGAGATAGTCCCCGTAGGAAAAGCCGCCGGGAACCCCGATGAAATCGATTCCGTCCGGAAGCTCGCTATCCCGGTGCCAAACCATCGCCGGCTTACGGCCGGTGACCTGTTCCAGCGCCACCGCGAGATCGCGGTCGCAGTTCGATCCCGGGAAGACGATGACGGCGCTTTTCACGCGGTCTCCATGCTCTCGATGCGGAAATTCTCGATCACCGTGTTCGCAAGCAGCTTGCGGCACATGTCCTCGATCTCGGCGTCGCTTGTGCCTTCGGCAAGGTCGAGCTCGATCAGCTTGCCCGCGCGGACGTCGTTGACGCCTGAAAAACCGAGCCCTTCAAGGGCATGATGGATGGCTTTGCCCTGCGGGTCGAGGACACCGGGCTTAAGAGTGATGAACACACGCCGTTTCATGTCGTCCGTGCCTAATCTGGGAGTGTGGCAGCCCTATGGCCGGACGAGCGCGGACCGGCAAGCTTTACGCTATGTTTACCGTAGTTGTGCAAACTCGCGCCAGCCCGGGTGTGATCGGGCAGTCGAAGGGGTTCGCATGGTCGGCATCGCAATCGCCATGTTCATTGCCATTTTTGGCTGGGGCGCGAGATACTTCGGCTGGAGCGATCCGGACGGAAAGGTCCAACTCGCGCTCGCGACCTGCTTTATCCTGGGCGTGATCGGCGGCTATAAAGCCAAGGGCTGAGCCCCGGCTCAAGCGCTGCCTTGTGTCGGCGGGCTAAGCTCGATTTCCTTTCCATCACCCGGCTGTGTGAAGCCGCGGATGATCTGCAGCATGCCTTCGATCCCGAAGAGCTGGAGAAGCGCGAAAAGGCCGTTCGCTAGGAATCCGCCGAAGACGAAGCTGAACCGTTCGATCGAGCAATTCTTCATATCGATGTCGCCGCCCGAATATTTGAATAGGACGTCGTTGAACTTGCAGTTCTCGAACGTGTTCCCGTCGAGCTCGACCTCCACGCCATCGAACGTCTCATCCTTGTAGTCCACTTTCTCACCTCCGGCGGATTGTCGTTTCGCGCTGGCGCCTAGGCGATGCGCGGCTTCTTGTCAGCAGCCGCTAACTCCAGTCGGCGTCGGCAGCCGGCGCTTCCTCCCTGGCTGCTTCGATCACATCGGCCAGATTTACAGGCTGGTCGTAGGGATCCTCGTCGAGCTTTGTGACGCGCTTCAGGCGCTGCTGCCAGTGCCGGAGTCTGTCGACGTAAGGTATAAACGGTTTCCGCATCAGCGCCCCGTTCGGCAGCTCCTCCACGTCGGCGATGCCCATGTGCAGCCATTTGCCGGTGTGCCAGTCGGTCATGTCCACCGCGGGGAACAGGCAAATCCCGTGCAGCTCCGCGCCGCGGTTCACGGCTGCGAGACTCTCGCAGACGATGTCGTTGAGCCAGTCCGGACGGCCGCCGTAGAGGCCGGAGGTCTCGGCGATGATGCACGGCCGCCGATACTTTTTCCATGATTCCCAGATCAGGTCGGCGACCGGACGGATGCGGTCGTCGCCGGGCTTGAGCGGCTCGTTCGGCTTGCCGCCGCCTGCATATTCCATCTGCCCGAAGCTGTAGTTGTTAAGGCCGAGGATATCGATGAGCTCGAGGCTGCCGCCATATTCGGGGTGCTTGAGGCCGGAGATGACGTCCCAGGCGAGATAAGCGTCCTCATAGGCTTCGCGATGCGCTTCGTCCGCGAGGTCCGGACGGTCACGCGGCGGGACGACCCAGATCAGCGGGTCGATGTGGACGAAGCGCGCGTCCGGAAAGTCCTGTCGGATGGCCTTGCATGCCGCGATGTCTGCTCGGGCCAGGACGGTGGTGAAGCGCAAGCGATCCTCGCGCGAACGCCCGAACGGAGCGCACCACGCCCATTCGCCGCCCATATAGCCCCAGAAGGTCGGTTCGTTGATCGGACCGATGCACAGCGGGCCGTGATGCGCCCGCTCGGCAACGTAGCGCGCTGCGGCCCGCGCATAGGCGGCGAAGCGAAACACGAACCTGTCCGGGTCCGAAAACGGGTCGAGGCGGTCCGGATAGCCGTAGTGGCAGAGGTCCCAAATCGGCAGGACATTGTGACGGCGCTGCGCGGCGAGGAAAGGGTCGATGATCGAAAAGTCATACTCCCCCGTTCCTCTGTCGATCAGCGGCCATGGGATGCCTTCGCGCGCTACGGCGATGCCGATCGGGGGCAGCAGCGCATAATCCTCGTCGGCATGCTCGTAGTGGCGAAGCTCCGCGTTGAGGTCGCGCCGGCGCCGATCCTTCCCCCACAGGAAGGTCGAGCATTCGAAGCCCGAGAGGAAGAAGGTCGGGAATATCCCCTCGCGGTCGGCCATGAGAGCGTTACGCGCGAACGGCCGTTCCGTTGCCCCACTTGCAAGGCTGTAAGCAGCGGCCTAGCGGCGGGGGCGCGGAGGAACCCATGAGCGACGACGTTCTCGAAAAGCCGGCGACCAGCCCGATCTCAACCCGCAAGCACGGCGATGTCCTGATCGTGCTGTCGAACAATCCGCCGGTGAACGCGCTCGGTGCGGCGGTCCGGCAGGGCCTCGTCGCGGCAATCGAGCAGGCGGAAGGCGACGACAGCGTCAAGGCCGTGGTCATCGCCTGCGAGGGGCAGACTTTCTTCGCCGGCGCAGACGTCTCGGAATTCGGTACGCCCAAGGCGTTCGAGCAGCCGATGCTGCCGCAGGTCGTCGATCGCATCGAAGGCTGCACCAAGCCGGTCGTCGCGGCGATCCACGGCACGGCGCTCGGCGGCGGGCTCGAGGTCGCCCTGGCCTGCCACTATCGCGTCGCCGACCCCTCGGCGAAGCTTGGCACGCCGGAAGTGAAGCTCGGCCTTCTGCCCGGCGCCGGCGGTACCCAGCGGTTGCCGCGCGCGGCAGGGGTGAAGAAGGCCCTCGAAATGTGCGCGACCGGCAATCCGATCGGTGCCAAGGACGGCTTCGAATGCGGCCTCGTCGACCGCCTGATCGAAGGCGAGCTCATCCCCCACGCGGTCGGCTATGCCGAGGAGGTCCGCGACGTCCGCCCGCTGCCGAAGAGCTCGGAACGGCAGGACAAGCTCGACGAGTGCAATCCCGACACGTTCGACACCTTCCTGAAGGAGAACGGCCGCCGGTTTCGCGGGTTCGACGCACCGCTCAAGAATGTCGAAGCGGTCAAGATCGCCTGCGAGAAGCCCTATTCCGAGGGCGTGTTGGACGAACGCCGGCTGTTCATGGAGCTGATGAGCGGTACGCAGGCGAAAGCGCAGCAATATTTCTTCTTCGCCGAGCGCAAGGCCGCGAAGATTGAGGGCCTCGCCGATGACGTTCGCCCGCGCGACATCAAGCGCGTCGGCGTCATTGGCGCCGGCACGATGGGCGGCGGCATCTCCATGAACTTCCTGTCCGCGGGCATCCCCGTCACCATCGTCGAGATGGGGCAGGAGGCGCTGGACCGCGGCACTGGCCTGATGCGCAAGAATTACGAGGCGACAGCATCCAAGGGACGGATGACGACCGACCAGGTCGAAAAGGCCATGGGCCTGCTCAAGCCGACACTCGACTTCGAGGCGCTCGCCGACTGCGACCTCATCATCGAGGCCGTCTACGAGAATATGGACGTGAAGAAGGAGGTGTTCGGCCGCCTCGAGAAGATTGCGAAACCAGGCGCGATCCTCGCTTCGAACACCTCCTACCTCAACATCAACGAAATCGCCGCGAGCATCTCGCGGCCTGGCGATGTCGTCGGCATGCACTTCTTCTCGCCGGCCAACATCATGAAGCTGCTCGAGGTCGTGCGCGGCGACAAGACCGCGCCAGACGTGCTTTTGACCGCGATGCAGATCGGCAAGAAGATCAAGAAGGTGCCCGTCGTCGCGGGCGTGTGCCACGGCTTCATCGGCAATCGCATGCTGATGCCGCGTCAAATCGAGGCGACGAAGCTCTTGCTCGAAGGCGCGACGCCGGAACAGGTCGATCGCGTGCATGTCGAGTTCGGAATGCCGATGGGCCCGTTCCAGATGGCGGACCTCGCCGGCGTCGACATCGGCTGGCACCGCGACCCCAACCGTATCGAGAACGTCCGTGACGCGCTCTGCGCGATCGACCGCTGGGGCCAGAAGAAGGGCGCGGGCTTCTACGATTATGACGACAAGCGGCGGCCCTCGCCTTCGCCGGTCGTGCAGCAGATCATCGAGGACTTCGCGAAGAAGCAGGGCGCGGAGCGCCGCGAGATCAGCGACGAGGAGATCGTCGAGCGCACACTTTACACGATGGTCAACGAAGGCGCGAAGATCCTCGAAGAGGGCATCGCGCAGCGTTCGTCCGACATCGATGTCGTGTGGGTCTACGGCTACGGCTGGCCTGTCTATCGCGGCGGCCCGATGTTCTGGGCCGACACCGTCGGGCTCGACAAGATCGTCGAGGGCCTCAAGCGCCTGGAAGAGCGGATGAAGCCCGAGTTCAGCTTCTCGAAGCTGCTGCTCGACAAGGCGGAAAAGGGCGAGAAGTTCGGACGCTAAGTGCGCCGTTCTTCCTGAAGCAGGCTCAGCATCGCCAGCGCCGCGCCAGCGACGATGGCGCTGGCGATGAACGTAGCGGAGCTACCTTCCCGATCCCACAACCAGCCTGCCGCGATGCCCGCCAGCAACGCGGCAATGCCGCTGACGAACCAGAATGCGCCGAAGCTGGTCGCGCGCAGGTCATCCGGCGCACTGTCCGCGATCATCCGCGAGAATATGCCCTGCGTCAGCGCCATATGCGCGCCCCATAGGCCGACGCCCAAAGCGAGCAGCCAATAGTTGCTGGCCTCTGCCAGCACGACGTTCCCGACGATCAGCACGGCGATGCCGGCCATCAGGATCGATCTGGGGCTCATACGGTCGCTCAGCGCGCCGGCCGGATAGGCGAGGGCCACGTAGACGAGATTGAACAGGGCGAGCGTCAGCGGTGAAAGCGCTTCCGACAACCCGATCTCGATCCCCTTGAGGATCAGGAAGGCTTCGGAAAAGCGCGCGAGCCCGAACAGGAAGCCAACGGCGAGGAGGCGTTTGGTCGCTTTGTCGAGATGGCGAAAGCCGCTGAAGAACGGCGAACGCTTCATGGGGGCGAGATGCAGCTCCGGCTCACGAAGGGCCAGCCATGCAAGCAGAAACGAGCATACCGCCGGGATGATGGCGACCCAGAAAACCATGCGTATGTCGCTGGCGAACCACGCCATCAGACCGATCGCAACCAGTGGCGCCAGCAGGGCACCCACCGTGTCGAGCGACTGCCTGAGACCGAACGCCCGGCCACGGATTTCCGCCGGCGTTTCGTCGGCGAGCATGGCGTCGCGCGGCGCTCCCCGGATGCCTTTGCCGACGCGGTCGGCGAAGCGGGCGAGCATCAGCGTCGGCGCGGTCGTGGCGAGCGCGAACAGCGGCTTCGACAATGCGGCGATGCCGTAGCCCGCGACCACCCACGGCTTGCGCCTCCGGCTCCGGTCCGACAGCCGGCCGGAGGCAAGCTTCGCGAAATTTGCGGTTCCTTCCGCGATTCCGTCGACGGCGCCCAGGACCGTCACCGGGAGCCCGAGAACGAGTGTAATGAATGCCGGCAGGAGCGCGTGATAGATCTCGCTCGACAGGTCCATGAGGAGGCTGACGAACCCGAGGATCCAGACGTTGCGCGGGAGTGGGGGACGGGCGCTCACGTCAGGCCCATTGCGGCTTCGTCGCGGAGGCGCAACCGCTCATCCACTGCTCATGGTTAGCAATATTGCGCGGGACGGAATATTTGTTACGATGCAAATCATGATGTGGGGGTCATCACCGGCGGCGATTGCGAACCGCTTCAACAGCCTGGCGCAAAACTGGGTTGCGGACGGCCCCGCCGCGCGTGCCGAACGGGCCCGTCGCAAGCTGATGCAGGAAATCGGTGCGAAAGAGCCGATGACCTTGAACCAGGTCGCCGCAGCTGTCGGCCGGGGCGCTCCGGCGGTCAGCCGCGCCGTCGATGCGCTGGTCCGGACTGGAATGGTCGAGCGGACTCAGGATCCCGACAATCGCCGCCGTCTCGCGCTTCGTCTCACCGACAAGGGGCGCGAGGAATTGGCCAATCAGCCCAAGGCCGGATCAGGGCTTGCGATGCGGCTTGAGCGGCTCGCCCACAGCGAGCTTCGCGCGATCGAGCGGGCGATCGAGATCCTCGAACGGGCTTAGCCGTCAGCCGTTTCCGCGGCGATGGCGCGTCTCCCAACCCTTCTTGGCAGCCGCGCTCCGGCTGGACGAACGGCCGGACCCGGCATTCTTGCCGCCCTTGTCCTGCTTGTTGACGGTGCGCCAGGCGCGCTCTTCGGCTTCTTTCTTGCCGACGCCGCGCTTCTCATAACCTTCCGCAATATGTTCAGCCTTGCGGTCCTGCTTTGACGTGTACGCTCCACGGGGCATCACTGATCTCCAAAAATCGAGTGTTTCCGCCGCTTAAACGTGCGACGCGCTGCGCCGGTTTCGCCGATCAGCCCGACTTTGCCGCGTGTGTTTCGGTGCCGCTCAGGGTCTCCACCTTCACGCCCGTGACCCGCCCGTCCGAGCCCCGGTCGAACGTGTAGCGCGCATTGTCGAGGCGGAAGGTCTCGGCATTGGTGCGGATCAGTCGTTCCGGTTCTCCGGTCGCGGGCACCACCATCAGCCTTCCGTTACGCACCTTGAACCCGCGGGTACCGAACTGGCCTTCATAATCGCTCAGGTTTGCGGCCATTCCGCTCTTGCGCTCACTCGCGGTCGCGAGCTCCAGCGCCCACTCGCGCTCGCGCTTGACGGCGGGGTCGGTCGCGCCGGCGATCAGCTTTTCGAGCGCAGCCTTGTAGGCTGTTTCCAGCGCCTGATCGGGATCGACGGGGAGGTCCGGCTTTACGCCCGTCTGCTCCCATCCGGGGCCGTCGACCACGCGCGCCAAAGGCACGAAGAAGGATATGCCCGATCCGGCCGGGATCATGTTCCCGCCGTTGCCCGCGCCGGAGCTGGTTTCGCCGACGACCATGCCCAGCTTTTTCCGCTGCGCAATGTAGGCGAACATTTCGGACGAGGAGGCGGTAAGCGCGTCGGTGAGGACGTAGAGCGGCTTCCCCGTCATTCGCTTCCCCGGCACTCTGGCGAGGCTCATCAGCCGGTTGGTCTGGTCGCCGTCTCGGATGTAGTGCGCGACCAGCTGAATCAGCTTGGGCCCAGTGAAGTAGCTCATGATCTGCTGCACGAGCTCTGGCGAGCCGCCGATGTTGCTGCGCAGGTCGACGATGACCGCGTCCGTGTTGGCAAGGAAGTCCATGGCCGCCTTGGCGGTACCGGTCGACAGGTCGAGCGGAACGAAGCGGGTGATCTTCAGATAGCCGACATTGCCGTCGAGCCGCTGGACGGCGTCGAAGCCGTAGTTGGTGCGCGCGACCTGTTCGACGCTGCGTGCGTCGATGCGGGCATAGCTGCGCGGGCCCGCTGCGCCGCCGAGCGCGGCGTTTCGACCAGTGGTGGGGATACGGACGTTGGGTTGAACCCGATTCGGCTCATAAACGGCTCGCAGATGGACATCTCGGACAGCCGTTCGAAGGTCCCGCGTCACCATCGAGGAGAACTCAATCGGGTCGGAGACGGCGTCATATGCGCCGGACCTCAGACGTTCCCGAATGTATGCCCCAAGCTTTGCGCCGCCGGCGGGATCGACATATCGGCCCGCGGCGGCGGTCGCGATATTCTCGATGACTTCGCGGCGTTCCGCCATGGTCAGCGACCTTTGCGCGGCTGCCGGCGCTGGCGGAGGAGGCGCGGGCTGTGTCCAGGCGGGGGTTGAGAGAAGGCCGAGGCCCAGAACGCACGCCAAACGCTTGTTGAACATCATTACCTCATACGGAGGGGGTTTTTGCTGGCGATTACATTTGTAGTCATCAAGATGAGCGCCAGATGAACGTCTCTCGTCGCGTCTTGAGTGCTTGCTGCAATGCAGCATTTACGCTAAGGGGCCGCGCTGAATTTCCCGGGAAAAATTAGTCATGAATTTGCGCAACGTGGCGATCATCGCCCACGTCGATCACGGCAAGACGACCCTTGTCGACCAGCTCTTCCGCCAGTCGGGCACCTTCCGCGACAATCAGCGCGTCGAGGAGCGGGCGATGGACTCGAACGACCTCGAGAAAGAGCGCGGGATCACGATCCTCGCCAAGTGCACGTCGGTCGAGTGGAACGGCACGCACATAAATATCGTCGACACGCCGGGCCACGCCGATTTCGGCGCCGAGGTAGAGCGCATCCTGTCGATGGTGGACGGCGTGATCCTGCTGGTCGACGCCGCCGAAGGCCCGATGCCGCAGACCAAGTTCGTGACCGGCAAGGCGCTGGCGCTCGGCCTGCGTCCGATCGTGGTCGTCAACAAGATCGACCGCCCGGACGCGCGCCCGGCGGAAGTTCTCGACGAAGTGTTCGAGCTCTTCCTGAACCTCGAGGCCAATGACGAGCAGCTCGATTTCACGACGCTCTACGCAAGCGGCCGCGCCGGCTATGCGGGCACCGAAGATAGCGTCCGCGAGGGCGACCTGACGCCTTTGTTCCAGGCGATCGTCGACCATGTGCCGGCGCCGGCGCTCGATCCCGAGGGCGAGTTCAAGATGCTCGCCACGTTGCTCGACCGCGACAACTTCCTCGGCCGTATCCTGACCGGCCGCATCGAGAGCGGCACGCTCAACATCAACGATCCAATCCGCGCGATGGACGTCAACGGCAAGGTCGTCGAGGACGGGCGCGTCACAAAGCTGTTCGCCTTCCAGGGCCTGGAGCGCGTTCCCGTCGAGTCCGCCAGGGCGGGCGACATCGTCGCCATTGCCGGCCTCGTGAAGGCGACCGTGTCGAACACCATCGGTACGCCGGCGATCACCGAGCCGCTGCATGCCCGCGAGATCGATCCGCCGACGCTCAGCATGACCTTCGCGGTCAATGACAGCCCGTTCGCGGGCAAGGATGGCGACAAGGTGCAGAGCCGCGTCATCCGCGACCGCCTGATCCGCGAAGCAGAAGGCAATGTGGCAATCCGTGTCACCGAATCTGCAGGAGCGGATGCTTTTGAGGTCGCCGGGCGCGGTGAGCTTCAGCTCGGCGTGGTGATTGAGACACTTCGGCGCGAGGGCTTCGAGCTCGGCATCAGCCGCCCGCGCGTTCTCTACCGCGAGGGCCCGAGCGGCCGCGAGGAGCCGTACGAGACGGTCGTCGTCGACGTTGACGACGAATTCTCAGGCACGGTCATCGACAAGATGGCAGTGCGCAAGGCCGAAATGACCGACATGCGGCCTTCGGGCGGGGGCAAGACCCGGCTGACCTTTTCCGCGCCTTCGCGCGGACTGATCGGCTACCACGGCGAGTTCCTGTCCGATACGCGCGGGACCGGGATCATGAACCGCCTCTTCGAGAAATACGGCCCCCACAAGGGTCCGATCCAGGGACGCCAGAACGGCGTGCTCATCTCGATGGAGAAGGGCCCCGCCGTTGCCTATGCCCTGAGTGCGCTGGAAGATCGCGGCGTGCTGTTCATCTCGCCCGGTGAGATGCTCTACGAAGGCATGGTCATCGGTGAGAATGCCAAGCCGCAGGATCTCGAGGTCAATCCCTTGAAATCCAAACAGCTGACGAACTTCCGGGCCTCAGGCCCCAAGGACGAAGGCATTCGCCTGACGCCGCCGCGCCGGATGACGCTGGAGCAGGCGATCGCCTACATCCAGGACGACGAGCTGGTCGAAGTGACGCCCAAAGCGATCCGCATCCGCAAGCGCTTCCTCGATCCGCACGAGCGCAAGCGCGAATCGCGGAAGATGGAAGCGGCCTAATTGCGGCTCCTGGCGTTCGCTTTCTTGCGGCGGGCGTCAGTTTCCTTTGGCTGGTCGGGGCTCAGGTTGCCGGCTCGCTTGAGCGGTTGCATCAGCCACAACGTCGCGATGGTCACGATAGAGAGCATGACTGCGACGTCGTAGCTGCCGAGTCCGACGGCGACGCCTATTGCGCCCGTTACCCACAGGCTCGCCGCCGTCGCCGTGCCCTTTACCGACTCCGACTGGCGCAGGATCGCGCCGCCGCCGATAAAGCCCATGCCGGTGATCAATCCTTCGATGATGCGCGCCATGGCTTCCGGGGTGTCGGCAGTCAGACTCTCGGCAGCCTGCACGAAGCCGCACGTCGCGACCGCCACGAGTGGGAAGGTCCGCAGCCCCGCGCTCCGCTCCTCGCGCTCCCGGTTCCAGCCGATGGGAATGGCCAGCAGGTAAGCGACGACCAGCGCCACCAAGTGCGGCAGCATGTTGAAGTTGTTCGAGCCGAAGATCTGGGTGTCCATCGACGGCTACAACGAACGCACGGCCGTTCGTTTCAAACCTGAAACGCAAAGACGTTTTCAACTCACGCGCGAACCTCGGCGTCAGGATAGGCCGCGAGGGGCGAGAGCAATCACGATTTCTTCGCCAGCTCGAGGATCACCTTCCACTCTTCGTCACGCACGGGCGCGACGGAGAGGCGGGATTGGCGGATCAGCTCCATCTTCGCGAGCCGGGGTTCAGCCTTGATCTCGGCCAGCGTTACCGGCCGCTGGAGCGGCTCGACGGGCTCAACGCGCACCGATACCCAGTCGTTGTCCTTGGGATCCGGCTGGGCCTCGCGCGTGATGCGCATGATCCCGACCACCGCCTTGTCCGACATGGAATGGTAGAAGAAGGCCTCGTCGCCCGCCTTCATGGCCTTGAGGTGGAGTCGCGCAGCATTGTTGCGCACGCCGTCCCATTCGGTGCCTTTGTCCCGAATGAGGTCTTTCCAACCGTAGCTTTCGGGCTCCGATTTCATCAGCCAACGCGCCATTGCGGGACACCTCCTGTCCCATCCCGGTTACATCGCCGACGAGCCGAGTGGAATGGGCGGTGAGCCGCGCAGAACGGCTGTGGATAAGTGGAAAAACTGAACAAACTGAAAGTGTTCCTGATTCCATCCCGAAGTCGCGAACAATTCATCGCCCTTTGGTTGGACTCTCGTAAAAGTTAACATATCTGGGGTTCAGCGATTGAGAGCGAGTGAGCCACCCGCGCATTAGACGCGAGGCTCCAGGGCAAGACGGACCTCCCCGCTGGGATTTTAAGAGCGCCTTCGGGCGCCCCCAGCGGCAGTCCGCCAGATAGGGCTAACACAAGAGTGATCAAACTATTGGGTAGCCGCGGCATGTCCGCGGTGATGGGGCTTGTTATGCTTGCGGTGGGTTCCAGCGCAGGCGCACAAAGCCTTCCGGGATTGGGCGTCTCTGCGGCGGTCCAGGCGCTCGACGCCGACACTGATGCTAAGCCGCTCGGCTCGGCTGTCCAGTCGGTGGCGCAGATCCTGGCGAAGCCCGCGGTCGCAGCGACCACGGCCGTCGCCACCGCGACCGGTTCGGTCCTGCAGGCGCAGCCCGCCCGCGCCGTGACGCTGAGCCTGACGCCGTCGGTCGCGACCGAGGCTTCCTACCTCTACAAGAATGGCTGGCCGCTCTACGCGCTGGTTGACAAGTTTAGCGTCGGCGACGCCCTCGATGAGCAGGCCAACTGCGTCGCCACCGCCGTCTATTTCGAGGCGCGCGGCGAATCCCTGGAAGGCCAGCTCGCCGTTGCTCGCGTCGTGATGAACCGCGCAAAGTCGGGCAAGTATCCGCCCGATTGGTGCAGCGTCGTTAAGCAGCCTTGGCAGTTTTCCTTCGTTCGCCACGGCCAGTTCCCGATGGTCGCCACGTCGTCCTCCGCCTGGGCCCGCGCTCAAGGCATTGCTCGCCTAGCGATTGCGAACGTGGTCCCGAGCGTCAGCGAAGACGTGCTTTGGTATCATGCGACCTACGTCGCCCCGTCATGGGGCCGCCGCCTGAATCTTGCGCAAAAGATCGGTACGCACATTTTCTATCGCGCCTAACGCGACCATCCGTTTGAGGGGAGAGTGGGCGTCCGGAGCTTCGGCTTCGGGCGCCCTTCTTCGTTCCAGCGCGGTGCCAAGGCCGTTGGACGTAAACTTCGTTCAAGGGGGATTCGCGCGCGGAACAAATGGCGCGAGCATCGCCGAATAAATTCCTTCGCGGAAATTCCGTGACTTAGGGAGGTTCGCAAGTGCTCAGGATCCTGGTCGTCGAGGACGATCGCCAGCTTGCGGAAACGATCAAATATCAGATCGAGGACAATCCGCGTTATCGGGTCGTCGGGACGGCGGAGGACGCGGACGGCGCCATTGCCGCCGCCCAGGAACTCGATCCCGATCTCGTGCTGCTCGACCTGCACCTCGCGCACGGCACGACCGGTTTCTCCGTGGCAGTGCGCCTGAACGATTTCGGCGTTCCCTGCCTTTTCGTCAGTGGGAAGGCGCCCTCTTTCCCGATGGCCGACCTGGCCCTCGGATGCCTGATGAAGCCCTGCACGGCCGAAGAGGTGCACCGGTCGCTCGCAATGGCCGAGGATCTGCTCCGGGGCCGGGAGGCCGTGCGGCCAAAACCGCCGCGCAATCTGACGCTTTACGACGCCAGCGAGCCCGTCGTCCGGCAGGAACCGGGCTTCATCCCGTCAAAGCGGTCGCTGCGGACGCGGATCGAGCATTGGCTGTCGGGGCACCATTACTGACCGTCTAGAGCCGCATCATTCCCTTGCGCGGCTCGCGCAGCCCCAAGGTTTCCTCCGTCAGCGGGGCGCCAGCGTCGAGCAGTGCCTGCCGCCGGCCCTTGATCGGTGCGCTGCGCTGCACGTCCTCGAAGGGCAGCAGGCCAGCGATGCAGGGATGCTCCAGCGTGCGCTCCACGAACGACGAGGTTCGTGGCCACCGGCCGGAATCCACGTCGAACCCGGCGTAAGCGCCGTTCCGAAAGAAGCTGGCGATCGCAATGTCGGCCGCGCCGATCTCACCGAAGAGGAAACCGGACTGGGGCAGCTCGCCTTCCAGATAATCCAGCGCGGCCGGTATGTCTTTCGTCTGGGCCTTGTGGACGCGTTCCTCGTCCGTCGGCTCGCCCCAGACCAGCGGGCGGACCACCTTCTGGTAGAAGAGTGCCCAGATGAAGAGGTCGCCGAGCCGCGTGTCGGCATATTCCTCGAGCCAGCGTGCCCGGGCGCGCTGCTTCGGATCCGCCGGAAAAAGCGGGTGCCCTGGATATGCCTCGTCGAGAAAGGCGCAGATCACCGAGGAATCGCTGATGGTGAAATCGCCGTCGATCAGCACGGGGATCCGGCGAAGTGGGCTCAACCGCTCGAATTCGTCATTGCCGTAGAATGGCGTGATCGGGTCGACCTCGTAGGGCAAGCCCTTGAGGTTCATCGCTGCCAGCACCTTGCGCACGTAAGGGCTGACGAAGCTGCCGATGATCCTGATGGGGCGGGTCACAAAGCTTCGAATATGCCGGTCAGCGAGCGAGGGCTAGACACGCTGCAAATGTAGCGCTACAGATGTAGCGCACATCAACAGAGGATCTTTAGCCATGCGTTCGACCGTACCGCTTTTCGCTTTCGCTTTGGCCGCTTCAGCACCTGCGCTCGCGACCGAGATCGTTCCCGTCCAGCATTTCCGCTCGGTCGAGCTGCGTGGCGGCGGCGAGGTGACCGTCGTGCCCGGCCCGGTCCAGCGCGTGACGCTTCTTCAGGGCAGCACCAGCTACACCCGCTTCTATGTCGACGGGCAGGGCAAGCTGAGGATCGACGCCTGCTATCGGCAGTGCCCGCGCAACTTCAACCTGCAGATCCGGATCGAAAGCCCGCGCGTTCCCGACGTTGGGATTTCCGGCGGCGGCGCGGTCACGGCGGCGCGCGGCTTCGGGCCGCAGAACCAGCTGTCGGTGGCCGTCAACGGCGGCGGCACGATCGACATGCGCGCGCTCGATGCCGTCGATGTCTCCGCGGCCGTCAACGGCGGCGGGCGCATCTTCGTCCGCCCGCGCACGAGCCTGTCCGCGGCAGTCCGCGGCGGCGGCGAGGTCCGCTATTCGGGCAATCCGCAGGTCTCGATGGCGGTCGCCGGTGGCGGCGACGTCCGCCGCGACTAAGCCGGGGGCAGTTCCGCGACTTCCGCCCGATCGCGTTCGAACCTGAGGCCGACGGTGAGCAATGCCCGAAAGGCGTTGTAGCCGCCGGTCCCCGGGTGAAAGGCGTGGAAGAACAGTTGCGGCTTGCCGTCGAGGCCCAGCGCGACGGAGGCATGGCCCGGCGCCGTCCATTCGCGCGTCGACTTGAGCAGCGGCTTGCCCTGCTTCACGTAGGGGCCCAGCGGATGGTCGGCGACCGCGACGCCGATCCCGTAGGACGGCGTCGAAAAGTCGTTGCCTGCGTAGAATAGCCAGTAGCGGCAGTCCTGCTGCGTGACGAATGGACCTTCGATCAGGTGGCCTTCCCAGTCGAGGTCGTTGCACAAGACCAGCTTGCTCTCGCCGATGAGGGATCGCCCGTCATCTGCGATGCGTTGCGCGCGGATCGGCGTCGTCATCGCTTCCAGAATCGTACTGGCGAGCCCGTATTCCGTAAGCGCGCGCTTCACCCGCTCCCAATTGGCCAGAGCGGCCTCGATGATCGGCTGCATGACGAAGAAGCGGATCATCGGCCGCTGCTGGTTGGCCCAGCCGACGATCGCCGCGGCGAAGGCGGCAGTCCGGCGGTCCTCCTCACTCTCGAACAGCTCGCCGATCAGGGACGGATTGTCGTACAGCAATCCCGCCAGCGGCCTCGGCCAGATGCCGTTCGCATCGTCTTTCCAGAAGAGATAGCGGTCGCCGTTGGCGTCGACGAAAATGTGGGAATCGATGACCCCACCGCTGACCATGCCGGTCGGGTTGCCGGTCGTGTTGATGGGCTTGCCAGTGACCAGCGGCTGGCCGTTGTCGATCCACGGCCCCGCCGGGCTGTTGCTCCGCGCGAGGCCGATCGCGAGGGCGTTGGATTTCTGCCGGGCGGTGAAGACGACCCAAAATTCATCTCCAACCTTCGCCATTTCCGGCGCCCAGAAGTCGGCGACGTCTCGTCCCTTGGCCGCCCATGCCGGTTCCTGCCCTTCGGGAAAATGAAACCCTTCGGCTCCCAGTGGCTGAGGTCGGTCGAGTGGAGGATGGGAAAGGCGTCCGGGGCGTCGTTCGACGTCGCGATCAGCCAATAATCATCGCCGTCGCGAAGGACCGCCGGGTCGCCGTAGCCCACGAGGATTTGCGGATGGACGTTCTCGGTTAGCAACGGGCGCCAGCGCATCGCCGGTGCCGGCCGTTCGAACTCGATCCGCGATGTCGGGCAGCCGTGTTCCGAAGTCAGCGGATAGCTGCTCGAAGAACTTCGAAAAGTCCTGCTGGGTGCCGGTCGGGACGAAATAGTCCCTGGCAGCGCCGGCCGAACTCGCGAACCTGAATTCGGAAGCCGTCGCCTTCTTCGGCTGCGTCTACCTCAAAACGCGGACTTACAATCGCACTCATGCGGCGCGCGGATAGGCGCGTGGGCGCCGAAGGAGAACCCCTTCCGGCGCGCGGCGCGCGACCGTATGATCGCTGCGTGGGGCGGGCAGATCATGTTTTGGCGATCGACCAGGGCACGACGTCGAGCCGTGCCATCCTGTTCGACGCGGACGCGCGGGCTGTCGCGGTCGCTCAGCGTGAGCTCAAGCAGCATTATCCGGCTCGCGGCTGGGTCGAGCACGACCCCGAGCAAATCTGGAGCGACACCCTCGCCGTGGCGCGCGAAGCGATCGCTTTCAGCGGGATAGGTCCGGGGCAGATCGCGTCCATCGGCATCGCCAACCAGCGCGAGACGGTCGTCGTCTGGGACCGCGCGATGGCAGAGCCGATTTATCGCGCGATCGTGTGGCAGGATCGGCGGACGGCTGACGACTGCGACCGGCTGAAGGACGATGGCGCCGAAAGCTTGGTCCAGGCGCGAACCGGCCTGCTTCTCGACCCCTATTTCTCCGCCACCAAGATCGCCTGGATCCTCGATAACGTCCCGGGCGCGAGGGCTCGCGCGGATCGTGGCGAGCTCGCATGCGGGACGATCGACTGCTTCCTGCTCTGGCGGCTGACCGGCGGCGCGGTCCACGCAACCGACGCCACGAACGCCAGCCGCACGTCGCTGTTCGATATCCATGCCCAGCGCTGGGACCCTGAGCTGTGCCGCCTGTTCCGCGTGCCGCTATCGCTGCTGCCGGAAGTCCGCGACAACAGCCATGTCTTCGGGACGACGGCGCCGGGCTTGTTCGATGTCGAAATGCCGATCGCCGGAATGGCAGGCGACCAGCAAGCCGCGCTGTTTGGCCAGGCCTGCCTGTCGCCCGGAATGACCAAGTCCACCTACGGCACCGGCTGCTTCATGCTGGTGAACACCGGCGAACAAGCGGTTACATCCCGGCATCGCCTGCTCACGACGCCGGCCTATCGCCTGGGTGGACGGACGACCTACGCGCTGGAAGGCTCGATCTTCGTCGCGGGGGCCGCCGTGAAATGGCTCCGCGATGGCCTTGGGGTGATCGCTCACGCGTCTGAGACGGACAGCCTGGCGACGCAGGTGTCGGACAGCCATGGCGTCTACATGGTCCCGGCTTTCGTCGGCCTTGGAGCGCCTTACTGGGACCCCGACGCGCGCGGGACGATCCACGGCCTGACCTTGGACGCCTCGGCAGCCCACCTCGCCCGGGCCGCCCTGGAGGCGGTCGCTTATCAGACGGTCGATCTCATCGAGGCGATGGCCAAGGACGGCGCCGTCCTCAACGGGCCGATGCGCGTCGACGGTGGGATGACCGCGAACGAATGGCTCTGCCAGTTCCTCGCCGACATGATCGAGCGTCCGGTCGAGCGGCCGCAGAATCTCGAGACCACGGCGCTCGGCGCCGCGTTCCTGGCGGGTATGGCGACCGGCGTATGGGACGGCCTCGGCGCGATCGAGCGCGCGTGGAAGAGCCGTGACAGCTTCGATCCGCGCATGTCGGACGAGCACCGGGCCGGGTTGATCAAGGGCTGGCGCGGCGCGGTCGCCAGGACGCTGACGCGCTAGCGGCGCTTAGCAGCGCACCGACCCGTCATATTTCGTCTGTCCATTCTCATCGATGTAATAACAATAGCCGCGGGTATCCCGATAATATTGACGGCCGTTGATCACGGGGCCGGGGATTAAGGCGCCGGCTGCTCCTCCAGCGAGCGCGCCCAGGGCGGCGCCGCTGAAGGGGTCTCCGAGCGCGGTTCCGGCAAGCGCTCCAATCGCAGCGCCTGCGGCGGCTCCATAGACGGTTCGTTTGCCGGCGCTCGGCGCGGCACCATAGGCGCCGTTGCTCGCGCAAGCGGTCAACGACAATGCCATTGGAAGTGCGGTTAGAAGGCTGGGTTTCACCGGGTGATCTCCTCAAACGGCTCGGCCCGCTCCGCGCTAAAGCGCTCGAGCGAGCCGAATCGTTCCGGCCGAGCCCGCCTAAGTCACTGTTTTCGAGTGAGAAGCCTCACTCGTAGTACCTAACGCAGCTGGCTGTCGATGCCGCGGATCGTCTCCTGAAGCGCAGCCATGCGCTTGCCCGTTACCGCATCGGGTGCTGCGGGGTTGAGGCCTCGGGCCAACTGCTCGAGCTGCCCGGCGAGCGCGCCATCCTTGCTGCGAGCGTTGATGCGCGCGCTGGCCTGGGTGAGCGCCTGCCGCAAGCCGCTGGTCGCCGCCGGCGTCAGCGAGCCGCTTCGCTCCAGCTGGTCGAGATAGGCCAGCGCCACCACCGGGTGAGCCGGCCAGCGCACCGGCCATTGTTGCTGCGGATTGAAGGTGCCGCCCTGGTCGGCCATCGCCGCCGCGGCAATCTCGTTCTGCGTCAGATACTGGCTGGCAGTCAGCGAGAGGACGTCGAGGCCGCGCGCGATCTCGGTCCCGTAGATGCGGCCGCGATACCAATAAGCTGACCAGAAGCCGCCCATCGCCATTTCCTTGGCGTCGATCGGCCCGCGATCGAAATAGGCGATCTCGTAGGGCTTTGATGAAATCGGTGAAGTCGATCACCGAAATGCCGCCCTGGTACCAGGCCTGAAGGAAGACATCGCGGCCCGGAACGGGGATGATTGACCCGTTGTGCGCAACGCAATTCTCCTGCTCGCTCTGGACCGCCGGCAGCTTGTAGTGGCTGCGGAATTGCAGCTTTCCGTCGACGATGTCGTAGAAGGCGTTGGCGCCCCAGGTCCGCGGATCCTGGACCCGGCAGCGCGGCCGTCCGCCGCCTCCCCATTCGTCGGTGAACAGCACCTTGGTGCCGTCGTTGTTGAACGTCGCCGAGTGCCAATAAGAGAAAGTCGGATCGCTCACCGCGTCGATACGGTGCGGCTTCCGCGGATCGGCGATGTCGAAGATGATGCCGTTGCCCGAGCATGCGCCGGCGGCGAGCTTGCGCGCGGGGAAGACCGTGATGTCGTGGCACTGGTCGGTCCGGCTGGTGTCCTGCGTGCCTTCGCCATGCGCGCCGCCGCGCCACAGGCCGGCGAGGTTGCCCGTCTTCGGATCGGCGAAGACCGCGGGGCTGTCGATGATCCGCGCCTGCGACGGGTTCGCGACCGGAATCTCGACCACGTCGATGCGGAACAGGGCGGTGCGCGGGTCGCCCGCGACCTCGCCGACGCAGCCAGCCAGCTCCTCGCCCTTGCGGACGCCGGCTGTGCCGGAAACGTAGACGATGATCGAGCGCGGGTCGGCCGACACGACCGAGTGCGTGTGCGAACCGCGGCAGGTCTGGACCTGGCCGACCTGCACCGGGCGTGTGCGGTCGCTGATGTCGAAGATGCGGATGCCGCGGAAGCGCTCGCGGCTGATGTCCGCGCGCACGCCCTGGCGGCCGCAATCCACGCGTCCGCGCGTCTGCTCGACCGACATGATCATCAAGTTGCCGACGATCGAAAGGTCGCCCTGGCCGCCCGGACAGATGGTCGAGCTGAGGAGCTTCGGCGTTCCGCTCGGGTCAAGCCGGTAGAGGTTGAACCCATGATAATTTCCGGCGGCGAGCAGATCGCCGGAAAAGGCCATGTCGGTGTTGGCGAAGCTGAGTAGCGGGAAGCGCTCATCCCCGCCCGCCGAGGGCTTCGCGCCCTTCTTGGCAGGAACCGGCTTAGGCGCGAGGCCCGCCGGGTTAGCCGGGTCGAGGAAGCCGGTGGGTTTGGGCAGCGACGCGACGACGCGCATGTTGCTAATCGCCTGCCCGGCATTGTTGAAGCCGGGCTTCAAGGTGGAACGCGGATCGTCGACAAGGCCGACGAGCAGGGCGTTCATCCGCTTGATCTCGGCCTTCTGGTCGTTGATCACTTCGTTGACGAACTCGAACAGGACCGGATCGTAAGCGGCACCGGGACGCCTGAGCAGCGCCTCAGCCATCGTCACCGCGCCCTGATGGTGCGTGATCATGCGCTCCAGGAACTGACGGTCGAACTGGGGACCCTTCGCTGCTGCCAGGGCGGTCATCTGCTCGGGCGTCGCCATTCCCATGGACGCAGTGTCGCCCTGCATCGCGGACGCCGGGGTCATCGCCGGCATGGCATGCTGCATGTGCATTGCGTGCCCGGACGCCGGATCGGGCGCGGTCTGGCCGCGGTCGCGCAGCCACTTGCTCATGAACTTCATCTCGTCAGCCTGGGAGGCGTCGATGCGCTTGGCGACGTCGAGGATAGGCTGCCGATTGGTACGGTCCTTGACCAGCGCGGCCATCTGCACTGCCTGATGGTGGTGCACGATCATGTCCTTCATGAACTGCACGTCGTCGGCGGTGAACTTCGTGTCGGCGATGCGGATCGCCTGCTCGGCGCTCAGCGCAGTTGTCGGCTGGCCCGGCGCTCCCGGCTGGACGATCGGCGCCTGCTGCGCGGGGGCCGTCCCGGCTAGCGCGGCAAGGCCGAGCACAGCGGCAGTGCCGAGGAGAGAACGAACGGATCGAGCCGAGAACATAGAATCATCCCCCTACATCTGTAGCGCGAGGCCTATCACGGCTAATCGGCTCCGCAAGAGCCGATCTCGAAGCGATTGAAGTCCGTTGCGGACATTGATGCAGTTTGCTTACGGGGTCACATGCGACGGAGCGGATGCCCGAGGCGGCGGGCAGCCGGGTCAGTTCATTTGCTGATGTTTGAGGCAGGTCTGATCGGCCAAGGCCGTTGCCACTTAGAAGGTGACGGAACATGAAACAAATTCGACCTTCACTCCTCGCGGCGAGCCTCATTCTGGCCAGCACCCTTGGGGCCTATCACCAGCAGGCGTCGGCCGCTCCCGCGGCTCAGTTGAACACGGATGGCACGGCGGCACTGAACCGGCTCTACTCGCAGTCGGACAGGGCTCGCAGATATGCCCGGGATGCCCGCGCGATCCTGGTGTTTCCAAAAATCGTCAAGGCGGGCTTCATGATCGGCGGCCAGGGCGGGGAGGGTGTGCTCTTCGTTCGCGGCAGGCCCACTGGCTATTACAAGATCGCCGCCGTTTCCTTCGGTCTTCAGGCCGGAGGACAGTCCTTTAGCTACGCGTTGTTCCTGATGAACGACAAGGCGCTCGACTATCTGAGGACGAGCAATGGGTGGGCGATCGGTTCAGGGCCGAGCGTGGTGATCGTTGACAAGGGAGCGGCCAAGAGCGCCACCTCAACAACTCTCACCGAGGATGTGTACGCCTTTCCCTTCGGCCAAAAGGGCCTGATGGCCGGATTGGGCCTCGAAGGATCGAAGATCACCCCTATCAGCAAGTGAAGCTGTCGGTTCAACTCGACGTGGATGCCCCGCGTGGATTCGAACCACGATTGACGGAGTCAGAGTCCGTAGTCTTACCATTAGACGACGGGGCAACGCCGGTCCGGCGAGGCGGGCGAGATACGAACGCCGTCGCTGGGTGTCAACGCTGGCGGAGGGACTGCCAGCTTGCTCAAACCCCCTCAATTGTGGTTAAACGGCCTTAAGTCAGCCGCGTCTTTCGCGCGGTGAAGAAGCGGGCGTATTTCATGGCGAACGGTGTCGCCAGTGCGCCCGCCCTGCAGCCGGGCTTCACCGGGCAGGGCGGGCCGTCGGATCCAAAGCCCCAGTGGAAGCGGGACTCGCACCGCCACACCTATGGCGCGATCGACCTTGGAACCAACAATTGCCGCCTGCTGATCGCCCGCCCGGACGAGGGCGGCTTTACGGTCATCGATGCGTTTTCGCGCATCGTTCGCCTGGGCGAAGGCCTTTCGCGCTCCGGCAAGCTATCCGACGAGGCGATGGACCGGGCGGTCGCAGCCCTGGCCGTCTGCGGCGAGAAACTGCGCCGGCGCAATGTGTCGTTGTCCCGTTCCGTCGCCACCGAAGCCTGCCGGCGGGCCAAGAACGGATTTGAGTTCGCGGAGCGCGTGCAGCGCGAGACAGGCATCGTCCTCGACATCATCGAGCCGCAGGAGGAAGCCCGCCTGGCGGTGCTCGGCTGCCACAAGTTGCTCGAGCCGGGTGACGGCCCCGCGCTGATCTTCGATATCGGCGGCGGTTCGACAGAGTTGATCCTCATCGACCAGGAACAGGGAAGCCCTCAGATCAGGGCTTGGTGGAGCGCGCCCTGGGGCGTCGTCTCGCTCACCGAGAGCGAGGGCAAGGAAGCGCTCGAAGGCCCCGACCGGCTCCTTGCATACAAGCGCATGCGCGAGCGCGCCCGGCGCGCCTTCGCCAACTTCGCGACCATGCTTCCCGAGGCCAAGGAGGACATCAGGCTGCTTGGCACCAGCGGCACGGTCACGACGCTGGCCAGCGTCCACCTCGCGCTCCCTTCCTACGATCGCCGCGCGGTCGATGGCCTTCACGTGCCGATCGAGGCGATGCAGGAGATCAGCACGATGATCGCCACGATGGACTATCAGGAGCGCTCCGGCCTGCCCTGCATCGGAACCGAGCGCGCGGACCTCGTCGTCGCCGGCTGCGCGATCCTCGAAGCCATCATGGAAATCTGGCCGGCCAAGAATTTGGGCGTCGCCGACCGCGGCATCCGCGAAGGCATATTGCGCTCGCTCATGGCCCGCGACGGCTGGCAGTTGTGAAGCGGATCAGGACGGCAAAGGGCCGCAAAGTCTCCTCCACCCGCTGGCTCGAACGGCAGCTCAACGACCCTTACGTCCAGCGCGCCAGGGCGGAGAATTATCGCAGCCGCGCGGCCTACAAGCTGCTCGAGCTCGACGAAAGGTTTGGGCTTCTCAAAGGCGTCAAGGCGGTCGTCGACCTGGGCATCGCACCGGGTGGATGGAGTCAGGTCGTGCGGCGGCGCTCTCCGCAGGCTTCGGTCGTGGGCATCGACCTGCTGCCGACCGAGCCGCTCGAGGGCGTGGCGATCCTGCAGATGGATTTCATGGACGAAGCTGCACCCGACAGGCTGCGCGATGCCCTCGGCGGTCCCGCGGACCTCGTCATTTCGGACATGGCGGCGAACACCGTCGGTCACCAGCAGACCGACCATTTGCGGACGATGGCCCTCGTCGAAGCCGGCCTCGAGTTCGCTCGCGAAGTGCTCCGGCCCGGCGGCGCTTACGTGGCCAAGGTCCTCGCCGGTGGTGCCGACAACGCCCTGGTGGCCGAGCTCAAGCGCAGCTTCACGACCGTGAAGCATGCGAAGCCGCCGGCCAGCCGGAAGGACTCCAGTGAGTGGTACGTGGTTGCGCAGGGGTTCAAGGGCGCGGAGGCTTGAGAAGGCGCCCTTAGGCTTTCTTCGCGCGGGCTTCGGCAATCGCCTGCTTGAGCGCGTCGTAGCCGACGGCGCCGTTCAACACCTTGTCGCCGACGACGAACACCGGCGTTCCGGTCGCTCCAAGCTTTCCTGCAAGCGCGAAGTTGCGCTTCAGCTCTTCCTCGGCCGCGGGATCGTTTCGAGGCGCCGGAGCGATGGCCGCCGCCTGCGCCGCGCGCGCGTTGGTGGCGGGGGCAGGGCGTCCCACGGCCCACAGAGTATTGTGGAACTGCGCGAAGCGGCCTTGCTTGGATGCTTCGAGCGACAGGCGCGCCGCAGCGACGCTATTGGGGCCGAGGATCGGAAGTTCGCGATAGACGACGCGCAGGCCCTTGTCCTCGCGCAACAGCCGGTCGACGTGCTTGTTGCTCGCCTTGCAGTAGGAGCAGGCGTAATCGAAGAACTCGACCAGCGTGACCTCAGGCTTCGCGGCGCCCTTCCAGGAGCTTGCGAAAGGAGTTTCGATCGCGGCACGGTTCGCGTCCAGCACCGGCGCACTTTGAGAATTGTGCAGCGCGTCGACGGTTTCGGAGAGAATGGCCGGATCGGATAGCAGGCCATGCCGGACGATCCGCGTCGAAAGATATTCCGGCGCCGCGAAGATCAGCAATGCGGCGGTGATCAGGGCGCCCACGATTCCACCGGCGATCGCGGTTCCGATCTTACCGGATGCGGGCGCCGCGGCCTGGCTCTCGTTCACTCGCGCTCTTTCCTGCCTTTTTTGTTCTTCAACTCCGCGCGGGAGACCATTGCGATGTCCTGCGCACGAACCCAGTCAGGAGTGCCGGCCGGGATTCCGCGCATGGCGAGCTCCGCGCTAGCCAGTGCCTGGCGCGGATTGTCCTGAAGATTGTTTCGCTCCGCCGTCGCTAGCGACGCACGGGCTTCGTCGCCTTCGCGATCGTAGATGATGCCCAGCTGGTACCAGGCGAAGGGGTCCTGGTTGTCGCGGCCCACGGCCCCTTTGAGGACCTGCTTGGCTTCGGCGAAATTCTTCGGATCTTCCGTCGCAACGAGCGCGTGGCCGAGCATGGCGGCAATCATCGGCGCGTCGCCCGACCGCTGCCGAGCGTCCCGCAGAAGTGGGATCGCCGCCTGAGGGTTGCCCCCTTCGAGCAGGATCTGCCCCTTCAGCTCGAGGAAGAACGGATCGTGCGGTTCTTTCGCGAGGAGAGCATCCGCCTCCGACACCGCTTTCTCCGGATAACCGCTGAGGTGATAGGCGTAAGCCCGCGCGTAATGGGCGGGGGCGCCTTGATAGCTTTCCGGATATTTGATCACGGCTTGCTTGGGATTGAGGTAGCCGAGAAGCTTCGCCTTCACACGCTGGAAGCGCGTTTCCAGTGCCGGATCGACCGGCGTGCCCCACGCAGGATCTGCACGGAAATTCTGCTCAAGCGCCTGGATACGTTCCGACGAGAGCGGGTGCGTCCGGTCGTAGCTGTCTTTTGCGTAGACTCCGATCCGGTACTCCTGGTTCTCGAGCTTGCCGAAGAAATCGATCAGTCCTTTTCCGCTAACGCCGGCGCCGTGGAGAAATTTGACCGCGGCCTGGTCAGCCGAGGCTTCCTGCGTACGGGTGAAGGCGAAGAGGTTGCCCATCGCGACCTGCTGGCCCGCGGCGAGGATACCCATGCCCGCGTCGGGGCTGACCACCATTGCGAGCGCGCCAAGGATGAGCGTCGCAATGCTGATTCCCGTGGCTTCCCTTATGCCCTCGTGCATGCGGATCGAGTGACCGCCGGTCACGTGGCCGAGTTCGTGTGCGATCACGCCCTGAACCTGGCCGACGTTGTCCGCGGCGAAGATGAGGCCCGAGTGGAGATAGACCGCCTGACCCGTCGAGACGAAGGCGTTAATTTCCGGATCGTTGATCAGGACAACCTTGACGCTCTTCGGATCGAGCCCGGCGGCCTTGATGAGCGGTTCCGACGCCTGGCGGAATAACAGCTCCGTTTCCGTATCTCTCAGCACCTGCACCGAGCCATCCTGTGCCGCAGCGGGCTGGGTGGCCGAAACTGCGAGGAGGATCGCGAGCATGAGTAGCCGAGCAAAGCGGGCGAGCGGCGCGTTCATGGGGCGGCCATTACCATTGTCGCGGCTGAACCGTGTATGAAAGCGGGGGCGCAGCACCAGGCGAGCGCCCCCACTTGTTTTAGCCAAAGGTGCGCTGCCACCAGCCGCGGCGCGGCTCACCATTTTCGTCCTCGGCGGTATCGTTGTTCGCCTCGGGCAAGACGACCGGCTCGGCGGGCTCGGCGACCGCTTCGGGCTCCGCGGCGGTGGCCGCTGCCGCCTTCGTGCGCCGCTTCCGGGCGGGCTTCGCGGGCGGAGCTTCCTGGTCGGCGGTCTCCGCGGGTGGGGCTTCGGCCGCAGCAGGCTCGGCGACGGCGGCTTCGGCGTCAGCGCTCGCCTTGCGCGAACGCCGGCGCTTCGGCTTCGGTTGTTCGGCTGCCTCCGTCTGGGTAATCGCCGGCTCGTCTTCGATCGGCCGCTCGACCATGGGCGAGCTGTCCGGTTCGACGACAGGCTCGTCGGCGGGTGCGGCTTCCGCTGCTCCGCCCTTGCCGCGGCGCCTGCGGCGCCGCTTTGCCGGTGCCGCCTCTTCCTCGCCGGTTTCGGCTTCGGGTTCGCCGGGGGCTTCTTGCTCGAGCCCCGGGGCGGCGACGGGCGCGGCTTCCTCATCGGCAGCGGGCGCTTCGCCTTCGCGACGGCGTCCACGGCCTCCGCGACGGCGACGGCGCCGACGGCGTCCCGGGCGCTCGCCCTCTTCCCGTTCGGGACGGGCCTCCCGCTCCTCGGGCTCCTCGTCCTCGTCGAGCTCCTCCTCGAGGTCCTCCTCGAGCGCCTCGATCTCGTCGAGATCCTCCTCGATCGGCGTCCGCTCGGGCTGCGAGCGCGGCGCGGCGACGGGGCGCGGCCCCGAGCTTTCGACCGTCATGCGAGCGCCCTCGAAGCTCTCGTCGATCAGGATCTCGATCGACACTCCGTAGCGCTGCTCAATGTCCGCAAGCTCGGCGCGCTTCTTGTTGAGGACGTAGACCGCCGCCTCCCGGCCGGCGCGCAGGCTGATCTTCTCGCCGCGCCCACGCGTTGCCTCGTCCTCGATCATCCGAAGCGCGGACAGGCCCGCCGAAGCGGCCGTCCGCATGAGTCCGGTGCCCTCGCAGTGCTGGCAGGCCTTGGTCGACGCTTCCAGAACGCCGGTACGTAGCCGCTGGCGGCTCATTTCCATCAGGCCGAAGCTCGAGATCCGGCCGACCTGGATGCGGGCGCGGTCGTTCTTCAGTGCGTCCTTCATCGCCTTCTCGACCTTCCGGACATGGCTGTTCTGCTCCATGTCGATGAAGTCGATGACGACGAGGCCCGCCATGTCGCGGAGCCTCAGCTGGCGCGCGATCTCCTGCGCGGCTTCGAGGTTCGTGTTGTAGGCGGTCTGCTCGATATTGTGCTCGCGCGTCGACCGTCCCGAGTTGATGTCGATCGAGACGAGCGCCTCGGTCGGGTTGATCACGAGATAGCCGCCCGACTTCAGCTGCACGACCGGCTGATACATGGCGCTGAGCTGGTCCTCGACCCCGTAGCGCTGGAACAGCGGCGTGGTCTCGTTGTGGACGGCCACCCGGCGGACGTGGCTTGGCATCAGCAGCTTCATGAAGCCGCGCGCCGCCTTGTAGCCGTCGTCGCCCTCGACAATCACCTCGTCGATTTCGCGATGATAGAGATCGCGGATCGCGCGCTTGATGAGGTCGCTGTCGCGATAGATGAGCGCAGGCGCCGTGCTTCCCAGCGTACGTTCGCGGATCTCGTCCCAGAGTCGCGCCAGATAGTCGAAGTCGCGCTTGATCTCGGTCTTGGTGCGGGAAAGGCCCGCAGTCCTGACGATCAGCCCCATGGTGGAGGGGAGCTTGAGGTCCGTCATGATGGACTTCAGGCGCTTGCGGTCGGAGCCGTTCGAGATTTTGCGCGAAATGCCGCCGCCATGGCTGGTGTTCGGCATCAGCACGCAATAGCGGCCGGCGAGGCTGAGATAGGTCGTCAGCGCCGCGCCCTTGTTGCCGCGCTCTTCCTTGACGACCTGGACCAGCAGCACCTGGCGGCGCTGGATGACGTCCTGGATCTTGTACCGGCGGCGCAGGTTCTGCCGCTTCCGGCGAAGCTCATCAGCCGCGGACTCGTCGACCGGCGAGCGGTTGGAGCCGGTCCCGGCCTCGGCGGTATCCGTAGCGCCTTCCGCAGGCTCCGCGTCGTCGTCGGCTTCGGCGGCTTCTTCCGCCTCCGCCTCGTCGTAATGGTCCTCAGCGTCGAACTCGGCCGCCCGCAATCGCTCTTCCTCGGCGGCGTGCTCGGCTTCCTCGCGGAGCAGGGCTTCGCGGTCCGCCTTTGGAATCTGGTAGTAATCGGGATGGATTTCGCTGAAGGCCAGAAAGCCGTGGCGATTTCCCCCATAGTCGATGAACGCCGCCTGCAGCGACGGTTCGACCCTGGTGACCTTGGCTAGATAGATATTCCCTTTGAGCTGCTTGTGCTCGACGGACTCGAAATCAAATTCTTCGATCCGGTTTCCCTTGACGACTGCGACCCGGGTCTCCTCCGGGTGGCGCGCGTCGATTAGCATGCGCATGGACATTGAAATTTCTCCGGGCGCGCGGGTGCATCCGGCCTAGCCGGCGGCGCGCGATGATTGTGGCCACGCCGGCTCGACTGGAGCGTGCGGCGGTGCCGTGATTATGTGAAAGCGCTTCTGCTGCAGTGGCCATCCCGCGTCTCGGCAGGGTGAACGCGTCCGCCGCCTCATCGGAGAGCGGCCGGAAAACGTTCTGTGGAATCATTGCAGCTTCAACCTCGTGTAGCCGCGCACTCTTGCACTGGTCGCGGCGAAGATGCTCCGGCAAGCCGGACACCCGCATTCGGGTTAGCATCCCCGAGTCTGCGCCGCAACCGTTGCGGCCCGCGACAACAGCTCGCATTGCACATTAACCATTCTCGCTGATAAGTTGGTTGCGGCTCAACAGCTTGGCGGAACTTCGTGATTTTTCCCGCGATCCATCGGACGACCTTCGCAGGCGTGGCCGCCGCACTTGCGGCTGCCGCGGCGCTGGCGATCGCTTTGGCTTCGAGCCAAAGCGGAGCCTCGCCGGCCAGCGACGGTTCGGCTGCCGTCGGGGAGGCGCGGCAAGCAAGCCTCACCCTCGAACTGCCGCCGGCCGTTCAGGATCAGATCCAGGGAGCGCCGAGCGCTAAGGGGCGGCCGATTGTCGTCATCGACGCCGGGCACGGCGGCCGTGATCCAGGCGCGCGGAGCGTGTCGGGCGCGGTCTCCGAGAAGGAGCTGACGCTCGCCCTGGCGCGCGAGCTTCGGGGCAAGCTCGTCGAGCGCGGGCGAGTCCGCGTTGCTCTCACCCGCGACGCCGACAGCTACCTGACGCTCGAGGACCGCGCTGCGGTGGCCCGGCGCGTGGACGCCGCGATGTTCGTCTCGCTCCATATGGACAGCGCGCCCAATCCGCTCGCTCGCGGAGCCAGCGTTTATTCCTTGTCGGACGTTGCCTCGGATGCAGAGGCCGCGCGCTTCGCGGCGCTCGAGAATGCGGGGTTCACGGCGGGCGAGGGAGACGGCTCGGTCGAACTCGATGCTCTCGGGCCTCGCCATGCGCTCGCAGATGACCGCCTCCGCCGAGCTCGCCTCGCGGCTGGTCAAGCGATCGGCGGGGCGTTTCGAGCTCCGGCCGGAGCCCCATCGTTTCGCCGCGTTCCATGTCCTGCGCCGCGCTGGGACGCCCGCCGTCCTGTTCGAGGCCGGCTATCTCAGCAACGCCGACGACGAGCTGCTCCTGGTCGATCCCAAGCACCGTTCCGACCTCGTTCTCGCCCTCGCACAGGCGATCGAGGCCGATGTCGCCGCCCGCGCGCGCCGCTGAGGTCAGAACACAACTTCCGCCAGCCATTCGAACAGGCTAGACGCACCTCCGAATGAAGTTCGAGCGCCTGTCCGTTCCCCATTGGCCTCTGCCTGACCTCGTCGCCTTCAACGGGAGGGTGCACGAGCGGATCGATCCGTGGTGGCAACGCTGGTGGGTCCGGTGGATCACCTGGGCCGTCTCAGCGATGTTCGTTCTGGTTGCCGCGATGTGGGTCTATTTCGCGAGTGGCCTGCCGTCATCGCAGACCCTGCTCGCCTACCAGCCGCCGCTGCCGACCAACGTTCGGGGATATGACGGGATGCCGGTCCAGACGTTCGCGCGCGAACGGCGCGTCGAGCTGTCCTACGACGAATTCCCGCCACTTGTCGTCCAGGCCGTCCTTTCGGCCGAGGACAAGAGTTTCTTCGAGCATTCCGGCATCGACGTGCCGGGACTGATTGGCGCTGTCGCCGACTTTACGGCCAAGACTGTGACCGGCGGCGGACGCGCGAAGGGCGGTTCGACCATCACGCAGCAGGTCGCAAAATACCTGCTGCAGGATTCGAGCTACAACATCGGACGCAAGGCGCGCGAGGCAATCCTCGCCTTCCGTCTCGAATTGACGCTGACCAAGCAGCAGATCCTCGAGATCTACCTCAACTCGATCTTCCTCGGCCGCAACGCCTACGGGATCCAGGCGGCGGCGCGCGCCTATTTCGACAAGGACATCAACGAGCTGACGCTACCGGAGGCGGCTTATCTCGCCGTCCTTCCCAAGGCGCCGTCGAATTACGACCCGGTCCGGGCCACGCAGAAGGCCCTCGACCGTCGCAACTACGTGCTGCGCGAGATGTCGCGGAATGGCCACATCACTGAAGCGCAATGGCATGAAGCGGCCGCGCAGCCGCTGGGCACCATCCGGTACGGAAGCAACGAGAAGTTCCAGCAGCAGGGCGGTTACTTCATGGAAGAAGTCCGCCGCGAGATCATCAAGCAGTTCGGCGAGGCGGCCAAGGACGGTCCGAACAGCCTCTACGCGGGCGGCCTGTGGGTGCGCTCCTCCATGAATCCGATGATGCAGGACGCGGCCGCGGAAGCGCTCCGCGAGGGTCTCGCCCGCTTTGACGGAACCGGCCGCGGCTGGGTGGACCTCGAAAAGAGCATAGACATTTCCGGCGATTGGGCGGGTCGACTGGACCGTACCCCAATCGGCACAGGCTTCCCTGATTGGCGCAAGGCCGTCGTCCTGTCGAAGCGCGGGCAGGAGGCGCAAATCGGCTTCCGTAACAGCTCGACCGGGACACTGCCGCGTTCGGCTGCACTCATGCCGAAGCGTGGCGTAGGCGGAACGGCGTTCGACTACCTTCGTCCCGGCATGATCATCATCGTGAAGGAGGAAGGGCCGGGGAATTTCGTGCTGCGCTCCGTTCCGAGGGTCGGTGGCGGCTTCCTCGCTGAGGAGGTGCATACCGGCCGCATCCTGGCAATGCAGGGCGGGTTCGACGTGATCGGGTCCGACTTCAATCGCGCTACACAGGCCCTTCGGCAGCCGGGATCGGCGTTCAAGCCGATTGTCTATGTGACTGCGCTCGAAAACGGTTTCACGCCGGCCAGCATCATCGTCGACGCGCCCTTCTGCGTCTGGCAGGGCGCGGGCCTTGGTAACAAATGTTTCGTCAATTTCGACCGCCGCTACGCCGGCCCGAAGACGATGCGCTGGGGCGTTGAGCAATCGCGCAACCTGATGACGGTGCGGGCGGCATCCGAAGCCGGCATGCCGAAGGTCATCGATACGGCCAAGAAGCTCGGCGTGGGCGAATATCCGAATTATCTTTCGGTCGCGCTCGGTGCAGGAGACACGACGGTAGCGAAGTTGGTGAATGCCTACGCAATCCTCGCCAACCAGGGCCGCTCGGTCAAAGGCACGACGATCGATTATGTCCAGGATCGCAACGGCAAGGTGATCTTCCGCACCGACAATCGCTGCGCCCTCATGGAAAATTGCAACGCGCGCGACTGGGACGGGAAAGGCATGCCGAGGCCCCCGAGCCGCACGCGCCAGCTGATCGACCCGATGGCCGCCTTCCAGATGGTCCACATCCTGGAAGGTGTCGTGGAGCGCGGCACGGCCACGATCTTGCGCGACCTCAATCGCCCGATGTTCGGCAAGACAGGCACGACCTCGGGGCCGACCAACGTCTGGTTCGTCGGCGGAACGCCCGACATCGTTGCGGGCGTCTACCTCGGCTACGACCAGCCGCGTCCGCTGGGACACGCCGCTCAGGGCGGTCGCATCGCGGCGCCGATCTTCAAGCAATGGGCGCAGACTGCTCTCAAGGATCAGCCCAAGGTGCCGTTCGTCGCGCCGGCCGGCGTCCGTTGGGTTCGCGTCGACCGCGCGAGCGGCAAGGCCGTCTTCGGCGTGTTCCCGACCAAGGAAGACCCGAAATCCTCGGTCATCTGGGAAGCGTTCCAGCCGCAGACCGAGCCCCGGCGAAGCTATAACAGCGCCGGCGATCCCTATAATCAGGAGAGCTATCAGCAGGCGCTCCAGCAGCGGCTGCAGCAGATCGAGCAGATGAAACGGCAGGCGGGATCCCGGAGCCAGCCGGCTGCGCAGCCAGGGGGCCCTCCTTCGGTCCAGGCGCCGCAGCCGCAGCCGTCACCCGGCTTGCCAACGCAGAACGCCCTCTAATAGGGCTGTCTGCCAAGTCCGCTTTGCAAAGGTTCTAGAAACATGCGCGCCGAAGCGCAGGCTCATATCGACCAGATCAACGCCGCGACCGCGCTGCTTCGCCGGTTCATCGACTGGGACCGCGCGAACAAGCGGCTCGAGGAGCTGAACGCAAAGGTCGAGGACTCGACGCTGTGGGACGACCCCAAGGCGGCGCAGGAAGTGATGCGCGAGCGCCAACGGCTGGAAGCCGCGATCGGCGCGACCCGGGCCATCGAGACCGAGCTTGCCGACACTGCCGAACTGATCGAACTCGCCGAGAGCGAGGGCGACCAGGCCCTTGTCGATGACGGCGTGCGCAGTCTTGCCGAGCTCGCTGAACGGGCGGAGCGCGACAAGGTCGCCGCCCTCCTTGCGGGCGAGGCGGACGCCAACAACGCCTATGTCGAGATCAACGCGGGCGCCGGCGGCACCGAGAGCCAGGACTGGGCCGGCATGCTGCAGCGCATGTATTCACGCTGGGGCGAGCGGCATGGCATGAAGGTCGAACTGATCGACCACCACTACGGCGAGCAGGCCGGCATCAAATCCTCGACACTGCTGATCAAGGGGCCGAACGCCTACGGCAATCTGAAGGTCGAAAGCGGTGTCCACCGCCTTGTGCGCATCAGCCCTTACGATGCCAATGCACGCCGCCACACGAGCTTCTCGAGCGTCTGGGTCTATCCGGAGGTCGATGACGACATCGACGTTCAGATCAACGAAGTCAGAGCTGCGCATCGACACGTATCGGGCTTCGGGCGCGGGCGGGCAGCATGTGAACACGACCGACAGCGCCGTGCGGATCACGCACATTCCGACGGGAATTGTCGTCGCCTGCCAGAACGAGCGCTCCCAGCACAAGAACCGCGCGTCCGCGTTCAAGCAGCTCAAGGCCCGCCTGTACGAAGCGGAGCTGCAGAAGCGCGAAGCCGAGGCGAGTGCCGCCAACGCCGCCAAGACCGACATCGGCTGGGGCCACCAGATCCGAAGCTACGTGCTGCAGCCCTATCAGCTGGTGAAAGACCTGCGGACGGGTGTCACTTCGACCGCCCCGAGCGATGTGCTCGACGGCGATCTCGACCGCTTCATGGCCGCGGCGCTGTCGCAGCGCGTCACCGGCGAGACCGTCGAGGTCGAGGATGTTGACTAGGGCGCTTGCGTTCGTAGCCTTGCTCGCGGTGGCCGGCTGCCGCGCCCAGCCGAGCGAACCCCGTTTTCCCAATGTTCAACGCGATGTCGCGTCGATCATCGGCGATGCCTTCTCCACGGAAGACGCGCGCGACCGGGTCGGCGAGGCGGAGGAGGTGATGAATCTCGCCGAGCTCAAGCTCGGCATGTCGGTCGCCGACGTCGGCGCGGGCGAGGGCTATTACACCATGCGGCTTTCGCCGGCCGTGGGCCGCAGGGGCAGGGTGCTCGCCGAGGACATCGTTCCCGAGGTCCGCGATAGCCTCAGCGACCGCGTCCAGCGCGAGAATCTCGACAATGTCGCCGTGAAGCTCGGCGCGCCGGACAACCCGATGCTCCCGGCGCAATCCTTCGACCGCGTGTTCCTGGTCCACATGTATCACGAGGTTCAGTCGCCCTATGCCTTCCTCTGGCACATGCGGAACGGCGTGAAGCCGGATGGCCTTGTGGTCGTCGTCGACTCGAACCGGCCGGTCAAACGGCATGGAATTCCGCCGCAACAGCTCAAATGCGAATTCGCCGCCGTCGGCATGGATCTGGTGACGTTCCGCGTCCTGAGCGGCGGGGACAGCTACTTCATGGCCTTCAGGCTCGCCGGCCCGCGGCCCTCGCCGGATCAGATCAAGCCCTGCAAGGGTTAGAGCAGCCCCATCCTCCGCAAGCTGGTGCATTGCGCCCCGGCGAACACGAGATGATCGAGCACCGTGCAATCCAGGGCCTCGGCCGCGGCCGCCAGGCGGCGCGTAGCACGGCAATCGGACTCGCTTGGCCGCGGATCGCCGCTCGGGTGGTTGTGCGCGAGCACCATTCCGGCGCTGCCATGCCGGACGGCGTCGGCAACGATGTCATTCAAGGGAAAAGCCAGTCCGGTGGCGTCCCCGGAATGCCGTGACAGGTGCACACAGCGGGATTGCTCATCGACATGGGCCACCCACAGGCTTTCGCAGGCCGGATCGGCGTCGGCCATGCATCCCGCGAAGAACTCCGCAGCGGCTGCCAAGCCATCGAGCTTGGCGGGGGGATCGGCACGCTGGTAACGCATGGCGTCGCAGGTAACTTACGTCGCGGCCCGGCAGCCATCGCAACCTGATCAGGGATGCACCAAGTCCTGTCCGAAACGGATCAAGCCAAACTGCGGAACGGGACCGCATCCCCCTCGTTTCACTGAGGTAATGGTGCCAGGAGACAGTTGGTGAACGACGACGTGAAACGGGATCGCCCCCCGCCTGCCGTGACCTCGGCCGATCCCGACCCCGATCTTGAGCGGAAGCTGAAGAAGAATCCCGACGATCTCGACGCGAAGGCGGACGTCGGAAGCGATGAATCCATGGACGCCTCGGATCCGCCCGCCGCGGCGCAGCCGGGGCAGAGCGACGATCCGGTCCCGTCGTCCGGTTTTCCCGAATAGGTTACGCGACCGTCACAAAAACGCATCGGCGTTGCAACAATTCAACAATCCACAGTTTTAGGCCTGCCGGTCAATTTCTGACCTAGACGCGGTGACTCCCCTCTAATTCAATATGAATGGGGAGTGGGACTGTGGTTAAGCAATACGCAACCAAATCAACCGCATGATCTCGCTCGGGAACTGAGGAGTTGGGTCATGATTACGCGGACCAGCCAGCCGGCCAGCGGCGCGATGCTGATCTCGGAGATGAAGGAGTTTGCGAGCTTTCCGAAAGCCACGCAGCGCTACATCCGCCGTTCTCTGGACGTTGCTTACAGCCGTCGCGATCCCATCGAATGCTGGGCCCGCGATGAAGCTGAGGGCGCATCGATCCGCGCCCAGGCCCGCCTCTACAAGCAGCTCGATCACCTGCGCCTTCAGGTGCCTGACGACAGCGGCCTCGACATGATCGAGCCGTTCATCGGCATGCTGATCACGCTGTCGGCGTTCGACCTTGGCCAGGATCGCCTGCAGAATTTCGCGGCCTATCGCTTCCTCTACGAGCGCCTGATCGGTGCCGCGGCGCGTCCGTGGCTGCCTTCGGCGTTCTGCGCCGCGGCTGCGCTTCCGCACCTGCACCCGGATCGCCGCCGCATTCTGCTGCAGTCGATCAGCGAGAGCGCTGCGACCGCGCCGGGCTGGTCGAGCCGCGAGCCGGTGTTCTGGCCGGAGTGGGTCGAGAAGGTGGACCTCAAGGCCGCTGCCTGACCTGGGCGCTCTCGGGCGCTTTCACTGACGGATAGATCTGCGCGAGCTGCCTGAGGCTGTCCGCTGCATTCCTGTGGTGCACGAAAACGACGCCCGCACCTTCATAGGCGACGCGATGGTTCTCGCGGTCGTCGACGAGGACGTCGCCGCGGCTTCATGTGCTTGTGCTTGTCGCGCGCCATGCAGGTGATGATCGGAACGCCGGGGAAGTGCTCGGCGGCCCAGCGAACCTTTTGCGGCGCGGCCCAGTCGCCGAGTGGCAGGCCTGTCAGGATCGTCGGCTTTAGATGCTTCACCGCGTCGAATAGCTGGCGTGCATCCGGCATCTCGGGGAGCGTGCCGTAGAATTCGTCCGCCTTTGCGAGGCGCTTCCAGAAGGCGCCGCGGCCATGCTTCGCCTCGAACGCCCGTACGTCCATTCCCAGCAGCCTGCGTGCGCCCTCGTCGAAATTGGCGAGCACGCCGTCGGCGTCGAGAAAGAGTCGCGGCTCCGCCATCAGAAGCGCGCGGGTTCGAGCTCGAGGTCGATCGCAGCGGTAAGGCGCTCCCAACCGATGTCCCGCAGCACATCGTTGCTTTCGCGCGCCATGCGTCCCGGGCCGAGCGACCAGGTGATATGGTAGATCGAGCCGTCGGGCCGGTCTGTCGTGCCGTCCAGCTCCACTACCAGACATTCTAGACTTTCGCCGTCGTCAGCCCGGCCAACGACGCGGGCGTCCGGCTTGCGGGGCAGCGGCGTGCTGGCGTCGGCGCCGACACGAAGCGTCACATGGTTCGCTATGACGTTGCCGTACTTGGGCGGGAATCGCGCGAGCAGGGCTTCGCGTTCATCCGCGGGGAGCTTCCAGCCTGTCACGGTTCCGGGCTTCGCCATGCCGGCCCGACGCGGCAATGATCGATCAGTTCCGCGCCGCGAGCCGCTCGACCAGCTCATGCGCGAAATCGATCAGCGTGTCGTCACGGGCGCCCATGATCAGGATCCGGTCGCCGGGTTTCGCCGCCTCGACCAGCGCTTCGCCGATGGCCACGCGCTCGGGAAGGTGCGTCGCGCTGCGCTCGCGTGACGCGACCTGTCCGGCAAGCCAGTCCGATCCGCGCGTGCGCTCCACGGTCCCGCCCTGGTAGACCGGGTCGGGCAGGTACAGGCGGTCGTCACCCGCCATGCCCTCGGCGAGGCTTTCGGCAAGCTTCTCGCCCATTTGGGCCAGTGGGCCGTAGCCGTGCGGCTGGAACATGATGAGCAGCCGGCCCGGATGCGCGCGCAAGGTCGCGAGCGTGGCTTCGATCTTGTCCGGATTGTGCGCGAAATCGTCGATGACGGTCACGCCAGCCGCTTGCCCGACCGTTTCCAGCCGGCGCTTGAGGCCTTCGAACCGCGCGATCGCCGCGACCGCGTCCTCAATCCGCAGCCCCAGCGCCCGCGTGGCAGCGATCGCCGCGAGGGCGTTGGAGGCATTGTGGCGCCCAGGGACCGCCAGGCGCACATCATACCGCTCGCCTTCCGCATGCAGCGCGAACTCCACGCCATCCTCGAGGATCTGGAGGTCTTTCCCCATGAAGTCCGCGCGGGGCGCATCGAGGCCGTAGCTGATCACTTTCTCGGGCACCGCTTCGGCGAGGGCGCGGGTCTCAGGGTCGTCCAGATTGAGCACGGCCTTGCGCGCGGAAAGGAGGAAGCCGGCGAAGAGACGCCGCAGCTCGACCATCTCCTTGTGGTCGAGCGTGACGTTGGTCAGCACCGCCACTTCGGGGCGGTAAAGCGCGATGGAGCCGTCGCTTTCGTCGACCTCGCTGACGAACAGCTCGGGATCGCCGACGAGCGCGCTCGCGAACGGCGCCGAGGGCGTGACGAAATTCTTCATCACGGCACCGTTCATCACAGTCGGCTGGCGATGACATGCGTGGAGGATCCAGCCGATCATGCCCGTCACCGTGGACTTTCCGCTGGTGCCGCCGACCGCGACGCTGCGCTGCGCATCGTTGAGCAGGCGGGCCAGGAACTCCGGCCGCGTGAGGTGTGCCAGGCCCAGTTCCCTGGCGCGGACGACGTCCGGAACGGTCGGTTCCACGGCGGCTGACGTGACGAGGGTCATGCCATCCTGCAGGCCCGATCCGTCCTGCGGGAACAACTGGATCCCGAGGGATCGCAGATAGTCGAACTTGTGCGGGGTGCGGCCGGCATCGAGCGAGCGGTCGGAGCCCGCGACGCGGACGCCGGTCGCGCGCACGATGCTTGCGAGCGGAAGCATTCCGCTGCCGCCGATGCCGCTGAAGAATATTGGAGATTCGATCATCGCCGCGGCCCTATTGGGCAGGGATAGGATCGGCAAGCGCCGCCGACTCGCGAAGCGTGGCAACGAGGCGGGCAAAGGCGGCTTCACGGTCCCGGCGGGAGAGTGGCGCGTTACGCCGACCGGGTGAAACCGGGGGTTCGTGCACTTCCTCCCCTTTGTTACCCAAAGCAGATAGCTTCGGCGCGGCCTTCAAGGCCTGGCTCCAGGCTGCCGCAAAGACGGAATCGCGGGATTTCAGCGCATAGGCCGACTTGCGGCTCATCCGCGCCTCGCGGGCGGCGAGGGTAACGGACCGTGTCGCCGCGAGGGTGACAATGAAGGTGACAGCCCTGTCGGATGTTCATTCGCCGGAGCGATGCGGGCGGGGAGGGCGCGAAAGCAGATGCAAGCTTGCTGTCCGTTCGGTTCGTGATGAGCGGCGCCAGGCGGAGCACAAGGGCGGGGCTGTAGGACAGGGTTTTTTGAGAACGCTATGTCTGCTTTCGACCCATTGCGGACACTCGCCAACGCTTCATTAGGTAATGTTCAGCTAGTCATCGGCCGCACGCGGCACAATTACCGGCATGCGGTCGTGGACATGGGCCACGTGCGGGCAGGCGTCCGTCATCACCATGGAATAGGCCAGGCCCCATTCCGCCGTGTCGCGCCACACTCCGGCAATGGCCGCGAGCCTAACCCTTTTCAGCCAACCAAACGTTGGCCGTCTAGGCTCGCGACCAAGCGCCGCCCCTGCCAAATCTCACATTTTCGGAATTTCTTCAGGCGAGCCGCCTTTAAGCGCCTCTGCATCGCTGCTTGCGGAAAGCTCCTCCGGCAGGCCCAGTGGCAGCTTAATGTCAGCTTTCGGTCTTTTGCCTCGCTAGACTGGCGATGCGCAGCGATCACTAACCCTTGAGCCACTCACCAACGCCTTCCATCGCTAGGGACGTGCGCTTGGCCCGTTCAAGGGCGACCCGGACAACATCCTCCGACACCCCTTGGCGCCGCCAATCGTCGAGGAAAGTTTCCAGCTCGAAGTAGAATCCGTCGGCCCCGTTCCGAGGCTCAGCACAGTCCGGACGATTGATATTCCTATCGGTTACCGGGCTAGGCTGCCCGTGTAAGCCGAGGGCGATTGCGTAGCCGCTCCTTTTTGGCATTTCGACCTCCCCGGCCCCGATCACGAAGCTGCCACTTCCTGGACCCGACCTCCATCAGGACAATTGCGGTGTTTTGAGAGGCTTTGTGCGTCACGCCCGGCACGCACAGTCAAAACTAGAGACCTGCGGACATGGGGAAGTGTCTGCCTTCGCAGTCTAGAGACCAAATCGCGGTTGTGGATTTGGCATCACCGGTTGCTCGATCTTGTTGGCCAAGGCCTCATACTCGGCGGCCATTTGTCGTAATGATGCAACGTCCTTGCTGTCGGTCAGATTGGCGGCCACGCGACGGCACTTTGCCGCCAGTTCGCGCAAATGAGCAGCATCGGCAAAATCGTTAGCCATGCCAAATACTTATCTTAGAATGGCGTGCCGGACACCGGTACGAATACTGAGTGGGCCTGAGGAGCGGCGGTCTTGCTGCCGGTGTAATACCAAGCAGAACTCGTCGAACAGTTTTGAGACTTGATCGTTTGGCTTAGCGATGGACGTTTATGACCCGAAAGCCAGGCTTGGCTATCGCTACGGTGCACGCGACGCTGTGGAGGCCTGTTCGCACCACATGCCTCCTAAGGACAGGCGGGCAATGCTCGTTTGGCTCAAAGACCTCGAGGGATGGAACGACGCGGCCCCTCCGCCCGCGCCTCGCTTATGGGCCCGCTCTTCAGTGGTTGAGACGTTGGAGGTCCCGCATTCGCCCCGGAGCGGGCGGACTTAGGTCCACTTTCGACCCATTGCGGACATTTGCGGCTCGTGCATGATGATGTGATGCACGTGCTTCGATCCTCCATTTTAATTGCGGCCACCGGCGTGGCCCTATTCGCTACGTCCGCGTGGGCAGCTCCATCGCCGCCTGAAGAGGTGTGGGCCACCGTTGAAAGGCGCAATCAGAGCTGGGTCGAAGGCAAACGGGAAGAATATCTTGCGATCCACCATCCGGACTATCTGCGCTGGCACTTAAACCAGCCTCGACTGGACACGAGGGCTGACGTCGGCGCGTTTTGGGATCGCCTGCATCGCAACGAGACCTCGTTCTCCATCAAGGTCATTCCGGAGAGGTTGCATTTCCTTGCCGACGGCAAGGTCGCCATCGCGCATTACACAGTCGAAGAAGTGGTTCGGATCGAGCCTTCGGATGGGCCCAAATCCCAGAAACAACCCGAAACCGTCCGCTTTCGATTCAGTGATGTCTACGAGCGTCGCAACGGCGCTTGGCTGTACGTCGGTGGCCATCGCGATTGGTCGTCCCTGCCGAACCGGGGACGGGTCGAAAGCTCCGCAAAGGCGCGCTGATCGAAGGACCCAGCGTCCGCTTTCCACCCATTGCAGACATTAGGTCAGTCGCAGTTGGCTACGCCGCCCTCAACCACCGCCGAGACAGAGCTTTCCGTGGCGATCTGGCGGAACGCGCTTTCGAAAACTTCGGCAGGCTGACCGCCGGATATCGCATAAATATCGTTGATGATGACCGTGGGCACGGAGGAGATACCCAGGGCCTGCCATCTTCGCTCGGCCGCTCGCACTTCCTCGGCGTAACGCCCAGATGCTAGCACTTTCGCCGCTTCGTCCCGTTCGAGCCCCGCTTGTTCCGCGGTATCTGCCAGCACATCACGGTCGCCAGGGTTGAGGCAATGTGTGAAATAGGCCTCGAACAACGCAAGCTTGAGCTGGTGCTGGCGGCCCTGCAGACCGGCCCAGTGCAGCAGACGGTGCGCATCGAAGGTGTTGTAGACCCGCCCCTCCTCCGGGGAGAGCGCGATGGTGAAGCCTAACTCCGCAGCCCGGTCGCGGATCATCGCGCGCCGTTCCCTGAATTGTTGCGCCGTCGAGCCATACTTTTGCGCGACATGTTCGACGAGCGTCTGCCCCTCGGCGGGCATCTGGGGGTTAAGCTCGAACGGCTGGAAACGAATGTGCGCTTCGACGACGTCGGCGACCCGTCTCAGCGCTTTATCGATCTCCTTAAGGCCGATGATGCACCAGGGGCAGGAAACATCGGACACGAAGTCGATCTTGATGGGCTTGATCATCGCTGCATCGGCCCTTGCAGGGAATGAGTGCCATATAGGGAAGCCGCTCTTCATTGCCTAATGCCGACGCGTTCGGCCCGAGCAGCGGATTTCGTTACCGCCTAATGGGACCCAAGCGCTGACAGCTGCTTTCGACACATTGCGGACATTGCCGCGGAAGATCCCCTATATTTAGAAGCATCGTTCCGGGGATGCGAGAAGCGCCGTTTCCTGCTTGGGTAGCGTTCATGGCTTTGCACAAGGGGATTTCCATGGCCGACGATCTTGCCGCAGCTAATGTGAATCGGTCGTATCAGCTTGCGGCGTCGAGCATTGCGATCTTCACGTTCCTGTTGTTCTTTCTGTATCCGAGGTTCGTCAGCGGCGACGTTGACGGATTGCCATACCAAGCGACGTTGATCGTGATGGGCGTGGCGACCTTCTCATTCGCCTTTGCCTCCTTCTATTATTACGGCGCCTCGCTCGGCGGCCGGATCGATGATGCCGATCGAACTCGATATGCCCGTCGAGGCGATTGCATCTGGTTGCTCGGATGCATCCTGCTGTTCCTGGCTCCGAGCCTGATTCTTGTAACGGTCCAGCTACTTGCCGTTGCATCTGTCTGGTTCGGACTGTGGCTGGTGTATGTTGTCTTCGTGATCCGAAATTTCCCCCGCGTCAGAGCGGAGAGGAAGAGCTGAGCCCACGGGCCGGGAGAGGATGCTCTCGTTCGGGTCAGCTTATGTTCGGTTTCGACCCATTGCGGACACAAGGCACAATCCAATAGGCGCGATTACATGGAGCCACTCGTAGAGCCGCCGTTCCAGATTAGCTTCGCAAGGTCGGGGCGAGAGCTTGGCGCCGCTCGGGACCTCTTTGCCGCTTACGCGGAACTCGCTACCAGTGGACCTAGACTATCAAGATTTTGACTTCGAGGTCGGCGACTTGCCGGGAAAGTATGCGCCACCAAGGGGCGAGCTTCTGGTCGCATGGGACGCAGCTGACCGACCCGTTGCATGTATTGGGCTGCGCCCTCTCGACGGTGTCAGAACATGTGAAATGAAGAGGCTCTACGTGCTGCCCGAGGCGCGGTCATTCGGTCTGGGCAAGGCCCTGACAGATGCGGTGATCGAAGCGGCCAAAGTCCGAGGCTATTCCTCACTTCGACTTGACACGCTTCCGACGATGATCAGGGCGGCCAGCCTCTACGAGCGGATGGGCTTTCGGCGCATCGATCCGTATTACGGCCCTACGCCACCCGGCACCATTTTCATGGAGCTGGACCTGACCCGCTAGCGTCCGCTTTCCACCCATCGCGGACATTCGTGATCTCTAACCAGCCAAGATCGTGGCGGCTGTTTCCTCGATCGTTCCGGCGACCAGGATCGCCTCGCTGCCGATGATGCCCACCTTGGTCTGGCCGTTTTCGTGGGAGCGCAGCCACGCGACGTTTTGAACAATCACAAGATAATCGCCGCCGCGCGACTTGAACGAAACGAACTTCATGAATTCGATCTCCCTCGCGTTTCGATTAGGGCGCTCAACTCTGTGTTCGGTTAACGTGGTGGCCGCTTTCCACCCCTTTCGGACATTAAGCGAATGTCCGCCTTCGACCCATAGCGGACATTCAGGATGGCGAAGCTTTGAGCTAATCGGCCTGGATGCGGATTGCTCTTTTCGAGCCGGAGATTGCCGGAAACGTTGGCGCCGTTCTTCGGCTCGCTGCCTGCATGGGCGTGGCTGTGGATTTGATCGAGCCCATGGGGTTCGAGTGGGATGATCGACGGGTGCGCCGGACCGCCATGGATTATATCGATCATGTCGCAATTTCGCGCCATGCCGGCTTCGACGCGTTCAGAAGCACGATAGGATCGCGAAGGCTGGTGCTGTTCACAACGAAGAGCCGTCAATCGGCTTACGATTTCAACTTCCTGGCCGACGACATTCTGCTCTTCGGGAAAGAGAGCGCGGGCGTACCGCGTGGCGTAGCTGAAACCTGCGATGCGCGAGTGCGCATTCCCATTCGACCCGCGGTACGGTCTTTGAACCTGGCTACATCAACGGCGCTCGCGCTCGGCGAAGCTTTGCGCCAAACCTCGACTTTGCCGTCCGACGGCTAATGTCTGCTTTCGACCCATAGCGGACATTCAATTTCGCGTGTTACGCTGGGGCGGGTTTTGCGGGAAAGGACTATAGGTTGAGCAAGTGGGCTGTGGCGCTGGTAATTTCGGCTCTTCTCCCGGGCTGTGCGCCAGTGCCCAGCGGGCAGCAGGTGAACTTTCCGCGTGACGCCGCGGCAGAGGTCCAACGCCTCGAGGAAAACTGGACGACAGCTTTCAACAACCGGGACGCTCGCTTCATGGAGGAGGTAATGGCTCCCGAATATGTGCTGTTCAGTGCTGGTGGACCGCAGGGGCTGAATATCACTCGCCGCGAGGACTGGATGCGGGTTTGGCTGGGTGAGGCTCGGCTACCTTACGAAGCCAAAGTACTGAATGTGGTTGTTGTAGGCGACACAGCGGTAGCGACCCTCGAGGCTAGCTGGCGGCGAGAGTCCTACCTCACCGATACGTGGGCGCGGCGACAGGGGCGCTGGCAACTTATCTTTCGCCATTCAGCGGCCCGACGCTGATAGGAGCGCATTGAGTTCCTCCGAATGTCCGCTTTCCACCCATTGCTGACATTAGCAGACGTCTGCTTTCAACCATTGCAGACACTGGCTCAGCCAACCTAAGCAACGCGCATGCACATTGCCGTCGTTGCTCCGAGTTGCCCGTTGAAGCCTGAAGCTGCCGACGCCGTCGGCGCGATCGTTCGTCAGCGCGGCGATTGCGAGCTTGTTATCCATCCTCAGAGTTTCCTTTCGGAGGGGCATTTCGCGGGGCCCGATCGCGCGCGTCTGGAGGCGCTTCGGGACGTCATGGCCGACCCGTCCGTCGACGCCGTGTGGTTCGCCCGCGGAGGCTATGGATCCAACCGCATCGCCGAAGCGGTCTTGGCGGACCTGCCCGCAGCGGCGCGGACCAAGACGTACATGGGTTATAGCGACGCGGGTTTCCTGCTTGCCGGAATGCACAAGGCGGGCCTTGACGTCGCCTGGGGACCGATGCCGCAGGATGTCCTGCGCGACGGGGGAGAGGATGCGGTCGGCCGCGCGCTCGACTGGCTGGCAAGGCGCGATCCCAGCGCCCTGGAGCCGGGCCTTCAGGGCCCGGCCATGGCGTTCAACCTCACCGTCCTGTCCAATCTGCTCGTCACCTCGCTCGAACCGGACTTCAGCGGTGTCGACTTGCTCATCGAAGACGTAAGCGAGCACCTCTATTCGACGGACCGTTCACTATTCCACGTAACCTCGTCGCCGAACGTTCGGAAAGCGGCGCGGATCAGGCTTGGAAGGGTCAACGACATCCTGCCGAACGACGTCGATTTCGCCACCGACGAGGTTGCGATCTTCGAGGACTGGTGCCGCCGTTCCGGCATCCGGTTCGGCGGCCGCGCGGACATCGGCCACGACGCAATGAACAAGGTGGTTCCGTTCCCGAGGGAAAATCGCTGATTTTCTCTCTGCAACGGCATTGCATTGCTCTTGGGATTGCGCTCTATCCACAGGTGAGAACAACAGGAGGGCCATGATGGCACAAGGCGCACGTAAAGCAGGGGGCGGCCTCGCTCGCCCGGTTCAACCGTCGGCGGATCTCGCTGCGATCACCGGCAGCGATCCGCTTCCGCGCAGCCAGGTGGTTTCGAAGATCTGGGACCACATTCGCAAGAACAACCTGCAAAATCCTCAGAACAAGAGGGAAATCGTTGCGGACGACAAGCTGAAGAAGGTTTTCGGCGGCAAGGAACGGGTCAGCATGTTCGAAATGAACAAGCACCTGTCGAACCACCTGAAATAAGCTTCGACAAAGGCCTTGCGCCTTGGAGGGGATCCGCTGCGGCGGGTCCCCTTTTCTTTTGGGGCGAGCGCGACTCGGTTGCATCTTAGCCGCGCCAGAGGCCGTCGAGGCGCTCCTGAGTGACCGGAAAGCCGAGATCGGAAGGGATGGTGATGAATCTTTCGCCGTCGCGCTCCTCGACCCAGGGCGTCACCGGTTCGATCCGGTGAGCGAGCGCGTCCGCACGGATTTCCTCGAAGCTTCGATGCTGCGCCAGCCGATCGAGCGTGCGCCGCGTGGGAAAGATGAGACGGGCCTCCCCGCGCTTCTCCCGCTCCAGCACCTCCGCCGCCGACAACCAGTAGGCGCCCGAGCATTCTCCTGCGATCACGCTGGGCTGCCAGTCGCCGGGCGGCGCCTGAGCGACGAAGAACATCGTGTCGAACCGCCGCACCGCATGGAACTTGGGCACCCAGCGCGCGAACGGAGTCAGCGTCGAAGCGTCGATCCTGCAGCCGACATCGGCCAGGGCCGCGCTGAGCGGCTTGTCGTCGACGAGCTCGCGCTGGAGCTGTGCCGCCATCTCTGGCGTGGGGAGCGGGTCGACGGCAACGGGGATCGCGGTCTCCTCTATCGTTTCGCGGATCGCGGCGAGCGCGCCCGCGTCAATCTTGAGCTCGTCGCCATATTGCCGGTCAGCCGCGTCGATCCGCCCTCCGGGGAACACCAGCGCGCCGGCGGCGAAAGCCATGCCCTCCGCCCGCTCGACCATCAGGATCTCGGCGGGCTCGTCCGCCCGGTCGCGGACCAGGATCAAAGTTGCCGCGGGGATCGCCTCATCAGCCATGCGCCGCACCTAGGCGGCGTGGGGCCAAAGAAAAAGCCGCCCGGAGTGTCCCCCAGGCGGCTAGTCTCTCGAAGCTGACGCCGGGCCTACATGCCGCTGACGTTCTGCTCCTGCTCGTCGCTCGGATTGGTCGTGTTGTCCGCCGCGGCATTCTCGCTTTCGAGCTGGTTCTGCTGCTCCCCGAGCGCTGCCGCTTCCGCGTTCGCGGCGTCGTTCGCGGCGTCGGTGGAAAGGTCGTTCAGCTCAACCGCCGGCTGGTTCAGCTCGGCATTGTTCACTGCGTCCTGGTTGCTGCTGTCGCACGCCGCAAGCGCGATCGCGGCCGTGGCAGAGAGTGCAAGAAGGCGTAGTTTCATGGCTTTTCCGTTCCCCATCAGGCTGGTCCCGGGCGGCGCCATATCAGCGCAATCCTTGAGATTCACGCGCAAAATCCATATCTAGGGCGTGCCGGGCAACCGGCTATGTCGGTAGACTGTCGCGTGGAATAGACACTTCGGACCCGGGGGGCAGTACCCCGGCGCCTCCACCACCAGCCGCCTGGCCGAGAATTCGGCGGCTGCTGACGGGGGCGAAATAGGATCGACGAGTGCAATAAAGACGCGGTTGCCGATCGGTATGGATGCCACCGTGACGGCTCATTCACACAAGTGCCAACGATAACGAGGCGCTCGCAATTGCTGCGTAACTGACGGCCTAACGGTCTAAGTTACAAAGACAAAAGCGCGGTCGGACCCCACCGGGCAACAGAAGGGGATTCCAGCGGCTCGGGGAGGGCCGGGCAACAGAACCTCCCCACTTCACTTCCTCCTGAAACAGCGGTGAGCTAGGCTCCGCGCCAGGGGGTTTGCCATGCATCATTGGACCAAGCATTTGTTCGCGCTCGCCGCGCCGCTGCTTCTCACGGGTTGCCTGTGGGGACCGGGCAAGTTCACGTCCGAGCTGGCCCTGCGGAAGGACGGCAGCTTCGTGCTCGATTATCACGGCCAGATGGTGCTGCAGCTGCCGCCGGACGCGGCTGGTCCAGAGCCTTGGAGCGCCGACAAGTCGCATTGCTTCGAGGGAGCCAAGAGCGACGTAAACGCCGGTCCCAAGGAGCGACCGTGCACGGCGGCGGAGATCGCCACTCAGAAATCGGACCACGAGAAGATGGTCGCCCGGAAGCGCAAGGAATTGGAAGAGATGGCCAAGCTCTTCGGCCTTCCGGGCTTCGATGACGGCGCGAGCCGCGCCTTCGCTGCCAAGCTCATGAAATATGCCGGCTGGCGATCCGTCACCTATCGCGGCAAGGGTGTGTTCGACGTCGATTATCACTTCGTGGGCAGTGCCGGGCAGGACTTCGTGTTCCCCGCGCTACCTGACAACGACATGGTCATTCCCTTCGTTGCGCTGCGCCGACGCGGCGATGGTTCGGTTCTCGTCACTGCGCCTGCGTTCACGGGTGGCGCTGGACCATTGGCTGCCAGGGCACCCTCGGCCTTCAAGGGCGGCACCAAGAGCGGCCTCGTCTCGCGAGCGGAAGGACGGTTCACCGTCAGCACAGACGGCGAGATTCTGACGAACAACAGTGAAGACGGCCCCGCCGCGCATGCCGTTGGCCGAGAAGTCCATTGGGACGTCAATTCGACTTCCCAGAAGATTCCCGAGACGTTGATCCGCCTCCAGTGACCCAGTTGGAGCAGCGGCTGTGTTGCTGCCTTACGACAGCAATTGAAACCGAACGGCCGTCCACCTAGTTATGCGCAGCGACGTTCACGAGGGGACATACAATGACCGCACTTCGCCGCTTTGGTTTGCTTGGCATCCTTGCCGCCTTCAGCCTCGCCGGCTGCGGCATCAACAGCGTTCCGACCGCCGAAGAGAACGTCACCGCCAAGTGGGGCAACGTCCAGAACGAATATCAGCGCCGCGCAGACTTGGTTCCGAACCTGGTCAACACGGTGAAGGGCTACGCGGAGCAGGAAAAGTCGGTGCTTACGGAAGTTACCGAGGCCCGCGCCAAGGCGACCAGCATACAGCTGAATGCCAACGACCTCGACGATCCCGCGAAGGTCAAGCAGTTCCAAGATGCGCAGTCGCAGCTCGGTGGCTCGCTGGGACGGCTTCTGGCGACGTTCGAGGCCTACCCGGACCTCAAGTCCAACCAGAACTTCCTGACGCTCCAGGCGCAGCTCGAAGGCACCGAGAATTCCATCCTCGTCGCCCGCAAGGATTACAACGAGGCGGTGCAGGCCTATAACACCCGCATCCGCACCTTCCCGGACGCGATCGGCGCCAAGATCTTCTACGGCGCCAAGCCGAAGGTGCCGTTCGAAGCCTCGGCCGGGGCGCAGACCGCGCCGAAGGTCGACTTCAATACCGCCGGCTGAGGTGACCCGCTTCCTTGCCGTTTTGTGGCTGGCGTTGTTCGCGCTGGCCGCGCCGGTGTCGGCGCAGACGTTCCCGAAGCTCACCGGACGGGTGGTCGATGACGGCGCATCTGCTGACGCCGGCCCAGGTTGTCGACCTGACCAGCAAGTCGGAAGCGCTCGAGGCATCGACCAGGCGCCAGTTCGTTGTCGCGACCGTGCCGAGCCTCGCAGGGCCGGACGATCGAGGATTATGGCTACCGGCTCGGCCGCACCTGGGCGATCGGGCAGAAGGGCAAGGACGACGGCGTCATCCTGCTGGTCGCTCCCAACGAGAAGAAGGTGCGGATCGAGACCGGCTATGGCGCCCGCGTGTTCCTGACCGACGCCGTGTCGAGCTTCATCATCCGCAACGCCATCCTGCCTCGTTTCAAGGCCGGGCGACATGGGCGGGCGGGATCGTCGCCGGCGCCGACGAGATCATCAAGCAGATGAGCCTTCCGCCCGCCGAAGCGCAGAAGAACATCGCTGCCGCCGAACAGGCTCAGCAAAAGCGCGAGTCCGCCAGCCCCGGCCTCATCCCGGTCATTTTCTGGATCATGATCATCGTATTCGTGATCCTGTCGATGGGTCGGCGAGCCGCGGGACGACGCTATCGCAGGCGCGGCGGCTCAGGGATCAGCCCCTGGGTAGTGCTCTGGGGCCTCAACGAGCTCAGCCGCGGTTCGCGTGGCGGTTGGGGCGGCGGCGGCGGCTCGTGGGGCGGAGGCGGCGGTGGAGGCGGTTTCGGCGGCTTCTCCGGCGGCGGTGGCTCGTTCGGCGGCGGCGGAGCCTCGGGCTCATGGTGATGCAGCTTTCGCGAAGCCGACCACGCGAAGGTCAGCGCGGCGATCGCGGCTGCCGAGGCGAAGAGCGACGGCGAGATCGTCGCGGTCGCAACGCCGATCAGCGATCCCTATCACGACGTCGCGCTTCACTGGGCGGTCGCGGCGATGATCCTCGTGCTCGCCTGGGCGGCGTGGCGGCCGGACTGGCTGCAATGGTGGTACGAATTGTTCTTCGGCGGCTGGCGGCCGACCCGACGCTCGGCGAACTGCTGACCTTCCTGATGGTCCTCGCCGTGCTCAAGTTCACGGCGGTCTTGCTGATCCTCAAATGGATGCCGCTGCGGCTGGCCCTGACACCCGGGCGCGACCAAGTCGCGACGCGTGCGCCGACGCGCGATCGGCATGTTCAAGGCAGCTGCCGAGCGCCGCACCGTCGGCCGCACCGGCATCCTGATCTATCTGTCGATGGCCGAGCATCGCGCCGAGATCGTCGCCGACGAGGCGATCACGTCAGGTGACGACGCCAGAGACCTGGGGCGAGGCGATGGCGGCGCTGCTGGTCGAGGTGAAGCAGGGCCGAATCGCCGACGGCATGGTCGCGGCGATCGAGCGGGTCGGCGCGGTGCTGGCCGAGCATTTCCCGCGCTCGGCGACCGACACCAACGAGATTCCCGACAAGCTGATCGAGCTATGAGTCAGCGACGACCTTCCGCCGCCCGAGGTCATGTGGGCGGGCAAATATGTCCGCGTGCTCAAGCGCGGCCGGTGGGAATATGCCAGCCGCGGCGAACGGCATCCGCGCGGTCGTCATCCTCGCCGAACATGAGGGCAAGGTGATCCTGATCGATCAGCCTCGCGTGCCGCTCGGCGGGCGCTGCATCGAGCTTCCCGCTGGCCTGGTCGGCGACACCGATCCCAACGCGACGGTCGAAACGACGGCGATCAAGGAGCTGGAGGAGGAGACCGGCTTCACCGCCGAGCGGGTCGAGCGCCTCGGCGATTTCTACGCGTCGCCGGGAATGGTCGTCGGAAAGCTTCACGCTGGTTCGCGCGCACGGCGTCCGGCAGATCGGCGATGGCGGCGGCGACGAGCAGTGAGGACATCGACGTCCACCTCGTCGCCCGCGACGACATCCCCGCGTTCATCGAGCAGAAGCGCGCGCGAAGGCTATGGCGATCGACGTGCAAACTGCTGATTTTCATGAATTTCTGACGGCAGCTCGGTTCGCTGCGAACGGCGACCGTTCGTCGAATCCGGCTTTGCGCGTCCGCCAAGCCGTTACGGCGCGCATCGAATTTAGCGAGGGGATTTCATGAAGCGGATGTTATTGGCTGAGCTGCGCTGGCCGCGCTCTCGGTGGGCAATGCTGCGGCCGGGCATGGCCGCCCAGACTGCGCCGGTTGCCGCGGCGACCGGCGCGCCGTTCCGAACAACCTGCTGCTCGCCGAATGGACCGGACCCTATGACGGCGTGCCCGCCGTGGGACAAGGTGACGCCGGAGCTGTTCCCGGAGGCCTTCCAGTTCGGCGATCGACGAGCAGCGGCGCGAGGTGCTGGCGATCGCCAACAACCCGGCGCCGCCGACCTTCGACAACACCATCGAAGCGCTCGAGAAGGCCGGCCAGCGGCTCGAGCCGCGTCGCATAGCCTGTTCGGCGTTATGACCAGCAACCTGACGACGCCCGCGTATCAGGCGCTCGACAAGGAATGGTCGCCCAAGCTGTCCGCCGCGTCGGACGAGATCACGCTCAACCCGCAGCTCTTCCAGCGGATCAAGGCGGTGTACGAAGCGCGCGCAAGCCTGGCTCGACGCCAAGCAGCAGCGGCTCGTCACCCGTCGCTACGAGAGCGTTCGTCCGCAACGGCGCCAACCTCAACCCGCAGCAGAAAGAGCAGCTGACGCCAGATCAACCAGCAGCTCGCCGAAGGCCTTTTCGAACTTCAGCGAGAAGGTTCTTGCCGACGAGAGCACCTACATCGACTGTTACTGCGGCGGAGCTGAATGGCGTTCCCGCAGGACGTGAAGAACGCGGCGCTGGCGGCGGCGAAGGAGCGCAAGCTCGGCGCCGGCAAATATGCCATCGTCAACACGCGCTCGGCGGTCGATCCGATCCTGACCTTCGCCGACAACCGCGCGCTCCGCGAGAAGGTCTGGCGTGCGTTCGTCAACCGCGGCGACAATGGCGACGCCAACGACACCAACGCGACGATCGCCGAGATCGTGAAGCTCCGCGCCGACCGCGCCAGGCTGCTCGGTTTCCAGACTCACGCCCATTGGCGGATGCAGGACACGATGGCCAAGTCGCCGGACAAGGCGATGGACCTGATGATGCGGGTCTGGCCGGCCGCCGTCGCGCGCGTGAAGGAAGAAGTCGCCGACCAGCAGGCGCTCGCCGACAAGCTCGGCCACAAGATCACGATCGAGCCGTGGGACTATCGTTATTACCAGGAGAAGGTCCGCAAGGCGAAGTACGACCTCAGCCAGGAAGAGGTGAAGCCCTATTTCGAGCTGAACAACATCCTTCAAGGCATGTTCTGGTCGGCGGGCGAGCTCTACGGCTACGACTTCAAGGAGAATACCGGCGCGGTCCCGGTCTTCCACCCTGACGTCCGCAGCTTCGAGGTCACCGACAGCAAGGACGGCCAGCACCGTCGGCCTGTTCTACCTCGACACCTACGCCCGCACCGGCAAGCGCTCGGGCGCGTGGCATACCGCCTACCGCACCCGCGTCGCGCTGCTCGGCGACAAGATCGTCCTCAACTCGAACAACAACAATTTCACCAAGCCCAGCGCCGGCGAGCCCGTGCTGATCAGCCTCGACGATGCCGAGACCATGTTCCACGAGTTCGGCCACGCGATCCATTATCTGACGGTGGACGTGAAATATCCGACCTTCGCGGGCGCCCAGCGCGACTTCGTCGAATATCCCAGCCAGGTGAACGAGAATTGGCTGCTGACGCCGGCCGGTGCTCAACCGCTTCGCCAAGCATTACAAGACCGGCCAGCCGATGCCGCAGGCGCTGGTCGACAAGATCGAGAAAGCGGAGACCTTCAACCAGGGCTTCGCGACGGTCGAATATCTGTCGTCGGCGATGGTCGACATGATGCTGCACACCGACCCCAACGGCGTCATCGACCCCGACGCGTTCGAGCGCGAAGCGCTGGCGGAGATCGGGATGCCGAAGGAGATCGTGATGCGGCACCGCCTGCCGCAGTTCAATCACCTGTTCTCGTCGGACTCCTACTCGGCCGGCTATTATTCCTACCTCTGGTCGGAAACGATGGACGCCGACACCTGGGCGGCGTTCGAGGAGACGGGCAATCGTCTGGACAAGGCGACTGCCGAGCGGTTCAGGGCGGTGCTGCTCGCGACCGGCAACGAGACCGACCGCGTCGAGGCCTACCGCCAGTTCCGCGGCCGCGACCCGGACGTCGACGCGCACTGCTCGAAGCGGCGCGGATTTCCCGACGCAACGTGAGCGCTCGAACTCGTGCATCGGGCGGGCCAGGCGCGTTCTTCGCCCATGGCTCGCCTGGTTCATCTGTCCGACCTGCACTTCGGCGCTCATGACGAGGAGATCGTCGCCGCGGTCGAGCGGAGCGTTCAGGAGATCAAGCCCGACCTCGTCGTCATCAGCGGCGACTTCACCCAGCGCGCCCGAACCGAGCAGTTCAAGGAAGCGTGCGAGTTCCTCGACCGGCTGCGCGATGCGGGCCACGAGGTGATCGGCGTCCCCGGCAATCACGACGTGCCGCTGTACGACGTGCTTCGCCGCTTCCTGTCGCCGCTGACCCGCTATCGCCGCTACATCGACGAGACGCTCTGCCCGTTTATCGAGCTTCCGGGCGTGGCGGTGCTCGGCATCAACACCGCCCGGTCGCTGACGTTCAAGGACGGACGGGTCAGCGAGGAGCAGGTGGAGTTTATCCGCGAGACTTTTGCGCGGACCGATCCGGAGGTGACGCGGGTGCTCGTCACGCATCATCCTCTGTTCGCAATGAAGGTCGGAGACGAGCTGACGCCTGCGATCGGGCGCCAGGAGCTTGCGCTGGACGCGATCGAGGAGGCGGGCGTCGATCTTGTCCTTGCCGGGCACAACCACCATGCGTCGAGCCACGACGCGAGCGAGCTCGCGACGCGTTCCGGCGGAACGCTGGTCGTCCAGGCCGGAACCGCGACCTCGACGCGCGTTCGCGAGCAGGAGCAGAGCTTCAACATCATCGACATCGATGGGAGCCGCGTCACGCTGACGGTGAACGCGTGGGGTGGGGAGACCTTCAAGGCTGCCGACGCCCAGCCGTACCAATATCAGGACGGCCGCTGGAAGATCCTCAAGGCCGAACAGCCGACGCATTGATCTTGTCGTCCGGCCGGGCGCTCGCCTAGAGCCTGCCCATGACGCTTCCCGCAGACTTCGATCTCGACGAATTCGTCTCGCGCGTGTTGGCCGAGGACCTCGGTACGGAAGGCGACGTTACGTCCGCCGCGACCATTGCCGAGGAAGCGCGCTTCACGGCCGTGATGGATACGCGCCAGTCGATCGTAGTTGCCGGGATGGAAGTGGCGGCTGCCTTCTTCCGCAGGCTCGACCCGGACGTTCATATCGAGCCGTTGGCGGCCGACGGCGACCGGCTGGATCCGCGGGCCGACGTGATGCGGCTCGAGGGCAATGCGCGGGCGATGCTCGCCGCAGAGCGGTCGGCCCTCAACACGCTGCAGCATCTTTCCGGCATTGCGACGCTCACGCGCCAATTTGTCGATGCGATTGCCGGCACTGGCGCCATCCTGCTCGATACGCGCAAGACGATCCCCGGGCTGCGTGTCCTCGAAAAGCATGCCGCGCGCATGGGCGGAGCCCAAAACCATCGCATGCGCCTTGATGATGGCGTTCTCATCAAGGACAATCACGTCGCGGTGTGCGGCGGAGTGGCCGAGGCGGTTCGCCGCGCCAAGCAGGCGAACACCGGGCTTCAAGTCCAGGTCGAGGTCGATCGGATCGATCAGATCGAGCCTGCGCTTGGGGCCGATGCGGAACGGCTGCTGCTCGACAATATGCCGCCGCCGGTGTTGCGGGAGGCGGTCGCGCTGGTAGCCGGCCGCGTGCCGCTGGAGGCGTCAGGCGGAGTCACGTTGGAAACGATCCGGGCGATCGCTGAAACCGGCGTGGATTTCATCTCCGTAGGCAGGATTACCCAGTCCGCGCCCTCGGTAGATATCGGGCTTGATTATTCCGTACGGAAGTGAAACCCGCTTTCTCGTCTCCGTGTGAGTCCTCACCACCCCGGGCGAAGGAGGCTGCGCACCTGAAGCGCGCCCTAAACAGTCGAGGAGTTCTTCGATGAAGAGGCTCGCGGTGACGATTCTCGCGGCGGCCATCTTGGTCGCTGTGCTAACCGCGTCGTCGGTCGCCCAAGCGCAACACCGCAGAGGGGGTGGGTGGAGTGGCCATGGCGGTCACGGCGGCCATGGCGGCTGGCACTCCGGTTCGCACGGGCACAGGCATGGGGGCTGGGGCTATCGCGGCGGCAGCTATGTCGCGATCGGCGTCGGCCCTTACGGCTACGCTGGTTATTACGGCGGGTACGGAGGCTACGGCGGCTATCCCTACGCAGCTTATGGCTCTCCCTACGCCTACGCCGGCTATCCTTACGGTTACTATGGCTATCCGGGGTACGGATATCCGGGGTACGGCTATCCGGGATACGGCTATCCCGGGTATGGATATGCCGGCGGATATGTACGGCCAGGCTATGCCGGGTACGGATATGCGGCGCCCGGCTATGCGGGGCAATATTATCGCGATGGATATTACGGCTATCACTGCGCCAATCCGGCCGCCGGTGCAGTCGCCGGCGGCGTTGCCGGCGCTGCAATCGGGAGCGCCGTCGCCAACAATCACAATACTGCCGAGGGCGCCATCATTGGCGGCGCTATCGGCGCGGTAACCGGGGCCGCGGTCGCCGGCGGGCACTGCTGACGCCCGCGCCGGGACGTTGATCTCGTAACGGGGCCGGGCTTGTGCTCCCGGCCCCGCCGTGCAGCTACGCGGGCTGCGCGGACTTCTTGCGGTTGCGCCGCAAAGCCGTGCGAGCTCAGGTGAAGCCGACCAGCATCATTGCTCATGCCGATGGCTCGGGCATGAAGAATGCGATGGCTGGCGCAATTGGTCGACGAACGCTGCACTGCGTTTACCAGTCGTTAGCCCTCGGCCGAGCCGCGCTGACCTTGATTCTCCGGCACCGGATAAGGGCGCTTTGGAACCGACAGGTCGCCGGTCACTTTTTTAGGGCATTGCTGATGAAGCGCTCCTATATGGGCGCGGTCGGCGCCGGTGCGCCGGGGAGAGAGAGTTTGTTCAAGGGCCTCCAGCCCATAATGTATGGCGGACACGAAGTCTGGCCGCTGGTCGAAGGCGGCAAGGGCGTCAGCGCGACCAATCACGCCAGTTCCGGCGCCTGGGCAGCCGCAGGCGGCATCGGCACGGTCAGCGCCGTGAACGCCGACAGCTACGATCCCGAAGGCCGCATCGTGCCGCAGATCTACGCGGGCCTGACGCGGCGCGAGCGCCACGAAGAATTGATCCAATACGCGATCGACGGCGCCGTCACGCAGGTTGAGCGCGCCTACGAAATGGCGTCGGGCAACGGTGCCATCAACATCAACGTGCTGTGGGAAATGGGCGGCGCGCAGCGCGTGCTTCACGGCGTCCTGGAGCGCACCAAGGGCCTGGTCACCGGTGTCACATGCGGTGCGGGCATGCCCTACAAGCTCAGCGAGATCGCGGCTTCGTACGGCGTCCACTATCTGCCGATCATCAGCTCGGCCCGCGCGTTCAGCGCGCTATGGAAGCGCGCTTATTCCAAGGCCGCTGAATGGCTTGCCGCTGTGGTCTATGAAGACCCGTGGCTCGCAGGCGGTCACAACGGCCTTTCGAACGCCGAGGATCCGCGCAAGCCGCAGGACCCCTATCCGCGCGTGAAGGCGCTGCGCGACACGATGCGCGAGCAGGGCATTTCCGACAGCGTTCCGATCGTCATGGCGGGCGGCGTGTGGCGGCTCGACGAATGGGAGCATTGGATCGACAATCCCGAGCTCGGTCAAATCGTCTTCCAGTTCGGAACGCGGCCGCTGCTGACGCAGGAAAGCCCGATCCCGCCTGAGTGGAAGGCGCGGCTGATGACGCTCGAAGAGGGCGACGTGCTGCTGCACCGCTTCTCGCCGACCGGCTTCTATTCATCGGCGGTGCGCAATCCGTTCCTCCGCGGCCTCGAAGCGCGCAGCGATCGCCAGATCGCCTACACCAAGGATTCGATCGGCGATCATCACTTCCAGCTCGACGTCGGCATCGGGACCAAGAAGAATTACTGGGTCACCAAGGGCGACCTTCAGCATGCGCGCGAATGGTATGCCCAGGGCTTCACCAACGCGATGAAGACGCCCGACGACACGCTGATTTTCGTCACGCCGGAGGAAGAGAAGCACATTCGCGTCGACCAGGCCGAGTGCATGGGCTGCCTCAGCCAATGCGCATTCTCGTCCTGGGCGGACAATGAGAAGAATTCGACCGGCCGCCTCGCCGACCCGCGCAGCTTCTGCATCCAGAAGACGCTGCAGGACATCGCGCATGGCGGGCCGGTGGAGCAGAATCTCATGTTCGCCGGCCATGCGGCGTTCCGCTTCAAGAGCGACCCTTTCTACTCGAACGGCTTCATCCCGACGGTGAAGCAGCTGGTCGATCGAATCCGCACCGGGGCCTGATGTTCGGCAAGGGGGCGCTCACTGCAGCATTGATCGTCGCTGCGGCCGCGCCGGCGCTCGCGCAGGACAAACAGCCGCCTTACTGGGCTTCGATCGCGTCGGGCCAGGCGATGACGCGCGCCGGTCCGGGCAAGAACTATCCCGGCGTCTGGCTGTACCAGCGCCGCGACCTGCCGATCCGCGTGCTCAAGAAATATGAAAATTGGCGCCTGATCCAGGATCCGGACGGCGCGCAGGGCTGGATGCTGGTCACGCTGCTCAGCGACCGCCGGACGGCCGTCGTGAAGGCCGGCGAACCGCGCGAGGTTCGGACGTCAGCGAACGACGGTGCGAAGGTCCGCTACAATGCCGCTCCGGGCGCTGTGGGCCGCATCGATCATTGCCGCGAGGGCTGGTGCCACGTCGAGTTCGGCAAGCGCGAAGGCTACATTCGCACGTCCGACATCTGGGGCGTGAGCGAAGGGGAAGTGGTCGACTAAACAGGAGGAAGCGATGAGGAAGATTGCTGCAGCAGTTCTGGCGTTCACGGCGACGGCGGTGGGCGCTGCGCCTCCCGAGTATTTTGCGGCCGGCCCAAATGCGCCTTTTTCGACCGCAGTCCGCGTCGGCGACGTTCTCTATCTTTCCGGCCAGATCGGCGTCGGCCCGGACGGCAAGCTGCCGCCGACGTTCGAAGGCCAGGCCAAGCAGACGATGGAAAATGTCGGCACCGCCCTGAAGGCGCGGGGCCTCGGCTGGGGCGACGTGTTCAAGTGCACGGTGATGATCGCCGACATGAAGAATTGGCCGGCGTTCAACACGGTCTACGTGCCCTATTTTCCCAGGGGGAAGCTGCCCGCGCGCAGTGCGTTCGGGTCGAGCGGACTGGCGCTGGGCGCCGAACTCGAGCTCGAGTGCCTGGCCTACGCAGGGCGCAAATAGCGGGTTTTCCCCGATACCCGCGCAAGCCGACGAGGCAATGATCGGGCCGGCAACGCGAGGTGTCGATTATGGTGCGCGGCCTGGGATTTGCAGCGCTAATCGGACTAGCTTTCCTGCCGGCCGAACAGCCGACCGCGAACGCCGTCCGCTTTGTGGCAGTCCCGGCCACGGACGGCCAGGATTGTGTCGACCTCGATTCGCGCTGGGGGGTCGGAACGGTCCTCGCGTGGCGGCAGACGATCTGCGGGTCCCGCGAAGAGCCGGTGTGGGTCCAGACCGACTGCGCGCAGGATTTCGGCGGCAGGATCTTCTGGATGGCGACATCCGAAGACGGTCGGAACTTCAACCGCAAGACGATCTACGACCCGGGCCAAAGCGGCTCGGTCATTGCCAAGTTCGTCTGCCTGAGCGTCGGCCGCTAGGCCGGGCTTACATCGGGGGCGGCGGGACGTAGGCGATGCGCGTGACCGTCAGCTTCTCACCCTTGTCGCTCGCGACCTCGATCGACTGGCCAATCTCGGCGTGCTTGGCGGTCCAGCAGGACTCGGCTTCCTTGTCCATCTCGCTGTCGAAACAGACCTTGTCGTTCTGCACCCACGCCTTGCCGTGGTCGACATGCTTCCCGTCGGTCGCGGTGGTTACATATTTGCCGTCCGCGCCGATCGACTCCTGAACCTTTTTGCCGTCCTTTTCGGTGTAGGTCCACGACGTCTCATTGATCTGCATCGCGGCCGGAGTCGCAGCGGGTGCGGCCGCGTTGGCCTCCGCCACGTTCTCGGCAGCATTTTCGGTGGCGGGCGGCGATTCCGCGGGTTTCGAACAGGCACAAAGTGCGACCGCAGCGGTGAGACAGATCGTCAGGCGCATCGGGTTTCTCCCCCTGGAAGGAGGCCGCCGTTTAACAGCAATGGACCGCGGTCGCGAATCCGGGTTTTCTGGAACTTGAGTGCCTGGCTTATGCGGGCAAGCGCTGGAGCTTCGTTGGATCTCCCAGCCGGCGATTGAGTTCGACGGCGGCCGCGGCCAGTTGTGCGGCGAGGGCAAGGTCGAACTCAGTTTCTTCGAGCAGATCGATCCTGGCCATCTCGTATTTGCCGCCAGGCTTGAGGCGCGGATCGAGTTCGCGGAGTCGCTGGCCCCGCCAGAATCCGAAGATCACACGATCGTCCTCCGCGCGGATGAGGAATGCCGGACCGTTCGAAATGTAGACCAGATGTCCCCACTTCACCGTCTCTTCGGCGGCTGCGGAGGCGACTGCGCCGCGAAGCGCTTCCACGCGCGTGCGAACCCAGCCTTCAAGTGAATGGACGTAAGCGTCCGGGTTGGCGGGAGATCCCGCCTTACGCACTCAGACCAGCTCCACCGCGACCGCCGTCGCTTCGCCGCCGCCGATGCAAAGGCTCGCGACGCCGCGCTTGAGGCCCTTTTGCTTCAAGGCGTTGATCAGCGTGACGAGGATGCGCGTGCCGCTCGCGCCGATCGGGTGGCCGAGCGCCGTCGCGCCGCCGTGGACGTTGATCTTCTCGTGCGGGATGCCGAGGTCCTTCATCGCGAACATGGCGACGCAGGCGAACGCCTCGTTCACTTCCCACAGGTCGACCTCTTCGGCCTTCCAGCCGGCCTTCTTCAGCAGCTTGTCGATGGCGCCGATGGGAGCGACGGTGAACTGCGCCGGCTCCTGCGCGTGCGCCGCCGTGGCAACGATGCGCGCGACCGGCTGAAGGCCCTTTTCCTGGGCGTTGGACTCGCTGGTCAGGACGACAGCCGCAGCGCCGTCCGAGATCGACGATGACGTCGCCGCCGTGATCGTGCCTTCCTTGGCGAAGGCGGGCCTCAGCTGCGGGATCTTGTCGGGACGGCCGCGGCCCGGCGCTTCGTCGGTGTCGACGACGGTCTCGCCGGCGCGGCTTTTGATCGTGACCGGCACGATCTCGTCCTTGAACCCGCCATTGTCGATCGCCGACTTGGCGCGGCTCAGGCTCTCGATGGCGTAATTGTCCATCGCTTCGCGCGTCAGCTGATATTCGTCGGCGGTGCACTGGGCGAAGCTGCCCATCGCGCGGCCTTCCTCATAGGCGTCCTCGAGCCCGTCGAGGAACATGTGATCATAGGCCGTGTCGTGGCCGATGCGCGCGCCGGAACGGTGCTTCTTGAGGAGGTACGGGGCGTTGGTCATCGACTCCATGCCGCCCGCGACGATCACGTCGGCATTGCCGGTGCGGATCGCCTCGTCGCCCATGATCACCGTCTGCATGCCGGAGCCGCAGACCTTGTTGACCGTGGTTGCCTGGACCGACTTGGGCAGGCCGGCCTTGATCGCCGCCTGGCGGGCAGGGGCCTGGCCGAGACCCGCAGGGAGCACGCAACCCATGTAGATGCGGTCGATGTCATCGCCGGAGACGCCGGCACGCTCCACCGCGGCCTTGACCGCCGTAGCCCCCAGGTCCGTCGCGGAAACATCCGCAAGAGCGCCCTGCATGGACCCCATGGGCGTGCGGGCAATGGACAGGATTACGGTGGTGTCGGCGGGCGAAGTGGCCATTTCAAATGCTCCAGAGTCGCAATGTTGCAGTGCACATAAGGCTGGCAGCTCGCTTGTTCAAACGCTTCCCGCTCTGCTAGCGCGGCCGCCGAACAGGAGAGACGATATGTCCGAGCTCGGACTCGACTTTGACCTCGGCGAAATGGCCGACACCATCCGCGAGACAACGCGCCGCTTTTCGGCCGACAAGATCGCGCCGCTCGCTGCGGAGATCGACGAGACGGACGAATTTCCGCGCCACCTCTGGCCGCAGATGGGCGAACTCGGCCTGCACGGCATCACGGTCGAGGAGGAAGACGGGGGCCTCGGCCTTGGCTACCTCGAGCATGTCATCGCGCAGGAGGAAGTCGCGCGTGCCTCGGCTTCCGTCGGCCTCAGCTACGGCGCCCACTCGAACCTGTGCGTCAACCAGATCCGCCGCTGGGCGAACCCGGAGCAGAAGAAGAAATATCTCCCGAAGCTGATCAGCGGCGAGCATGTCGGCGCGCTGGCGATGAGCGAGGCGGGCTCGGGCAGCGATGTCGTCAGCATGAAGCTCAAGGCCGACAAATCGGGCAACGGATACCGCCTCAACGGCACCAAGTTCTGGATCACCAACGGATCGGAAGCCGAGACGCTGGTCGTCTATGCGAAGACCGGCGAGGGCAGCCGCGGCATCACCGCCTTCCTGATCGAAAAGGACATGGACGGCTTCTCGATCGGCCAGAAGGTCGACAAGCTCGGCATCCGCGGCTCACCGACCGCGGAGCTGGTGTTCAACGACTGCTTCGTCCCGCTGGAGAACATCCTCGGGGAGGAAAACAAGGGCGTCGAAGTGCTGATGAGCGGCCTCGATTATGAGCGCACGGTGCTCGCGGGGATGCAGATCGGCATCATGCAGGCCTGCCTCGACGTGGTCCTGCCCTACGTCCGCGAGCGCAAGCAGTTCGGCAAGCCGATCGGCAGCTTCCAGCTGATGCAGGCCAAGATCGCCGACATGTACGTCGCGCTGAATTCGGCGCGGGCCTACGTCTACCAGGTCGCCAAGGCGTGTGACGCGGGCCGCACGACGCGGTACGACGCGGCAGGCGCGATCCTGCTGGCGTCCGAGAATGCGGTGAAGGTCGCAAACGAAGCGGTGCAGGCGCTGGGCGGCGCGGGCTACACCAAGGACTGGCCGGTCGAGCGCTATTACCGCGACGCCAAGCTGCTCGACATCGGCGCGGGCACCAACGAGATCCGGCGCATGCTGATCGGGCGCGAGCTGATCGGGGCCTAGCTGGCGAGGGCTAATGTCTGCTTTGGGTGGAAAGCAGACGTTCAAAAGAATATAAGTCCCGCCATGCGTTTCGCGTTGGTCACCCTCAGCATTACGTTGCTGACAGCTTGTGCAGCGGGGCCGCACGCAAGTTTTGACGACACAATCTTGCCGTACGGATGCAGCGACACGGTGGTCGTCGGCACCGTTGCGGACGGCGCTGATGAACCCGCCGAAGCGACCGGCAACTTACTTGGAGACGGATGGATTTCAGCGTCGCTGCATGTGCAAAAGGTAGTTAGGGGAGAGCATCTCCCAGCGGTTCTGCCGGTCAGGTATTTTGCTCAGACCCCCATGCGGCGAAACGAAGAGTTGATGCTGGTGCTCAAGCAAACCGCCAGTGGTTACGAGGTCCAAGCGGGAGAGTTGATGCGCGAGCGACCTACGCTCGCCAGCCGTTGCCGGTGAATGTCCGAAATGGGTGGAAAGCGGACATTGGCGTGGACAGCGCCCGATCAGGCCACCGCAGGAAGAATCCGCCGGCAAAGCCGAAGGTCGTAGGCCGGAGGCTCAGGAGCTTTCTTGGGATGAAGTCCGCTCTTGTCCGCCGCTCGTTTCAGGAATCGCCGCGCATTAGCATCTATTCGCTCGTCGCGCAGGCGCGCTCGGCTGATCAATCCCTGCAACCGCACTTGGTCTTGGTGGTCGAGAACCTTGGCGCCATCGAAACTTGCGATCTCTATCCACGCATCGCGTTCGTCGAGCCGATGCAGCTCGTTGTTCGCGAACTCGTCGTAGAGGAAGGCATATTCCTCCCTTTCCGCTCGCGGCATGTGCGCAAAGGCACCTGGGTCGCGACTTTCCCAGACACTCGTCCGGATGACGCGCGAAGCCGGAATGCCGATCGGCCCCGTGAGCGCGAGAGGTCGTCCGCTGCGCCAGCTGTCGAGCCAGCGTTGAAGCTCGTCGAGCCGCTGCCTGATGCACATCTTCTGTTTGGCGCGATAGGGATAGGAGCCGAGATCGAGCGCAATCTCTTCGCGGACGGAATTGCGAAACCCAGCCACGTCGCGGCGCCATTGCATTGCCTCGACCATCTGCTGCGCGCCAAGCGCGATCAGTACGCCGAGCGTGACGATCGCCAGCTCCCACGCGACCGCGTTCCAGCCGTGCGGCGGCTTCAGCTTCAACAGCCTAAACATATTGTGTGAGGACCCCCTGCGCCCGGGCAGCCTAATCGGCTTGAGCTAACGTCTGCAATGGGTCGAAAGCTGCCACTACGCTAATCGCAAGAAGGGGTGGAAAGCGGACCCGGCCACGCCGACTCGGCGTCTATGGCTCCCCATATGGTGAACCGCTTTCGTGAATTGCCTGGGCGCGGGGTGTGTCCATGGAGATGCAGATCGAACGTGGCGCGGGAATGTCGTTACGAACGAGTTCGAGTTGAGCCTGCCGGGCGATCGGCATCAGGAGCGCAGTATGCTGGCTAATGCGCCAGTGGCGGTAACGCGCGTCCTGCAACACAGAGTTGAGTTCGAACAGAGCGTCGGGACTCGTTTTGCTTAGATGCTCCAGCGTTCTCAGTTGAGCCCAATCGGCCTGCTCAGCCAACATCTCGGATGAGATGTTTCGCATCCAGTGGTACAGCTGGCTGAACTGAACGAGCTCGTCGTCACGCAAAAGCGCCGCTCGGCCGGCTTGTGCCAGTGCATCCCAGCGTGAAGTATGCATCGTCCAATATTGCGGTCGACCGATCCATCGCGGATTGGAGGTTTCGCCCGTTTGGGCAGCCTTATCCAGCAGCGTTTGAACCTCTTCGAGCCGTCGCTCGACGCAGCGACGAACCGCCGAACGCGACGCAAGTCGCGCCATGTTGACCTGCAGTTCGCTGCGGATCGCGCTCCGGGCTCGCTGGGCTGCGGCCCTATCGGTCATCCCTTGTGCCAATTGCTGGGCGCCTAGCGCAATCAATACGCCAAGAACGATGATGCCCACTTCGCCGCACAATCGGCGCCAGCCGCGCAGCGGTTTGAACCAGCGCAGACGCATTTGAGCCCCCCTCGCGCGCGAGGCTATCAGTCCCGCAGATGCCCGCAATGGGCCGAAAGCAGACCTGAGCCGCTAATGTCAGCAATGGCTGGAAAACGGACATTCACGTCAAGCCACGAGCAGCCGGCTACATCCAGGCGCGGAACGGGCTTGCCCTTTAAAGGGAGACAAACCCCCGCGCCCAATGGTCGGTGTCGACCTCATATTGGTCGATGGTGAAGCCGTGCGGCTCTTCGGAAAACCCGGGGAGTGCCCGAGTTCGTACCTCCGCTTCTTCGGCCAGCGCCCTTGATGAATAGATGCCCACGACTTTCACCCTGCCAGTCTCAGGGAGGCTGTGGAGCAGCACATACAATGGATTCATGCGTGAAGCGCCGGACTGAGGTTTCGAGTTCGATCCATGTAGCGGAGACGGTAGCTCGACAACATCATCGTGCCGATGGTCTTCGGAATTGACCGGGCCAATCGGCAAATTCCCGGACCCTCGGCCCAGCTCCCCGTGGGCCGTCCGGCGGATCATCATCCGGACAAACCCGGATCGATAGTCCGTTATGTCTGCTGGAAATAGGAAGCAGGAGGTTTTCGCCATGAAAACAACAGCTTCTGGTTTCGCTCTGAATGCAGCGCTGACGAGCAGCGCATTGCTGATTACGGCCTGTGCATCGAACCCGAACGTTCAGCCGGCTGCCACCACGGACGGGACCGTCAATTCGTCCGCCGTCCCGGGCACAGCGCCGCAACTTCCGGCAATGTCAGCAGATCGTTGTGTTGCTGAGGCCATCGGAACTGCAACGGACCCGGACACCGGTACACCTGTGAATGCCGCCGTCGACCCTCAGACTGGCAAACCTCTCTGCCCGCCCGAACAGCCGAATACGGCGAAGCCGCGCTAATGGCGGCTTTGGATTGGAGGCGGGGCGTAAGCCGCCAATGTCTGGAATGGTGGAAAGCGGACGCTAGCCTGGAATCTGGCCTTCAGCGGCAACGGGCCGCGGGCGGGCCTGCTCGTCAATGGCAACAAAGGTGAACAGGCCTTCGGTGACCTTGATCCGGATTGCGCCGCTATCGCGCCAGGCCATCACCTCGATCCGCACCTTCATCGAAGTTCGGCCGACGGTTTCGACCTCCGCATAGACCGAGATCAGATCGCGCAAGTGAATAGGTGCAATGAACTCCATCCGTTCGATGGCGATAGTCGCAACGGGGCCGCCCGAGTGGAGCCGGGCGATGATGCCACCCGCCTTGTCCATCTGGCTCAATACCCAGCCGCCGAAAATGTGGCCGTTGGCGTTGATGTCGCCAGGCCCGGGCATCAGGCGAAGGATCGGCTCACGACGGACTTCTTCGCTCATGCGCGGCCTCTTCCCGGCTCGAGTAGCTGACGAACGCCTAGCTCACACGCGATCCTACTACGAGCAATGGGTCAAAACCCGGCATTCACTTGATGTCCGCTTTGGGTCGAAAGCAGGCGCTACGCTACCGGCAGGATTGGGTGCAAAGCAGACACTCAGCCCGGATAGGGCACGCTTATGCCAACTGGCGCAGGTCTCGTCTCTGACGTCGCATGGCGATTCCAACCCCGCCAAAGCCAAACAGCATCATCGCCCAGGTTGCTGGTTCTGGTACGGAGCCGGGGATGGTGAAGTTCGTGAAGCTCACGCCCATATTGTCGGTCAGCGGATTTGCGCCACTTCCACCGGCGCCAAGAAAGTCGCTGAAGCTCTCGGCAGTGTAGGCCATCAGGCCGACCTCACCGGGATCCATGAGATCGAGCGCGTTCCCCGGGTTTGAAAGTAAGCCCGAATAAGTCACGGACCCGATCATGGTGCCCAGCGCGCTGTTCGGATCCCATGCATTGGTGTGGTTGTAAAAGAAACCGTTGACCGTGAAGGCATCGCCGACCGTCGAAACCTGCATCACGAGACGGTACCAATGGTCTCCCGACAAGCTTCCGGTGGCGACCGATCCGTTCGTATCTCCGAGAAACTGTGTTCCTCCAGCACCCAGGCTTGTCGACTGCAGCGTTGTTGGCGCTCCATTCTGCTGGAAGACCAAGCTCAGCCTTTCCTGATCAGGGTTGTTGCCTCCGCCGTTACTCGCGAGCAGGGCCAGCCCGTTCTGTCCCCCACCGTAAAGCGCGACAAGGCCTCCCGACACCGCATGATTCCCCGGCGCAAACAATATATCCGTACTGATCTGGAGTCCGCCGTTGGCGCTGAACAGGTTCGACTGCGAATTGTCGCCTGGCGTGGTGTCGTAAACGGTCAGGAAGCTGGCACCGCCGCTTGTCCTCTGGCCAGTGAAATTCAGTGCTGTATCGTCGCCGCCAAGGACGGCCCGGGCGGGCGAGCCGCCGTTGGAAATAAGGTTTGACCCGGAGTTGATGAAATCGGGCGATCCAACTCCTGCGGTTCCCCCATTATAGGCAGTCCCGTACCAAAAAACGTCTCTGAAGAGGCCCGTCGTTTGGTTGTTCGTGTAGATGGGGGCGCCGTTCGTTCCAGACACCACGTTCGGCGTATTGTCGTAATCACCCGGCGCAAACGTAATGACCGTCTGCGCGCTGACCGGCCCACTGGCGGCGGTGGCAAGCAGAAACGCGCACGCAAAAACGAACCTTTTCATAGCTGTCCCCGGGGAGACTGCCCGCAATGGCGGAGCAACTAGTCAAATAATTAACAATTCGTAAATCAATATTCATTTGGCGCAAAGTTTTTTCTAATGATTGTAAGTCGAAAGGGGACGGGGAATGTCCCGTGATGGGTCGAGATCCCACGCAGCTCGCTGCTGTCTATAGGTCGAAAGCGGACACTGAGGTCTTACCAGACGCGCCAGCGTCCGCTCGTTTCACGGATCATCCGGATCCCGCAGCGAGCGCAAACGCTCCACCACTGGCCCAACTGGCTGTCGAAAGAAGCCCGGCTCTTCGACCGGCGGTGACCGATGATCCAGCAAAGCACTCACGCCCAGTGGACTGGCCGTTCTTAATGCAGGCTGGCCATGACCTTTGGGGCGGATCGGCCTGACCGACGCCCATGGGCCAAACGTTGACGTCATCCGGCAAAACTCGGCCTGGGTCATCTGCTACTGACACTCGTCCGTTCTTTTCTGGCGAAAGCGTGGAGAAAGAAGATGGGTAAGTGTCACTGCGGCTGCGACCGCTTTATCGTGAAGGGTTACGAGCGCCGCAGCCTTATCGAAGCGGCCTTGATCTGCTCCCGGTGCGGCTCCGCGGAGACGAGTCCGCGCGGCCGTCCTCGTGGGCATCGTACGGTGTTGCGGCGGTTGCCGCGCGCAATACCCAGTTCACCGTTGCACAGCACGCCGATCCCCTTGCGCCGGCGCGAGTTCTAATTGTCCGCAGTGGGAATGCGGACATTAGCTGGCTGGGCCACCCGGTGAATTCGCGATCTCAACCCATTGATTAATCAAAAGTTAACATTTAACGGCGGGTTGGAATGGGCGGTGCGTAGGGGGCAGTATGCGAAAATCAGTGATTTTCTGTGGGGTTGCGGCGTTCGGAATTTCGTTCGGGTCGCCAGCACTTGCTGGACCGGTGCCTGATACCGAGCCGAACGACACTCTGGCGACAGCGCAAAACCTCGATGGCAACTTCACGCTTGATGCGGATCCAGACATCGAGAGCTCCACCACAATTCCGCACGTGACGGTGACCAATTCCACCCGAGGTGGTTACGACTGGTTCAGGTTCTCAGTCGCGACGGGCGGCACACTCGGCATTTTCGACATTGATCACACCAATTTCGATGCATTCCTCGACTTGTTCGATGGCAGCGGCAACCGATTGATGTGGAACGATGATTTCACCACGTCGCTGGCGCTGGCGGATCGACGAGCGGTCTCGATTCCTACATCCAATATACGTTCGCTACCCCAGGCACTTATGCCATCCGCGTTGGCAATTGCTGCGGCGCGGACGCCGACGGGTGCCGGGTTATGGCTACCCGCCGGGGGTAAGCGCTCACGGCAACGCCTTCACGGGCAACTACGAACTACAAGTGTCTTTGCAGGCCCCAGGGTCCGTGC
>CAWHBP010000002.1:0-25188 GCA_963827675.1 uncultured Alphaproteobacteria bacterium
GACGCGGTGCGAGAGATGTTGCCGGAAAAGCGACGGATCTGGATCTTGAGGTATTCCCGCTCGAAAAACTCACGGGCTTCCCGCAACGGGCTTCCCATGATCGCCATCGTCGCCGAAGACCCCGCCATCGCGCTCTGATTGTCGAGCACCTCCTGCGGGAGCAGGTCGACCTCGAGGCAGGACACGCGGTCTCCAGGCGCAAGGATGATCGTTCGCTCGATGATATTGCGTAGCTGACGGATATTGCCCGGCCAGTCGTGCGCTTGCAGCGCAGCCATGGCTTCTTCCGAAATGTCCAGCGCATGCATGCGGCGTTCCGCGGCGAACCGCGCGAGGAAATGGCTGACGAGCTCCGGAATGTCCTCGCGGCGCTCCCGAAGGGGCGGCAGGCGCACCGGAACGACGTTGAGGCGATAAAACAGGTCCTCGCGGAAGCGCCCGGCGGAGATCTCGTCCTGGAGGTTACGCGAGGTTGCCGAAAGCACCCGCACGTCGACCTTGACGGACCGCTGCCCGCCCACGCGGTGATAGCTCTGGTCCGTGAGCACGCGCAGGATCTTGGCCTGCGTCGTCAGCGGCATGTCGGCGATCTCGTCGAGGAACAGCGTACCCCCATGAGCATGCTCGAGCAGCCCTGGGCGGACCTCACCCTCCGCTTCGCTCCCAAATAGCTCTTCCTCGACCCGCTCCGGGCTCATCATTGCTGCGGAAAGCACGATGAAGGGCGCGCGGGCGCGCGGGCTCCACTGATGGATCATCCGCGCGGCGATTTCCTTGCCGACGCCGGGCGGTCCCGAGATCAAAACGCGGCTTCCGGTCGGAGCGACGCGCTTCAGAGTGGCACGGACGGTGTTGATGGCAACCGAGCTTCCATGCAGCTGGTCTTCGTGGCCGACCTGCTGGCGCAGCGTCTCGTTCTCGCGGCGCAGCCGGTCCGTCTCGGTGGCGCGGTCGACGAGGTAGATCAGCCGCTCCGCCTCGAAGGGCTTCTCGATAAAATCGACCGCCCCTTCCCTCACGGCTGCAACCGCCGTGTCGAGATTGCCGTGACCGGAAATCATCAGCACTGGGATCGTGGGATCGCGCCGCTTGATTTCCTGGAGCAGCTGAAGCCCGTCGAGCCGCGAGCCCTGAAGCCACACGTCAAGCAGGACCATCGACGGCCTGCGATCCTCCAAAGCTTCGAGGGTGGCGTTGCTATCCGCGGCAGTGCGGACCTCGTAACCTTCGTCCTCGAGAACGCCGCTCACGAGCTCGCGAATGTCCGCCTCGTCGTCCACGACCAAAACTTCAAGCGCCATCAGGCAACCTCGCCATCATCGTCTTCTTCCTTGGTATCTTGGTGCGTCTCTTCCCCGGCGAGCGCGGCAAGCTTGGCGGTGTCAAATGCCATGCGGACGTGGGTCCCGCCGCCTGGACGGTCGAGGAATGCGATTTCGCCCATATGTTCCTCGACGATTTTCTTGACGATTGCGAGGCCGAGCCCAGTGCCGCGCACGCGTGTCGTCATATATGGCTCAGTCAAACGCTCACGGTCCTCGGGCAGGCCGATGCCGGTATCGAGCACGTCGATGACGAGGTGGCTATCTTCCTCGTGCAAGCGCAGCTCGACCCGATCGCCGGCCAGACTATGCTCACCCCGGCTCTTGCGCCCCTCGATGGCTTCCACCCCATTCTTGACGACATTGGTCAGCGCCTGCGCGAGCTGCCGGCGATCGCACACCATGCGGAATTCCCCTTCCGCCGGAAGGAGCGTGAAGCGGATCCCGGGGTGCGCGACCTCGTGCAGAAACAGCGCCTGCCGGCCGATCTCATGAACGTCCGCATCGCGGAACACCGGCTTGGGCATACGAGCGAAATTCGAAAACTCGTCGACCATCCGGCGGAGGTCGCCGACCTGCCGGACGATCGTGCTCGTAAGCCGGCTGAAAGTCTCGGGATCGGATGCGACCTCCTGGCCAAAACGGCGTTGCAGCCGCTCGGCAGCAAGCTGGATAGGGGTCAGCGGGTTCTTGATCTCATGCGCAATCCGCCGCGCGATGTCGGACCATGCCGCCCGCCGCTGATCGGTGAGCTGGTCCGTGATGTCGTCGAAGGTCAGAACGGACCCGTCCTGGTAGCGTACGCGCTTCACGGCGAGCGTGCGTTGGCCGCTCTCGGTCACGAGAATGACATTCGCTTCGGACTTCTCGCCGCGCATGAACTCGTCGAGATCAGGCGAAACCGAGGCGAGCGCCTTTGATTCCAACTCTTCTTGTTGGCCCTGCAGCAAGGTCTCCGCCGATCGGTTGACCAGCAGGATTCGCCAAGCAGTATCGAGCGCGATGACGCCGGCTGTGACGCTGGACAGCACGGCCTCAATGAATGCGCGGCGGGCATTGAGCTGCGTATTCGCGGTTCGCAGCGCGCCAGTCTGCTCGTCCAGCCTCCCCGCCATCCGGTTGAACGCGCTTGCGAGCATCTCGATCTCGTCGTCGCTGCCGGTGACCGGCACCCGCGCGGAAAAATCGCCTTCTTCGATGCGTCCCGCAGCGCCCACGAGAGCGCCCACGGGCCGGACCAAACGATCCGCGATCTTCAGCGCGGTGATGATCGACAGGCCGACGATGATCAGCGCGCCGAGCAGCAACGCGGCGTTGAATCGGAGCTGGTTGAGCCGCGATCTGGCGAGCAGCGCCTGGTAATCGCTCATCACGTCATTGGCGCGGTCGAGTTGTGCACTGAACTGGGGATCGAACACCCGGGCCGCATAGAGATAGGCATTGGGTCCGTAATTCAGCCGGGTCAGCGCACCGATACGGTCGGCCGAATTCGACCGCGACGCTCGGCTTGCTTCCCAGTTCGGCGATCCTCTCCGGCGTAATCATGCGCTCAAGCGGCCGATCATAGGGATTGACCAGAACGAGGGTTCGGATCTGCTTATCAGCCCCATAGGTGAAGATGATCGCTTCCGAGAGGTTGCGGTTCAGGACCTGGTTACGTGCAAATGCTTCAGCGAAGCGTGGGTCGTCGATCGTCGTCTGTTGAAGATAGTTGGACAGGTCGGCGCTGGCGGTGACCGTCTCATTCGCGACACGCTCGACCTCGCGGGCGTAGGTCGCTCGCGCGACCTGGACCGTATTCTCCAGCATGTTGCGCGCCCGGTTCGAAAACCAGAATTCCAGGCCGCTTTGGAACAGCAGGGAAGCGAAGATCGCCACCAGGACGGTCGGTACCGCAGCAATCGCAGTGAACAGCACGACCAGGCGGATGTGCAGACGCCCGCTGCCGAGGCCTCCCTCCTCCGCGCGGCGAAGTGCGAGTTTGCGCGCGTACAGCGCCATGAGCGCGATGGCCGGCAGCAGGATCGCGACGAGAAGAATCGCGATCAGCGGTGGCGACAAGAAGAGTGCCCGGTTCTGACGAACGCTGGAGTACCCAGACGCTGATACCGATCATTGCGACGAGGAACACAGCGAGCAATGCGGACACGCGATCGTAGAAGCGGCCACTTGCCCGCTCTCGCTGAAGCCAGCTTTCCCGTCTCGATACCACCGGCAATTTTGCCGTTCGCGCGTCCATTCGCCGCGGCCCTAGCATGGCCGTTGCATGAAAAACACAGTTGTGACGCGAATTAATCGGCTCAGGCGGCGGACCGTTGGAGCCACGGCGAATAGAAGTCCCGCAGCATGCCCGTAACGACGGCCGGATCTTCCTGCTGATTGACCTTGTTCCGAAGCTCCGCGGAGCCCGGCAGGCCCTTCGTGTACCAACCGATGTGCTTTCGCGCGAGGTTCACGCCCGTGTGCGTGCCGTAGAGGGAAACCATGTCTTCGTACTGCGCGAGCATTGCGTCGAGTTGCTCGTCGAGGCTCGGGTCGGGTCTATGCCCGCCGCCCGTCAGATCGGCCATCACCTGGCCCACGAGCCATGGCCGCCCGTAAGCACCGCGGCCGATCATTACCCCGTCGGCCCCCGATTGGCGCAAGGCCTCGCGAGAATCCTCAATCGAGCAGATGTCGCCATTGACGATCACGGGCACCGAAACGGCATTCTTGACCCTCCGGACGAAGCTCCAGTCGGCAATTCCCTTGTAGAGCTGGCACCGTGTGCGTCCGTGAATTGTGATCAGCTTGACCCCGAGATCCTCGGCGATCCGCGCGAGCTCTGGCGCATTCAGGCTCGAATGGTCCCATCCCATCCGCGTCTTCAGCGTCACCGGAACCTTCACGGCCTTTACGGTCGCTTCGATCAGCTTCGCCGCGAGCGGCAGGTCCCGCATCAGCGCCGACCCGGCGTCGCCGTTGACGACCTTCTTCACCGGGCAGCCCATGTTGATGTCGATGATCGCCGCGCCGCGCTGCTCGTTGAGCTTCGCGGCCTCGGCCATGATGTGCGGCTCGCAGCCCGCGAGCTGGACCGACACCGGCTCCTCGGCCGGGTCCCACATCGCCTTTTGCAGCGACTGGCGCGTTTCGCGAACCATCGCCTGGCTGGCGATCATCTCGCTGACCGTCAGGCCCGCCCCATAGCGCTTGACGATCCGCCGGAACGGCAGGTCGGTGACAGCCGTCATCGGCGCCAGAATGACCGGCGCGTCGATCCTGACCGGACCGATGTCGATGGGCTTCAACGTCTCCATGGGTCGGGCGCAGATAGTGGAGAAGCCCTTGGCGGACAAGGCGAGCGTCCCTACAGCCGCCGCCCGTGACCACCTCCGCCCTCATTGTCGCGGCCGGCAAAGGCGAGCGCCTCGGCGGCGGGCTGCCCAAGCAATATCGATTGCTGGGCGGCAAGCCGGTGCTTCGCTGGGCCGTGGAAAGCCTGATCTGTCATCCAGCGATCAGGTCCGTGCGGGTGGTCATCGGTCAGGGTCAAAGCGAGCTGGCGGCAACGGCGCTGGAAGGGCTAGAGGTTGGCGAGCCGATCATAGGCGGCGCTGAGCGAGCAGATTCCGTTCGCGCCGGCCTAGCCGCAGTTTCGGGCGACGCCGTCCTTGTCCACGATGCGGCCCGGCCTTTCTGCCCGCCCGCTGTGGTTGATCGGCTGATTGCCCAGCTCGAATTCTCCGAAGGCGCAGCTCCCGTTTTGCCGGTTGGCGACACCGTTGCGCGGGCGACGGAGAGGCTGGGTGAGCTCGTTGACCGCACGGGGCTGGTCCGTGTCCAGACGCCCCAGGCCTTTCGGCTCAAAGCCTTGCGAAATGCCTATTCCGCGTGGTCGGGGGATTCACCAACCGACGAGACGACCGTCCTCAGGACAGCCGGCATGGAAGTTGCGACAGTCGCTGGTGATCCGGCGCTCGAGAAGATCACGACGCAGTCCGACTTCCAGCGGGCGGAAATCTGGCTCGCGGCTCGCATGGTGCCACGCACCGGCATGGGTTTCGACGTCCACGCCTTCGTCGGAGCGGGCCCAATCATGCTCGGTGGGATCGAAATCGCGCACGGCCGCGGGCTTGCTGGTCACAGTGACGCCGACGTCGCCCTACACGCGATTACGGACGCACTGCTTGGGGCTGCGGCCCTGGGCGATATCGGCCAGCATTTCCCGCCTTCGGAAGCGCGCTGGAAGGGAGCATCGTCGGACATTTTCCTTCGCCACGCTGTCGACCTGCTCCGAGCGAAAGGCGCGGTGATCGACCATGTCGATTGCACGATCATCGCCGAAGAGCCCAAGGTCGGACCGCATCGCTCGGCCATCCGCGCTCGGATTGCCGAAATTGCCGGTCTCACCATCGAACAGGTCAGCATCAAGGCCACGACGTCCGAGGGGCTCGGCTTCACCGGAAGGCGCGAAGGGATCGCCGCCCAGGCCGTGGCAAGCATACGTTTGCCGAAGTGAGCTTTGGACGACGGGCCGGGCATGATACTTGGCCCGCGGGGGCAAAGGTATGAGCATTATTCGAAGCCTTACTGCAGCAATCGCCCTGTCCGGCTTGGCCGCGAGCGCGCATGCACAGGCGAAGCAGTGCCTGTCTCAAACCGAAGCCTTTGCGCTGGTCGGCTTTGCGCTTCCCGATCTGCTGTCCGGCGTGCGCGACAAGTGCAAGACGTCCCTGCCCGCGACCGCCTTCCTGTCCTCACGCTCGACTGAACTTGAGGCCCGCTACCGAGTTCAGGCGGATAGCTTATGGCCGCAGGCAAAGGTCGCGTTCGTGAAGATGGTCGGTGAAGACCCGATGATGAATAAGCTGCCGGATACGGCCCTGCGTCCCTTGCTGACCGCTGCCTTTTCGATAGCGATCACGGATGACCTGAAGGCGAGCGATTGCCCGACCGCAAATGGATTGGTTGAGGCTCTCGCGCCGCTTCCACCGCAGAACCTCGCTCGGCTAATCGGCATCATTCTCGCGGCTGAAGACAAGGGCAGCGACGCCGCCGGCAAGTCCAGCTTCAACCTCTGCGCTTGAAATGGACGCGCTGCTCCCCGCCGAACTCGTCGACAAGGCCCGCGAAGTCGTTGAGGCCAATCGCGCCGCAGGGCGCCGCGTTACGGTTGCCGAAAGCTGCACCGGAGGCCTCGTAAGCGCCGCAATCACCGAGATCCCCGGATCTTCGGAAATGTTTGAAGCAGGCTACGTAACCTATTCCAACGCAGCGAAAATCCATGAGCTGAACGTTAGCGAAGAAGTGGTCGAGACCTTCGGCGCGGTCAGCGTGGCGACGGCGTGGGCCATGGCTCGTGGCGCGCTTGCGGCCTCCGACGCGGACATCGCCGTCGCGATCACCGGCGTAGCCGGGCCCGGGGGAGGCACGCCATTAAAACCGGTTGGAACCGTCGTCTTTGCCACGGCCGAACGTGACGCGGATCCGGCCAAGATCGTCGCCGACCAGAAGTTCTTTGACGAGAAGACGCGTTCAGGTGTCCGCCTTCAGGCGGCGCTCTGCGCGCTCGACTTGCTGATGCCGTAGAGCGCCGCGGCGCGCTGTTCGAAGGCAGTGATCATACGCCGAAGCGCACGATCGAACATCGACCCTGCAAGGGTTTCGAACAGACGCGATTTGAAGGCGAAATCGACCGAAAAGCCCACGTTCGTCCCGCCGTCCGGCGCCCGCTCGAACTTCCATTCGTTGTGAAGGTACTTGAGCGGTCCTTCAACATAATCGACGCAAATATGGTCCGGGCGCTCCTTTTGAACGCGGCTCGTGAAGCGCTCCTTGAAGGCGTTGAAGCCGACGACGAGGTCGGCGACCGTCTCCGTGTCGCTGGAGGATCGGACGCGGACCGCGACGACCCAAGGCAGAAATTCATCGTAATGTTCGACGTCCGCGACAAGGTCGAACAGCTGTTCCGGCGTGTAGGGGAGATGCCGCGTTTCGCTATGCCGCGGCATTCGCGCCTTCCCTCGCGAGCTGGGCGGCCCTCGCCTCCTGCATTTTCCGGAAGTCGTCGCCCGCGTGATAACTTGAGCGCGTCAGCGGCGAGGCGGCGACGAGCAGGAAGCCCTTCGCGCGAGCAATCGCCGCGTACGCATCGAATGACTGTGGAGTGACAAACTCCTCGACCTTCGCATGGCGGGGCGTCGGCTGCAGGTATTGGCCCATGGTCAGGAAATCGACGCCGGCCGAGCGCATGTCGTCCATGACCTGGTGAACCTCGAGACGCTGCTCGCCAAGGCCGACCATGACGCCAGACTTGGTGAAGATGTGTGGCGCCTTGCGCTTCACGCTCTCGAGTAGCCGCAGCGACGCATAGTAGCGGGCGCCCGGCCGAATGGTTGGGTAAAGCCGCGGCACGGTCTCGAGATTGTGGTTGTAGACGTCGGGGCCGGCCTCGACGATCGCATCGACCGCTGCTTCGCTCTTGTTGCGGAAGTCGGGCGTCAGGATCTCGATCGTCGTCGACGGCGTATTCCGGCGCAGCGCCTGGATCACCTTCACGAACTGCGAAGCGCCTCCGTCCGGCAAATCGTCGCGATCGACCGAAGTGACGACGATATGTTCGAGACCGAGCTCGGCAGCCGCAGTCGCGACATGCTCGGGCTCCAGCGGATCGACGGCGCGCGGCATGCCGGTCTTCACATTGCAGAAGGCGCAGGCGCGCGTGCACGTGTCGCCCAGGATCATCACCGTCGCGTGCTTCTTGGTCCAACATTCGCCGATGTTCGGGCAAGCCGCCTCCTCGCACACCGTCGCGAGGTTGAGGTCGCGCATCAGCCTGCGCGTGGCGTGATAGCCTTCGCTGACCGGCGCTTTGACCCGGATCCAGTCGGGCTTGCGCTGCTTGGGGAGAAGTGCGGCGGGGGCGTTCATGCCGGGCCAGATAGCGACTGCGGGCAGTGCTTGCCACCCCTTCCCCCACGGACTAACCGGGCGCGACGAGCAAGGGGGAAACGATGCGCGGCTTCGGCAACTTGATCGATGGCTATCGCCGCTTCCGCGCCAATCAATCCAGCGCGACCCGCCAGCAATGGCAGCAGCTTGCCGAAGGCCAGTCGCCCAGGGCCGTGATCATTGCGTGCTCCGACAGCAGGGCCGATCCCGCGATCATCTTCGATACCGACCCCGGCGAGATCTTCGTCGTTCGCAACGTAGCGAATTTGGTGCCCCCGTACGAAGCGAATGGTGGCCGGCACGGCGTATCCGCAGCGATTGAGTTCGGCGTCACGCAGCTCAACGTTCCCGAGATCGTCGTCATGGGCCACGAAGGATGCGGCGGCATCTCGGCGGCGCTGACCGGCAAGTTCCACAATGCACCTGCAGGCGAAGGGGGCTTCATTCACCGATGGATGAGCCAGATCGACGAGCCCGCCGAGGCCATCGCCCGCGAGCGAGGGACCGGCGAAGACGCTCAGCGGCTGCTTGAGGAGGCCGCGATCCGGCAGAGCATGGCCAATTTGCGAACGTTCCCGTTCGTCGCGGAGCGGGAGAACAAGCGATCGCTGGTCGTCCTTGGATGTCACTTTTCCATCCGCGACGGCGAGCTGTGGGTGCTCGACGAGGCGGAAGATCCTTCCGCCCCGTCTAACCGGCAAAACTTAAGAACAGGTGCTAAACAACTGACTTAGCAGCGAACGTCGTAGCTGTAGTGCGGCTGGCCATATTGGTCGACGTAATAGCAATAGCCGCGCGTATCACGATAGTATTGGCGGCCATTCACGGTTGCGCCGAGCACGCCGCCAAGAATAGCGCCTGCAACTGCACCGCCGATGGGGCTGACGCCCGGAATAACCGCGCCGGCAACCGCGCCCGCAGCACCGCCGATTGCGGCACCGGTCGCAATGCGACGGCCCTGGCTGTCATAGGTGTAACCCTGATTGTAACCTTGGTTACCATAATACGGGTCGTAGCCGTACTGGTTCGGATAAGTCGTGCAGCCGGCTGCGGCCAAGCTGCCAGCGGCGAATACCGCAAGTCCGATCTTCCTCATCGTCTCATCCCTTCGACAACTGGCCCCCTGTAGCAGCTATTAGTGCGCAAGAGGGCGTTTCGTTCCCGCACCGATCATCTGGCGTTCAGGTCCGAAACACTTGCGCGCCGGGCTGTGGTCATTGCGCGACGCTGCGCTAGAGAGCGAAAAAAGGACTCGGAATGCGAGAGCGCAGCGTCGAACACGAACATAACGTCGCCCTGCTGATCGACGCGGACAACGCCTCGCCAGACCATCTCGATGAAGTGCTGCTGGTCCTTGGCGAGCTCGGCACCATCAATATCCGCCGCGCCTACGGAAATTGGGCCAAGGCAAGCCTTAAAAACTGGGGCAATCTGACCGGCACGCATTCGATTGTGCCGATGCAGCAGTTCGACGTCGTAAAAGGCAAGAGCGCGACAGATATGCGCATGACGATCGACGCGATGGACCTGCTCTACCGGGGCAACGTCGACGCATTCGGGATTATGTCGTCCGACAGCGACTTCCTTCCGCTCGCACAGCGGATCCGCGAAGACGGCCTGGACGTCTACGGATTCGGCACTGCGAAAACGCCCGTGTCCTTCCAGCAGGCCTGTACACGCTTTTTCGACGTCGGTGCGCTGGCCCTGGAGGACGAAGATCTGGAGCAGCCCGCAGCGGGCAAGGGCCAGCGTCCCGTCGACACGGAGCTGCTTCAGGTGCTGGGTTCGGCGTACAAGGCGTCGAAGCGCGACGAGGAGGGCTATACGCCCCTGTCCGAGCTCGGGCAGCGCGCCAAGGCCGTATCGAGCTTCGCGGCCCGCAATTACGGATTCACCCGCCTGTCCGACCTCATCAAGGCCGTGCCCAACTTCGAGGTGAAGAGCGGCGACGACGGCCGGCTCCTGGTCAAAAGACTGCGCTGAGCCAAACTTGCGGTCATACCGCCGGGACTGCGGCGGCCGCCTGCCTCACGCGACGGCGATGCTCCCGCCATGCGGTGTACAGGCCGCTCGCCGCGATCAGTGCCGCGCCAAGCGCTGTGGGTAAGGTCGGCACGTCCGAGAACAGTAGCCAGCCGTAGAGGGTCGCCGCGACGATCTGCAGGTAATCAAACGGGGTCACGACCGAGACCGGTGCTCGCAGAGACGCGGTCATGAAGAGTTGGCCCAAACCGCCCGCCAGGCCGCCCGCCACAACATAAACCATGGCTCGCGCTCCATGCACATGTCCGAAGATCGGCATCAGCAGGCCGCCGACCACGACTCCGGCCACTGCGAACCAGAACACGATCGCCGAGAGATTCTCGCTGCGCTGGATTTGGCGAAGCGTCGTGGTCACACCCGCCTGCCCCAGCGCCCCAACGAGCGCGATGGCGACTCCCAGGGCCGGGAGGCTCGACCCGCCGGGCCGGGCGATGACGAGCACGCCGATAAATCCCACCAGCACAGCCGCCCATCGATGGAGGCGCACGTCCTCCTTCAAGATGAGGAAGGAAAGGATCGTCGCGAAGATCGGCGCGGTGAAGTTGATCGCCGTCGCATCCCCGAGTGGCAGCAGGATCAGCGCCTGGAACGTGAGCCCCATCGATAGAAGCCCGAGACCGCTCCGCCAGACGTGAGCCAGCGGATTGTTGGGACGGAGAGCCGCAAGGCTTTCCCGCTTGAGCACGAACAGCAGGACCACCGGCAAGCTGAATAGCGAGCGATAGAAGACCAACTCGGGGGCATTCAGTCCTTCCATGGACGCGAGCTTGAGCAATGCGCCCATGGTCGAAAAGCTCAGGCCCGAGCCAATTCGGCAAAGGATGCCACTGGCCACATGCTCGTGATCATGGGTAGCGGGGTCAGCGCGGCTCACTTCTTGCGCCGATGTCATAACCCGGAATCTTCTCACCTGCAGCGCTGCACTCGATCAGAGTCGCAAGCCGCTTTGCTCGCGTTTCCGGACGTTTTGCACTCGTAACCCAGTGCTGGACGACCTTGCGGTAGCTGGGCGGCCGTTTCTCCCAGTCGGCCCAGGCGGCACTGTTCGCGCGAAATTGCCCTTCGTCGTCCTTTGATAAGGCAGTCAGGGGCTTCTCATAGGCATAGACGCCCTTCGGCCCCGTGCTTTCGGCGAGGGCACGTTCGCCCGCCGCTGTCATCTGCCCGTCGGCTTTCAGCGCCTCGAAGCGCTCCAGATTGACGTTGCTCCAGATGCTGCGCTTGCGCCGCGGCGTGAAGCGGATGGTGTACGCGTCTTCGCCCAGCGACTTACGCACGCCGTCGATCCATCCGTAACAGAGAGCCTGGTCGCGCGCCTGCGGCCAGTCGATCGAAGGCTTGCCACTGCCTTTCTTCCAGAAGCCGACGAGCAGCTCTGGCGCTGTTTCGTGATTAGACGCGAGCCAGCAGCGGAACTCGGCTTCCGTGGGGAAGAAGACCGGTTCCCCCACAGTCAGCTTACCGGGTCAGCTTCCGATAGGTCGTGCGGTGGGGCCGCGTCGCTTCCTCGCCGAGGCGCCGGATCTTGTCTTCCTCATAGGCCTGCGAAATTGCCTTCGAACCATTCGACGTGGCTGTCGCCTTCGAACGCCAGGATGTGCGTCGCCAGCCGGTCGAGGAAGAAGCGGTCGTGGCTGATGACCACGGCGCAGCCGGCGAAATTCTCGATCGCCTCCTCGAGCGCGCCCAGCGTCTCGACGTCGAGGTCGTTGGTCGGCTCGTCGAGCAGCAGGACGTTGCCGCCGCGCTTCAGCATCTTGGCGATGTTGACGCGGTTGCGCTCGCCGCCCGACAGCTTGCCGACGTTCTTCTGCTGGTCCTGGCCCTTGAAGTTGAAGGCGCCGACATAGGCCCGCGTCGACTGGTCGTGGCCGTTGACCTTCATGTAATCGAGCCCGTCGGAGATCTCCTCCCAGACGTTCTTCGAGCCGTCGAGGTGGTCGCGGCTCTGGTCGACATAGCCCAGGTGCACGGTCGGCCCGATGTCGACCTCGCCCGCGTCGGGCTGTCTCCTGCGCCGGTGATGATCTTGAACAGGGTCGACTTGCCCGCGCCGTTGGGCCCGATGACGCCGACGATGCCGCCCGGCGGAAGCGTGAAGCGACAAGTCATCGAACAGCAGCTTGTCGCCATAGGCCTTTGAGACGTTGTTGACCTCGATGACCTTGCCGCCAAGGCGCTCGGGCACCTGGATCAGGATTTCGGCCTTGCCCGGGAATGCGCTTTTCCTGCGCGGCGACGAGCTGGTCGAACTTGGCGATACGCGCCTTCGACTTGGTCTGGCGGGCCTTGGCGCCCTGCCGGATCCACTCGAGCTCGTCCTTGATCGCCTTCTGGCGCCCGGATTCCTCGCGGTCCTCCTGCTCGAGCCGCTTGGACTTCTTCTCGAGGTAGGTCGAATAATTGCCCTCGTAGGGGAAGTATTTCCCGCGATCGAGCTCGAGGATCCAGCTCACCACATTGTCGAGGAAGTAGCGGTCGTGGGTGATCATCAGCACCGCGCCCGGCATATTCCTTGAGGTGCTGTCTCGAGCCACTGGACGCTCTCGGCGTCGAGGTGGTTGGTCGGCTCGTCGAGCAGCAGGATCGACGGGCTTCTGGATCAGCAGGCGGGTGAGCGCGATGCGGCGCTTCTCACCGCCCGAGAGGTTCTCGACCGACCAGTCGACGGCGGGCAGCGCAGCGCCTCCATCGCGACCTCGAGCTGGTTGTCGAGCGTCCAGCCGTCGACCGCGTCGATCTTGCCCTGGAGCTCGCCCATCTCCTCCATCAGCGCGTCGAAATCGGTGTCGTCCTTGGGATCGCCCATCTCGGCCGAGATGGCGTTGAAGCGGTCGACCATGTCGGCGACTTCGCGCGCGCCGTCCTTGACGTTCTCGAGCACATTCTTGGTTGGGTCGAGCTGCGGCTCCTGCGGCAGATAGCCGACGGTGACATTCTCGCCCGGCCAGGCCTCGCCCTGGAAGTCCGTGTCGATGCCGGCCATGATCTTCATCAGCGTCGACTTGCCGGCGCCGTTGGGGCCGACGATGCCGATCTTGGCGCCGTGATAGAATTGCAGGTTGATGTGGTTCAGCACCGGCTTCTGCGCGCCGGGGAAGGACTTGGTCATGTCCTTCATGACATAGGCATATTGGGCGGCCATGGGGTCGCGGAGATCCTTCGGGAGAGTACGGGAGTTGGCGGCGCCAGTTAGTGCGAGCGGCCGTCTGCCCTGGTTTTCCACCCTTAGAACGGAAGCTTGAAGCCCGGCGGCAGCTGCAGGCCGCTCGTGCATCTTCTGCATTTCGCGTGGCCGCGGCCGCGTCGGCCTTGCCGCGAGCATCGTTGAGCGCGGCGGCGATCAGATCCTCGAGCGTCGCCTTTCTCGGACGGCGCCAGCAGGCTCTCGTCGATGTCGACGCCGAGGATCCGGCCCTTGGCGGTGGCGCGGATCTTGACCAGCCCGCCGCCGGCTGCGCCCTCGACCTCGATCTTGTCGAGATTGTCCTGCGCCTTCTGCAGTTCGGCCTGCGCGTTGTGCGGCCATCTTCATGATCTCGTCGAAGTCGGGCATTTCGGGCATGTCAGGCGCCTTTGGTTGAAAAGGATTCGAGTTCGGCATCGGGGAACGCATCCATCACCGCGGCGACATTGGGATCGGCAAGGACGTCGGCGCGAACGCGTCTCCTCGGCGATTTTCTCCTGGTCGAGCAGCGAAGGCTCGCCCGCCTCGTCGGACAGCGTCATCTGCCAGGTCGGCGCCGGTCGCAGCCTTGAGAGCAGGTGCGAGCGTCGCGCGGCCAGTCGCCGCCGAGCGGCCGCATGGGCTTCAACGCCAGCTCGGGCGGCGCGAAGCGGACCAGGCCGACCTGGTCGTGCAGCTGCTGCGCGAGCTGGTGCTTGCCGCTGCTGCTCGAGCAGCTTGATCGAGCGTCGGAAATCGGCGGGAGCTGCGCCGTCGCGGTCCCGACGGACGCGGCGCGGCTGCCTGCGACGTCACGCTGGCCCCCTCCCCGCTCAGCCGGGCAATCAGTGCGCGGGGTCGGGCAGGTCGGCGGCATGGATCAGCCGCAGCAGCGCCATCTCCGCCGCCTCGCGCGGGTCGGGCGCGATCTCGACGTCCTGCAGGCCCTTGAGCAGCATCTGCCACAGGCGGTGGATCGTGCCCCAGGACAGCTGCCGAGCCATCTCGGCCGCGGCATCCGCTCCTCGGCGGATTGCAGCGCATCGGCCGTCGCCCCGGCCTTGGCGCGGGTTGCGGAGTGAAGGCTCTCCATCAGGCCGCGAAGCAAGCTGCGTCGGGTCGATGCCCGAGCTCGTGCGCCTCGTCGAGCTGCTCAAGCGCCCAGTCGCGTCCCCCGCGAGCACGGTCTCCAGCAGCCGGCGGATGCGGCCGCGGTCGGCGAGGCCGAGCATGTCGCGGACTTGGCCGCACCGTGACCGTGCCCGCGCCATGGGCGATCGCCTGGTCGAGGATCGACAGGCCGTCGCGCGCCGAGCCTTCGGCGGCCCTGGCGATCATCGCCAAGCGCTTCGGGCTCGACCTCGACGCCTTCCGCCTTCGCCACCTCGGCGAAATGCGCGGCGAGCTTCTCGGCCGGGATGCGCCGCAGGTCGAAGCGCTGGCAGCGCGACAGGACCGTCACCGGCACCTTGTCCACTTCGGTCGTCGCGAACAGGAACTTCACATGCTCAGGCGGCTCCTCGAGAGTTTTCAGCAAGCGCGTTGAACGCCGTTCTTGGAAAGCATGTGGACTTCGTCGATGATGTAGATCTTGTAGCGCGCGCTGACCGAGGCGTAGCGGACCGCGTCGATGATCTCGCGGATGTCGTCGATGCCGGTGTGGCTGGCGGCGTCCATCTCGATGACGTCGATATGCCGCCCCTCGGCGATCGCCCGGCACGGCTCGCACACGTTGCACGGGGTGATCGTCGGGCCGCCCTGCCCGTCCGGCCCAATGCAGTTGAGCGCCTTGGCGATCAGGCGCGCGGTCGAGGTCTTGCCGACGCCCCGCACGCCGGTGAGCAGGAAGGCGTGGGCGATCCGCCCGCGCTCGATCGCATTGGCGAGCGTCTGCACCATCGCGTCCTGGCCGATCAGCTCGTCGAAGGTCTGCGGCCGGTATTTGCGGGCGAGCACGCGATACGGCGACGCGCCGGCGGGTTGCTGCGGCTGCTCTGGAAGGTCGAGCCCGAGGCCCAGCGAATTCGTCGTCGTTCATCTAGAGCGGTTTAGGGGGTGAGGCCGCGCATTGCGACCTCCATCCTCGCTTGTTCCCCGGACAAGCTGCGGGTGAAGGTGGAAGCCGACGACCCGGCACGAAATCGTTGTGGCTGCTTCCTTCCGGATCTGACCAGGTTGGCGACAGCGCCGTCCGCCGACTTCCGGCGGCGCATATGGGTCAGGACTGGCTTCGTGCAAGTTAATGTCAGGACGGGGCTTCTTCATTGGCCATTCACGCGATCCGGAGAACTTCACTCACTGATGTCCATAAGCGCGCTATTGCTCCGATTCTCGCCGCTGCGGCTCAACCGGAACAGCAGACCATTACGGTCGTGAGCGGCATGCTTGGGCGCCCTTCATCAGCCCGATGGGACGAGCCTTTCGTTCCCAAGGCACGAGCGGCGAAAACACGCTCGCGAACTGGTTCCGCCAGGCCGACCGCAACCGTGACAGCGCCCTGACGCCAGATGAGATTCAAGCTGATGCCGAGCGATTCTTCGCGCAGGCTCGACAGCGGACCATAATGGTGAGATCGATCCTGACGAGCTCGCCGCATTACGAGTGGCAGGTTGCTCCCGAGATCCAGGTCAACTCGAGGATGCGGCTACAGCGCGGCCAGAAGCCCGATCCCAAGCAAGCGGCAGAGGAACGCCGTTCGCGCCGCAGGGGCGACGATAGCTCCCGCCCTCAGGGCGCGGCTCGGTACGCGCTCGCTCAATATTCCTCAGCCGGTTGCAGCGGCAGATCTCGATCTCAACCGCGGCGTCTCTCTGGCCGAGTTCAGGCAGGCGGCGGCCGATCGTTCCGGTTGCTCGACACCGCCCGTCGAGGTGCGCTCGGATTGGATCAGTTGGAAACGCTTCGGATCGCAGAGCTGACCGAGCGTCGAGACAAGAGGGCCAAGACGCCCCGGACACGCGCGTCGGTGTTCCGCTGCCGCCGGGGCGTTAAGAAGCTAGCGCTTCAGGAAAGCGTTTCGCCACCAGCGCAGCAACGGACCGCACCGACTGCAGCGAACGCACTCGATAAGTGTCCGCCGATCGAGCGAGGTCACCGGCCCATCCAGTTCGTCGCGCCTGGCGGAATGCGTGACACTCGAGGCTTCGAGGTCGTCCGTAAGGATGATCTGGCACGCGAGCCGCGACGTCCGCGCCGCATGCGCCGCAAGGTCGAGCAAATCCTCTTCCTCTTCGCTCGCCGGCGGGAGCTTGCTCGAAATCCTCGCGGTCGACGATCACGTGGCAGGTCGAGCAGGCCATTACGCCTTCGCACGCGCCTTCGAGCGGCTGCGCGCGCCGCCCAGGCGACGTCGAGCAGCCGCTCGCCCCGGTCCGCTTCGATTTCCTTGTCGAGGCTTCCGTCGGCCCGGAGAGAAACGCACCAAGGTCACGCGTCGACGATGCTCCTGCGCGCCGCGCTGCCGCGGCGATCTGCTGGCACGCTTCGACCAGCTCCTTCTGCGTCGTGTAGCGGCCGAAGCCGAGGCGGATCGACGAGCGCGCCTGCGCGATAGTCGAGCCCGAGCGCCCGGAGGACATGGCTTGGCCGTCCCGAACCGCTGGCGCAGGCGCTGCCCAAGCGAGAAGGCGATGTCGCGCAGGTCGGCGATCAGCCGAGCGCGCGTCGACGCCGTCGCGGCGGATATTGAGATTGCCGTGGTAGCGGCGGTCGATGCTGCCGTTGATGGTCCAGTCGGGTCCGAGCGCGTGCGACGCGCAGCTGCCCACAAGCGCTGCGACATGATCATGGTCGCGGTCGCATGCGCTCGCGCGCGAGCTTCGCCGCCGCGCCAAAGCCGACGCACAGCGCCGGCGACAGCGTCCCCGAGCGCATGCCCCGCTCCTGCCCGCCGCCGTGGATCAGCGGCGCGGGCTCGGCGCCCTTGCGCATCCACAAGCGCGCCGATGCCCTTCGGGCCGTGGATCTTGTGGGCGGAGACGGCGACGAGATCGGGCCCGTCCGGGATATGCGATCCGGCCAAAGCCCTGCACCGCATCGCACAGCATCAGCGCGCCGACGCCATGCGCCATGCGCGCGATCTCGGTGACCGGCTGGATGACCCCGATCTCATTGTTGACCAGCATGACCGCGACCAGCAGCGGTCCGGTCGTCGAGCTCGCCTCTCGAGCAGCTCGAGGTCGAGCCAGGCCGTCTCGCCTGACCGGCAAGACGGTGAGGTCGAACCCGTCGGCCGCAAGCCACTCGCACGTGTCGAGCACCGCGGCATGTTCGGTCGCGACGGTGACGATCCGGTTGCGCTCCGGCTTGTCGCCAGCGCTTTCTCCATCGTTCCCTTCGAGCGCCCAGTTGATCGCCTCGGTCGCGCTCCCGGTGAAGGCGACGCTGCCGCCGTCGAGCCCGATGCCTCCTCGACCTGGTCGCGCGCGCATGCTCGATCGCGGCGTCCGCCTCGCGGCCCCAGCGCGAGGGCGAGTGCGGATTGGCGAACCGGTCCGCCGCCCACGGCTGCATCGCGTCGGCGACTTCGGGCGCCAGCGGCGTCGTCGCCTGGTAATCGAGATAGATCATGCCGCCGCGCGACCGCTTCGCTCGGCGAGTCGCCGCCATTCGGCGAGGAAGCGGTCGACGTCGGCCTCGCTCGTGTCCGGCCCGAAGCTGATCCGAAGGATAGCCGCGCCGCGATCTCCGGCTCGACGCCCATGGCCGCGAGCACGTGGCTCGCCTTCAGGCTTGCCCGACGAGCAGGCGCTGCCCGGCCGCAGACCGCAATCCCGGCAAGGTCGAGCTGGACCAGCATCGCCATGCTGGTTGCGCCCGGCAGCGCGATGGCGCCGATGGTCGGCGATGCGCGGCGCGTCCTCGCGCGATGATCGACCCCGCCGGCTTCGTTCACGCCCTCATCGAGGCGACGCGCGAAGTGAGCCAGCCGGTCCATGTCGTAGGGCGCGCTGCCAGCGCGGCCGCGAACGCCGAGCGCGCCGGGCACGTCCTGGGTGCCGCGGCGATAGCCCTGCTCCTGCCCGCCGCACGGCTTCGAGCGTCGCCAGATCCTTGACCAGCAGGGCGCCGACGCCCGGCGGCCCGCCGAGCTTGTGCGCGCAGATGGCGATGAAATCGGCGTCCGGAAGCGGCAGCTTGCCCGCGCACTGCGCGCAATCGGCGAGCAGCAGCGAGCCCGGCGGCGCGGACCTTGGCCGCGATGCGGTCGATCGGCTGGATGACGCCGGTTTCATTGTTGACGTGCTGGATGGCGACCAGCGCCGGCCCCTGCGCCAGCATCGCGTCGAGCGCCTGCTCGTCGATCAGTCCGTTGCGCGTCGACCGGGATGACCGTCCGACCGCGTCGCCCATCGCGAACGGCACGATCGCATGTTCGGTCGCGCCATGGGCCCGGCCCGGCGATGCTTCGCCCGCCGCGCGGCGATCTCGACCGCCTCGCTCGCGCCCGAGGTGAAAATGACGTCATGCCGCCAGCCAAGCGCCTCAGCGATCTCGCTCCGCGCGGCCTCGAGCAGGCCGCGCGGCGTTCCGTCCCTCGCCATGCGGCGAATTGGGGTTGGCTCCACGCCTCGAGGGCGTCGCGCAAAGGCCTCCGCGCGCCTCGGGGATGACCGGCGTGGTCGCAGCATGGTCGAGGTAGATTCGTATCGGAGCGCTCGAAAGCTCGGGCTTCCCGCCGATTGCCAGACAATGCGCCAACCCTATATAGGCTCACCCGCGCGTCGCACCTGCGCGTGCGGCCTGTCGTCACGCGAGCACGAGAGCCCATGCCCGAAGTCATTTTTCCCGGCCCCGAGGGCCGCCTCGAAGGCCGTTTTCACCCCGGCACCCGCCCCCGCGCGCCGGTCGCGATGATCCTCCATTCGCACCCGCAGGCCGGCGGCACGATGAACAACAAGATCGTGCAATTGCTGTATCAGACGTTCGTCAGGCGCGGCTTCGCGACCCTGCGCTTCAATTTCCGCGGAGTCGGCAAGAGCCAGGGCGTGTTCGACAATGGCATCGGCGAGCTGTCGGACGCGGCCAGCGCGCTCGACTGGGTCCAGCAGATCCATCCCGAGGCCGAGACCACCTGGGTCGCGGGCGTCAGCTTCGGCGCCTGGATCGGCATGCAATTGCTGATGCGCCGGCCCCGAGATCCGCGGCTTCATCTCGATCGCGCCGCCGGCCAACATGTACGATTTCAGCTTCCTCGCCCCCTGCCCCTCCTCGGGCATCATCATCCAGGGCGAGGCCGACGAGGTGGTGACTCCGAGCGCGGTCCAGAAGCTGGTCGACAAGCTGCGCACCCAGCGCCACATCACCATCAAGCACGACACGATCCCGGGCGCCAACCACTTCTTCGCCAACGAGCACGATTGTTGATGAAGTCGGTCGACGACTATCTCGACATGCGGCTGGGCGACCGACCCGATCAAGCCACTCATACCGTCCAGATCATCACGTTCATGACTGCCGCCGTCAGCGGCTGACGCGCTCAGGTTGACTGACAGGCCGTAACTCCCTCGGCAACGGCGTCGGGTAAAGCGCAAGCGATCTCCGGCAGCTCGACTTCGCTCACGAGTGGTCGGCGAGACCGGGCGAATGCCGAATTATGTCGACATTATCTTGCGCAAAGCGTAACTCGATAGCGTGCGCAAGACGACATCTGGTCGACAGGGCGTGCGCCCGCATGGGTCGGCGCGGCGCGGAGGGCGGCGGCGAGTACGACACCGTGCACTGCGGGGCGCGCGTACACATGAGGGCGGATGATCTGAGATGGGATCGGTCTGACGAGCATCGGCAGCGTTGCGGGTCGAGACAGCTGCCATGCCGACAGGTCTGGACCGGCGGCGGGGGCTGCGCAGCGGCTAGTGTTGGAACGCCAGCCGACCGCCAATGTTGCACCAATCCATTCTACCCTCCCAATTCTAGAGGCCCGCCTAGCTCAACTCGTCCAGATCATCACGTTCATGACCAGGACGAGCGGCGGCGACAATCATCAGACCCGCCGCGGCGCTGAGTCTGATCAGCCGAGAGCGAGCTTCACGCCCCCGCCGAGCAGGATCACGCCGCGATCATCGCCATCGCCATGCGCAGTCGATCAAAATTGTCCATTCGCTCGTCAATTTCACCAAAACTTAACCCTGAACGTGGCCATAGTCTCTCGCATGCCGAACTCGCGAGCAGCAAGCGCGTCTCGACGAGGCCTTCGAGCGGATCGAGGAAACGATCCTGCCGTGCATCGCGATGATGCTCGAGACCCTGCATCGAAGCGTCCGAGGCCGTCGCCGAGGCGAGCGCCGGTTCTTCGTCCGCGGAGCTCCAGACCCTGGCCGCCGAGCTCGAGGCGCTGACCAAGGCGGTCGAGCGCTCGAGCCCCGACTGCGTCGAGCCCGGCGAATATCGGCCGCGCAGCGCCGCTTGAGCCGCGCCGACGATCCGCGCGTGGAGCGCCGGATCGACATTCCCGCCCGACAGACGACCACGACGGTGCCGTCCGCGACGCGACCTTCCCCGCCAGGAGCGCCGCCAGCGCGACCGCTCCGCCCGGCTCGACGACAAGCTGATGCGCGCTGCCAGGCGAAGCGCATCGCCTCCGCGGCCTCATCGTCGGTCACCGACAGAGCCGTGGCGCGACGCTCGCGGAGGATGCCGAAGGTGATCGGCGAGACCCGCGGAGTCTGGAGCGCGTCGCAGGATCGTGTCGGCGGCGCGTCCGGGGCGACCGGAACGATCTCTCCCGGCCTCGAGCGAGCGCGCCATGTCGTCCCAGCCTTCGGGCTCGACGATGACGATCGCGGCGTCCGGGCAACGGCAAGCGCAATTCCCGCCGCCAGTCCGCCGCCGCCGCACGGAACCACGATGCGGCGGTGGCGCACGTCCGAGCTGGTCGACGATCTCGACGCCCGGCCGTGCCCTGCCCTGCCACGATCGCGCGGGTCGTCGAAGCTCGGGACGACGGTCGCTCCGGTCTCCTCGGCAGATACGCGCAGCAATCGCTTCGCGGCTCTCGGTGCGCCGATCGTAGAAGACGATCTCCGCGCCTTCGGCGCGCGTGCCCTCGACTTTCACCGTGCGGAGCGTCGGCGGGCATGACGATGATGGCCCTGATTCCCAGCCGCCGGGCGGCGATCGCCACTCCCCGCGCATGATTCCCCGACGAGAAAGCGACCACGCCGCGTTTCCGCTCCTCCGCCGATAGCTGGAGCAGCCGGTTGGTCGCTCCGCGCAGCTTGAAGGCGCCGCCGGTCTGCAGAGCATTCGCATTTCAGCCAGAGCGGGCGCCTCCGACCTCGCTCTCGATGAGCGGCGTCCGCTCCACCAGGCCAGAAATCCGCTCCGACGCGGCTACGACATCGTCGCGAGTGACGATGACAGCTCCATCCAAGCTCGTTGATCTTCATGTCCTTTCGATCAAACCGTTGCAGTTTGACGACAAAAGTTCCTTGAAATGGCCGCAGAACGCCAAAAATTCTTTACTCACCGGACCCCCGTCCATATATCGCGCCTCCGCTGCCCCATGGGACTTCCAACCGCAAGGCAGCTCTTTCGTCGAACTACCCAGTTGGAGGTCCCTTGAGTTGCACAAGCATCATCGCGCGCTGGGGCTAGCGGCCGCCCCTCCGGCAACGTGGGTGCCGACATCGCTAAGAGCCGTCCGGTCCAGCCGGTGACGCTTCTCCGTCCGCATGCTGCGCGCCGCGCCGCCCGCTTCTTCGTGGAGAATTTCCCGGGCCGCTCGCTCTATGCGGTGAAGGCAAATCCCTCGCCCGACGCTGCTGCAGATCCTGTGGGAAGAAGGCGTCTCGCACTATGACGTGGCGTCGATCGGCGAAGTTCGCCTGGTCGCACGAGACGCTTCCGGAAGCCGTGCTGTGCTTCATGCACCCGGTGAAGGCCGAGGAAGCCATCGCCGAGGCCTATTTCGATCATAATGTGCGGACCTTCAGCCTCGATACGATCGAGGAGCTGGAGAAGATCGTCCGCGCGACCTCCACAGACGGCGTTGCCGCGACCGATCTCAACCTGCTCGTCCGCCTTCAGGTGAACATCGGAGCATGCGAAGCTCAGCCTCGGCGCCAAGTTCGGCGCGAGCCGGAGGAGATGAAGCGCACTGCTGTTCGCCGCCCGTCAGGCGTCCGACGCGCTCGGCATCTGCTTCCACGTCGGCAGCCAGACGATGTCGCCGGCCGCTTATGCCGAGGCCATGGGCCGCGTTCGCGATGCGATTGTCGAGGCTTCGGTCACGGTCGACATCGTCGACGTCGGCGGCGGATTCCCGTCGACCTATCCAGGGATGGAGCCCCCGCCGCTCGAAGCTTATTTCGAGGTCATTCACTCGACCTTCGAAGCGCTGCCGATCAGCTACTCAGCCGAACTGTGGTGCGAGCCGGGCCGCGCGCTGTGCGCGGAATATGCGAGCCTTCTCGTTCGCGTCGAAAAGCGCCGCGGAAGCGAGCTCTACATCAACGACGGCGCCTACGGGGCTCTCTTCGACGCTGCGCACATCGGCTGGCGCTATCCGTCGAGCTCGTCCGTGAGGGCGGCTCGAAGGTTCGCCCGATGGACTTCAGCTTCTACGGCCCGACGTGCGACGACCTCGACCATATGGCCGGGCCGTTCCAGCTTCCGGCCGACGTCGATGCCGGCGACTATATCGAAGTCGGCATGCTCGGCGCCTACGGATGCGCGATGCGTACAGCATTCAACGGCTTTGGCGCGGAGCGCACCGAGACCGTCGACGACGAGCCTATGGCGACGCTTTACGCAAGCCAGGCGCCGGCCCGCTCGAACGTCGTGACGCTCTAAAAACCCTCCCGCTCCGGCGGGAGGTCCGACGGGGTGAGGCTGTCCCCCGCAACAAAACGACATGCCCTTTATTGATGTCGCGACTATTAGGCGCGGCAACCGCTGGAGCATGAAGATGGAAACGGACACGCTGAACAAGGTTCAGGACGCAGAGCGCATCAACGACACGCGCAAGGCCGAGCTTCTTTCGAGCCCGATCGAGCATATCGACATCACCAAGTTCGATGCGCGCCCGATCATCGATTCGATGGGCAAGATGAGCTTCACCAGCCGCGACCTGTCGCGGGCGACCGGCATCTACAACACGATGCTCGAGGACAAGGACTGCTCGATCATCCTGGTGATCGCGGGCTCGACCTCGGCCGGCGGCTGCATGGATCTCTATGCCGAGCTCGTGAAGTCCAACATGGTCGACGCGATCGTCGCCACTGGCGCCTCGATCGTCGACATGGATTTCTTCGAAGCGCTTGGGCACAAACACTACCAAGCCAATGAAATTCCTGACGATGATACGCTGCGTTCGCTCTACATCGACCGCATCTACGACACCTACATCGACGAGCAGCAGCTTCAGGATTGCGACTTCACGATCGGCAAGATCGCCGACAGCCTGGAGCCGCGCGCCTACTCGAGCCGCGCGTTCATTCGCGAGATGGGGAAATGGCTGAGCGAGGGCAACGCCAAGAAGCAGGGCAGCCTCGTCCAGCTCGCCTACGAGCATGACGTGCCGATCTTCTGCCCGGCCTTCGTCATTCATTCGGCCGGCTTCGGCCTCGTCAAGCATCAGGTCGATGCGATGAAGCGCGGCGGGCATTACATGGTCCTCGAGGATCGCCGACTTCCGCGAGGTCACCGACATCAAGATCAAGGCTGGCACCACCGGGCTTCTGATGATCGGTGGCGGCGTTCCGAAGAACTTCACGCAGGACACCGTCGTTTGCGCCGAAATCCTCGGCCACCACGACGTCGAAGTGCACAAGTACGCAGTACAGATCACGGTCGCCGACGTGCGCGACGGCGCCTGCTCTCCTTCGACGCTCCAGGAAGCAGCGAGCTGGGGCAAGGTCTCGACCGCCATGGAACAGATGGTGTTCGCAGAGGCGACCAGCGTCCTTCCGCTGCTCGCCAGCGACGCCTGGCACCGCGGTGCGTGGCGCAACCGCGAGAAGCGGCGTTTCGCGAAGCTTTTCGATTAAGACTGGAACTTAGGCGAGCAGTGCGCGGCGAAGAATGCCGGACACTGCTCGCTGAGCATTATCGACATTCGTCAAAACGATCGTGGTGAGCGCCGGCTTCGACACCATATCGAGCTGGCTCGTCGCTCCCCGCGTACCGCCATTATGTCCGAAGGTCTCCACCCCGTTCACGCGGAGTAGCCCGAAGCCGTACCCGTAACCCTGGATCGGTCCTCCAGGCGGCATTTCGTCGACATGACGTCGCGTCATTAGCTTCAGGGTATTCGGCCGGACCAGCCGGCCCGTCCTCAAGGCACGGGTGAACTGAGCGAGTCAGGCACGCTCGAATAAACACCGCCGGCCGGCGTGCCGCGCAAACCGCCGCTGACAGGCTCCCACTTCGGCTGAGGCGTGCATTGTGAAGGCGGCCTGGCGGAACAGCCCTTCGTGTAGCCACGGGCGTCATTTCGTCCGAGCCGATCAGTGCTCGTGTGCGACGTTTGCCGCATACCCGCAGGCCGATAGACGAGCTCCTCAACTGCCGTGAAGTAATCCTTGTTGAGGATGCTTTCGATCACAGCTCCGAGAAGCACGTAGCCGTTGTTGCTGTAACCGTAGGCGGAGCCGATCGGTAACCTCGGCTCATCCTGCAGAACCGCCTGCATATAATCTGTTACTGTTCGTCCCTCACGTTCAAGGCGAGGATAGATTGGAGAGCCGAAATAGTTCCCCAGCCCCGAGAGGTGCGTGAGCAGAT
>CAWHBP010000003.1:0-44030 GCA_963827675.1 uncultured Alphaproteobacteria bacterium
CGTCAGCAATCGGGCAAAGCCCGGCGCTGCATTTGGCCTTCTGAGCATCATGGGCTGGGTTATGGGCGCGGACGAATCCGACATGACGGTCGAAGTGAAATTTGCCGGCTGCGAGCGGCGCTTCACCGCCAGCGAGGCGATGGGGCCGCAATCGCAGGACGGCACTCGCTTGGTGCATTTTCACTTGATCACGCACCTCGTTCCGGACGGTCACCATCAAGTGGAGGCCGTGCTGACTACTGAAGGCGGAAATCGGATCGAGTTTCCGACCTTGGCCCTTGACGTCAGGAACGACACGAAACTTGCGCACCAGGTCGCGGAGGACATGCGCGGTCATGGCACTCCCGCCATTGTCGGGCGGATCATTGACAGCGCAATGTTCCCCTACGGAAACGGAACGGCGCGGGCCTGGTTCAATGAGGAATTCGAAGACGACATTCCATTGAACCTCGAGCCGGCCAAAGACGCCGGTGCCGCGCAGCGCCACCTTCTGCGCTGGGGGTTCTGCGTTCTGCACGAGCAGCTCCCGAGCGAGCTGGTGGAAGATTTCAAACGGGAGTTGTCAGTCGCAATCGATCGTGGCGACCTGCCCTACACGGCTGGTTCGAGTGAACGGATTCGGGGGGCACACCAGAAGTTGCCGTCGGGCCGGGCAGTTTGGCTTTACCCTGCGGTGCTCGAATTCCTGGAAAATTACTTCAAGGACACGCCGTGCGCCTGCCAGACGCTCACCTACGTGAATGGCAGCGAGCAAAATGCACATCAGGATTCGATTCACCTGACCGCATATCCCACGGGTTTCATGTGCGGCGTTTGGTGTGCGCTTGAGGATGTGCAGGAGAATTCAGGCGAACTGTTCGTCTATCCCCGCAGTCACCGCAGCGGCAGCTTGAGGGCCGGACCGCTCGGGCTCCACAAAGTCGAGAATGACGACTACTCGCATTACGCCCTCTTCGATCAGGCCATCCGCGATCTGATCGAGGCCGAGGGATACGAGCGGCTCGTCTATCGGCCCAAAGCCGGCCAGATCCTGGTGTGGCACGAGAATCTGATCCATGGCGGCAGCCCCCGCGTCGATCACAGCCGGACTCGGCTGAGCGTCGTCAGCCATTATTTCGCGAAGGGCTCAATCGGCTATTATGATAGCCGGGGTGAGGCAGCCGCACTCGAAACCCTCGATGCCGCGTGAAGCCTGAGTTCACGGCCGTGGCGCTCCTCGCCGCTTTCCCAATCACTCCTCTAAACCGGATTTTCCATGTCAACCGAAGTAAAGCTGTTCGAATATAATTTCGTCGATGAAATGCGTGCGATCGAGAAGCGCTGTGAGCAGCCTTCACGTCCGCTTCATGATCTTCATTCGGTGTTCAAGGACGTCGACGACGGACTGTTCGCATTCCTGGTCGGCGGTTCGTTTTCCGGGTTTGAGCAGGTCAGGGCGGCGTTGCCGGGATGGGCCTCCGACGAGGTCCGTCAGGACTCGACCGGTGCCTTCAGCTTCCGCGACCACGTGCTCGACGCATCCTGGTTTTGGAGGACGGTCCGCCAGAATTACGAGGCGATTACGGGCAAGCCGATCCAGGACGCTACCGTGGCCGATTACGGCGCGGGCTGGGGACGGATCTCCCGATTTGTAAACAAGGACGTCCCTGCGGAGCGATTCTACGCCTTGGAACCGAACCCGCACTTCCAGGCGATTTATCGGGAATGCCGCCTTCCAGGACATCTGGTCGAAACCGATTGGATGTCCGCACAGCCGACAGGTGTCGTCGACGTCGACCTCATCATATCCTATTCGATCCTGACGCATTCTTCGGAGGAACTGACGAAGAACATCGTCGAGCGCTGGATCGAGATGACGAAGCCAGGGTCCGTCGTTGCATTCACGATGCGCCCCGGTTTTTACCTTGCGGAGCGTCACGGCGGCGACATGGGCATCTTCTCAGACGCAGACCACGCACAGCTGCCGGATCGCTACGCACGCGGCGAATTCATCTACGAGCCCTATCCTGGCGAACCGCAATGGGGCGCGACGATCATTCCTCCGCGCTATCTTGAGACGCTGTTCGGACGGACGTTCAAGGTGGTGAAGTTCAGCTTTCAGCTGCAAACGCCCAACCAGATGATCGTATTCGCTCAACGCATCTAGCGTCCGCGAAGAAGGAGCGGATCTACAGGAACGGGATGATCTCGTAGCCGCAAAGCTTCGGGGACCAATGATTGTCCTCATTCGCGACCAGTTGATCCAGCGTGCGGCCTAATGCCGGCGCGACCTGCTTGATGTTGCGCGCCAGCTCTTTGCTGAACCCATAGTATTGGGCGTGCAAAGCCGGGCGGCAGGCGAAGACCTTGTTGCCGCCCGTGGAAAAGGGTGCCAGCCCCCGGTTCGTCCCCGACATGTACTGGAAGAAGCCCTGCGCAACGCCCGGGCAAACCGCATTGTAGATGTCGTCGAAAGCGACCACGCCATGCTCGCTGAGCAATGCATCGGCCATTGCGGAATCGTGTTTGACGTCTTCGGCGTCATGACCTGCATCAACGCTGATGAAACTATACCCTGTGGGACACAGGGCCCGCAGTTGATCGACGCTCACTTCGTTTGTGTAACCGGCGATTAGCGTGACCTTATCCGTTGAACCGGCGACGCTGCGCACCCCGTTCAGGATGACTTCCTCCGCATATTGCTTGTCCGCCTGTTCAAGGCGGAGCCCGTGCCGTGCGAGGAATGCGTCCACGCCCACGACGGAACATCCGCTTCCGCAACCTGCTGCGCAAGCAGGCTCAGATACTTCCCTTTGAATACTCCAAGCTCCAGAACGCCGCTGATCCAACCGTTATTGCGCTGCAGTGCGAGCAAATGTTCCGTTACGATTATTGCCTCGTTGGACAGCCATCCTTCGACGTTATTCAGCGCTTCGCGATTTCGCATTGAGTACCTGCATCAATCTGCATTCTTTCCCTGGTCACAGAGTTGAAAGGTGAGGTGGAAGGCGCCGCCCAGCGCAGCCGAAGCTACTAATCCGGTGTACGGAGCGAGGTAGAGATTACCACGGTAGTCGTGAGCCATCGGCATTCACAAAGCAACCGTTCACGTCAAACGAACGCGACACGTTCCGGATGAAATTTAGGAGCTGCGCGGACGCGTCCTCGACGGTGAGTTCAGCGTCCGGCCCACCCATGTCGGTTTTGACCCAGCCGGGGTTAAGCGCAACGATCGTAAAGCCTTGCGGGCCCCATTCCGCCGCGAGATTGCGCACGGCCTGGTTGAGCGCCGTTTTCGACAAGCGGTAGCCGAGCAGCGAACCCGTCGTATTGCCCTGAAGCGACGCATTCCCCGTGCTCATCATGACGATGAGGCGACGTTCGCGGGCTTCCAAATTCTTCTTCAGCGATCGCGCCATGATCAACGGCGCGGTCGTGTTTACAGCGAACGCCTCTTGCATCGCGTCCGGATGAAACCATTCGATGGTACCCGCGCCGTCGGCAAAGGTAGCGGCGCTGCAGACCAGGGCATCGACGGGGCCTGAGGCGCGCGCGCAGGCATCCGCGAGGGCATCGTGGTCCGCCATATCGCATTCAAGAAACTCGAAAGACGAGAGATGATTGCCTGCCCAGGCTGGTTGGCTCCGGCCGAATGCTACAACCTGGTCTCCATCATCGAGAGCGGCACGGGCCAGGCCCTCGCCGATCCCTCGGTTCACGCCAGAGATTGCAATGCGCATGGTCGGACTAAACTCCTAGCGGCAGTCCGCCGTCGACCTTCGGACAAGGACAGTTCCGCTAGATTCGAATTACGTAGGCCTCGCTGTAACGGTCGAGGTTCGGATTGTGTAGCGGGTCCTCGTAGGCCTTCGTTCCCCAGCGTTGCTGGAGCACGCTGAGTTCCCGCTCGTATCGATCGCGGTTTTGGCGACACGTCATTGCCCCGCGATTTTGATTTATGGCGCAACAGGACGGCGTGGGGAACGTAGACGTTGCGCCACCCGGCTGCTTGCAGCTTCAGGCAAAAGTCCACGTCGTTGAAGGCGACGGCGGGTATTCCGTTCATCGAGGCCGCCGACGGCCTCAAACTTCCTCTTCGACAACAGACAGGCAGCCGTCACCGCGCTGACGAACTGCGCGACGTGCGGCTGCTTGAAATAGCCTGCCTGATCGGCGGGTGAGAAGCGGTGGGCGTGCCCCGCGGCATCCCCAATTCCGATCACGACGCCTGCGTGCTGGATGCTGCCGTCGCCGTACAGAAGTTTAGCTCCGACTGCGCCGACGTCGGGGCGGATCGCGTAGCGCATCATCTCGTCGAGCCAATCGCTCTCCACTGCCTCGGTGTCGTTGTTCAGCAGGCAGAGGAATGAACCGGTCGCCGATCGCGCCGCGAAATTATTGATCGCCGAATAATTGTAGGGCTGGTCGTACCGCAGCACTCGGATCGCAGGGTGGATCGTCATCTGATCCAGATACGTCAGTGTTGCGGACTTGACGCTGCCGTTGTCCACCACAAGGATCTCATAGCGTGCGTAGCTTGTCCGCGTGAGCACGCTGTCCATGCAGGCACGCAGGAGCTCAACCTTATCCCGCGTGGGGATGACGATGCTGACCAAGGGGAGTTCGGAGGGTAGCGGCCATTGCACCTTCACCGTCCCGAATGGACCGGCGGTGCAGGATGCGCCAAGCGGCTGTAAGTGCTTCGCGACAGCTCGAAGCCTGGAACCGGCTCGTTCATCGGCTGCCTGTCGGTCCACGTGACTGAGCACGTGAGGGATGTGGACAATGGCACCCTCAGCCGCGCTTGTCGCCGCGAGGAGCAACGCATCAAGATCGTCCGCCGGATCGACAACCGAGCGTGCCAGTTCGGAGCGGATCGCAACTGCTGCGGAAAGGACGTCGTGCGCAAGGAACATCTCGGCGTTCCAGCGAGGCTTGAACCACGGATGGACTCGCTCGCCGCGACCGTTCAGCTCGTCCTGGTCACCATAGAGGATGCAGGCGCGCGGATCAGCCTGAAGCGATTCGGCAAAGCGGAATAAGGCGCTCTCCGCCAACTCATCGCCTGCACGGAGAGGAACGAAATAGTCACCCTGGGCACCGCCAACGCTCAATCCGATCGCCTGCGATGAACCGTCGACCACGGTCCAAAGCGGATAGACCTGGCGCTCGACTGACTTGATCGATCGCTCAACCTGTTCCTGGGTCGCGTTCGGGCCCGCATGGAGCAGGACCGAGAAATGGGGCCGCCAGGCCCATTGGCCGGCAATTGCCTGATATTTGTGGGCAAGCTCGGAATTGCGCTCGATGGTCGCCATCCACACGCGGTATGCAAACGGCAAGTCCGCCATTCCCAATCGCAAGCGATTTTGCGCGCGGACCTTCCGGCGCGTGAAGTGCCAATACAGGGCGGCCAGCGCTGGCCTGGGACGGCGAAGCAGCAGGCGGAAGAACATTTCCCCAAAAAGTCACAGCAACCCTGTTGTCCCAGTGCGGCGAAAAGGCCACACCAAAGTTAGGGATAGGTTCAGGCAAGGCCCTACAATAGCAAGGAAATCCGGCCCCCGCCAAAGCGAAGCGGCCGCGTTGCTTTCCGTTCGTCTTGGGTGTTAAGGCCGCAAGGAATTATTGATCGTCCCCGGGGTTTTCAGTTGATGCGAGCGATTCTCGGACCGCGGCGGAGCGGGATGTTCCGCGGCGGAATTTTATTGTGGGCCGTTGCCGCGATGTTGAGCGGGTGCGCCAGCCTGCCTTCCAGTGGACCGACCGGTATCGAAGTTCGGAACGCGGCGGCAGGGAAGGGTGGTCAATACCCCTTCACGCTCGTCCAGGTGCAAACCGCCGAAGCCATTCCGGCTGCCCCCGTGTCTGCGTCCTCGACGCTGGTCGCGATGCCGCCGCAACCTACCGACCTGCTTGGCCCCGGCGACGTGCTCAACATCAGCATCTACGAGGCGGGAGTCGCACTTTTCGGCAATTCGGCGCTCCGCTCGGCCGCGGCAGGGATCGATACTTCATCGACGGCCGAAAAACTGCCGACCGTTCGCGTCGACGATTATGGCTATATCAGCGTCCCCTTTGTTGGCCGGTTGAGAGCTGCCGGACGGACGGCCGCGGAACTTCAAGCGATGATTCAGAATGGGCTGCGCGGAATGTCGCAGGACCCCCAGGTCATGGTGACCATTCACAAATCGATCACGAACAGCGTGATTCTTGCCGGTGAGGTGTCCAGGCCCGGCCGTCTTGTCCTCCCGACTAATCGGGAATCCCTGCTCGATGCGATTGCCTTGGCGGGCGGTTACCGTGGCGAGGCCAAGGACGCGATCGCGCGTGTTCAACGAGAAGGTCGAACCTTCGAGATCCGGCTGAGCGACCTTATGGATACGCCCGAGGGCGATGTTTCAGTTGCGCCGGGGGACAGGATCACCCTTGTCAGCCGACCGCAAAGCTTTTCGGTGCTCGGAGCTCCGAACCGGGCGGAAGAGATCAAATTCCCCCGCGGACGGCTCACGCTCGCCGAAGCTGTAGCGCTCGCTGGCGGAGCGAATCCCAATTCGGGTGACGCCGGCGCAGTGTTCGTATTTCGGTATGTTCCGCAACCGAACGGCACGGAGCAGCCGACCGTTTACCACATGAACATGATGCAGCCGGGCACGTATCTGTTGTCACAACGGTTCATGATGCATGACCGCGATGTCCTCTATGTCGGCAATGCGCGGGCCAACCAGCTGACGAAGTTCGTCCAGCTGCTGAGCCAGCTGTTCGTTCCGGTGGCCACCGCCCGCGCAGTAACGCAATAATCGCCTTGATTGCCGATGGTGCTCGGCTAATCGCGCGCCGGGCGTATCTTCGTCGGGATGAGTAGATGGAATTTCGTACCTTCGAACTGGAAGGCTTGCTGGAAATAAAACCGCGGAAGATTGCGGATGAACGCGGTTATTTTTCAGAAACTTTCCGGCACAATAGTTTTGTTGAGCATGCGCCCCAGGTCGAGTTCGTCCAGGAAAACCAGTCGCTGAGCGTCCGTCCTGGCACAATTCGCGGAATTCATTTCCAATCGCACCCGGCTGCACAGGGCAAGCTGGTCCGCTGCATTGCAGGTCTGCTGTTCGATGTAGCCGTCGATCTTCGTACTGGATCGCCGACATACGGCCGCTGGACCTCGGTCATCCTCTCGCCCGAGGAGATGAATCAGCTTTGGGTTCCGGTAGGCTTCGGCCATGGCTTCTGCTCGCTGGCACCCAATACAATCATCAGCTACCGCGTGACCGATTATTACAGCCCAGAGTCCGACAAGGGTGTTGCCTGGGATGATCCGGCGATTGGGATCGACTGGCCCGATGTTGCCGACCCCGATACCTTGTCTATTCGGGACCGGAACCAGCCGCCGCTTTCGGATCTGCCCGAATATTTCACGATGGAAGACCATTCATGCGCGTAATCGTAACTGGAGGCGCCGGTTTCATCGGTTCCGCGCTCGTCAGGCACCTCGTGATCGAGCGGGGCTGCGAGGTCCTGAATATTGACGCGCTGACCTATGCGGGGAATCTCGCATCGCTCACCGCCGTCAAGGAAAGACCGAACTATCGGTTCCTCCATGCCGACATCTGCGACCGGCAGGCGATGGAGCAGGCCATTCAGGGTTCTGCCCGGATCGGCTCATGCATCTCGCCGCGGAGAGTCACGTCGACCGCTCAATCACGGGCGCCGTCGACTTCATCCAGACGAATGTCATTGGCACCTTCAACTTGCTGGAGGCGGCCCGGCAGTATTGGTCAGCTCTTCCCGGCGAGGCCAAGAGCAAATTCCGGTTCCTCCATGTCTCCACGGATGAGGTCTACGGCTCGCTGAGTGAGGACGGGCTCTTCAGGGAGGACACTCCCTACGATCCAAGCTCACCTTATTCGGCATCGAAAGCCTCGTCGGATCACCTCGCGAAAGCGTGGCATCGGACTTACGGCCTGCCGGTCGTCGTTTCGAATTGTTCGAACAATTACGGGCCTTATCATTTCCCAGAGAAGCTCATCCCGCTGACAATCCTCAATGCTTTGGCCGGTGAGCGCTTGCCGGTTTACGGGAAGGGCGAGAACGTCCGGGACTGGCTCTACGTCGAGGATCACGCCCGCGCGCTGGACCTCATTGCGGAGAGGGGCCGGCTTGGTGAGACTTACAACGTCGGCGGACGAAACGAACGACGCAACATAGACGTCGTGCGGCGCATTTGCGCGGATCTGGACGAGCTCGCGCCGACGGGCTGGGCGCGCGAGGAACTCATTGAATTCGTAACGGACCGGCCCGGTCACGATGCCCGTTACGCGATCGATGCCACGAAAGTGGAGACGGAGTTGGGCTGGCGGGCCCGAGAGAATTTCGACACGGGCATTAAGAAGACAGTTCAATGGTATCTCGACAATGAATGGTGGTGGCAGCCGCTGCGCGAACGCTATGACGGCCAGCGCCTTGGGTTGCTGAAGACCGCGAGAGGCTGACCCGGCGTGCGGATGATCGTAACGGGCCGCGAGGGCCAGGTCGTCCGTTCCCTGGTTGAGCGGGCGAGAGGCAGCGGCGTCGAGGTTGTGCCGCTGGGCCGGCCCGAGCTCGACCTTAGCGGGCCTGCCGAACGCATCGAGTCGACGATCGCGGAGGCGCGTCCGGACGTCGTGGTGGCGGCGGCGGCGTACACTCAGGTCGACAGGGCGGAAAGCGAGCGGGACCTCGCGTTTGCGATCAACGAGCATGGTGCGAGGGCGATCGCCCGCGCGTCACGGAAGCTCGGGGTGCCTTTGATCCATTTGTCGACCGATTACGTGTTCGATGGACTGAAAGCCGAGCCCTATTTCGAAGCGGACCCAACTGCTCCCAGCGGCGTCTATGGCGCTTCGAAGCTCGCCGGCGAAAGGGCCGTCCTGGACGAACATGGCCGAAGCCGCGTCCTGCGGACGGCCTGGGTTTACAGCCCGTTCGGATCGAACTTCGTGAAAACCATGCTCAGACTTGCCGGCGATCGCGACGAGGTCTCCGTCGTCGCGGACCAGCGCGGCAACCCGACCAGTGCGCTCGACATCGCCGATGCCATTCTCGCGATTGCTAGAGACGTCCGGGCGGGCGGCATTTTCCACATGGCCGGAACAGGGGAGGCGAGCTGGGCCGAACTGGCCAAGGAAATATTCGTTGCATCCGCCAAGGCCGGCGGACCGACTGCCGCTGTCAAGCCAATCGCCACAGCCGACTACCCAACGGCCGGGCAGCGCCCGTCGAACTCGCGCCTGAACACGGACAAGCTCGAGCAAGCTTACGGCATTCGTCTTCCCGCGTGGCGCTCCTCATTGGGCCCCGTCGTGACGCGCCTCGTGCAGCCGGGCGCCTGAGGAGTGAATTGATGAAGGGGATCATTCTCGCCGGCGGAAGCGGGACTCGACTTTATCCGATGACCCTTGCGGTCTCGAAGCAATTGCTTCCCGTCTACGACAAGCCGCTGATCTATTATCCGCTGACCACGCTGATGCTCGCGGGCATTCGCGACGTGCTTGTCATTACCACGCCCACGACTCGCCGCTGTTTCAGCACCTGCTCGGCGACGGCTCGCAGTGGGGCATGAGCATCAGTTACGCTGTTCAACCAGAACCGAAGGGTCTCGCCCAAGCGTTCACGATCGGTGCCGATTTCGTGGCCGGCGGTCCCTCCTGCCTCGTGCTTGGTGACAACATCTTCTTCGGGCACGGCCTCACGGAAGTGCTGACCAGAGCTCGCAGCGTGCACTCCGGCGCGAGTGTCTTTGCCTACCATGTCGCGGATCCCGAGCGTTATGGTGTTGTCGACTTCGACGATCGCATGAAGGCGCTGAGCATCGAGGAAAAGCCGGCACGTCCCAAGTCCCACTGGGCGGTGACGGGTCTTTATTTCTACGACGCCCAAGTCGTGGACATCGCTGCTAATATTCAGCCTTCCGACCGAGGTGAGCTCGAGATTACTGACGTCAATCGCGCTTATCTGGAGCAGGGTAATCTCCACGTCGAACTCATGGGTCGCGGCTATGCGTGGCTGGACACGGGCACGCCTGACAGTCTTCTCGAGGCCGCGGAGTTCGTGGGCACGCTGGAGAAGCGACAGGGGACCAAGATCGCCTGTCCCGAGGAGATCTCATTCCGCATGGGCTTCATCGACGAGGCGCAGATGGGCGCGGTCATTCGAAAGCACGGCAAGTCCGACTATGCGTCCTATCTCAAGCAGGTCTTGAAAGAGGGCGCTTGAGCTCAACGCCCGTTCTCTCCGACATCACGCTCGTTGCCGTATCGAGCGTCGCCCTGCAAGCGACGGTCGAGGCGCTCGAAGCGTCGATGCGTGAAGCGGATTTCGCAAAGGTCCTTTTACTCAGCGATGCTGAGCCTCGGCTCGTTCCCGGCTCGAAGATCAAGTGGCGGCGGATCGCCCCAATCCGTTCACGCGGCGACTATTCGCAATTCATGCTCCGCGACCTGGCGGAGCATGTCGACACCGGCCATGCCTTATGCGTGCAGTGGGACGGCTTTGTCCTTCGCGGCGAAGCCTGGGACCCCTCGTTCCTGAACTATGACTATATCGGCGCGGCGTGGCCGCACTTCCGCGATGAGCACAATGTTGGGAACGGAGGCTTCTCGCTTCGATCGCGCCGTCTCATCGAGGCCTGCAAGGATCTCCCATTTGACGGATCGGAAGCAGAAGACATCGTGATCTCCAGGCTCCAGCGCCCGCGGCTGGAAGAGCAGGGGATGCGGTTCGCGCCGGAACAGGTCGCCCGCCAGTTCGCGTATGAACGTACTCGCCCAACGGGCAGCGAGTTCGGATTTCATGGCGCTTTCAATCTCGTTCGACGTCTGCCCCGGCGAAAGTCCTGGATCTGTTCTGCTCGCTCGAACCTGGCGTGCTTGCGCAGAGCGAGCATCTCGAAATCCTCAAATGGGCGGTCGCTGGGGGACGGTGGAGGCTCGCACTGACAATTCTCCGGAGATGGCTCGATGCCAGGCGGCAGAACGCATGACGGAGCCAGTTCTCATCGACGTTTCGCGTCTGATCTGGCGCCTCTGGCGCGGCGGGCTGCCGACCGGGATCGACCGGGTATGCCTCGCCTACGTCGAGCATTTTTGCGGACGAGCCCAAGCCGTGGTGCAGACGAGGGGTCGATATTTCGTCCTCACGCGCGAACATTCGAACCGGACTTTCGCCCTTTTCCTGAACGAGTCTCGGGCGATTTCGGCGCGAGTTCGTGCAGCTTGCCGCTCGCGCCTTCTCTGCCGCACGCCGGGCGCCCGACCATCGGGGCCAAATTTATATCAATGTGGGCCACACAGGTCTCGATGACCCGACTCTCACGCGTTGGATCGCGCAGAGCGATGTTCGAGCCGTTTTCTTAATTCACGACCTCATTCCGCTCCTTTTCCCGGAATATTGCCGCGACGGGGAGGCGGCCAAGCATCAGCGCCGGATGGAGAATGCGCTCAAAAGCGCGCGCGGGCTGATCGGCAACTCGCAAGCCACGATCGACGATCTCGCGGCGTTCGCGGCCGCCAATGGCTTACCTATGCCCGAGAGCATTGCGGCCTTTATCGCCGGCCCTCCAGTTCCTTCGGGAGTTGCTCCCAAACACTTCGATCGCCCCCATTTCATTACGGTTGGGACGATCGAAGGGCGAAAGAACCACAGCCTCCTTCTGCACATCTGGAAAAGGTTCATCGCGAAATATGGGACCGATGCGCCCCTACTCGTAATTGTGGGACAGCGCGGATGGGAGGCTAGTCAGGCCAGGGCAATTCTTGAGCGCGCGATCGATCTGAAGGATCACGTCATTGAGCTCGGCAGGTGCGGGGACGACGAGCTCGCGGCACTTATTGCCGGGGCGAGGGCATTGTTGATGCCCTCATTCGCCGAAGGGTTCGGGCTACCCGTCGCGGAAGCCCTGCAGCTGGGAACGCCGGTCATTGCGAGCGATCTGCCGGTATTCCGCGAGTTCGCTAGCGAGATCCCTACCTACCTCGACCCGCTCGATGGCACCGGATGGGAAGCGGCGATCCTCGGATTCACTGGATATTCGATCGAACGGGAACGGCAATTGCAAGCGATGGGAGGCTATCGCGCGCCTGACTGGAACGGCCATTTCAAAGTCGTGGAGGAATGGCTTCAAACGCTTTGTTAAGGCTCGATGCGCTTTGTCCCGCCCAATTGAACAACCGTCATCGAAAAGAGCTGAAGCGAATTCCTCCTAATCGTTGAGTTTATTTGTCCGATTGTCTCGGTGCTTGTTGCGCCGAGGTCACAGTCCGAGAGTATCATCGCGCGCCGGCCACGGCTGATCGACAACACTAGCCGAAGTGGCGGGAGGCGCCTTGACTGTCTCGCATGCAGCGATAGGGGTGAATGTGCTCGGCTGGGGAGCAAATTGGTTTCGAGCATTGCACCTATCGGCCTGATTGAAAAGGCAAATTTGGACGTGCCGAGTGGTAAGCAAGCCGCCAGCCGGCCTCCCGCCGCGCGCGCTGGATCCGAGCGTATCGCCGACGCGCAATCTCCGGCGTTCCTTCGCATCCCGCCATTTCCAGGCGCCAAGGTGCGGATGTTCGCCGAGACGCCGTGCGTCGTTGCCGACGCTTCGGACCTGGTCGATCAAGTCAGGTCCCAGCGCGTAGGCGGCACCTATTGGGGTGCTCAGCCGGACCTGCCGAAGGATCATGTTCTGGTGCGCTCGTCTGCGGCCTTGCCGGCGTGCGCGGAACTATTCGAGGAAGAGTCGATCGTCCTTTGGGCGGACGTCGCTCAGCCATTTCGTCGCGGCGTGGGCACAGTGATTAGCGGCGAGTGCGATCCATGGCACGTGCTCGCGTCGGCATCCGCGGTCGTCATTGAGGCCGGAGATGAACTGCACCTCATTGCGGCTTTGCTCGGCGTACGCTGCTACTTGTTCGATGAGACGAGGCAGCAACTGGATATCTGTTGCGCAGAGCCGGCGGAACTTCTCGGCTCGGCTCTCTCCGGCAAAGCATTCGAGAATCCATTTACCGCCGAGCTGATGAGCGCGCGCCAAACCATCGATCTTTGCGGCTTCTGGCGCCGCCTGATCGATTCCAATCGGGACATCCAGGGCGGTGTCGGTTTCGCTTTCTGGAAGCAGGACCATATCGCGCCACTCCTTTGGGGCGGGTCAAGTCCGTTCAAGTTCCTGCGCAATGGCCGGGACATTCTTCGGGGGTCGTCGGTCGCCGTTTGGCGGGCCAAGGCACCGCCAGAAATGATCGCGGACCTGAAGCGAGTGCCGATCCCAATGATCGAGGTGGAAGACGGCTTCCTCCGCTCGCGCGGGTTGGGTGCCGATTGCATTCCCCCCCTGTCCATTACCGTCGACCGCGCCGGCGCGCATTTCGATCCATCGCGTCCGAGCGAACTCGAAGAGATGCTGCAGGACGGCAATTTCGACGACGAGATCCTGGCTCGCGCGCGTGATCTGCGCCGGCTGATCGTGAACTCGGGCTTAGGGAAATATGAAAGCGGCGTGACGCTGGTCGATCGACCGGCCGGCGAACGCCGCCACGTTCTCGTCCCGGGTCAGGTTGAGGACGATCGCGCCGTCCAATGTGGAGGCTGCGGTCTCGTCTCGAATCTCGAGCTGCTGAAGAGGGTTCGCGACCAAGCTCCAGACGCCTACATTCTCTATAAGCCGCACCCGGATGTGCTGGCGGGCCATCGACGAGGTTTCATTCCCGAACGGCTTTGCCTTCAATATGCGGATGAGGTCGTAGGCGACGCGGCGATGGCGTCGCTCATCGCGATGGTGGACGAGGTTCACGTGAACACCTCGCTTGCCGGTTTCGAAGCGCTGCTCCGGAGCAAGCCCGTGACGACCTACGGTGTTCCGTTCTACTCAGGATGGGGTCTGACCCGCGACCTTGGGCCGGTCCCCTCGCGTCGTACCGCGCGACGGACTCTCGACGAACTGGTCGCCGCTACATTATTGCTCTATCCCCGTTACCTTGATCCGGTGACGGGTCTCCCTTGCCCTGCCGAAATCGTCGTTGCGCGCCTGAGCGGCGAGGCAGTTCACGATTCCAGCATCGTCGTCGGCGTGCGCCGTCTGCAAGGGAAGCTCATGCGTTGTTTGAGGAGCCTGGTCCAGTGAATCGACCTGTCGGCAATCTCGGCCTGCTTCTGCAGCCTACACTCCCGGTACGCATCAAGCCGCAGCGGCCGCGCCGCCCGATACGCAAGCCGGAGAAGCGCGCCTTTCTGTTCCTGCAAGGCCCTCCGGGACCGCTGCTTCATCAGCTCGCGACGGGGATGCGCGGGCGCGGAATGAAGGTCGAGCGGATCAACATCTGTGCGGGCGACAGCGTCGACTGGCCCGAAGCCGCGACCAACTTTCGCGGCCGCTTCCGGGATTGGCCGTGCTTCATCGATAATTTCCTGCGCGAGCACGAGATCACCGATATCCTGCTGTTCGGCGATTGCCGCCCGTATCATATGTCGGCGCGGCGGGTCGCGGCGATGCGGGGAGTGCGTACGTGGGTGCTTGAAGAGGGGTATCTACGTCCGCATTGGATGACGCTCGAGCTGGACGGCGTAAACGGCTATTCGCGGCTGGCACGGAACAAGGAATGGCTGATCGAGGAGTCAAGAAAGCTCCCGCCTGAGCCCTACCTCCCGCCGATCACCGCAAGCTTCCGGCGGCGCGTTCGCGATTCAGCACGGCACTACATCGCGGTGCACGCGGGGAAACTTGCATATCCATTTTACCGAACGCACCGGCCCGGCTCGGCATTGCTCGAAGCGTTGGGCTGGGGCTGGAAGTACCTGGTGCGCGGCTTACGTGCGCGTCAGGCGGACAAGGTGGTACGCGAACTCGGGGGCAAGCCTTTCTTTCTGCTGCCGATGCAGCTTTCAGGCGACTACCAAATCCGTAACCATTCCGCCTTCCCGGATATGCGGGCGGCCGCGGGTTATGTGCTAGAAAGCTTCGTCCGGCACGCACCTGAAGAGGCGCACCTGCTCATCAAGGCTCACCCGTTCGACACATCGATGTTCAATTGGCGGCGCTATTTGGGCCGCCGGGCGGCTCGCCTCGGGATTCGCGAACGCGTCCACTTCATTGACGGTGGAGACCTTCAGCAGCTCGCTGCCGACACGGCCGGCATGGTTTGCGTGAACAGTACCTCCGCGACGCTGGCGCTCGCGGCCGGCAGCCCGGTCTGCGCAATCGGCGAGGCGATCTACAATATTCCCGGACTGACGTTCGGGCGTCACTTGGACGAATTCTGGGCCGACCCTACGCCGCCGGAGCCAGGCTCGTACGGTGCCTTCCGTCGAGTGCTGGTCGATCGCTGCCTAGTCCGAGGAGGTCTGGCCAGTGAGTTTGCCGTTGCCACGCTGGTGGAGGGCATGATGGAGCGCTTATGCGCCGATGAACGGATTGCTCAGACCGTCAGCATGAATGTGCGCGTAGCAGCCGAGTGACCCTTACCGGTCTGAATTAGATCTCGGGATTGCGCTTCTTGCGCATGGCAAGCTCGAAGGCGTCGGCGCGAATGATTTGTCGATACAGCGAGCCGCAAGAAGCGGCGCGCGTGAGGCGCGCCGCTGCAGGCTGGCTTATCGCAGAGATCGCGAACGGCGGTTAAATCTGGACGAGGTCTGCGTCCTGCACGTGCCAATCCGTCGAAACGAACTGTGAGAAATTCCCGCTATTATGCACGAAATCGCCGCTCACAGTTCCAAGCCAGTTGGTCATGTGACCGCCATCCTCACGCCACAGGAGGTCGTCGATTCCGTCGCCATTGAAATCGCCGGTGCTGACCACCTGCCAGTTTGGCATGACGAATTCTGAGAACTGAGCCGAGTTCTGGACGAAATCGCCGCTCGAGCTGCCGAGCCAATTGGTCATGTGACCGCCATCCTCACGCCACAGGAGATCGTCGATCCCATCGCCGTTGAAATCGCCGGTTGCGATGACATTCCAATTGTTGACGACGAACTCGCTGAAGTTCGGCGAATTCTGGGCGAAGCCGCCGTCCGGTTCACCGAGCCAGTTGGTCATATGGCCCCCGGTCTCGCGCCAGAGCAGGTCACCCATTCCGTCGCCGTTGAAATCGCCGGTTGCGATCACGCTCCAGTTCGTGGCGACATGTTCGGTGTAATTGCCTGAGTTGGGCGTGAAGCCGCCGTTGTCAGTGCCGAGCCAGTCGGTCAATTGGCCGGTATTCTGGCGCCAGAGAATGTCGCTGTTCCCGTCGCCATTGAAATCTGCAATGCCGATCACGTTCCAGTCAGGCGAGACACTGACAGTCGCGGCGGTGTTGGTGTTGTAACCGCCAGTTCCATTCGCCAGCCAGTTCGTAAGCAAGCCATTGTCGTTGCGCCACAAGATGTCCTCGTGCCCGTCTGCGTTGAAATCGCCGGTGCCGGCAACGTCCCAGTCGGTCGAGACATTCGCGTAAGCATTCGCGCCGTTGGCGGTGAATGCGCCACTCGGCGTGGACAACCAGTTCGTCAGCTGGCCGTTTTGGTCGCGCCAGAGGATGTCGGACCGCCCGTCGCCATTGAAATCATTATCGGCATTCGACTGCAGGCGAAGCTCGAAACCGCTTGCGAAGCTGCGAACGATAAATCGTCCGAACCCGAGACCGTCAACCGTGATTGATTTGCCGCTGCCATAGGTGATCGAATTGCCGATCAGTGCGAAATTCGCGCTGGCGAGATCCGTGACCTGGATCCGGTCGCCGATCGACAAATCGGTGATGTGGTCCCCATTGAGTTCAGCCCTCGTGCCCCGGAACGCATCGGCCCCGCTGCCACCGGTGAGCGCGTCAATGCCCGAGCCGCCAAGAAGGATGTCGTTCCCCGACCCGCCATCGATCGTATCGTTGCCACCGCGGCCCTCAAGCTGGTCATTGCCGCCCAGCCCCGACATGGTGTCGGCTTCGTCGGTGCCAATTCTGAAGTCTGAGCCTTCGGTGCCAACAATAACCGCCATTCGCCAATCTCCCTTGAATCGCCGGGTACTCTACACTGGCACAACGCTTGCGTAAGTTTCGCCCGCTGCGCGCCTGAACGGACGCAGCCCTCGAAATATCCGTACACTCCGCCAAACTAGCGGGAAAATAAATGATTTGCGATACTTATGTCACAATCGGAGCCGTCGAACGTCCCGTCTTGGGACGTTGTCACTCGGTTCGTCGCGCCCCGTGACAGGAAGAGCGACCGTGCTCCGTCCGGACGCGGCCGGTTAGAACAACGTGTCGGGCGCGTGCGCGACATGCCAGCTGGTCGGGACGAACATTGAACCATTTGCGGAATTATCGACAAATGCGCCAGTGGTCGTGCCCAGCCATTCAGTCACTTGTCCGTTGTCGTTGCGCCACAGGATGTCATCCCGGTCGTCGCCGTTGAAGTCGCCCGTATTCACGACATGCCAGTCCGTGGAAACGAATTGGCTCATGGCCGAGCTATTCGCCGTAAAGCCGCCGGACAAGGTTCCAAGCCAGTTGGTCAGCTGACCTGTACTGCTCCGCCACAGGATGTCGTCGCGGCGATCGCCGTTGAAGTCACCGGTCCCGACGACCTCCCAGTTCGTGGCGACAAACGTCGAGAAGCTCGACGAATTGATCGTAAAACCGCCATTCATTGTGCCCAGCCAATCGGTGATTTGCCCGGAATCGCTGCGCCAGAGGATGTCATCGCGGCCGTCACCGTTGAAGTCGCCAGTCCCGACAACGTCCCAGTTCGTGGCTACACTCGAGGTGGCGTTTGCGCCATTGAAGCTGAATCCGCCACTCGACGTACCGAGCACGTCCGTAAGTAAGCCGGCGTCATTGCGCCATAGCACGTCGTCCTTGCCGTCCCCGTCGAAATCCCCAGTGCCGACAATATGCCAATCCGTCGCGACGAATTGGCTCATGTTCGCACTGTTCATCGTGAACGCCCCGGTCGAGGTTCCCAGCCAATTGGTGACGTGGCCCGAATCGTTGCGCCAGAGGATGTCGTCCTTGTTGTCGCCGTTGAAATCGCCGGTGCCGGCCACATGCCAACTGGTGGCAACGAAAGTCGAAAAGTTCGCCGAGTTTTGCGTGAAGCCGCCGCTAGTTGTGGCGAGCCAGTCAGTGATCTGGCCGGAATCGTTGCGCCAGAGGATGTCGCTGCGGCCGTCGCCATTGAAGTCATTGTCGGGGTCGTGCACTGGCGGCTGCGCCGCGAATGCCAATTGAACCCCGCCGGTAGCCGCGGCGCTCGCGATGAGCGTCCCTGACAACGCGGATCCGAACGTCAGCGATCCGCTGCTGTAGGTGAGCGTTGTGCCCGAAAGGTTGAAGGTGAAGCCTGACAAGGCCGCATCTGTGAAGATGATCCTGTCGCCTGGGCCGAAGTCCATAATTTCGTCGGTGTTCAGACTGGACCTTGTGTCGATGAACGTGTCGTCCCCGCCGCCGCCCCTGAGTTCGTCATTGCCAAGGCCGCCAGTCAGGAAATCATTACCATCGCCGGCCGATATGTAATCCGCTCCCGCATTGCCTACGAGCCGGTTCGCTGCCGCGTTCCCGTTGATCGTGTCGCTGCCGGATCCGCCGACCGCATTCTCGATGAGCGTACCACGAGCAATCATGACGTTCCCGATGCCGGAACCGACATTGGAAAAGGTTTCGGCGGTCAGATTGATCACCTGGTTCTGGGAGAAGCCAGAATAGTCCAGCGTGTCGTTTCCGCCGCTGTCAAAGACCGTGTACGCGACGTTCGGCATGCTGCTCGCATTGTAGACCGCGCGCCCAGCGTTCGAATTGAAGCCGTAGGTCGTGTCTCCCGTACGGGTGATGGTCGACAGGCCGTACATCTGCTGCATCGCCACGATGTCGCCGTTCATCGGCGTGAGCGTCAGGTCATCGGTGAAGCCTTGATCCCGGAAGTAGCTGTTCTCCTGAGGATCGAAGTAGGACATGATCGACGTTGACCACGCGTCGTTACGATAGAGCGCGTCCGCCGCATAATCGGCATCGCCGTTGTAATTGCCCGCATGCCCAAGTCCGAGCGCATGGCCGATTTCGTGCAGGTAGGTCTGGAAGCCGTAGCTGTTTAGACCATTACCGTAGCCGTTGACCCAGGATGTCGAGATCACGACGTCCGCGTACGTATAGACGCCGTTGGAGAAATGCCCGTCCGAGTAGGCAACGGATCCATCTTCCGGGTCTTCGGAGTTGTCAAATCGGATCTGCCCGCCGGAAGTTACGGGCACGAACGTGATGCCGATCACGTCGGACCAGGCCGCAAGCGCGTTCTCTGCGAGATTACGTTCGTTCGTCGTCAGGGGGCCGAAATTGACCGTCATCGTGCCGCCCGGAGCGACGTTGAAATGCCGTGCGGACTGACCGCCATCGGCGGCCCAATAGCCATGGACCAGCTGGTTTGCGATCTGATCGTAGTTCCACACGGGAGGGGCGACATAATTGTTGACGCGAAGCGTGTACGTACCCGTGCCTGTGTAGGTTGGGTCATAGTCGGGATCGCTTGGCAGGGGCGCCGGGACATTCGAACTTAGATCCCAGGCGCCGGCATCGATGTAATAAGTGCCGCTGCTCGTCGCAGTGAAGACGATCTTCGCGTTCCGATTGCCGCCGCTGTCGTCATTCCACGCCAGGATGGCCCCTGTCGAACTGCGAAGGTTGAGATAGGGATCGACGAGCGATCCTTCACCAGTTGCGACGCCTGAAAGCGTGATCGTGATCGACTGACCCGCATTTAGGCTGATCCGGTACCAATCGTGATCTTCCTTGACGTCCACCGTGCCGGTGACGGTACCACCTAGGGCGATCGTCGAGGTCGTGCTTGTACTTGCTGGAATGGTGTCAGGCACTTTTCACTCCCCTGCCGAAACCGGCCTCACGCGCCGATCTCCCTCCATTTGCCCGGATCGTCTAGATCGCCGGAACTTAAGACTTCGATGCCCTGGCCACCTCGACTGCCAGTGCTTTGGCGAAGCGTTCGATGGACGAAGGATTGAGTTTCCGGTCCATGACCGACAGCTGCTGGTCCGCCAGCTGGCGCCCGTTGGCGTGTACCGTCGCTTTAATCGCCGAGTGCGAAAGGATCCGAACCTCAGCACGATAATTCAGATTGGGCGCTTCCGCCGCGATCGCTTTTTCGATCGCGTTGCAGATGCCGTTTGCTCCGCCGGTCGTGGCCGGAAGTTTTTCTCCTCCGAGCACTTGGCAAGGCCGCGGACCTCCGCTCATCGCGCACGCGCTCGACGGTACGGCGCTAGCCGCAATTGCAAGGATGGTGGCGAGAATCCGATCGGACATTCCATCGACCTATCCCCAGAATGGTTAACAGTAACTGACTTGCGGGCAAATTCCGTTACCATCCAGCGGCTTAACGCTCCATCGCGAGTGCGCACGTTGAGGCGCAGATTAGCTCATCCTTGCCGGTCGAGCGAGCGTCCCAGCGCCACGAACGCGTATACGAGCGGGGGGACGAGTATCGCCGAAAGCACGACCTTCGCCAGCATCTGGCCGAGGAGGAGCTCGCCGATCGGGAAGACGCCGTAGAATGCGACGGTAATGAAGATGAGCGTGTCGACGATCTGGCTGAGCACGCTCGCGATGCCCGCGCGAAACCAGAGCAGGCGTGAGCCCTCGCCAGCCTTGAGCCTGCTGAAGATCGTGACGTTGAGAAGGGTCGAGATGCCGTAGGCGAAGATGCCGCCGAGCCAGATGCGGGGCGTCCCGCCCATCACGGTCTCGAAGGCCGAAAGCCGCGCCGGGTCCATATCCGGCGAAGCGGGTAGGGCCAGTACCGCGATACTCAGGGCGAGCGAGACGAGCAGAGGCACGAAGCCGAACAGCACAAGGCGGTTGGCAGTCGCGCGATCGAACAACTCCGCGACAGAGCTCGAGGTGACCACCAGCAGCAGGAAAGCGAAGATGCCGGCCTCCACCGCAAGTGGCCCGAGCGCCACCTGCTTGTTGCCGAGCACGCCAGCGATGCAGACCATGCCGCCGTAGAAGACCGAAAGGAAAAGGAGAGAGCGCGGAATGGCCGCGGCGGGGGCTTCGGATGTCATGCGGCAGACCTAAAGGCTTTGAAGAACGGCGCAACCGCCGTTGACCGGAGTTGGAGGCGGCGGCTAGCGCCCGCGCGTGACTTCATCTGACCTGGACATCGTCGCGATCGGCGACGCGATCGTCGACGTTATTGCAACGTGCGATGACGACTTCCTTGCCGAGCATCGATTGCCGAAAGGCTCGATGCAGCTGCTCGACACGGCAGGAGCCGACGCGCTTTACGCGGCGATGGGGCCTGCGCGGGAAATTAGCGGTGGATCGGCTGCGAACAGCATGGCCGGCGCGGCGGCGCTCGGCCTCAACGCCGCCTTCGTCGGGCAAGTCGCAAAGGACCAGCTCGGCGAAATCTTCGCCCACGATATGCGTTCGCTCGGCGTCCGGTTCGAGACTGCGCCGATCTCGGGCGGGTTGCCGACCGGACGGTGCCTCATTCTGGTGACGCCCGATGCGCAGCGCACCATGAACACCTGCCCGGGCGCGAGCCACGAACTGACCGTCGAGGCGCTCGATCCGCAGCTCATCCGATCGGCGGCCATCACTTTCCTCGAAGGTTATCTCTGGGGCCCCGAGCGGCCGCGTGTTGCGATGCTTGAGGCTGCCCGGATAGCGCAGTCGGCGGGGCGCACGGTAGCATTCACCTTGTCGGAGAGCCTGTGCATCGGGGACCGGCGCAAAGGGGTGCTCGGCATGATCGACTCCGGTTTGATCGATGTGCTTTTCGGAAATGAGGACGAGGTTCGGCATCTAACCGGCTGTGACGATCTTGGGGACTGTCTTCACTCGCTCTCACCAAAGGTTCGCACCCTGGTCGTCACGCGCGGCGCTGCGGGTGCGGTTGCAATCGAGAACGGCGATCGTGCGGAAATCCGCGCGGTGCCAGTCGAGCGCGTCGTCGACACGACCGGAGCCGGAGACTTGTTCGCGGCCGGCTTCCTCGCGGGCCGCTGCAGGGGGCGCAACCTGAAGGCCTCGCTGGAAACTGGAGCGCTAGCCGCGGCGGAAGTGATCTCCCATTTCGGCGCGCGGCCCGAAGCGGACCTGAGGGAGCTCGTTGCCTTATGAGGAACGTTCACCGCCTCGCCGTCTATTGCGGGTCAGCGCCGGGCTCTCAGCCGGTGTTTGCTGAGTCGACGCGCGCCACCGCGCAAGCGATGGTCAGCCGCGGCGTAGATCTGGTCTACGGCGGGGGCCGCCTCGGGCTGATGGGCATGATTGCAGACGGCGTGCTCGACCTCGGCGGCCATGTGTTTGGCGTGATTCCCGAGGCGCTCGTGAACCTCGAGGTGGCGCACACCGGCGTGACTGAACTTTACACGGTCGCGAACATGCACGAGCGCAAGGCAAAAATGACGGACCTTGCCGACGCGTTCCTGGCGCTTCCCGGCGGCATCGGCACGCTCGACGAGCTGTTCGAGGCGTGGAGCTGGAACGCCCTCGGCTATCACGCGAAGCCCTTCTGCCTGCTCAACGTGGAAGGCTTCTGGGACGGGATGATCGAGTTCATCGACCACGCGACTGAAAGCGGCTTTCTGTCCCGGCAGCGGCGGAACCAGTTGCTCGTCGCATCGACTCCCGACGAAGCGCTTGAATTGCTGGACGAAGCCGCAGCAGCCGCTACGCAGGGCATGGTCTGGTAAAGTGGCCTCTGGGGAGGGGTTCTCATAAATGAATAGCAAGCTGCTCGGCGTGGCCGGGATCCTGCTTATCCTGGCGATTGCTTATGCGCTGTCGACAAATCGGAACGCGATCCGCTTACGAGTTGTTGGCGCCGCCTTCGCCCTGCAGGCGTTCATCGCCTGGCTGGTGCTCTACACGACCTGGGGCCGCGTGGGCATTCAAAGCCTGTCGAGCGGGGTCTCCAACCTGCTCGGTTACGCGAACAAGGGCACGGAATTCCTGTTCGGGCCGAGCGCCAGCAATCCGCTTGCAAACACCTTCGCCATCGCGGCTCTGCCGGTCATCATCTTCTTCGCGAGCCTAGTCGCGATCCTCTACTATCTCGGGATCATGCAACGGGTCGTGCGCTGGGTCGGCGGCGCCATCGGCTGGGTCACGGGGATCAGCCGCGTGGAATCGTTGTCGGCGGCGGCCAACATCTTCGTCGGGCAATCGGAATCGCCGCTTGTCGTTCGTCCGTACCTCGCGGCGCTTCCGCCTTCGCGGCTCTTCACCGTTATGTGCGTCGGCATGGCCGGCGTCGCTGGCACGATCCTGGCCGCATATGCCAGCCTGCTCGGGGCGCAATATCTGCCGTATCTGCTCGCTGCGGCATTCATGTCGGCGCCCGGCGGCATCCTGATGGCCAAGATCATCATGCCCGACGACCCGGCGGATACCGATGCGGTCGAAGACGCCAAGGCCGAAGTGGCCGAGACTTTCGAAGAGGGCGAGAAGCCGGCGAACATCATCATGGCCGCCGCCCAGGGCGCGCAAACCGGCGTAAAGCTTGCCGTCGCCGTAGGCGCGATGGTGCTGGCTTTCGTCGCGCTGGTAGCGCTCGCCAACGGCCTCCTCGGCGGCCTCGGCAACCTCGTCGGCATCCCCGACTTAAGCTTTCAGCGGATCGTCGGCTACTTCTTCGCGCCCGTCATGTACCTGATCGGAGTCCCCTGGAACGAAGCTGGGAATGCGGGAGGGCTGTTCGGCACCAAGCTCGTGCTCAACGAATTTGTGGCTTTCATCGATCTCGGGAAGATGGGTGCTGAAGCGCTGTCCGATCGCAGTCGCGCAATCGTGACCTTCGCCTTGTGCGGCTTTGCGAACTTCAGCTCGATCGCGATCCAGATGGCCGTGACCGGAGGCCTCGCGCCGAACCAGCGTCCCGTGATCGCCCGGCTAGGGATCCGCGCGCTGCTCGCCGGTTCGCTTGCCAACCTGATGTCGGCGGCGTTGGCAGGGCTCCTGATTTAGGCTTAAAGACCAATCGCATGGCCACCATTACTGATGATGAAATCGCGTCCGTTTCGCTCAAGAACGCCGACCGCGATCCCAACGCTTTCGCCCAGAAACTCGGACGGAGTTTCGAGGACTATGGATTCGCGATCATTGCGGACCACGGCATTCCCGATGAGCTGATCCACCGCGCCGAGGAGAAGGCGAAGGCCTTCTTCGCCCTCCCGGAGGATGAGAAGCGCAAATATCTCATTGGAGGCGCAGGCGGCGCACGGGGTTACACGCCGTTCGGGATCGAGACGGCTAAGGGTCAGAAGGCGCACGATCTGAAGGAATTCTGGCACGTCGGACGCGACCTGCCCGAGGGACATCGCTTTCGCGCCCACATGCCCGACAATGTGTGGCCTCAGGAGGTGCCTAGCTTCAGGGACACGTTCACGGAGCTTTACGCGACGTTCGATCGGACCGGACTGAAGGTGCTGAAAGCGATCGCGCGCTATCTCGGTGTCGCGGAGGATTATTTCGTCGACACGGTTCGCGACGGCAACTCGGTACTGCGACTGCTCCACTATCCGCCGCAAGATGAGCCCACTGGCGCGCATATCCGCGCCGGTGCGCACGAGGACATCAACACGATCACGCTCTTGCTCGGGGCCGACGAGGCGGGTCTTGAGCTGCTGACGAAGGACGGACGCTGGATCCCGGTCTCGCCGAAGCCCGGCGAGCTAGTGATCAACATCGGCGACATGCTTCAGCGCCTGACCAACGGGCGGCTTCGCTCGACGTCACACCGTGTCGTCAATCCGACGCCGGACCGCGCATCGAAGGCACGCTATTCGATGCCCTTCTTCCTGCACTTCCGCTCAGATTTTCTGATCGAGCCGTTACCTGGAACAGTGCCGGCCGGCGAGCAGCCAAAGTGGCCGCCGGTCACGGCTGATGAATATCTTCAGGAGCGGCTACGCGAGATTAAGCTGGTTTAGCGCCGTCGAGATTCGCGGGGCCGAACCCGAACGGGATCAGCTCGCCGATTGTGTGACGCTCCATCGCCGAACCGCCTCCGCTGCCGCACAAAATCTCGACGTCGCGTCCACTGAGCTGAGCGGCTTCGAGGATCGCCTGACGGCAGCCGCCGCAGGGCGTGCAGATTATGTCGCCGTCTCCGCCCACGACGGCGATCCGCGCGACCTTGTCGAGTCCAAACTTGTGCTGAGCGGCGGTCAATGCGCTTTGCTCGGCGCATAAACCGAGACGGTAGCAAGCATTCTCCATGTTGGCGCCCGTCACCACTTCGCCGTCCACGGATTCGATCGCGCAGCCGACGTTGAAGCGGGAGTAGGGCGCGTAAGCGCGCGCGGCAGCCTCACGCGCGAGGTTCATCAATTCATCGTCGGTCATGGATTGGTCTTAACCGCGCGAAGCGGACGTGCGCTAGCCCGCCTACAGCGCGGCCGCCTGCTGGACGGCTACGCCGGGAAAGACCTCGGAAAGAGCCTTCATTTCGGGCAGGACGTAGACGATCCCGCCATCCTTGCCGCCGAACAACGGCTTCACGACCTTGGCGTAGAAGGAGGCCGGGACGTTGATGCAACCGAAGGTGATGCGGTTGTCGTCCGGCGTCGCGGACTTGATGCGCTGCGTCCTGCGTTCCTTGGCGCTCGCAGTGACCACCGGGTGGAGCGACACTGCCGTTCCATAGTCGACCCAGAGGACGCGTGAGTGGGCGCCGCCCGCGGGCCCATATTTGGCAACGAAACGGCCCGCGGGAGTGGTCCGGTCGGCGACAGGGATCTTCCGCAGTTCGCGCTCTCCGACGCCCGGCGCCGAATCGTCGCCGCGAGATATTCCAAGGAGCGCCGGGGTGGCGCCGACAGGCTGGCCGTCGGCGTCGAACGCCAGGACCTGCGCGCGAGCCTTGTCGACGACGATGAATGGACGGTTTTGGTTGTCACGCGTTCGGCTGACCCAGCCAATGACCTGCGCCGCTGCGTCCGAGTGGCCGTTACCGGCAGGGGACGCCTGTGACAGCGGCGCGAGAGAGTCGGATGGAGCAGCGGTCGCAACGCCGCCATGCATGTCGCGCGCCACGGCCTCTGCCTGAGCGAGTGCGTTCATGCCCTGCGCCTGGGCAGCTGGCGCTACGAAGATCGCGGCCAAAATCGTCGCAGGGCCGGCCAGCTTTGCGCCAAAAACTTTATTCAAAATCAAAATGTTCAACCTTGCTCGATGCGGAGTCCGGATCCGGATTTCTCTGACCCGAACTCCGCGTGCGAGTCTCTAGTTCCGCGGCTGCTTAGAGGCGAGGCGTTGCTCAATGCTGTCCACCCGCGCGCTGAGCTGATCGATGCGCTGGTTGGCCTGCGCAGCTGCGGCGCCGGCGGCCTGCGCAGCCTGATTCGCAGCCTGGGCCGTCTGGTCGACCTGGCCGACGCGAGCTTCGAGCGCGTCGACACGCTGGCTGACGACCGCGACCTGCTTGTTCACATAGTCCTCAGTGGCGCAGCCGCTGAGGGAAAGGCCGCTAATAATGATGAGACCCGCGGCCGCGATCCCCGTTTTTGGTGAGCGCATTTCTCACTCCTCTTCTCTCGAGCCGCGGAAACCGACGTCAGCCTTCACGCCCCCGTGGCGGGAATTAACAAGTCGAACGCCGCTCGCGGGTTTGTCTAAGCGATGAATCGGCCTCGGGATAAATCAGTATTTAACCCGAGATGTCCGGGGAGTGCTCACCCTTTTCACTTCGCATCTTCAATAAGGGGTCCTGATCACGCCCTTGTGCTGGGTCGCGTTCACGGGCCATGCGTGAGCGCGTCCGAATCTCGAAAGTACGATCGAATGAAAGCCGGGTTTATCCTAGCCGCTGCGGCAGCGACCATTCTCCCCACGCCCGCCCTTGCCTGGGGCAAGACAGGCCACCGGGTCGTGGCCGCGATCGCGGAACCGCAGCTGAGCGGACTTGCTCGGGCCCACGTCAAGGAAATCCTCGGCGGAGCGGAAAGCCTCGATGAGGCCGCCAACTGGCCGGATGAAATGCGTTCGGACCCGTCGCCATTCTGGCAGAAGACAGCGACGCCGTGGCATTATGTGACGCTCAACGGGATCATCTACGATCATGCCCCGGCGGAAGGCGATGCCCTGAAGGCGCTAAACCAGTATCGCGATGTCCTTCGCGATCCGAAAGCCAGCCTTGCCGAGAAGCAGACCGCTCTTCGCTTCATCGTCCACCTTGTCGGCGATCTCCATCAGCCGCTCCATGTCGGCAAATGCTGCGACCGGGGCGGCAATGAAGTGAAAGTGAAGTGGTTCGGGCGCGACCTCAACCTTCACTCCGTGTGGGATTCCGCACTGGTCGACGAGGAGCAGCTGTCCTTCACCGAGATGGCGGCCAAGCTGGATCGGCACACGAGCCCTCAGGATGTCATCGATTGGTGGGACATCAACCCTCGCGACTGGATCAGCGAAAGCGCGCAGATCCGCGAGACGATCTATCCGTCAGCACCCGCCAAGCCCGCCAAGGGCAAGAAGGGCAAGGGTCCTGCCGTGCCGGAATTGTCATACGCGTACGTCTACAAATACACGCCGGTGATGGAGCGGCGGCTGCAGCAGGCTGGTATACGCCTGGCCGCTTACCTCAACGACATCTACGCGTCGCCGCAGCCGGGGGCGCAAGTACACTAACGCAGCGGGGGTTCGTCGAAGCTTCGTAGCTTGCGGCTGTGGAGGTCTGGTCCTTCGCGCCGAAGTAAGGTCAAGGCTTCGATCCCGATGCGTAGATGCTGGCTGATCGCCCGTTCGTAGAAGGCGTTCGCTTGTCCCGGCAGCTTCAATTCGCCGTGAAGCGGCTTGTCCGATACGCAGAGCAAGGTGCCGTATGGCACTCGGAATCGATACCCCTGCGCGGCAACGGTGGCCGACTCCATGTCGATGCCCACCGCACGACTCTGGTTGAACCGCAGCGCCGAGGCGGCGTAGCGGAGCTCCCAATTACGGTCGTCGGTCGTCACCACCGTGCCGGTGCGCAGCCTCTGCTTGACGCTATCCTCGTCTTCGCCCGTGATCGCGGTGGTTGCCTCGAAGAGAGCCTTTTGCACCTCGGCGATGGCGGGAAGAGGCACCTCCGGCGGAAGTACGTCGTCCAGCAGGTGATCGTCGCGAAGATAGGCGTGAGCCAGGACATAGTCGCCGATCTTCTGGCTGGGGCGGAGGCCGCCGCAATGGCCGATCATCAGCCAGACCTCGGGCCTCAGGACGGCGACGTGATCGCATATCGTTTTGGCGTTGGACGGCCCGACCCCGATGTTAACCAGCGTGATGCCGCCCCCGTTAGCGGCCATCAGGTGGTAGGCCGGCATCTGGTGGCGGCGCCATTGTCCGGCCGCGATCTGCGCTTCCGCGTCGTTGAGCTCGCCCGGCTCGTAAACGGCGCCGGGCACGGACAACGACACGAAGTGTCCGTCCTTGCGTCGCAGCGCATCGATCGCAACGCCAACGAATTCATCGACATAGCGGACGTAGTTCGTAAACAGGACGAAATGCTGGAAATGCTCCGGCGGAGTGCCGGTATAGTGCTTCAGCCGAGCCAGGCTGAAATCGGTGCGCGGCCCATCGAAGAGAGCCAAGGGACGGGCTTCGTGCGTGGACGTGTTCCAAACTCCGTCCGCAATCTCATCACCGATGTCGACCAGTTCGTTCGAGGGGAAGAGGCGGGACAGTTCGGCCGTGCCGATGTTGCCAACCTCGATCCCGCTATTCTCGATGACATAGGCGTATGGAATTTCGCTCGCGGACCGTCCTACGGAGATACTGACGTCGTAATCGCGGGCGATATGCTCGAGCTGGTCCACGAGATAGGCTCGGTAGAGCTCGGGGCGAGCAATACTCGTGGCGTAGATTCCCGGCTGGTTGAGACGCGCAAAAGCGCGTGTGGGGGAGGACCGCGGCGGGACGCCACTGTAATCGATGCGCAGTTCCGGATAGGCGAAACTGCCGTTGGCGCGATCCGCATCGTCCGGCGCGGTCCCGTCCTTGACGTAGCGGGCAAGCGCGTTCCGCAGGTTCGCGACGGACTGGTCGTAGATCGCCGCCAGTTCGTCGATGACTGCGCTCGCATCGAATGTGTTCTTCATCGATACCGGTTGGAGCGCCAGCTTGCACGATGCAAGTGCCAGCCTCTGACTACCCCGTAAGGCGTCAGGCGCTTTTTCAGCTAGGCGTCTGCAATCTCGAGATACGCCGCGAGTTCCTCGCTTCCGCCGATGCGTTCGCCGTCGACGAATATTTGGGGCGTGGTGGCGATGCCATGTTCGGCTTTAAACGCGTCCACCTCTTCGCGAGAGGTCAGCAAACGCTCCTGATAAGGCCACCCCCGATCGTCGAGCATGCGCTTGGCAAGCAGCCCGAACGGGCAGACGTGATCGGGAAGGGCCATCCGGTACAGGACGACGTCGCGTTCTTCAGCCATCAATCTCTCGTAAGACTATGATTGAAGGCGCAAATGCGCGCGGCCTGCGAAAGTTGCTTCATCCATGGCGGCTTGGCGCTATTGCGAGGCAGGCAGGGGCGATGCGCGGGTGAATCCACTTTACGAACAGATGAGCACGAGCGTGTTCGAGCGAATGTCAGCGCTCGCGGCGACGCACGATGCTGTCAATCTTGGGCAGGGTTTTCCGGATTTCGGCTGGCCCGAACAAATCCTGGAAGCGGCGGCCCGAGCGCTGACCGAACAGTCCAATCAATATCCGCCGTCGCGAGGCTTGACCGCGCTCCGGCAGGCCATCGCGTCGCATTACGGACGTCACCAGGGCCTCGACCTTGGTGCCGAGCAGGTGTGTGTCACCAGCGGTGCCACCGAAGCTTTGGGGGCGGCGATCCTCGCGACGGTCCAACCGGGCGATGAGGTGCTGATCCTTACCCCTGCGTACGACAGCTATGCGCCGATGATCCGGCGGGCCGGCGGCACACCGCGCGAAGTTGCGCTTCAGCCGCCGGACTGGCGCATCGACGGCGATCTGCTGCGCTCGGCGATCGGGCCGCGGACACGAGCCATTCTGCTGAATAACCCGCATAACCCTACGGGCCGGCTGTTCGGCGCCGATGAGCTGGAGGTAATTGCAGGCCTGGCCCGGCAGCATGATCTCATCGTCATCAGCGACGAGGTGTGGGAGCACATCCTGCTGGGCGGGCGATCGTTCACGTCGCTGGCGGCACTGCCGGAAATGGCAGAGCGCACCATCAAGATCGGCTCTGCCGGGAAGATCTTCTCACTCACCGGGTGGAAAGTCGGCTGGATCGTTGCGGCTCCCAGCCTTGCGGGCGTTGTCGCCCGCGCGCACCAGTTCCTGACTTTCTCGACTCCACCGAACCTGCAGGCGGCAGTGGCGTTCGGGCTCCAAGAGGGCGACGATTGGCTGGATCCGATGCGCCAGCGCTTCATCCGCGCGCGAGATCGAATGACGTCCGGGCTGCGGGGCGCCGGCTACAATGTGCTGGACTCCGCTTCGACCTATTTTCTGTGCGTCGATCTCAAGGCCTCGGGGCTCGAGCTCGACGACGAGAGCTTCGCCGTCGCGGCGGTCGAGAAGGCCGGTGTCGCCGTGGTACCATTGTCCGCCTTTGCAGAGGACAATCCGTCGCGGCATTTCGTTCGCCTATGTTTCGGCAAGAAGGACGAAACGATCGATGCCGGCGTTGCGGCCATGGCACGGGCGAAGGAGATGCTCGCATGACACCCGCCGAGGAAGTCCAGCAACTCTTGCACCTGGCCGGAGTGACGTCGGCCGGCGGGCTCGTCAGTTGTTCGCCGATCGACGGCGTGCCCATCGGGCGCGTGACGAGAGGGGATCCGGAGCTCGCGTGCGCCCGATCGGTCGAGGCCTTCCATCGCTGGAAAAATGTACCCGCCCCGCGCCGCGGGGAGCTCGTCCGGCTGCTGGGCAATTGGCTCCGCGAGTTCAAGCCGCTCCTTGCGAAGATGGTCACGCTGGAGACCGGCAAGATCGTCCAGGAAAGCCTCGGCGAAGTGCAGGAGATGATCGACATCTGCGACTTCGCCGTCGGGCTTTCGCGGCAGCTTTACGGCCTGACCATTGCGAGCGAGCGGCCGAACCACCGCATGATGGAGCAATGGCACCCGCTTGGCCCGGTCCTGGTGATCAGCGCGTTCAACTTCCCGCTGGCCGTCTGGGCATGGAATGCGATGCTCGCGCTTGTCTGCGGGGATCCCGTCATCTGGAAACCCAGCGAGAAGGCGCCCCTATGTGCGGAGGCCGTCCTGGTCGGCGTTCGCCGCGCGATGGGCCGGTTCGGCGATGCCCCGGAAGGACTTGTCCAGCTTGTCCAGGGAGAGCGGGACATTGGAGAAACGCTGGTTGACGATGCGCGCATCGCGTTGGTGTCCGCCACGGGATCGACCGCCATGGGGCGCGAAGTCGGGCCGCGGGTCGCGAAGCGCTTCGGCCGGGTGTTGCTCGAGCTCGGAGGCAACAATGCTGCGATCGTCTGTCCGAGTGCCGACCTCGAGCTCGCGGCGCGTGCGATCCTATTTTCGGCGGTCGGAACCGCGGGCCAGCGCTGCACGACGCTTCGCCGGCTGATCGTCCACGAGAGCATCGCCGATCAGCTTGTCGCACGGCTGCGGCAGAGCTTCGCGCAGGTGAACGTCGGCGATCCGCGCGAAGCGGATACGCTCGTCGGACCGTTGATCGACGAGGCTGCGTTCGACGCGATGAAGACGGCGATCGGAGACTCGATCGAGCGGGTCGATGCAGTGGCCGGTGGATTTTACGTGCGGCCAGCGATCGTCGAGGTCGATGCGCAGGAAGGGACGGTCCTTAAAGAGACGTTTGCGCCGATCCTCTACGTGCTTCGCTACAGCGAGATCGAGGACGCGATCGCACTGAACAACGCCGTTTCGCAGGGTCTTTCTTCCTCGATCTTCACGACCGATGTTCGCGAAGCCGAACTGTTCATCTCCGCGCGGGGGTCCGACTGCGGAATCGCCAACGTCAATCTCGGGCCGTCTGGTGCGGAGATCGGCGGTGCGTTCGGAGGCGAGAAGGAGACCGGCGGCGGCCGTGAGAGCGGTTCGGACATCGTGGCGGGCCTACATGCGGCGGCAGACCAACACGATCAATTACGGGTCAGATCTGCCACTCGCCCAGGGAATCCGCTTTGACGTCGCGCCATAGCGCGAGCTCTTCGCCACCGAGCAACTGCGGCCAGCGCTGACGGAATTCGTCGCGCCATGCCTTGAGCTTCTGGGGCTCGAGAGGCGGCGAGATGAGATAGCCTTGAACCAAATCGCAACCGAGTTCGTGCACGATGCGGAGCTGCTCGACCGTTTCCACGCCTTCGGCGGTGGCCGTGAGCCCGAGGCCGTGCGCGAGATCGACGATCGTCTGGATGATGAGCCGGCAATCGCGCGATCCTTCTGCGTCCCTGACGAACGCCTGGTCGATCTTCACCTCGGTAAAGGGCAGCTGACGAAGCTGCATGAGCGACGAATAGCCGGTGCCGAAATCGTCGATGGCTAAGCCGATCCCCTTGATCCGGAAACGCGTAAGAGTGTCCATCAGCTTGACCAAGGGCTGGGTCGCGCCCTCCGTAAGCTCCAGGACCAGGCGGTCCGTCGGAACGTCGAGCGCCCGGCACATCCGTTCGACAAGATCTGGGAAGTCGAGGTGCTCGAAGGCTCAGCGCCGAAATGTTGAACGCGAGATGGGTGTCGACACCTTCTTCCCGCCAGTCGAGCCACTGGCGCAGGATCGTCCGGAGGCCCCACTGGGTCAGCTCGTCGATGAGCCCATGCTCTTCGGCCAGCGGGACGAAACGGGAAGGTTCCACCGGCCCCAGGTCCGGGTCGTCCCATCGGACCAGCGCCTCGACGCGGGTCAGACTGCCTTGTCGCATCGCCACTTTCGGCTGGTAAACCATGTTCAGGCGCTGCTGTTCGAGCGCGCGCCGGAAGCCTGCGAGTAGTTTTTCGTTCGCCTTGCGGCTCATGTCACGAGCGTTGCACGGAGTTGGTTCAGCACTTGCTCGATCGCATCGAGCCGGACGGGCTTTTCGACCGGTCCCGCCATGTTGAGGCCGAGTGCTTCGCCAAGCCGAAACGCGGATTCGAGGACGCGACGGTCGAAACCGCTGACAATGAGAACCGGGGACCGGTAATCATTTTCGGCGAGGAAGCGCAGCAGCTCGACGCCGTCCATCCCCGGCATGCCCAAGTCGAGCGCGACCATGTCGGGCCTTTGCGCCGTGAAGGTCTCGCGAAATTCCATGTCGTTGGATGTGACAGATGGGTTCGAAGCCGCACTCGCGAGCGGCATTTGCCATGAACTCGGCAAGCGCCGGCTCGTCATCGATCAGCAGCAAGCGGGGCTGCGCCAAATCGATCTCCTCTCTCCCGAGCCCGCGGTGCACGGCAACGGGCCGCGAGGTCAAGCAGTAGAAACGCCTTTTTAACTGCGCTGTCCATAAAGTCCCAATTTGGCGCGAATTAGAGCGCTCGGAGGACAATCAATGTTCGCAGTCGCTGATCCGCAGAAAGTCTGACGTCGCCGAAGGACGACGCAGCGAAGATCCGTTCGAATTCCACGACCGTCTCGCTGTCGACCGCGGTGCCGCGGCCGACCGAGCGCCGGACGGACGAGCGGCTGTCGCCGACGCTTCGCGTCGCCAAGCTGACGCGGCCCCGGCGGCGAGCAACTGATCAGGGTCAGGAACATTTCCGCCGGCGGCCTGATGGCCGAATCGCGCCCGATGCCCGGCGGTCGGCGACCAGGTTGAGGTCGAGCTGTCGTCGCAGAAGATCCCGTCGACGGTCGTGTGGATCCGCGACGGCATCGATCGGGCTCAAATTCGACCAGAATGTCGACCTTGGCGAGCTGCTTGCCGGCCGCAAGCCGCGCCACGGATTCCGCGCCGCGGCCGCCGCGCCTCGAAATCGCCTGCAAGGCGTCGGTCCGCGTCGGCAAGGTCTATTACACCGTCGACGTGCACGACATTTCGCTCGGCGGCATGAAGGTCGAGCCGATCGAGGAATATTGCGTCGGCAAGAAGGTCATCGTGGTCGTCGAGAGCCTGCGCCCGATCAAAGGCGAGGTGCGCTGGTATCACCGACCGGCGGGCCGGCATCGTCTTCGACAAGCCGCTCGATTTCGATGAGCTGGCCGAATGGGTCGGCAAGCGCCTGGAGCTTGCCAGCCTCAAGGCGTCTTACCAAACAGGCCTGACTCGATCCTATCTTCCGCTCCTACAACGCAAAAGGAGCGGATCGATGGCGGACGAAGTCGCAGTCCTCGCCGGCGGGTGCTTCTGGTGCACCGAGGCGGTTTTCCTCGACGTCGTCGGCGTGAAGTCGGTCGAAAGCGGCTATACCGGCGGCACAGTCGCGAACCCGACCTACAAGCAGGTTTGCGGCGGCGACACCGGCCATGCCGAGGCGATCCGCATCACCTTCGATCCCGATCAGCATCAGCTACGACGATCTGCTCGACATCTTCTTCGCGACCCACGATCCGACCCAGCTCAACCGCCAGGGCAACGACGTCGGCACCCAGTATCGGTCGGCGATCTTCCCGCAGAACGACCGAGCAGGAGGCGCAGCGCGCGCGCGGCGATCGCACGCGCCAACGAGCGAACATGGCGGCCGCGATCGTCACGACGATCGAGCCGCTGGGCGAATGGTATCCGGCCGAGGATTATCACCAGGATTATTGGAGCGGCGAAGGGCAGCGAAATCCTTATTGCCTGGCCGTCATCCCGCCCAAGCTTCAGAAGCTGCGCAAGAGCTTCCAGGCGCGGCCTGAAGAGCGCGGCCGCGACCGCCTAGCGCGCCGCGGCGCGGCGCAGCCGGTCGTTGATCGCCGCGCCGAGGCCCTCGTCGGGACCGGCGCGACGGCGATGCGCGGCTTCGGCGATGCGTCGGCCTCGTGCAGCAGGTCGAACAGGCGCGCCGCCGCCTCGACCAGGTCGCCCGAGGGGCTGAGGCTGGCATCGCCGGCGACCGGCGCCGAAGCCGATCAAGAATTCGTCGTCGATCGGCAGTCGTCGGCATCGAGCCGGAGCGGCTTGGACGGCGCATAATGGCTTGCAAGCTGGCCGGGCGCCTCGATCGTCGTCGCCGGATGCGACGGTTCGCATCGAGGTCGATCGGGCCGGGGCGCAGCAGGCGCAGCGCGCCCGCCGGTCGCGGCGACGATCGTCGAATTCGAGCCGCGTTCGGCACGGCGCCGCCATCGACGATCAGCGGGATCCGTCCGCCAAGGCTCTTGAGCACATGCTCGGCGCGCGTCGGGCTGATCGACGCCGCTGGCATTGGCCGACGGCGCGGCGAGCGGTCGGCCGGCCGCACGGAGCAGCGCCTGCATCGCGGGATGCGCGGGGACGCGGAACGCGATGGTCGGGAGGCCGGCCGTCACGAGCGACGCGATCGCCGCGTCGCCGCGCAGCGGCACGACCAGTGTCAGCGGGCCCGGCCAATGCGTCTTGGCAAGCGCCAGCGCCTCGGCGTCGAACTCGCCGATGCGTCTGCGCCGCGGCGATGTCCGGCACGTGGACGATCAGCGGGTTGAAGCTCGGCCGGCCCTTGGCCTCGTAGATGCGGGCGACGGCCTCGGCGTTGGTGGCGTCGGCGGCGAGGCCGTAGACGGTCTCGGTCGGCATCGCGACCGGCTGGCCTGCCAGGATCAGCCGCGCGGCTTCGGCGATCGCCTCATCGTCGAAGGGGAGGATGCGCGTCATCGGCACTCGGCGCGGCTAAAGGATCGCGCTGGCGCGCGCGAATATCTAGGCGCGTCTCGCGCTCGCAGCAACTCGCCGGCGTCGATCCCGAGGCGGTTCATCCGCGCGCGGATCTTCCGGCCATTCTTCCTTGAGGAAGCGATTGCGCTCGGATTCGCGCAGCCGCGCGCGGGCGCCCGGCGCGACGAACATGCCGACGCCGCGCTTGACGACGATCAGGCCTTCGTCCTGAAAGCCCTGATAGGCCTTGGCGACGGTCAGCGGGTTCGCCTGCTCCTCGGCAGCCAAGGCGCGGACCGAGGCAAGCGGGTCCCCGTCGCGATACTTGCCGGCGAGAATCGCGTCGGCGATCATCTCACGAAGGCGGACGTAAACCGGCTTTTCGTGCTGCGTTCTGAGCGTCATGCTGTCATAATACAGCGGCGCGCGAAAAGTTCAATCGAAACTTAAGCTCCGGGGCGGCTGCCAGGCGCTGCCAGACCGTCGCAGAGCGGCGCGCGAGGCCGCTCCTCGATGTCGCGGCCGGGCTGGCCGATGAAGATAAAGCCCGCAATCCGCTCGCCCGGCCCGCAGAAAGCGCGCCGGACACGTCTCGCGAATAAGCGCGCCACCCGGTCACCCAGCCGGCGACATAGCCAAGCGCATGGGCGGCAAGCAGCAGGTTCATCGCCGCCGCGCCGCACGACAATTCCTGCTCCCAGAGCGGGATCTTGTGGCCGGCACAGGCGCGGAGACAGCACGACCAGTTGGCCGGCGTAATGCGCGAATTCATCGGCCTTTTCCTGGTGCGCCGGCGGCGCGCAGGATCTTGCTTCGGCAAGCGCCTGGCGGAGCAGCACGGCAAGCGCGTCGCGCTGGTCGCTGCGCCACGGTGACGAACCGCCAGGGGCAGAGCTTGCCATGATCGGGCGTCCGCGCGGCGATGGTCAGGATGCGCTCCATCTCCTGCGCGCGTCGGCCCAGGCCCGACCAGTTCGCGCGGCTTGGCCGAGCGGCGGGTTTCGAGCAGCGACAGGATGGACGAGCGGTCGTTGAGCATCGCGGCCAGCTAGGCAGCATAGGCGTCCGCAACAATCGGCTTCACATAGTGCATTTGCGTCGTTAGGGTGCGCGGCTTGCCGCGAGCGCCGGAGGGGAGAGATCGGTGACGGGTTGAAGACCTGTCGCGATGTGGAACGAGGGCGACTGGATCGTCTCCATTGCGTTTGGCGTCTTGCTGCATTTTCCTGGCCGCAGGAGCAGCGATCGCGCGCCCGGCGCGAACCCGAAGTCCTCGGCCACCCCAAGGGCCTCTACATGCTCTTCTTCGCCGAAATGTGGGAGCGCTTCTCCTACTACGGCATGCGGGCGCTGCTGATCTTCTACCTGACCCAGCATTGGCTGTTCAGCGACGGCAAGTCGAACCTGATCTACGGCGCCTACACCAGCCTGGTTTACATCACGCCGGTGCTCGGCGGTTACCTTGCCGACCGCTACCTCGGCCAGCGCCGGGCGGTGCTGTTCGGCGGATCCTGCTGATGGTCGGCCACTTCCTGATGGCGGTCGAAGGGACGGGCGGACAGAACGACCCGACGATCAACGTCTTCTGGGCCGCGCTGGCCTTCATCATCGTCGGCTCCGGCTTCCTGAAGGCCAACATCTCGGTGATGGTCGGCCAGCTCTACAAGCTCACCGACATCCGCCGCGACGGCGCCTACACCATCTTCTACATGGGGATTAACGTCGGCGCGGCGATCGGCACGATCCTCGTCGGCTATCTCGGCCAGACGATCGGCTGGGGCTACGGCTTCGGGCTTGCCGGCATCGGCATGGTTGCCGGCCTTATCGTCTTCGTTTTCGGCAAGAAGCCGCTGCTCGGCGCCGGCGAAGCGCCGGCGCCGCTCTCGCGCAACACGAGTGGACGCTGTACGGCGTCGGCGTTGCCGCGGTCGCTGTGATCTGGGGGCTCATCCAATATCAGGACGTCATCAAGAGCTTGCTGTGGGTCTCCGGGTTCGCGCTTCTCGGTTATGTCGTGTAGAGGCGTTCAAGCTCGAGCCGCACGCCCGCGGCCGCATTTTCGCGATCCTGTTCCTGATTGCCCTCAACCCGCTCTTCTGGGGCCTTGTTCGAGCAGGCGGGCGGAAGCCTCAACCTCTACACCGACCGCTACGTCGCGATCGGCGACGTTCCGGCCTCGCTCTTCCAGTCGATCAACCCGATCTACATCATCCTTCTGGCGCCGCTGTTCGCTGGTCTCTGGGTGATGCTGGGCAAGCGCGGGCTCGAGCCGTCTGCGCCGGCCAAGTTCGGCCTCGCGCTTGCTCCAGGTCGGCGCCGGATTCCTGGTCTTCGTGCTCGGCGCCAACTTCGGTGGGCCCGGAAGCCATGACGCCGGTGATCTTCGTCTTCCTGATCTACCTGCTGCACACGACGGGCGAGCTCTGCCTCTCGCCCGTGGGCCTGAGCGCCATGGCCAGGCTGGCGCCGAAGTTCATGGCGTCGCTGATCATGGGCGCCTGGTTCTACATGACGGCGGTCGGCAATTTCGTCGCCGGCAAGATCGGTGAGGCAACTGGCGGCCACGACGGCGAGATGACCAAGGAAGCGACGCTGTCGATCTACAACACGATCGGCTGGGTCGCGGTGGGCGTCGGCATCGCGGTGCTTGCGGTGTCGCCGTTCATCAAGCGACTGATGCACCTCGACACGCTTCGGGACGACGATGACCTCGCAGGGCGTTCGGAACTTGCCGAGCCAGCCGCCCAGGCATGCGGCCGCAGGACGAAACGACGCCCGGACCCGCGCGCGCCTGATCCGGCCAGGAGAATCTCGGAGCGGCGCTCGTGGCGCCGCTCCTGTTCCTTGTCTGAGCAGTGCAGAAGTGGGCTGTCGCGCTGAAGTAGGATTTGCTGCTAAACTGTGCCTTCTGAGTGCAGGGGGACAGACATGCTCACGCCGCCAATGGCCCTGCTCATTTCCGCCATCGCGTTCGTCGGCACGCACTTCCTGCTTTCGCATCCTTTTCGGGCACCGATTGTCCGTGCCGTGGGTGGGGGACCGTTTCGCGGCATTTACTCGCTTGTTTCGCTCATCACGTTCGGGCTGATGATCTATTTCTATCGCGCGATCGGCCGTGACGCGATCATGTGGACGGCGGGCGATCCTTTGGATCGCTGGCGAGCATCCTGATGTGGCTGGGGTCGATCCTGTTCGTCGGTTCCTTCTCGGGTAATCCGGCGCTCGTCGGAGCGCCAGGGCCTCGTGGGGCGCCGACAGGCGTGCTCCGCATCACTCGCCATCCAATGATGTGGGGCTTCGCGCTATGGGCGATCTGCCACCTCATCGTAGTCGGGACGGTGAAGGCGGTCGTACTCGACGGCGCGATCCTGCTGCTCGCTCTCGGCGGCTCGCATTGGACAGGACCGGAAGAAGGCGGCGCTGATGGGGGAACGGTGGCACGAATGGACCGCGCAGACGGCCTTCATCCCGTTCACTCGCGGCGTCGCCAATCCCGGCCTGATCGCGGTTATCGGCGGAACCTTGCTGTTCCTTATTGCGACATGGGCGCACCCGGTTCCCGCGGGCTTCTGGCGCTGGATCGGCTAAACGCGCTAAGGCGCGGGTAATGACACGGAAATTCTTCGGTACTGACGGTATCCGCGGCCTCACCAACCGTGAGCCGATGACGGCGCAAATGGCGCTGACCGTCGGGAATGGCCGCCGGCGCGCACTTCCTTCGCGGTGACCACCGCCATCGCGTGGTGATCGGCAAGGATACGCGTCTCAGCGGCTACATGATGGAATTGGCGATGGTGGCTGGGTTCACCAGCGTCGGGATGGACGTCGTCCTTCTCGGGCCGATGCCGACTCCCGCAGTTGCCATGCTGACGCGCTCGATGCGCGCCGACCTCGGCGTCATGATTTCCGCCTCGCACAATCCCTTCGCGGACAATGGCATCAAGCTGTTTGGTCCCGACGGCTACAAGCTCAGCGACGAAGACGAGCATGCGATCGAGAAAAGGCTCGAAGAAGGCCCGAAGTTGGCCGACCCCGAGCTGATCGGACGTGCTCGCCGGATCGACGATGCGCGCGGTCGCTACATCCACTTCGCCAAGTCCACCTTCCCGGAACATCTGCGCCTCGACGGGCTCAAGGTCGTCGTCGATTGCGCGAATGGCGCCGCCTATCATGTGGCGCCCGAGGCGCTGTGGGAGCTTGGTGCCGAGGTCATCCCGCTCGGCGTTTCGCCCAACGGCCTCAACATCAACGACGGCTGCGGGTCGACGCACCCGAAGCTTCTCGAGGAAACGGTCGTCGCGAGTGGCGCGGACATCGGGCTCGCACTCGATGGCGACGCGGACCGGCTGATCGTCGTCGATGAAAAGGGCCAGATGGTCGACGGCGACCAGCTGATGGCGCTGATCGCGCTCGGCTTGCAGCGCCGCGGCGCCCTCAAGGGTAATGCCGTGGTCGCAACCATAATGTCCAACCTTGGGCTTGAGCGGAAGCTCGGCGACGCGGGCCTAAAGCTTCTGCGGACCAAGGTCGGCGATCGCTACGTGCTCGAAGAGATGCGCAAGAGCGGCTGCAACATCGGCGGCGAGCAGTCCGGGCATATCATCCTGGCCGATCATGCCACGACCGGCGATGGCCTGGTCGCCGGGCTGCAGGTGCTGGCCGCGCTGGTGGAAGCGCAGGCGCCGGCAAGCCAGCTGCTCCGTCAATTCGAGCCGCTTCCGCAGCTTCTGAAGAACGTCCGCTTCAACGGTGGCGCTCCGCTCGAGGCGGACAGCGTGCGCAAGCGAATCGCGGCCGCCGAAGCCGAACTCGAGGGAAGGGGCCGCCTCGTCATCCGCAAATCGGGCACAGAGCCCCTGATCCGGGTCATGGCAGAGGGCGACGATCCAGCGCTCGTCCAGCGAGTTGTCGACGACATCTGCGAGGCGGTTCAGTCGGCGGCGTGAACGCTTTCTTGGTATTTGTCCGCCAAACGATGTTTCTGTGCACATGGAGAATTTCGCTCCGAGGAGCGGATCAAAGGCGGCTTCCATGACGAAGCCCGCCCGCGTCCTCATTATCGCCGGCTCGGACTCGGGCGGCGGCGCGGGGATTCAGGCGGACATCAAGACCGTTACGATGCTGGGCGGCCACGCCATGACGGCCGTCACGGCAATTACGGCCCAGAACACGATGGGTGTAACCTCGGTCCACCCGATCCCGGCCGAAATGATCCTCGCGCAGATCGACGCGGTCGTCAGCGACATCGGCGTCGACGCGGTGAAGATCGGCATGATCGGAAGCGCATTCGCCGCTGAGCAGGTCGCTCGGCGGCTCGAACAGCTGAAAATCGAACAGCCCGGTCTTCCGATCGTGTTCGACCCGGTGATGGTCGCGACCAGCGGCTCGGCGCTTGCCGATCACTCGACCATTGCCGCTTTCGGAAGGCTGATGGACGTAGCGACCATCGCTACCCCGAACCTGCCGGAACTCCATCGGCTGACCAGCGAGGAAGACCCCGTCGCGGCGGCGCTCCACTTGGTCGGCGAGCATCGGTGCGCAGTCCTGATCAAGGGTGGGCACGAGGAAGGCGACGCCCTCGCCGACGCGCTGATCGAAGAAGACAATATGACCAGCTGGCAGGGCCAGCGGATCGACACGACGAGCACGCACGGCACCGGCTGCACGCTGGCGAGCGGAATCGCCGTTTTCCTCGCCGAGGGCGCGTCGCTGTCCGATGCGGTGGCGCGCGCTCGTGAGTTCGTCCGTGTCGCCCTTCACGATGCGCCGGAGCTTGGCCAGGGCGCGGGGCCGATCGGACATGGCCGAGTGCGCCTCGACGTCGGCGAAGGACCTCGCCTCAACCAGGTCACTGTGACCGGCACGAATTACGAGCGTTCAGTTGAGTTCTACAAGAATCTCGGTCTCAAGCAGATCGTCGACAATCCGCCGGATTACGCTCGGTTCGAAACCGCCGGCGGCGCGACCTTGTCCGTGCAGATTGATCCCGAAGAGAAGATTATCGCAACGACTGCGATCTACCTCGAATGCGACGACCTCGACGAGCGGGTCGAACAGATGGCGAGGAGCGGGATCGCGTTCGAGCATGGCCCACGCAACCAGCCGTGGATGTGGCGCGAGGCGCGGCTTCGCGACCCTGACGGCAACATCATCTTCCTTTACAAGGCCGGCGAGGCGCGCCGTTTCCCGCCGTGGCGGATAGGCTCATCCACAGAAAATCCCGAAAGCCGCTAGCGACTCATCACGCGCTTCCATAGGCTTGGGCCGATGCCGCGGCGCTGTTCCTTCAAGCTTGAGCTCGAATTTCCGCAGCCTCTCGCGGGCGTGGATGAGGCCGGATGCGCGCCATTGGCGGGACCGGTGGTGGCCGGCGCCTGCATCCTCGACCGCGACAAATTCCCGCGCGGGATCGACGATTCCAAGAACCTGCCCATCGAGAAGCGCGAGGCGATCTACGCCAAGCTTGTGAAATGCTCGGCCTGGGGCGTCGGAATCGTCTCGGTCGACGAGATCGACCAGATCAACATCTACTGGGCGCGGATGCTGGCAATGACTCGCGCGGTCGAGGCGCTCGGCCTGGAGCCCGCCTGGGTCCTGGTAGACGGCAACGCCTGTCCCAAGTGGCAGCGCCCCTCGAAAGCGATCGTCGAAGGCGATGCCAAATGCCGGTCGATTGCCGCGGCCTCGATCATCGCCAAGGTCACGCGGGACCGGATCATGGCGGAATATGCGATCCAGTACCCCGGCTACGGTTGGGAAACGAACCGCGGGTACGGCACGCCGCATCACTGGCGCGCGCTTCACGCATTGGGTCCGACCCCGCTGCATCGCCGCAGCTTCCCCCGCGTTCGCGCCGCAATTGAGCGCGATCAGCAGCCAGAGCTCGTTTTCGAGAGCGTCGAGTCCTTTGAGTCACACCCACCAGCGGTTGAGTCCGCAACCGTTACGATGACTCAACATGTTGTGGCGGAGCCCCGACCCGCAGCCTAGCTGTTGGTGGGCGCAAGGATCTAATTAACCCTTGATCGCTTGACCGCGAGTCCGGCCTGACTCACCTTCCAGCCCGATCAAGGGGGCTACAGGCATATGAATCTCATCGCCCGCATTGCGGAGCAGCCGATTTCGTTTCGCCCGGCACGTGCCGCCAAGCGTGAGCTTCCGGTGGACAGCATCCTCCAGGGCGACTGCATCGCCGAGATGGCCCGCCTTCCCGACAAATGCGTCGACATGATCTTCGCAGACCCGCCCTACAACCTGCAGCTCGGCGGCGACTTGTTCCGGCCCGAGGGCAGCCGGGTCGATGCCGTCGATGACGACTGGGACAAGTTCGACAGCCTTGCAGTCTATGACGATTTCACCCGCGAATGGCTCGCCGAAGCGCGCCGCATCCTCAAGGACAATGGCACGATCTGGGTGATCGGCAGCTATCACAACATCTACCGTGTCGGGTCACTGCTTCAGGACGCCGAGTTCTGGATCCTCAACGACATCGTCTGGCGCAAGTCCAACCCGATGCCGAACTTCCGCGGAACGCGTTTCACCAATGCTCATGAAACGTTGCTCTGGTGCGCCAAGGACGAGCGGGCACGCTACACTTTCAATTACCGCGCAATGAAGGCGTTGAACGACGATCTTCAGATGCGGTCTGACTGGTTTCTACCGATCTGTAGTGGGTCGGAGCGGGTCAAGGGCGACGACGGCGCGAAGGCGCACCCGACGCAGAAGCCCGAGGCGCTTCTCTATCGTATCTTGCTCGCCTGCACGAAGCCCGGCGATGTCGTGCTCGATCCCTTTTTCGGTACCGGCACCACGGGCGCGGTGGCGCGGAGGCTGGGACGGCGCTGGATCGGGATTGAGCGTAAATCCTCGTACGTGAAAGTCGCCAGGGAGCGCATTGCTTCGACCTTCCCCTCGACGAAAGCGCGATGCAGACCGTGCCTGACAAGCGCGAGCAGCCGCGGGTGGCCTTGGGATCCTGGTCGAAAGCGGACTGGTGCCGGCTGGAACCATCCTTACGGATGCCAAGCGGCGATGGACGGCAGCCGTCCAGGCGGACGGTTCGATCACCTGCGGGGCCGCACGTCGGCTCGATCCACAAGGTTCGTGCCGCGCCTCCAGGGCGCACCCTCGTGCAACGGCTGGACCTTCTGGCATGTCGAACAAGCCGGCTCGTTACAGCCGCTCGACAGCTTGCGGCAACAGCATCTCTCCGCGCTATAGCGCGGCTCCATGAGAAGCTTCCTTCGTCCGACCGCTTTCGTCAATTCGCCGTTCGGCAATGACGGCAAGGTGGCTCGCCTTGCGGGTGGCATGAACTGGTTCGCAGCCGTCGAGGCGGTCCAGTGGGAC
>CAWHBP010000004.1:0-229605 GCA_963827675.1 uncultured Alphaproteobacteria bacterium
TCAGGTGGCGAAATTTGCGGACTTTCCGGAATGTCCGGTTCTTCGAGGAAAGCTGCTCTTGAACTCAGGTCGCACGAGGTGACAGCATTTGCTGCAGTCGGATCAGGTAAGTCAGGATTGGATAATTTGGCTGACATGCAGGAGCTAGACGATTCCCCAAGCCCGATAGCGGCGCCGGCCGGTCAACTCTCTTGGCAAGGCACCGCCCAGCTGCAGGAGCATCAGGTCCACGGCCTTGGGCGTCACCTTCAGGAGTTTGGCGCCCAGCGGCACCGTCACCAGAGGGCGCGACAGGAACAGGTTCACGAGCCCGGGCAGACTGGAATTGCTGCGGCATTTATCAGCCACACGGTTCATGAGTTGTTGAGCGAGGATCAGCCTCTCCAGATCCTTGTTCGCGATCTCAACGGCCTCTTCGAGCACCTGGCAGAAGCCCTGCAGCTTTTCGAGGATCCCTTCCCTGCCCTGCGGCCGGAATTTCGATTGCTTAAACCCAGCGGCCAGCGGCAGGAGGTGGCTTGTCAGTCCTCGAGCCCGGAGGATCGACGCGGCCATGATCAATCCGAGCCATGGTTGCCGGGTGTAGAGGTTCAGATCGAGCCAGGCATCCCAGGCGACGGCGGCCGCGGCGACTGCCGGCCAGTGGGAAACCCGCTTCACCACATCAAGCCAGGCATCTTCATTCTCGGCCTCGTCCTGATCCGGATCGTAGACGAGATGGGATCGGCTTTTCGGCAGCGGGGTTTCGCCGGCCAGAACCTTGTCCGTCCGATCAAGCAGCGCGTCGATTTCCGCAAAGTGCGCTTCCCACGGATCGGCATCGTTGGCGAAGGCTGGATAGGCCTCCTCATCGTCCGGATCGACCTTCCTTTTGCCCTTGGCCTTCGGCTCATCGGGTTTCACCGGCCCAATTCCGCGCAGAGCCGCCAAACCGTCATAGGAAATTGGCCAGGGCGCCTTCCTGACCATTGCAGTCCGTCGCGCCCTTAAAGCTGATGCAGCTCGCGTGAGCTCGTGGGTCGGGCTCCGCACATCCATGCCAGCGTCATGCAGCACCAAGTCGCCGATATCGACCAGATGACCGTCCAGCAGGAGGGATCTCACCGCTTCGTTCATGTCGCACCGGGATTGCCAGCCGGCGGATAATCCTGAGGCCTCAAGGCGAGCGTCGAAGGATTTAATTTCGAGCGCGATCTTCTCCAGCCGGCCGACGATTTTCTCCCAAGGAATTTCCGGGAGCTCAAAGCTCTTTGGTTGCTCTTGATCCGAGACTGAGAAGTTAAGCATCGGCCCTACCCTAATCTATCGCTCATCGGCTTGTGAAAGAGGCTACGCATACCGCTCATCTCCATCGCCCACCGACGGGACGAGCTCTGTCGGGACATAGATACGATAGGCAGGGTGAAGCGTGCCGCCCTTGACCAACGCCCGAGGCCCTGACCCCAAATCAACCGCAGCCTTGTCGACGTGCTTGAGCCAGGCGTGTCAATGTTTGTCGGCGTAGACGAAGAACAATCGTTTGACCTTGATGCTCCGGCAAGCTTGCAGGAGGGACATCAGCCTCCGGGGCCGGAGGTTCGTAAGCCCCTGGAAGATCATGTCGATGGTGTGGAAGCTTCCATGATCAGGCAGGTCGTCGACGGCCTCGAGGATCGGCGCTCGGGAGAGGAAAGCCGCATCGGCCATTGCCACGGCCTCAGCATGTGCCCGAATGCGGATCGCGTCTGAGCGTCTCCTGTACCAGCAGGGACAGGCCGCCAAAGCCCTTGCGCATATCGGTGTGGCCGGTGGCCAGCCACACACGTACGCCGGTCGGCACCGGGATCATGGCAGGCTCTCCATCACCTGCAGCACTCGCCGCAGCGCCTCGGCGTCAACCTCGCGGTCCACGCGAATGCAGCGCCCACAACCCAGGACGATCTCGATCGCGCCGGTGTGCCGCAGATGGGGAAGCCACCGGCGCGGCCTGCGCTGGGACGGGTGTGATCTCGACTGGCATGAACCTCGGACCGGCGTCGCCAAGTCGTCCTTCCCGGGCCAGACGGCGCCAGGTGAAGACGACGCTGGGCGCGAGACCATGGCGGCGGGCCACTTCGGTCGCCGTGCACGCCCGACTGCAGCGTCTCTTCCACGATCTGGAGTTTGTCCTGGAGGCTCCCGAGCGCGGCCGCGGCTATGCGCCCCGGGGCCGGACGCCGGTGATCCGGGTCTGCCACCGGCGCGCCGGGCTGAGCCTGATTGCGGCGGTGAGCAATCGCGGCGCATTGCGCTGGATGATTGTCGACGCGGCGGTGAACGCCGCAACCTTGATCCGCTTCCTGCACCGCCTGATCCGCGATGCAAAGCGCAAGGTTCTCCTGATCCTGGACCGGCTGCGGGTGCATCGGGCCGCCCGGGTCCGCGACTGGCTCACCGCGCATCGGGCGAAGATCGAGGTCTTCTACCTGCCGGCCTACAGTCCGGAGCTGAACCCCGAGGAGGGCCTGAACGCCGACCTGAAGCAGGTTGTCACCCGCCAGGCGCCCGCGCGCAGCAAACAGCAGCTCAAGCGGGCCACTGTCCGCCACATGCGCCGACTGTCGAAATCGCCTGCGCGCGTCCGAAGCTATTTCAGCCACAAGTCCGTCCGCTACGCTGCATGATCAAGTCAATGAGGACCAGATCAATAATACGAGATCTGTAGTTGCGCCAGTGGGCCTTACTCGACCCGATCCGAATAGCGATGCGGCGCATTCGATGATCGAATGACGACACCTCCCAGAGCCGCCGGAATCAAGCCAGACGCTTCGCTTAAAACGGTTTAATGGGTCCTGACCCTAACAGCCGCCCCGCACAGCGACCACCTCACGGCCCTTCTCGGTCAGGACTGCCACATCCCGATTATCAGGGCTGAGCATGGCATATCCGCTGCTGAACAGCCTATGCAGTGTTGCGGTGAGCGAGATGGTGAGTATCATCATGCACCCAGTTGTAATCACCAGCTCTGTTGGTTCGGTCGACGCGGCAGGCGGGCTTTTTGTCCAGAAGATTGAGCGTGCGCAATTGCGCCTGACTGATGGTCATGGATGCGATCTCCGATCAGGTCATGGTCGTCGTCAAAACGCCTATGGAAAAGGGCCGCGCCCGGCCTTGTGACCATGTGCGCGGCACCTCGGTCCGTATTGCCCCTACGGATCCCCTTGTATAAGCAACCTTTCTAGTAGTTACAATAAGTACCTATGCCTATAGCAGGCGCAAACAGGTCGAAGTACTGATGTGAGAAATGGAGATTAACTTAAATCAACTGAAATATGGCGCGCTTCAGCATAGTAGATGATGATCGAAAGGTTTCATTTTTGCCTCTGGGAAGCCTTAATTTGAAGCGTGAAATTAAAATTGGTGATTCTTTTCTTAGTTATTACGGTTAGCTTTTGGAGAGGCATTGCTACGAGTCGCACCGGTGTTATCTGCGCCCGAGATTCTGACCATTTGGGCGGGCCGCTGGTCCGGATTTGCCCGAGGGATAAGCCGGACCCTAGTGAGTTCAAAATCCAGTAAAGCCGCAAGATTTAAGAAATAAATCGTAGCCGATGCAACAATAGACCATATGTCTAGATACGGCCTTAATGGGGACACATGCTTGTAAAATACATGTTAATACCGGCCTTTTATTTTGCCCCTACGGGTCGGACCTTGGAGCGCCCCTGAAAGAGTGGGCGCTTTCTTTTTTCGACTTAGATGCCGTAATGGGCCTGCCGCTCCGCTACTGCGTGAGCGGCAGGCCCATTACGGCATCTAAGAGCCTGTCCGAGTGAAAGTTGAATCCGAGCAATGACTTGTGATTCACTGGTTGGCGCCGATTAGCGGAGGCGCCCATGTGGACCCCAGAGAACCGAGGTCGCTACGCTCGCACAGGTTTGCGCTACCCGAGCGACCTGACGGATGCCGAATGGGATCTGGTGCGACCGTTTCTGCGCCGTCGCACGAAGTCCGGGCCAGTGCCGGAGCGCTTGCGCGAGATCCTCAATGCCGTTCTGTACGTCTTGAGCACAGGCTGCCAGTGGCGGGCTTTGCCCAGAGACCTGCCGCCGCGCAGCACCGTGCACGGCTGGTTCGTGCGCTGGCATTGCGATGGCGTGCTCGACCGCCTGCACTTCGCGCTCTACCAGCAGGTCCGCGAGCTTGAGGGACGCCACGCCAGTCCCACCGCCGCGATCGTCGACAGCCAGAGCGTCAAGAGCGCCGAAAAAGGGGGAGGCGCATCGATCCGATCGGCTATGACGCGGCCAAGACAGTCAAAGGCAAGAAGCGTCACCTTATCGTCGACACGCTGGGCCTGATGCTCGGGCTGAATGTGACACCGGCCGACGTGCAGGATCGGGAGGGCTTTCTGCCGCTTCTGACGAGTGTGCGGCGCGTGTTCGTGTTCCTGGAGCGCCTGTTTGCCGATGGCGCCTACAGTGGCACAGCAACAGCCGCGGCCGCGAAACGGACCGGCAAGGTGGTTCTGGAGATTGTCAAACGATCGGATGCAGCCAAAGGCTTCGTGGTGGTTGCGAAGCGGTGGATTGTCGAGAGAACCTTCGGGTGGCTCGGTCGCTGCCGCCAGCTGGTCAAGGATTTTGAGAACCTCACGCGCACGCAGCTGGCGTTCGTGCAACTCGCCATGATCCGGCTCATGACCCGCAGGATCGCAAGGCTTTGTCAAAGCTCATGAATCGCTCGGACCGACTCTTACGAGGGATCATGACATACAAGTAAGAAGGGGGTTCAGCCCCCTTCCTCAATCCTTCTTGAAGGCGTCTTTGACCGAATCCTTGATGCCGCCGATGGCGTTCTGAATCTTGCCTTCGGCCTGATCTGCCTTGCCTTCGGTCTGCATCTTGGAGTCACCTGTCACATTACCGATACCTTCTTTGACTTTGCCACCGATGTTCTTGGCGGAACCGTCAACGCGATTTTTGTCAACCATAACTCTCTCCTCAGTTGCTGGTTCAACGTGCACTGAGTTGAGCCGTTCCTGCGGCATAGAACATCTGTACACATTGAGGGCACCGTTCTGAGGAAAGCCCAAAGGTTGCCAACCATGTGTGATTGGCCGGATTCGGCTAAGAACGGCTGCCTGCTGGGCTACGGGCCAAATCCGGCTGACCTGGGGAGACGCACTGCCGATTTCGTCGCACGGATCTTGCGCGGCACACCGGTTCCCCATCACCAAGACATGGTGCGTCTTGCCGTTTCCGCAGGGTGGGCCTGGCAAATGGGTCATTGAGGAGGCGAAGCAGTCTTCGTGCCCGGTGAATTAGCTTTGGCACGAATGTCCCCTACGCAGCGTGCGCCTAGTCTGTCAATCGGCACCGAAGGCTGATCCCTCGCGAGAGACGCGCAACGTCTTGGTCTAGCGACACAATCTGGAAATCTGGCGGGTCATGGTCGGCGCCGATGATGGCCCGCCGATGCTGTGAATTCGCCAGTACCATCATGCGCTTGATGGCAGTTTGCTCGGGGGTCAGCATTCAATGCTGATTCACATGCGTTAGCTTTAGATGAAACCCGCTGAGACATCTCTCAGCGGACTCTTTTGTGCCGTGGTGGTAGCGGTCCTACCAACGACGATCGTGGTACTCACGCCGCCCCCAATGTGAGCGCTCATAGTTGCGGCGCCACCATGGACGAGCCCAAGGCGGCGGTCCATCGCCGCGACGCCAGTAAGGACGATCATAGTTGCGCCGTGGCGGGCCACCATACCGACGCTCATAACGCGGTGGCGGGTCGTAGTACTGGATGTGCTGCATCGAAACGCCCGAAGCGTCTGCGATAAGTGCAGGACTTGTTAGGGGACTCGCGGATGCTGACTGGGATGCAAAACCAGCGGCAGCGAGCACGAGAGCCAAAACCACTTTCTTCAACATGTTACCTCCCAAGGCGATACATCGAGAATGCGCCTTGGGGAGTGAACTCGGTCTGAATGTCGGGCTGTCTCGTTGTTCATCTACCCTCACGTGCGTGCTCGCCCTTCTGGGCTTTGAGTTATGACCGCTTCGGGTGATGGAGGTGCGGCCGCTGTCACTTCAAGTGCGAAGCCTACGCCACTTCCAGCGCAGAGCCGCCTGATGCACCCTGAGGCGGCTTTATCGTAAAAGGGGCGCCCGCAGGCGCCCTAGCTCATAGTCAGTAGCGGTAATAGCGTCGTGGCGCAGGGCGTACGACGGGCGGCCCATAGTACCGTCTTCCATAATAGCGCCGCGGTGGTGCATAGTATCGGCGACCGTAATAGCGGCGCGGCGGAACATAGCGTCGGGGAACATATCGACGGCGCGGTGGGCCGTAGTAGTATTGGGCATATTGTGCAGTGCTGCTAAGCGTCTCGACAGCGGCTATGGCTTGCGGAAGCGAGCTCGGTGCTGCCGACGCAGAAGCGGAATTGATTGCAAACCCGCTAGGGCCAGCGAACAGATAACGACCATTTTCTTGAGCAAGGCTTACTCCTTAGCTTGGTCGGTAGAGCGACCAAGAGGGTGAACTGGTGCCTGAGCTCGAAGTTCCGAGACCGGTCCCTTCCATGCCTCACAAAGCGCAAGACGTACACGCGACAGGCCGTGCTGTCACGGTAGAGAGCAGCACCAACCTCTACTCGGGATTTAATCCAATACTCCAATCTTTAGAGAGCGCTTCGTTCAGAGCAGCCCTTCAGGTTCGTAAGAATCGCTAAGTGGCCCAAAAGCCTTCACGGAAAAGACCCGCCGCATGGCATGGCTTTCAGTCAATGTTGGGCAAAGCCACTGATCAGTAGCAAGTTGTCACACGGCGGACGATCCATCCCTCGCCCTCCACGAACAGGCGTTTGCGGGAAATGTCGCAGGACGCATTCTCAGGCGACTTCGCCTCAATTGACGACGTCATCTCCACATCCTTTACCGCGACCACGGTCTCCTTAACGGGCTCGGCCGCCTCGCTGTGCCTCGCATCAACGGCCTCGGCGCGCTCCGCAGCAAGACTAAAGCCTACGGTCACTGCCAGAACGGCCAGAATTTTCAGAGCGCCGCCGAGCGGCGAAAGTCGTCTACGAGCAGAAGCCCCTGAGGCCTGCATGATACCAACTCCATGATCAGGTTTCCCTAACAATTCTGGGAGTCGAGGTTGGTTTCGGCGTGCCAGGACACTTAATTTTTGCGGATGCGTGGAACTCGCGTCTGCCCCACGCGCCACTACCTGTGTTGCCCATACACTTTTGTACAAGCCTCAAAGTTCAACAAGCGGCTGATCACGGCGGCAATGGTCATGTTAGTTGATCGCAGATCTCCGGGGAGGAAGGCGCGGCCTTCCCTAGCAACCCATCCCGCCGGAATCCTCATCTGAGAATGGGCAAGTGACGCCGGGACAGTGTATGCCAGAGGGAACGCGGGCGCTCCGGATCAAGGAGTTCGTGATCCGCCAGTGCCTTCTCTGCATCATTGATTTTGGGTGGATCGAACGGCCGGAGAGAGCGTCCAGGCCCTGAGCGCCCCTCGATCGCCGCAATCAGCGACCCCCGCTCGGCCACGGCGGCAGAGACCTGCTCCGGCGACGTACCAAGATGCTCGGCCAGCAGCCTCGCCCGAAAACTCCGGATCACATGGGCGACGTGCGTGTCTTCATCCGCCTCCAGGGCGAGGTCGCACTCCGTGTCGTAGCCCATCGAGCGGTTGTTCAGTTGGAGGCCCCACGCGCAGCAGCCGGTCGTCCACGATCATGATCTTGGCGTGGACATAGATGGGATGCTCCGCCGCCGTGACCGGCGTATAAACCCGCAGGCGCTCGAAGCGGTCGCGGCGCCGGAGCATGGCCAGGAGACGGGTCCGGGCCGATCCATAGCCTCCTCCTCAAGCCAGCCCTCAGCCGATTCAGGGTTGATGATCACGAACTAGGGCCCATCCGGCTCGCCGAGGCGCCGGGCAATGGCGTCTGTGTCCGCTTTCGACCATTGCGGACATGCCGTTCTTTCAGACGAAGCTCGGGCGGGAGCTAAGCGATCGTTATCGCGCAGAGTTCGCAGCTTCCCATCGACGTATCGCCTTAGCGAGATAGGCCTCGCGAAAGCCATGGCCACTGACTAGTCGACGGAGATCGGCCATGTGGTCGAAGTGTTGCAGTTGAACGCGGTAGTAGTTCACCCATTCTAGGGCCGCCAAGGCGGCGGAGATGGAGGCAGCTATTGCCGACGGCGACCAGCCGCCGTCTGCCCAGATCTCCGCAGACGCAGCAAGTACGGCCACCCCACTGAGGACGAGCGTGGGCCATCGCACTTCCGCGAGCCACGGTAGAAGACGACGAACGAGCGTGTGATTGCCATCCAGCTCAGCCAGCGCCATCCGCCAGGCCGCTGCACCGACAATTAAGAGCAACGAGGCGGCGGAAAGTCCGATTACTACCGGCAGACTGACTTCGTCACCGGCACGCAACACCAGCGTGACCGCTAACGCTGGCAGAATCACGACATTTGCCGCCTCGAGTTTCCAGTAGCTAGTCAGCCTGCGCTTTAGGCGAGCCTTGGAAGACGAATTCACAGATGAACCCCGAGGTTGTACCCTAAGCGACTGCTTCTGCCCGAAACAATCGCTAATGTTCGCTTTCCACCCAAAGCTGCCATTAGCGTAGTGTCTGCTCTGGACCCATTTCGGACACTCACGGGCGCGTCGGTAAAGGCGCCTATCACCGCAGGGATGTCGCCGGCGTTTACGGCTCGAACCATGCTGCCAACGGCAGCCGCGATTGCATCCGCATCCGACATCCCTCTTCCATGCGCCGTCTGACGTCCGCTTTCCACCCATGCAGACATTAGAGGCTAAGCCGGCCGAACTCTTGGGGCTTAGCGAGACCCGCTCTAGGTGAATGAAATCGAATGAATCGCTTTCCTCTCTTACGGCAAAGGGGAATTAGGTGACTAAAAACCGGTACGAAAAGCACGCGGGCGAGGCGCGGGGACAAGCGCTGCGCGGCACGTCGTTTTCATGCTGGATGAACTCGCATGTGCCCCTGTAAGGGACCGCGCATGGAGACGCGCGTGAATGCAGACCCGATGACAAGCCCGACGCCCGACCGGCGCATTGCGTTACTGATCGATGCCGACAACGTCTCGCACGGTAAGATCGCAGCGATGCTCGCAGAGCTATCTAAATACGGCGTTGCCAACATTCGGCGCGCGTATGGCGATTGGACAAGCCCCGGTATGAAGGGTTGGACTGCGAGACTTCACGAACACGCCATCCGCCCGGTTCAGCAATTCAGTTACTCCAAGGGCAAGAACGCGACGGACATGGCGCTGGTCATCGAAGCAATGGAACTGCTCTACACGCAGAAACCTGATGCCTTCTGCATCGCTTCGAGCGACGCCGATTTTACGCCGCTGGTAATGCAGTTGCGCGCGAATGGGCACGACGTTTACGGGTTCGGCGAGCGCAAGACCCCCGATCCGTTCGTCAATGCCTGTACGACCTTCCTGTATCTGGATCGGCTCGGGGAGGAAGGAGGAGTGGTCACCTCGGCTAGCCCAAAGGCAGCCACGACGTCCGACACTGCTCGTTCGAAGGCAGCACCGAAGGCTAAGCTAAGCGCCGAACCTAAGAACACGAAGCCTCCTCTCAGCCAAGATGCAAAACTCGTGACGGTGCTCCGTGGCGCGGTTGAAGCGACGGCAGGTGATGACGGATGGGCGCCGCTCGATGCCGCCGGCAGTGCGGCGAGGCGCCAAGCCCCTATTGATCCGCGCAACTATGGCGCTCGCAACTTTCCAAAGCTTTTCGAAGCCGTCGGTCTGTTTGACATCGTCAAAGCTGAAGAGACCGGCCAAAGCTACGTGGCCGACAGGCGGAACAAGGACCGAGCCCCAAAGCCTCGATTTTAGCTCGCGTGTAATTGCGCGGCTTCGACCCTCAGCAGAGACTCCGTGGCCTAGAGAGCCGAAGATGGGGTGCGCGACCTCGCAAACACCTCTCAAGGTGATGGAGATCGACTGAATTGCGCTCCTCTCTCACGGCAGAGGGGAAAAGGGTTGACTGAAAACCGATAGGAAAAGTACTCGGGCGAGGCGCGGGGCTGAGCGCCGCGCGAGCCCCTTAAGGAGGCTCCAGGTGCTCTAAATGCGTCAGTGACCCTTCTCTCGTGCGGCAGAGGGGAACGACGTGCGTCAAAACCGATACGCAAAGCACGGGCGAGGCGCGGGGCTAAGCGCGCCGCGGCGACTTTATCCGCGATGGCTAGTGATAGCTTTCGACCCAAAGCGGACATTCGCGACATCAAGTCAGGGTCTTCAAAATCCCCCACAGGATAAGTGCGATGCCTGACACTCGTTGCACCCATCGGCCGTTTGCGAGCAGTTTTTCACCGGCGACGAAAACCGTCAGCCCCACGACCCACCAGAGGTTCATTACGCCTCCGACGAAAAGCAGCGCCATCAACATCCAGCAGCAGCCGACACAAAAAGCGCCGTGGATGACCCCGAGTCTTAAGGCGCCGGTCCAGCCAGGCCGCCAATGACGGCTGATGAACTGCCCTGGCGAGCGGCACTGGCTGACGCAGGCCGACTTCATCGGTGAGAGCTGATAAGCGCCTGCAGCGATGAGTATGAAGCCCTGCGCAAAATGCCCTTGCAACGCCATCGACGGGCCCGTCAGCGAGCGCTGCGCCAGAGCGGCGGCGATGGAAAATAGCAGCCACACGGCAACATAGCCGCAAAGGAATATCCATGGCTGGGCTATCGCCGCCCCGCCACTGCGCGAGTGACGCACCCGCGCATATAACAGGATTGCGGGTGTCGCCGACGGCAGCATCATGGCGACCATCATTACCCACCACATCAAAACGAGAGCCGTCAGTGGCGGCTGCATCGCGCCCATGCCGACATTGCCGATCAGAAACGTCCAGCTCAAAAGTGCGAGCACGAGGATGCTACCGGTGAGCAGCCCTCGCTCGTGGCGCAGCAATCGGCTGGTCAGGTCAGCCGCGGACGACCCCATGGCTCGACAGATGAAGGTGAGCAAACTGGCCGTATTTGCTCTCGATCTCGAGATGCATTGGTCCACCCGTCGTGCGGCTCGACGCACTGCCGATGTCCGCAACTGCATATTCGAAGCCAGCAGGAAGCACGATTTGTGCACGCGATTCCTGACCACTCACCTTGTTGCGGATCGGCTCACCCGTCATCTCGACATATCCGGGCACCGAGAGCTTGCCCCGGCGGCCGTCCACGTCAACTTCGAAGTCGATCCCAACGAACACGGGCTCGTGCATCTTGGTTACAGTCGAAGCGTAGACGGCGAACATGGTTGCGAACGGGTCGGTGTCTTGCCCGGTCATAATCTTGAGCAAGGCATCCCGTTGCACCTCGTCCGCACGCTCATCGACGAAAGCTAATGCTTCGCCATTACCTTCGTGGATCGCGCCCGGCCATTTGAAGATCGCGGCTACCTTCAGACCGTCGAGCCGCGTATCGCCGTGCTTACCCTGATCTATCTGGATGCCTGCGACTGCGTAGCAATGGCCTTTATCCGGAAGGGCATTGAACTGACACGGGCAGCCATATTCACAGGTGCAGTTGACCAACTCGCGGCCAGTGAATTCCCAGTAGGCCATGCTGATTCTCCATCGCCTGCGCAGCTTGCATAACACATTAGCCTGCAACCTAGGAATTTGCGTCTACGGTTCGGACAGGCCAGATGTCCGCCTTCGACCCATTCCTGCCATTAGCTAAATCGATGGTCGCCATTCCGTTTTCGCGCGAGCTCCTCGAACGCCGCAGCAAGATTGATGAGAAGCCGCTGTTCGGGACCACCGGAATATCGAAGCGCCAAGTTCCGGCACTTGCGCGCCTCACTGGCAAATGTTTCCTCGCGCATCTTGCCTCCAGCTAATCGGAATGGATCACGATGCGTGCCATGAATCGTGCCCCCCAATCGATGCTTCGGTTGGGGCAAAACGATGCGACAATCTTTCCCCAAATTCTGAAAAATTCTGGGAAATGTGACTGTTCTACAGGGGCTTACCGAACGTTCGTTATCATCCAGTCTGCTCCGGGCCGACAGTCAGCCAAACGCCTTGGCACCGAGGCGTCCGAGCCTGTCGCCTCCCACCGTTAGGTGGAAGGCGCGAGCCTTTTCAGCACCTTCGCACGCACCTCCTGCGGCGTCACCGCCAAGTCGGCCGCTCCGGTATCGGCGACCATTCGTCGCTGCGCCTCCTGCCCGGCTCGATCCTTCGGCCGCATCGTGTAGATGACGACCGGGACCGCAATTCCGCGCTGCTTCATAGCATCGATCATCTTCAATCCGGCGAGCCGGTCCTCGCCGCGCCCAAGGTCGCTGATCACGAGCGGATAGTGGTTCATGGCGACGAGTTTCAGTGCGTCTGCGGTCGACTCGGCAAGATGCACGGCGATCCGCTCCTGCTTGAAGGCGGCAATTTCGAGCCGGTTGTTCGTGGGGTGATCGTCGACCCACAAGATCGTCGCCAGCGCATCCGGCGCGTCGTGGGTGACCGGCGGCGTCCTGCGGATCGCGACAACTCCGTGGGAGGGAGCAAAAGCCATAATGCCCGCCGCAACCGACAGGATGACCAGCAAGGTCACAGCGACAACCGCAGCCATGGCGTATGGGGAACGGAGCGGCTTGGTGGGCGGTCCACGGGATTCAGCCGGCGTCACATTGTCGGCCGGGAGGGCGTGGTCGACGGCAGCCTCGCGAAGGATGTAACCCACGCCATAGGCAGCGACGATCTCGAGCCCGGACCCGCGAACGGCCCGCCGCAGCTTGCTGATGGCCTTGGCGAGGGAATTTTCGTGAACTAGCTGGTTTGGCCAGGCGGCGCGCAGCAACTCTTCCTTGCTGACGCAGTCGCCGAGGCGTTCCGCGAGGGCCGCAAAGACGCTGCACGAGCGGCTGTCGAGCACCGTTCTTTGCCCCCCGACATCGAGTGAGCGGACGCGCAGATTGAACTCGAGATCCAGAACTCGGAGCGGGGCGCTTCGGATATTGCCGGTCATCCTGCCTCAATCTTACGCACACACGACGATGCGACTTTATGCAGGGTATCAACGGCGGCTCCAAGCCGTGATCTGTGTGCCACCAGTGACCGCATGGCCGGTAGCGGCCAGTGCGCTAATGGCAGCTTTCGACCCAAAGCTGACATTAGCGTGACGTCAGCTTTCGACCCATTTCCGACACACAGGAGCGTGTGATTCGAGCCAGTAATAAATTAGGGGCGGCCCTCTTCGGAGCCGCCCTCGACGCATTGGCGTGTTACGCTTAGCTCGCGCGGGCGAGCACGGGGTGTACTCGGCGACGAAGCTTCCAGCCGACAGCTCCAAAGCCGATGAGCATCATCGCCCAAGTCGCGGGTTCGGGCACAGCGCCCGTGTCGATCGGAACATCATTGAGCGCCAGCCCTGCGAATGCGAGGCCGGAATCATAGGCATCATCATCCCAGTTGGTCACTCCAAAGCGCAACTCGTATGTTCCCGGTGCACCGATGGTGTACAAAGAATTGATCCAGTCAGTGAACCCGCAGCCCACGTCCCAACATGTACCAGAACTGTCTCCCAGCTGCGCCCAAACGGTGCCTTCGCGGATCGGCGTAGTGGCGGGATTAAGTGTTGCATCATTCGGGGGCAGCCCGAAGCCCGGGCTGGTATTGCCGCTCTCCTGGGTGCGCGCGGTAAACAGCCAGGCAACATGGGTGCCGCCCGACAGCAGCTCCGCAAAGGCGTAGTCCGAAAAGCCCGCGCCGTCGGACGTTACGTAATTGAAGTTGAAATTGAGCACGTCACCGGCAAGGGCGGCAAAGGAAGACGTGACATACTCAGAGCCGTTGGTTCCGCCTACGCCCATAATCTGGCCGGCACCGTTCACCCCCTGGTACGTCGAAACATACTGGTAATTGGGGCCGCCACTTGGCGGGGCGGTCACCACTCCGTTCGGGGAGGCGGTTCCGCAGTTGCCGGTGCATGTCTGTCCAACAGCAGGTGCAGCGGAAGCAGCCAAGAGAAGTGTCAGGGCAGCCAGGGCTTTACGCATGTTGTTGCTCCTTACGAACAGCACGCCCCCCGGGGGAGAATCGTTAATCATTGGTTAACAAGAAAGTTCCATTGTTATTGTGATTCACCCGCCGCACGTGGGCTCGGTGTGCAGATCGACCAGTGGCAAAGTTAGTGCATGAAGCTGCTGAGCTACCACGAGAGCTAATTCCGCTTTCCACCCAGCCCTGCACCTAGCCGAGTGTCCGCTTTCGACCCAAAGGTGACGCTTCCGCGCGCCGCGATCTGCGCGCCTTTACTGAGCAAATATGTACTTTATTGTTGTTTCCGAGACTCGCTTCCTCGCTCCTTCAAGCAACGAGGCGTGTATCCGGCCCGTTGAGGTTCGCCCCATGACCGGGCCGTCACCCTTCCTTACAGGGGCGAAACGCCTGCACCTACTCTGTAATCTGTGTTAATGGCTGCATGGCATCAGACCCTGACGATCTGATCAAAGCGGAGAAGGCGCAGCGCGACCTGCGCGGCCAGGTGACCCGTTGCCGAACATTAGTGAGCGGCGGTCGCCAGTTATTCCTGCTCGCTCAATCAGAGCCCAAGATCACCGCACAAATTCAAACTGAGATGGTGGAAGCTAGTACCTCCTCGTTGGACCGTTATTGTGCTACGTTATTAACGAGACCCCCGCCTTGGTCTCATGCGGTCCGCCTATTCGGGGCACGGTCTCCTTGGCACGGGTCTCAACCCCGGTAGGACGACAACCATGAAACTTGTGCTGGTTGGTTTCGCGTTCGCAGCCGCAACCGCGCTAGCGATGGTTATCTCAGACTGTCCGCTCTGCCCGCAGTAGTACATCTCGCTTTGAGACAATGAGAAAGAGAACTGCGCGAAATAGCGGAGTGTCGGCTTTCCATCCAAAGCTGCCGCGCAAATCGTTGGATCCGCTAGGGTTTATCCGGATTTTTGATCTCGATTAACTGGCTACTTGAAAGGGGACTGCCATTGGCTCCCCCTCTGTCATGGCAGTTGTGAAAAGCAGGCGGCCCAGCGGTTACCTACCGCTGGGCCGCTTTCGCACTGGACGCGCCCGGTGTGAAGGCACGCCCGCTCCCCGGTAATTCGGCACGCTGGTGAGGGTTGCGATAGCGGATCCGACAGGCGAGCGGCTAGTGTCTGCTTTCCACCCATTCCTGCCACTACCGTAATGTCTGCTTTCGACCCATCGCAGACATTCCGCGTCGCGATCCGGGCCAAAACTGTCACCAAAAACAAAGTTTCGTCGTCGACCCGCTGTTACCGGCATCCTTATGATCCGGATCAAAAAGCTCACCACCAACATCGGCGCCGAACTCAGTGGCGTCGACTTGGCCGAGGCGGCTCGCAACGACGACTTGTTCGGCACACTCAGGGAGGCGTTGCTCGCCCACAAGGTGCTGTTCCTGCGCGACCAGGCGATCAGCAAGGCTGATCACGTGGCATTCGCCAGACGCTTCGGGGAACTCGAAGATCATCCCGTCGTCGGCGCAGATCCCGATCACCCGGGGCTCGCGTGCATCTACAAGGACCTCAACTCACCGCCGGATTTCTACGAGAACGCGTGGCATTGCGACGCGACATGGCGGGAATGTCCGCCGATGGGAGCCGTGCTGCGCTACGTCGAGGGTCCGGAAGTCGGTGGCGACACGACGTGGGCCAACATGGCCAAAGCCTATGAAGACCTCCCGGATCACATCAAAGAAACGATTGATGAGCTCTATGCCCGCCATTCGATCGAGGCGAGCTTCGGGGCGAGGATGCCAATCGAGAAGCGTCATGCGCTTAAGGCTCAATACCCCGATGCCGAGCATCCAGTGGTTCGCACCCATCCGGAAACCGGGGAGAAGGTTCTTTTCGTCAACGCCTATACGACGCACTTCACCAACTTCCACACGTGCGAGAATGTCCGTTACGGTCAGGATTATGCGCCGGGCGGAGCGATGCTGCTTCACTACCTGATCGGACGCGCTGCTATTCCCGAATATCAGGTGCGCTGGCACTGGGAGCCGAACAGCGTGGCCATTTGGGACAATCGATGCACGCAGCATTACGCGGTGATGGACTATTGGCCCGCAGTCCGAAAAATGGACCGCGCAAGCATCATCGGCGACCGGCCCTTCTAGCCCTCGAAAGCTAGGAACCCTAGCGTCAGCTTTCCACCCATTCCTGCCGCTAGCGTATTGTCTGCTTTCGATCCAAGCGAACGGCGAGCTAGGCACGTCTCTTCAATTTTTGGTTAACAAGAAGTAAATACAATTCGCTCGAGTTGCGGGGGATAGCGACCATTTCGCTGTTCGGCTCAGCAGGAGGCGACCATGCACAAGCTGATGACGTTTGCCGCGTTCGTCGTGGGCGCCGTAGTGCCCGGAACGATGGCCTTGGCTCAGCCGACGCTCAACACCGTGACGTTGGTCGGCACCGATTACGAATATTCCTATTCCTTCACGCTGGGTGGGGATGAGGGCTTCCTGACCGGGTCCAGGTTCGTCATTTTCGATTTCGGCAACTACGTGTCCGGATCGGTCTCTCCGGGGATCTATGCCGCCGATCTCGCTGCTTCGACGGAACTCACAACGTTGGGCATGTTGTTGGCGCCCGGCGCGACCGACGATCCGCTGATCACGAACCTTGTGTTCACTTGGATTGGGTCGCCCTTCAATGCATCGGGTGGCCCTTTCTCCGAAGTCGACCTTGCCGGTCTCACGGCCAGATCGACGAACTCCACGGTCGCGCTCGGGAGTTTTTCCGCCCTGACGACCAACAACAACGGCTTTGCAATGGGTACTCCGATCACCAGCCAAGGCTTCGTAGGCGTGCCTGCGCAGTCGCCGGTGATCTCGGCACCGGAGCCGGCCACTTGGGCAACGATGCTGCTTCGGATTTGGTGCGATTGGCTTTGCGCTTCGCCGTCGTCGCGAAGGAATGTCGCTGAGTCCGTTAGCTCAGCGCTAACGTCAGCTTTCCACCCAAAGCTGACTTTAGCACCGGCCCGAGCGCTTTAGATTTCACGCGCCTCTGAATGCTCCAAGCTCCACGCTAAGGTGGACCGCTGCTCAGCAGCTCAGCTGAACCAGAATTTCCCAATGATCTGAGTGCCCATCATAATCACGCCCGGTGCGCCATGAAATCAACGATTTGGCCGAAACTGACCATCGCCTTAGAAGTTAAGGGCCCGAGCGCCTGTCTTCCCGCTGTGCTAGGCGCTACCCCATGAGTTTGGCCGGTAGAGCTTTTGCCAGATTGCGCCCGCGGCTGCCGATGGTGCTTCGCGATCCGCCTGAGTTGTTCCTTGCTAAAAACTCCGCCTTGCGGACCACAGGTTGGCTGCGAAGCCGTCGCGAACATGCGTCCGTCGACGAAGCAGGCGAGCCGATCCCCTGGATCACGTACGCGGCGATACGGTTCCTCGAGCCGCGCATTGCAAGGGATCTGGACGTGTTCGAGTTCGGATCCGGCTTTTCCACCTTGTGGTGGGCGAAGCGCGTCAATCGCGTCGTGTCGGTCGAGCACGACGCTGAATGGCACAAACGAATGGCTGTGCTCGTGCCGGGCAATGCAGACCTGCAACTCGCCGTGGGGGATGATTATATCCGCAGCGCCATCGGCGAAACTTACGACATCATCGTCAATGACGGCATCCGGCGGCCCGACTGCGCCATTAACAGCGTCGAATCGCTTCGACCGGGCGGCGTATGCGTGTGGGACAATACGAACGAGCGGGCCGACGAAGAGGGTCACCGCTACCTCGAACAGGCCGGCTTCAAGCGGCTGGACTTCTGGGGCATGTGCCCGCTGATGGTCATGGAGTCCTGCACGTCGGTTTTTTATCGGAAGGAAAACTGCCTGGGGATCTAGCCGGCGGCGAGGCCGCCTCAGGTTTTCAGGAATTTCGCCAGCGCTGCGTGGAGACGCTCACGGGCGGACCCCACGATCATCCCGACATGCCCGGTCGCGATATCGATCCTGTCGCCGGCGGGTGCCGTGACGGCCGGGGCGATACGATCTCGCGCAGCGGTCAGGTTGAGCAGCGGAACGTCCAGATGGTCGGTCATCGTCCGCGAGGCGATGCGCCATAGCCCTGATCCCGGGAGATCGCGCTCGAACAGGTCCTCGATCAGCTCCTTGGCCGCAGGGTAAGGCAGGGGTTCGCCTCCGTTGGCCCAATCCTCGAGCTCCACGAAGCGCTGCGCTTCAGCGCTTTGAGGCTCGAGCGAACCGAACTCGGCGAATTTGCGCACCGTCCGCTCGGGGTCAAGCGACCAAAAGCTGGCCTGCAAGACCTCCATGGGCAGTGCGGCCAATTCGCGGCTCGCGGGCTCCGCATGGTGCCACATGTTGCGGAGCGCGGCGCGGGAGCCTTCCGGATAGCGCGCGAAGTTCCACGGGGCAGCCAAAGTCGCGACCCGCTCGCTCGCAACAAGGTTGGCAGCGGCAATCGCCATGGTCCCGCCAAGGCAGTAGCCGATCAGCGCCGCCGGTTCGCCGATGCTGCGCAGCAAAGGCAGCAGCAATTCTTCGATATGGCAGGCGACGTTGCGGCTCGACCGTGCGTTCGCCTGGCCCCAGTCGAGCAGCAGTGCACGCCGCCCCATGCGGGCGACCGCGCCTGCAAGCGACACCTCTTCGTCGAGGTCGAGGATGCGCGGCGGATTGATCAGCGAAGGTATGAGGACGGCTGGCGGACCGGTGCCGCCGTGATCGCGCAAGCAAGCGCCGTCGACGCGCGCGATCTCCCGCTGAGGCTCGGGCCGTGCACGGCGATGCGCGGCCTCATACATTCGCAATCCGGTGAGCGCTTCCCGGGCCAGCTCGCCGTCCGTTTCCGACACACGCCGTACCAGTTCGAGAAACAACGGCAGCGGTCTTGGTGCGCGTTCATGTTGCAGCGCACTATGATGCGGTAGTAGACTTGGCGTGTTGTGGGAGCGGTTCATGACCAAATCTACCGGCAAGGTGACGATCAAGAAATACGCCAACCGGCGTCTCTATGACACGGAAAGCTCCTCTTACATCACGCTCGACCGCCTTGCGCAAATGGTGCGCGAAGGACGCGAGTTCGAAGTCGTCGACGCGAAGTCCGGAGATGACATCACCCGCCAGGTGCTGACCCAGATCATCGTCGACGAGGAAGCACGCGGATCGACGATGCTTCCGATCAACTTCCTGAAGCAGCTGATCGGCTTGTACGGAAATTCGATGCAGAGCTTCGTGCCACAATATCTCGAAGCTGCAATGGATTCGTTCCAGCGCAACCAGACTGCAGTGCGGGACGCATTCACCGGGAACGTCTTCGCGGATCTGACGAAGCGCAACATGGCAATGTTTGAAGACGCAAGCCGCGCCTTCAGCGCAAAGTCCAGGCCCGAAGAGAAGCGCAGCGCCAGCGAAGTCGACGAGTTGCGTGCCGCGCTCGCCGAGCTGCAGGCGAAAGTCGACCGCCTGAGCCGTTAGGACCACATGAAACCTGCATTTGCCGCAGCGCTCGCGCTGACCGCTGCCACTTCGCTCTACGCGCAAACCGCGACCACGGCGCCCGCCGTGGACATCGCCACCGCCAGCCCCGTGGAGGGCCGCTGGGTTTACTCAACGGTGCAGGGCGGGAGCGAAGTCACATTCTCGAACGCGGCTGCTCAGCCCCAACTCACCATCCGCTGCGCGCGTTCGACCCGGCAGGTCACCATTTCCAAGCCGGCGAGCGCAGCAGCGCCCTTCCTGTTTGTGTGGACCAGTGGCCTGACCCGGAACGTGCCGGCCAGGTTCAACCCGGCAACAGGGCGTATCAGCGCGACATTGAGCGCCTTCGACGCGCTGCTCGACGCCGTGGCATTCAGCCGCGGGCGAGTGGCGGTCAGCGTTTCGGGGCAGCCGACTTTGGTATTGCCGGCCTGGTCCGAAGCAGCGCGAGTGATCGAGGATTGCCGAACCTGAAGCGTCGGCCTTTTCGCGGAGGCAAGAGAATTGCCGAATGTTCACCTCATTACAAGTCTTGCGTTGAAGGCCGGTTCGAACTCATCATCCACCTAGCTTCAACGCAGCGAAAGGAGGTGATCCGATGTCTCATGGTTCAGCAGGGAGGTCGGAAAGGGGTGTTCGTAAGCCCTAAACGCTGACGAACGGCCACATCTCCGGCCGCTGACCATGTCGAAGGGCATCGCTGCATCGCGCAGCGGTGCCCTTTAACATATCTGGATTTTGGGAATTGCCGGTCGTTTCAAGGGCGTTCCTGACTTCATCGGGAACTGTTACAGCGGTACAGCGATTTTCACCGCACGCGCAGGGAGAGAAACGATGGCCAAAGCCGCCAAGAAAAGTTCTTCGAAGTCTTCGGGTAACGACACGGTCGACAAGCTGGCGAAGGCCGCGATGAGCAAGGAAATGCTCGCGGCCGGACTCGCGGCAGCGGCAGCAGCGATCAGTGCAAGCCCCGCGGCGCGCCGCAAGATCCGCGATGCCGGGCTGGATGCCGCAGACTCGGCATCGCAGGCCGCGACCAATGTCGTATCGAGCGCGACCAAGCTTGGCTCACTCATTGCCGAGGCGGTGGCCGAAGCGGCGCAGCGTGTGATGTCGGGGAAGTGGTCGTTCGAGGGTGAGGCTAGCACAAGCTCGGGCTCAGCTTCATCGCGCGGCACCGCGCAACGTGCGTCGAGCGGCGCCCGCAAGACCACCACACGCAAGTCCACCGGGACGCGCAAGACGACGACGCGCGCGAAGACGGCGAGCACCGGCGCTGCCCGCAAGTCGACGGCGCGCAAGGCCGGGACGGCTTCGGCCGCGAAGCGCGCAACGGGCACGGCGAAACCGCGCAGCAGCGGCACGCGAAAGACCACATCGCGCTCGCGGCGCAGCACCACGCGCGGTCGCGGCGGTTCTACCGGTGGCGGCAGTGAAGGCGGTTCGAACGCCTAAGCGGCGCGATCTTCGAACTGCAGGCTAGCGAGGCGCGCGTAGAGTCCCCACGCGCGCCGAGAGTCCGGTGCGTGCCTTCCTCGACGATGCGTCCGCCATCCATGACAACGATCCGGTCGGCTGCGCGAACGGTTGCGAGCCGATGCGCGATGACGATCGTCGTGCGATGCTCCATCAGCCGATCGAGAGCGTCCTGAACGAGCCGCTCGCTTTCCGCGTCGAGGGCTGACGTCGCTTCGTCGAGCAATAGCAAAGGCGCATCGCGCAGCAGCGCCCGGGCAATGGCGATGCGCTGGCGCTGACCGCCGGACAGGCGCGCGCCGCCTTCGCCCATGAACGTGTCTAGTCCTTCCGGCAGCGCGCGGAGGAATTCCTCGGCGTTGGCATCCCGCGCGGCCTGCCACAACTGATCGTCCGTCGCCTTCCAATTGCCGTAGCGCAGGTTGTCGCGCGCGGATGCCGCGAAGATCACCGTTTCCTGAGGCACCATCGCGATGCGCTGACGCAGGTCGGCAGGGTCCGCGTCCTTGAGGTCGACGCCGTCGAACAGCACGCGGCCCTCATCCGGATCGTAGAAGCGCTCGGCCAGCTGAAAGATCGTCGTTTTGCCGGCGCCCGACGGGCCGACAACGGCGAGCCGCTCGCGGGGGCGGACGACGAGGCTGAACTCTTCGAGAGCGGACGTGTCGCGGCGTGTCGGATAGTGGAAGGTCACCTGCTCGAACGCGAGCTCGCCGCGAGCGGGTTCAGGAAGCTCGGTGGGCTTGGCCGGCGCGCGAATGTCCGGCCTGGCTTCAAGAAGTTCCGAGAGCCGTTCCGAAGCGCCAGCCGCGCGCAGCAGGTCACCATAGACTTCTGACAAGTTGCCGAACGCGCCCGCTAGAAGACCTCCGTAGAGCACGAACGCGGCGATGGTGCCGCCGCTCATGCGGCCGGACGAAACCTCGATCGCGCCGGCCCAGATGACCATCGTAATGGCCCCGAAAATGAGGAACATGGCGATCGCCGTCATGATGGCCCGCAGCAGCATGCGCCGCTTGGCGGTCGCGAACACGCGCTCGACGGCTTCGGAGAAGCGCGAGCTCTCCCGGCCCTGCTGGTTGAAGGCCTGCACGATCTTCATCGCGCCGAGAACCTCGCTCGTCACCGTGCCCACGTCCGCGATACGGTCCTGGCTGCGGGTTGAGATCGCGCGCACCTTGCGCCCGAGCACCGCAATCGGAACGACCACCAATAGGGCCCCCAGAAGGATCAGGAGCGCGAGCTTCGGTGCCAGCGCGAACAGAATGATGACGCAGGCGATCCCGAGGATCGTATTGCGCAGGGCTACGGAGACCGTGGTGCCGACAACCTGCTCGATGATGGTCGTGTCGACCGTGATGCGCGAGGTGATCTCGGCGGGGCGATTCTCCTCGAAGAACCCTGGCGACAGCCGTAACAGGTTGCGGTGCACGCCGAGGCGGATGTCGGCCACAGTTCGCTCGCCCAGCCAGGACACGAAGTAGAAGCGGACTGCCGAGGCGACGGCCATCACTGCCACGAGTATCAGCAGATATTCGAACCAGCGCCCAATGTCCTGGGTGCCTCCAGCGCCAGCGCCGAAGCCTTTGTCGATGATCAGCTTGAAGGCGTAGGGGATCCCGGACGTTGCGGCCGCTGCAACGAGCAGGGCCAGCGCTGCGGTGGCGATATGTGCCGGGTAGCGGCTGGTGAAACTCCAGACCATCCGCAGGTTGCTAAGCGATCGGCCCTTTGGGCGGTTGGTCGTGTTGGCCATTGCTGTTCCCTAACAGCGTCGTTTCATGGTCTCAAACGCTGTCGCAGTCTCGGTGAGATCGTGGCAGAGCTGTGTCCGGGCTGGAGCGGAGGGGGCATTTGAGATCGGACCGTCACCAGGCGCTGGACCTGATCCGCGGGTTGGCCGCGCTGGGCGTCGCGATCTACCACTGGCTTCAGTGGAGCATGCACATCACGGTGCAGAGCCTCGGCCTGTTCAGCGTGTACCTTTTCTTCATCCTCTCCGCCGTGACGATGTGCCTGATCTACGAGCCGGTCTTCGGTGACGGAATAACGGGCGACGAGGTGCGCTCCTTTTTCCGCAACAGGGCGGCGAGGCTCCTGCCACTTCTCGCGTTGCTCGCTACGGCCTATCTCCTGCTCGCGCTTTATATGGGAGGGGCAGCGTCGACGGAGCTGTCCAAAGCCGTGTTGACGGGCAGCGGCGCAATGGCTCTGACAGCTCCGGGCTTCGTTTCAAATACCTATGGCGCCTGGTCGCTCGGCACGGAGCTCGCTTTCTACGTTGCAGTGCCGATTGCGATCCTGCTCGCTGCGCGGGCGAGCGCGGCAAAGATCGGCCTGCTGTTCCTAGCGAGCATTTTCGCTCAACAGGTCTATCTCCAATTGATCGCGCCGCTCCGCGGAACGGCGCATTGGGCGCTCTACACGGCGTTCCTGACCTTCGCCCCGTTCTTCTGCCTCGGCTTCCTGATTTTCAAAGCGCACGGGCGGCGCAGCGACGGGTCGTTGTGGCCGATGCTTGTCTGCTACCTGTCGGTCGCCTGCTTTTCGCTCTTGTGGCCCGCGGACCTGTTCCGGTCGACCATGCCGTACCTGCTGCTCACCGCGCTTTGCGGCGGCGCGATCTTCTTCGCATATCGAAGCGATGTCCCGGCCTGGCTGGGCGGGATCTCCGTCTTCCTCGGCGACATCAGCTACGCACTCTACCTGACGCACCCCTTCACAAACATGGCCGTCTCGAAAGCAGCGCAAGCCGTGGGACTTCCCGGCCCATGGACTCTGCCGTTCTACCTGCTGGCGGCCGGAACGATCGCCTATCTTTCGTACCGCTTCTTTGAGCGGCCTGCCCGCGACTATTTCCGGGGGGAGTGCCGGCTGCAGCCTGCAACCCTGCCTTAGTTCGCCGCCGGGTTGCTGCATGTGCGGTTCGGCGCTGCAACAATCGCTTGTCACGGGAGCAAAGCACGGCCACATCTGTTCTTAAGGGGCGCTAATGTGAGGTTCTATTGCTTTACGATGCTTATGAAGTTCAGCGCTCCTTTCTCGCAGGTGCGAGCAAGCTAGCGGGCCTTGGTGCTGGCTGGCTCAACAATCCGACCAATCCGTGGGGTTACAATTCGATGGGCCCGCTGGTTGCCGCGAGCCTTGAGGTCTTTGCGCATGCTGCGGCGACGCGCGGGAAGCCCGAATTCGGCATCGAGAAAGTACGGATCCGCGGCAAGGACGTGCCGGTCGTTGAGGAGATTCTCCTCCGCAAGCCGTTTGGGCAGCTGAAGCGCTTTTATCGCGAGGGTGTGAACGGCGGGCCGCGGCTGCTGATCGTGGCGCCCATGTCCGGCCACTATGCGACGCTGTTGCGCGGAACGGTCGAGCGGATGCTCCCGACGCACGACGTCTACATCACCGACTGGCGCGACGCGAAGATGGTGCCGCTGTCGGACGGCAGCTTCGATCTCGACGATTATATCGACTATCTGATCGAGTTCCTCGAGCTGATCGGCGAGCAGACGGGCGAGCGGCCGCACATGCTGGCGGTGTGCCAGCCCGCGGTCCCGGCATACGCTGCGACCGCGCTCATGAACGCCGACAAGAACCCGTGGCGGCCGAAGTCGCTGACGATGATGGGCGGACCGATCGATACGCGCCAAGCTCCGACGGCGGTCAACACGCTGGCCACGCAGCGGCCCTTTGCCTGGTTCGAGAACAATGTGATCGCGACCGTGCCGATGATCCACCCCGGCGCTGGGCGAAAGGTCTATCCGGGCTTCCTGCAGCTGGCGGGATTCATGACAATGAACCTCGGCTCGCACCTCATCAGCCACTGGGAGATGTTCAAGCATCTCGTGGTGGGCGACGAGGAGAGCGCAACGGCGTCGCAGGACTTCTACGAAGAATACCGTTCGGTCTGCGACATGACATCGGAATTCTACCTTCAGACGGTCGATTCCGTTTTCCAGCGGCATCTGCTGCCGAAGGGCGAGCTCGAGCATCGCGGCCGGCGGGTGGACCCATCGGCGATCGAGGATACGGCGTTGCTCGCGATCGAGGGCGAGAGGGACGACATCTCGGGCATTGGCCAGACCAAGGCCGCGCTCGACATCGCGACCAAGCTGTCGAGTGCGAAGAAGCAATATCATCTGGCGAAGGATGTCGGGCACTACGGCATCTTCAATGGCCGAAAGTGGCGCGTAAGCATCGCCCCGGTAGTCGAGAAGTTCATCGCCGCGAACGATTAAGCGCTTGAAAACGCAGCGGAACGCCCCACCTCTTCAGCAGTGTTCCAACAGCTGAAAGGAGGTGGTCTGATGTCTCATTGTCCAATGCCGAACGTGGCTAGAGTGAGCGCAGCCTCCGCGGAGGTCCGCGCCTAACGTCAGGCCGCTTCAGGCAAGACAATGGAAAGGCCGTTCGGGGGAACCCGGGCGGCCTTTCGATTTTCCCGCTTAGGCGCCTTTCTTCATCTTGACCCCCGGCAGCATCGTCAGCGCGACGACGGTGCCTAGCGCTGCGACGGCCGCAGACACGAGCATCGCCGCGTGGAAGCCAGCAAAAAGCGCCTCGCCATCGCTCGCAAGAACTGCACCGAGGAGGGCGGTTGCGATAAGGCCTCCGGTGCGCGCGACCGCGCTGTTGAAGCCTGAGGCCATTGCGACGTGCTGCTCCTCAACCGACCCGAGCACGGACGAGGTCAGGGGCGCGACGGCGATGGTCATGCCGAGGGCCATCACCAGGATCATCGGGAAAGCCCCCGTCCAGTAGCTGCCGTCCGGTGTGACGAGGCGAGCGATGACCATTCCCGCAGCCACGACGGCTGGACCGAGGGCCAACGGCAGGCGCGGGCCAATCCTGGCGGCAATGCTGCCCATTTTTGGCGAAATCGTCGTCATCAGGATCGGCAGCGGGAGCATGGCAAGGCCTGCCTCCACCGGGGAATAGCCGCCGCTCGTGATGAGCACATAGGGGATGAGAAGCATCGCCGCGCCGAATGCGCCGTAGAGCAGGAAGGTCAGCAAATTCAGACCGGAGAAGCAGCGGTTCGCGAACAGGTCGAGCGGCATCATCGCGCGGTGGCGCCGGCGATGCTCGTTCCACAGGAAGCCTCCGATCATGATGATTCCGATGCCGAGCGCGAGCCCCGCCTCACGGCTGAAGCTGCGTGTCGCCGACCATAGAGTAAGCGCGTAGGTCAGACCTCCGAGCCCGGCCGTGGTAAGGAAAGCCCCGGTATAATCCGTTCGGCCCGCGCCACTCTCGCGACTTTCCGCAACGAAGCGCATGGCGATGAGGATAGCGCCGAGCGCCAGAGGCAGGTTGATGTAGAAGATCGTCGGCCAACCCGCCGTGCCGACCAGCCAGCCTCCAATCAGCGGGGCGATCGCAGCGGACGCCGCGCCCGCAGCGGCCCATATTCCCACCGCACGCCCGCGCTTTTCGCCCTGGAAGGCGGCGTTGAGCAAGGCCAGGCTGTTGGGGAGGAGCAAGGCCGCGCCGACGCCCTGCGCCGCGCGTGCGGCAAGGAGGACTGGGAGGCTCGGTGCGAGCGCGCAGATGAGCGACGTGATCGCAAAAATCGCGGTGCCGATGAGCAGCAGCCGCTTGCGCCCGAAATGGTCGCCAAGAGCTCCGCCGAGCAGAAGCAAAGCCGACAGCGGCAGCAGATAGGTGTTGACCACCCACTGCACTTCCTGGGCGCCGGCGCCATAGCTCTGGCGAATCGCGGGAAGTGCGACGCTGAGAACCGAGCCTTCGACAAAGGAGAGGCTCGATGCGAGGACGCAGGCGACGAGCGTCCAGCTCGGGTCCGACCGCGTCTTGCTCTCGCGAGCGTCGCGCGGGCTCAATCGACGCGTTCGCCGATCGCGACTTCGACCATCTTACGCCACATGTCGACATCGCCCGCAGCGGCCATATCTTCGTCGGGTTCACGCATCGTGTGCAGCACGGCCAGCGCCTGGTTCAAATGCTCGTGCCAGACGAGATCGACCTTCGCCCCCGCGGATGGATCGCTGCCTTCGGCGTTGCTGCTAAGCGCGGCTCCCGCGAGCACGCGCGCGATGCGTTCGACCAGTGGCTTTGCTGAAACGGGCATGGCTTTCCTCCCTCTTTCCCGAGGCTCAACCCGCTTGCCGGCGTTTGGGTTCAAGAACGCGCTTCAACAATCGGCGTGCGCTCAGGACCAGCCAGATCGACAGGATGACGAGGATGACGGCGATGAGTGCCGCAGCGATCGGATTGGCGATCGCGAGCCCAAGCAGGCCTGCCGTCGCAACATCCTCGCCCGTGGAGACCACGACATTGGAGAAAGGCTCCGGGCTCGCATTGACGAGCGCCCGTGCTCCCGCCTTTCCGGCATGGGCAAAGAGTGCCGCGCCGCCGCCGAGCAGGAAGCTGCCGACCTGCCACGCCGGATCGCCGCCATCGATGATCGCCATCGACAGCAGCGCCCCGCCGATCGGCCGGACGACGGAGTGGATCGCATCCCACATGCTGTCGACCCAGGCGATCTTGTCGGCAAAGAATTCGGCCAGGGCGCCGAGACCCGCGACCCCGATGATCCAATTGTTCGCGAGCACGTCGAGCACCTGCAACTGCTCCGGAAGCGCCACCCAGCCGAACTTCATCGCGAGGCCCACCGCGAACGTGACGAGATAGAGCCGCCAACCCGCAAGCAGGCTGACCGTCGACGCCAGAGCGATAAGCTCAACCGCGCTCATGCACGCTTTATGATGAGGCGGCCTTCGCTGGGCAACTCGCCATGCGGTCGAAGCTTGCGTCGATCAGCGGCTTCACCTCGGCCGGTTTCAGCGCGGCGAGCTCCTTGAGCGTACGCGTCTTGCCGATGTCGGCCGCGACCAGATAACCGATGTAATAGCCCATCCGCGCTGGGAAGCCCGGCAGGTGCTGGCCGCCGTAGAAGAGCGGTCCGTAATCCTCTTCCTTTTCGGAATTGAGCAGCGGCTTGACGGCGCAGAACGCGGCCGCGCGGTTCGCATCGACTGCCGGGCGGATGGGCGCAGGCATGTCGAGCAGCAGCGCGGCGTCGCCCGCGTCCGGATTGAGCTTCTGCGCGACATAGGTCGCGAGACCTTCTTCCCACAGCGAGCACCAGGTGGCCTCGCAATCGGGCATCATCGGCTCGTGATAAACGTGGAAAAGCTCATGGTGGAAGAAAGGCGTCATGTCCTTGCCGTAGTGAATCCGTGCGATCACGTCGGCGCCGAACATCAAGGTCGACTTCTTGCTCTTGAGATTGTCGCGCGTCCCACCGTCCATCTCGCCGAGACTGTGAACGAGGTAGACGGGCTGCGGGGAAGACACTGGACCGAAGGCCTTCTCAAAGCTCGCCCGCGCCGGGCCGAAAAGCTCCTGGAACTCGCGGCTGACGGCAAGGATCTTCTCGCGCCGCTCGGGATAGGTCTTGAGGCTACCGAGAACCCGTTGGTCATATTTATCTGGACTGCGGGAGCGGGCGTAGAAGCCATCGGCGACCGGCGTCATTCGCTTCTCGAAAGCCGCAAGTTTTGCCGCGTCGGTAGGCAGCTTCGCAGTTGCAGCCGCCGTTCTGTCGAACTCGGCGGTCACATCGACGAAGCGCAAGCCGGGGTCCTTTGGCGCCGCCTCAGCCTGCGCGACCACGAAAGCACAGCCTAGCAACGCGGCTGCGAAATACTTCTTCATGCGACCCTCCGCTGTATTGCAGAAACAATACAGCGGAATGCCTCGCGGTCCAGTGGATTCTACAGGATCTCAAACAGGCCCGCGGCGCCCATGCCGCCGCCGACGCACATGGTGATCACGGCATATTTTTCGCCGCGGCGCTTGCCTTCGATGAGGGCGTGTCCGACGAGGCGTGCGCCCGACATTCCGTAGGGGTGGCCGATCGAAATCGCGCCGCCGTCCACGTTGAGCCGATCCTCGGGGATACCGAGCTTGTCGACGCAATAAAGCACCTGGACCGCGAAGGCCTCGTTGAGCTCCCACAGGCCGATGTCCTCGACCTTGAGGCCGAAGCGCTTCAGCAGCTTCGGAACCGCGAACACCGGGCCGATGCCCATTTCCTCGGGGGCCGTGCCGGCGACCGCCATGCCGAGATAGCGGCCGAGCGGCTCCAGCCCGCGCTGCTCGGCGAGTTCGCTGCTCATGACGACCGAGACCGACGCGCCGTCGCTGAGCTGGCTGGCATTGCCGGCAGTGATCAACTTGTCTGGGCCGCGCACCGGCTCGAGCTTGGCAAGGCCTTCGAGCGTCGTTTCCGGGCGATTGCCCTCGTCCTTGGTGAGCGTGACCTCTTGCATGGAGACTTCGCCCGTCTCCTTGTTCTTCACCGCCATCTTCGCGGTGACCGGGATGATCTCGTCGTCGAACCTGCCGCTGCGCTGCGCCTCGGCGGTGCGCTGCTGCGAACGCAGTGCGAATTCGTCGCAGCGTTCCCGGCTGATGTCGTAGCGCTTTCCGACGATCTCGGCCGTGTCGATCATCGGCATGTAGACGCCGTTGTGCATGCTCAGCAGCTCGGGATCCGGCCCAAGCCGCATCTCGCCGGTCTGGACGAGGCTGATGCTTTCCACGCCGCCGGCGACGACGATGTCCATGCGGTCGACGATCACCTGCTTCGCCGCCGTTGCGATGGCCATCAGGCCCGACGCGCACTGGCGATCGATCGACATGCCGGACACTTCGACGGGCAGGCCGGCGCGAAGCGCGGCGGTGCGGCCAATGGTCGTCTGCACGCCCTGCTGGAGCGCGGCGCCCATAATCACGTCGTCGACTTCACCCGGCTCGACCTTGGCGCGCTCGATGGCGGCCCGGATCGGATGCGCGGCGAGGGTGGGAGAGGGCGTAGCGTTGAAGGCGCCGCGATAGGCCTTCCCAATTCCGGTGCGGGCAGTCGAAACGATCACGGCATCGCGAGCCATTGGATTCTCCTCAGGTGAACATCAGTCCGAGCCACGATGCGGTGAGCGCGGGCTTGTCCTCGCCCTCGACCTCCACCGTGACGGTGTGGCGCACTAAAATCTGTCCGGGCGCTTTCTCCTCGACCGAGTCAAGGACGAAGCGGCCGCGAACGCGCTTGCCGGCCTTGACCGGCGCAAGGAAGCGGACGCGGTCGAAGCCGTAGTTGACCGCCATCTTCAGCGCGTCGGGCAGGAGCATCGCTTCGGCTCCCATCCGGGAGAGCAGCGACAGGGTCAGGAAGCCGTGCGCGATCGTTCCGCCGAATGGGGTCCGCGCCGCCGCTGCCGGGTCGACGTGAATGAACTGCCGGTCCTCGGTCGCGTCCGCGAAAGCATCGATCCTGGCCTGGTCGACGGTCAGCCAGCCTGAAACGCCGACTTCCTCACCGATCTTGGCGCGGATCTGGTTGAGGCTGGTAACTGGCATCGGTCCTTACTTGCAACCTTGTAGGTAGGATCGCAATCAGAAAGGCGCCAGTGGTGGATTGATCTCCGAAGCGCGGATCATCTCCACTTTTTCGGTCCGCAGCCGTTCGATCAGGGCAAGCAGGATCGCGGACCGGTTTTCCGCGACGCGGTTATTGTCGAGCGCCTTGTCGTCATAGACGAGTTCGAAGGCGATCGCGCCTGAACCGACGCCTGTCGCGGCGCAGCGGACGAGCTTGCAGCCGGTCCGTTCCGCCAGCACCCCGGCTGCGTCCTCTGGCAGGCCCTCAAGCCGATCGGCGGGCGTGTCGATGGCCACGGCAAAATAGAGCGTCATCCTCCGTGCTTTGGCAGCTGCGAGGTTGTGGATTTCCCGCTCGAGAAGCTTGGTGTTCGCCATCACCAGCTGCTCGCCGGTCAGTGACCGCAGCCGCGTGGTCTTGAGGCCGATCCGCTCCACGGTGCCGGTGCTCTGGTCGTAGCGGATCGTGTCGCCCTTCTTGAACGGCTTGTCGAAGAGGATGGCGAGCGCCGCGAACAGGTCCGAGAAAATGCCTTGCGCGGCAAGGCCGATCGCGATGCCGCCGATGCCGAGCCCGGCCACCAGCGCGGTGACGTTCACGCCCAGGTTGTCGAGGATCAGGATGCCGGCGATCGCGAACAATGCGACACTGACCAGCACGCGGATGATCGCGGTTGCGCTGGCGAGCGCTCCCGATCCGCTCTCTTCGGCGACGCGGCGACCGATCAGCCCGAGGATCAGCTCGCGGCCCCAGATGGCACCCTGGATCGCGAAGGCAATGGTGAAACCGACGTCCACGACGCGCGCGACGCGGCGCGGAAGGTCGGCATAGGTCGCAACCACGTCCGCCGCCGCCAGGATCATGAAGGCGAGGGTGGTCTTGGCTAGCACTCGCCCGACCAGCGCGCGCCAGCTTATGTCGAGTGGGTCGCGGGCGACCACGCGGCGGCCGTAGCTGCGCGCGAGAAGCATGGCCGCTACAAGAGCCAGGCCGACCGCCAGGCCGAGCAGTAGGTCGTCGCGGTTCTGTGCGAACCAGTCGATCGTTCGGTCGAGCGCCATCAACGTGGTCTTGGCGGTCGCAACAGCAGCAATCAAGCCGCGGCTTGTTTCTCCTGGCCGGTCGTGGCGCTCGCTTGCGGTTCCTTGCCCTTTGGCTTGCGCCGGCGCGCGCGTTTGCGGCCTCGCGCCAGAAACTCCAGCAGCCCCACTTCCTCGGACGACAGGCGCGCGCGAGACCGCGGACGGTCCATGCCGTCCAAGGGATCGCGCGAATCCTCCTTCACGGCTTCGAGCAGGGCGGGATGGACGTAGGACTTCCGGCTCATCGCAACGGTGTTGCCGAGCGCTTCGGCGACCGGCTCCACGACTGTCTTGATCGAAATTCGGCTGCTTTCGGATTTCCTCAGCAATTGATCGAACGCAATGACACTCGCGCCCCAGGTGCGGAAATGCTTGGCCGTGAAGTCGGCCCCGGTCGCTTCCCGGATATAATCGTTTACGTCACTCGAGGTGATCGCCTTCGGCTCGCCGTCGCCGTTGACATATTGGAAGAGCATCTGCCCCGGCAGCTCCTGGCAGCGCTTGCAGATGCGCTTCAGGTTCGTGTCGGTGACCTTCACCTCGTGGACGATCCCGTGCTTGCCGGTGAAGCGCATCATCAGACCGTGGCCGGTGCGCCGAAGATGCCGGCTCCGCAGGGTCGTCGCGCCGAAGCTCTTGTTGGAGCGCGCATATTCCTCGTTGCCGATGCGGATGTGCTCGGTGTCGAGCAGACGAACCACGGCCGCGAGCACGGCCTCGCGGCTCAGGCTTCGGCGCTTCAGGTCTCGTTCGACGCAGCGCCGGAGCTTGGGAAGGCATTTCCCGAACTCCAGCAGGCCTTCGTACTTGGCGGTCTCGCGCCTGGCACGAAAGTCGGCGTGGTAGCGATATTGCTTGCGTCCGCGCGCATCGATCCCGGTGGCTTGCAGGTGTCCGTTGGGATCCGCGCAGAACCAGGCCTTCTCATAGGCGGGCGGCAGGCCGACCGCATTCAGCCGGTCAATCTCGTCACGATCGGTGATGCGCTTCCCTTCGGAATCGAAGTAAGCCCAATAGCGGCCCTGCCGCTTCCGGCTGATCCCCGGCTCGGTGTCGCTGCTATGCCTCAGCACGTCGCGTAGTTCTTCACTCGTCTCATCGCCGCGCTTAAGCGAGCGGGAGGCGGGCGGGTTCCTGTCACAGTCCAAAGGAGGTGCCGAGATGCCGCAGATTGGAAATAGCCGCGTACTGATCGTCGCGACCGATGGTTTCGAGGAATGGGAGCTGTTCGGGCCGCGGGAAATCCTGACGAACCGCGGTGCGGAGGTCGCGCTTGCTTCGCCCAAGCGCGATCCCATCCAGGCCACGGTCCACGACGATCCGGGCAAAACGATCCGGCCCGACATGACCGTCGACGAGGCGAGGGCGAGCGACTTCGACGCGCTGATATTGCCGGGCGGCGTGCGAAACCCGGATCAGTTGCGGATGAATGCACGCGCGGTCCAGCTGATCCGCGACTTTGCGGAACAGGGTAAGCCGATCGCGGCGATTTGCCACGGTCCCTGGCTGCTCGTGGAGGCGGATCTCCTGCGCGGCCGCACAGCGACGTCCTGGCCGTCGATCCGGACTGACCTGCGCAACGCGGGCGCCGAGGTCGTCGACAAACCGGCGGTCACGGACGGGAACATCGTCACGAGCCGCAATCCCGACGATGTCGAGGCATTCACGGACGCGCTGATCGCCCTGATCGAACAAAATTCGTCGACAGAGGCGGCGATGGGCCGAGAGGGAGCGACAGTCTAACCGACTGGCAAGATTTGGCTGCTAACCCGCTCTCATGCGCGGGGGAAGGGCAACAAAGGTCGAGAGGGCGGTCGAGCGCGCCGCGGCAACACTCTTTGCCACGGCGATGGCGTGCAGCACGTTCGCGTTCCTGGCGAACGAACTCGACCAGCTTCGGCTTGCGATCGTCTCGCTCGGCGCATTCGTGGCCGGCTTTGCGCTGGCAGCGACGGTTCTGCGGATCCTTGGCCGCGACGCCGCGCAATTCGCACTTCCGTCCTTCGAACTATCGCCGTTGGATCTGGACCCGTGGGACGAGCTGCTCCTGACGGAGCAAACCGAGCTCGTCCTGACCGAGGCCGACCGGCTGCCGGAGAAGTCGGCCGAAGACGAACTCATCCTCGACGACATCCTCGCGAAGCTCGGCTCAGATTCGCGTGTGGTGAGGTTGTTCGAACCGTCCGCGATGCCGACCCCCGGGCAGCTCAATGCTCGGATCGAGAGCCACCTTCGTCAGGCGTCCACGCCTGCTGCTGTGGTGGATGCGTCAGAAGCCCTGTTCGAGGCCCTGACACAACTGCGCCGCTCGCTCCGCTGAATTCACTCTTCGATCGTCAGGGCCTCGACGATCAGGCTCATCGAACCGTCGGGCGCTCGCGGTTCTCCGATGATTGCGACGTCGGCGACGATGTGGCCCGGGATGTCGAATTCCGCGTCTTCCAGACCATGGCGAACTCGATCCACGGCCTCTTTCGAATGTGGTTCGGTGATGCGAAGCGCGAAGCGATGCCGTTCGCCGACGAAGGTGAGCGATTGCCAATCCGTTGATCGAATCTGGGTAAGCAAAATCCTATCGCGGGGCACCGCTGCGCGAGCGATCAGAGCCCGCAGAAGCGCAGCCGCGGCCGGGGACATCGGCAGCCGGTTCACTGCGCGGCCTCGAGATAGGCGCGGACACGGGCAATGGTGGTGGGACGAGGATCACGCCCGTTGCGCAAGTCGAATACGAAGCGGGGATCTCCCACGACATCTCGTCCAAACCGGGTCGGAGCAACTTCACTATGGCGCAAAAATCTTTCTACTTCTCTGAGCAAATGCACGGCAATCCCTAACAGTCGAAACGACTCGGCGGAGGGCTACTTCCCAACGCAATTCCTACTTGTCTAGGCAGTTACCTATCGTTTATGAGGTGTTAATGAACTCAGACCCGCGGTCCGTCCTTGAGCGCTTGTGCGTAGAGCGCGGAGAGGATTTCGCTGGCCTTTCACGGATGCTCGGCCGCAATCCTGCCTACATCCAGCAATTCGTGAGGCGCGGCGTGCCCAAGCGTTTGAAGGAAGAGGAGCGGCGCAAGCTCGCCCGCTATTTCTCGATTTCTGAAACGGTCCTCGGCGGGCCGCCGGATGAGCTCCGCGCCCTGGACGGGCTTATCAGCATCAACCGCCATCCCGTATTCGCCTCGGCAGGTCCCGGAGCGATCGTCCGCGAGGGCTTGGGCAAACCCTATTTCGGGTTCGACGAGCGCTGGTTGAAGGCCCTCACTGCGACACCGTCATCCGCTCTGTCGATCGTCCGGGTGGAAGGGGATTCCATGTCACCCACGCTGAACGACGGGGACGACATCCTGGTTGATCTAGGCGACGCGGTTGAGAGGCTGCGCGACGGGATTTACGTGCTGCGGGTGGACGATGCGCTCGTAGTGAAGCGCTTGGCGCTCAGCCCTATTGTCCGCCGCGTGACCGTTCAGTCGGACAATCCTGCTTATCCTGACTGGCCCGACTGCGGACCTCGACGAAATCAATTGCATCGGGCGAGTCATCTGGTCCGGACGGAAGGTCGTCTAGGGCGCGCGCCTGCGGTCGAAGAGCCACAAGACCACCGCGGCTGCGATCCCGATAGCCGTTCCGATCAGAATCCCTTTCATCGGATTGCCGATGGCGAGCCCCAGTGGAAAGCCGGCGATGATGCCGATCGTCAGGAGGCAGCCGCCGGCAAGCGGTTTGCGGTTCGTCATGGCCGGCCACTGGCATGCGGGTGGGAGCGGCGCCAGCGCTAAGTGGGGAAGTCCAGCCGCTTAACGAGCGCCTTGAAGCGTGAGTTGTTCCGAAGAGGATCGAGCATCGCATCGATTTGGACGAACGGCATGCCCGGGTCGCGCACAGCTAGTCCTTTCGTAAGGGCCGCAATTGATTCGTCGACCTTGCCTTGCTGCGCAAAGACTTCGGCATATTGATAGTAAGCCGCGTCGCCCAACTCCTTGTGCATCAGACCGACGAGCCGATCAGCTTCGGCGCGATCGCCCTGCCGCGTGGCGAGAATGGCCGCGAGCGCTGTCCAGGGGCCAACCTCACGAATTGCATCGAAGCCCTTTCTTGCTTCATCCAAGCGACCCATCTGCATGAGCAGATATGCCTGGAATGCGCGCGGCCAGCGCAGGTCGGGCCCAAGCGCGACGGCTTGTGACATAACCTCATAACCCTCGGGGTATCGGTGCGAGTGAGCGTAGATGAGTCCCTTGGTCGAGTAGGCATAAGGGTTGAGCGGATCGGCTGCGACTAGCTGGTCGGCGCGCAAATTAGCTGCGTCGAAACGGCGGCAGCAGGCGAGGGCGATGGCGTAGGGATCGAACCCATTGAAGAAGTTCTTGTCCGCGCCGGGCAGTTTCGCCGCGGTTTCGAACGCATCGATCGCCTCGCGCATTCGAAGTCTGCTCCACAGGTTATCGGCAAGGGCCGCATGCGCGAACGCGGATCGGGGCGCGATCTTGATAGCTCTGCGAGCGAGATCCTCCGCAGCGCCCATTTTCGTCTGCGCATCTTTGACGCTCGTCGCGAGGTTCGAGCCAAGAAAGTTGAGCATTGCCGCCTTGGCGGTCAGGGCATCTGCGTAAGCCGAGTCGAGCGTCAGGGCGCGGTCGACCAACTCCGTGGCCTGTTGAATGGACGGCCGGTCATCGCTCCTCCATACGATGTTCTTCGCCTGCAGCAGCAGGTCTTGAGCCTGGGCATTTCTTGTTGCGCCTTCCTTCAGCACCCGCTGCTCGTCGCCGCCGAGGTGAATGCTCAGCGACTGCGCGACCTGGCTCGCGATTTCTGCCTGGATCTGCAAGGCATCGCCGACTGCGCGGTCATATACTTCCGACCACCGTTCCGTGCCCTTCTCGCCCTCGATCAACTGCGCACTTATCCGAAGCATCGCGGGCGACCGCCGGACGCTCCCGGTCAGGATGTTGTCGACACGGAGCTTGGACGCAGCGGTGTGAGCATCGGCATCGCGGACCGCTTCTGACGAGGTGCGCGCGACGACCTTCAGGTCCGGAATTCGTGCAAGCGCACTCCGCAGCTCCTCCGCGATGCCATCCGAGAAATAAGCCTGATTGGGATCGCCGCTGAGGTTGGCGAAGGGGAGCACCGCGATGCTCTCGGCGCCCGCGCGCGCCGGTCGCATGAACAGCCAGGCTCCGCCCCCGGCGACCGCCGCTGCGACAACGGCGCCCCCGACGACGGCGCTCCGGCGACTGATCCCTCTTGCTTCGGGCATTACCTTACCGCTGGGCGGCTTGGTGCCGACACGGCCATGAAGCGCGGCTAGGAGCCCTTTGTATCGGGCATGCGTCCGGTCGCCCTTCCAGTTGCGCAGATCGAGCGCCTGCGTCTCGCCAAAGCCGAGCGGCGGTTCGACCTTGTCGATGCGGACGGGAAGATACGTGCCGCGCCGTTTCGCTCGCGACGCTTCATCCCGGACGAACTCACCCTCGGGCCCGACGGACCGGCGGCTCCACACGACGATGACACATTTCGCCGCTTCAAGATGGCGCAGGATAGTGTCCCGCCAATCGTCGCCGCCACCGATATGTTCGTCCCACCAGACGGAGAACCCGTCCTGCTCGAGCGCCTGCACTAGCGGCAGGATCCGTGACCGGTCCTCCGCTTTGTACGACAGGAACAGGTCGGTCACGCGCTCGGAACTTTCATATCGCGACACTCATCGGGGCGCGGGTCATGTCGGATTGTCGATGAGCTTGAGGACCGCCGCAAAGCGCGGGTCATCACGAACGGGGTCCAGCAGGGGATCGACCATCATCACCGTCAGGCCCGGGTCCCGAACGGTCCAAGCCCGTTCGAGAGAGGCCAGGGCTTGTTCCTTGTCACCAAGCTGCGCGTAGATTTCCGCGAATTGGTAATGAGATCCGTCCCCGGCGTCCTTACGAAGCGCGTTCACAACACGCTCTGCAAGCGCGCGATTTTCACCACCCGCAAACAGCGCTGCAACGTCGCCGGGCGGCGCCAAGGCCGCATCACCATAGATCGCCTCGAATTCTTTCAGCGCTTCCGCCCTCCGTCCGAGCATGGCCGTGCAGAAAGCGTGAAACGCCCGCGGGGATTTCGCCCAAGGCGCGAGCTCCATCGGCCGTTCGATCACTTTCGCGGCTTCCTCATATTGGCGTGCGTTCTTGAGGATGTTGGCCTTGTGGCCATAGGAGCGCGGGTTCAGCGGATCGATCGCAATCGCCTCGTCGGCGAGCCGGAGTGCTTCCTTTGGGTGACCCGTTTCAGAGAGGAAGACGGCATAAGCGCGAAGCGACCGCTCGTTGGCGCCCGGGATCGCTAGCATCTTACGGTAGACGGCAAGGGCGGCGCGACGCTTTAGCTGCTGGTCGAGAATGTCGGCCAGAACGACGTAGCCGAAACGCGATTGGGGTGCGACGCCGATTGCGGTTCGCGCCACCTGTTCCGCCGCCCCATAGTTCTGGCGATATTCGGCGGCGGATCTCGACCAGGTTCCTGCCTTTTCGCGCAGGAATTCGGCCTTCATCGCATAAGCGTCGCCGTATCTGGGATCGATCGCCAGTGCCGCGTCAACCATGCCGACCGCACGCTGGAGCGATTCCGGGCCGGTGTTGCGCTGAGCATATTCTTCGGCTCGCAAAAGGAGGTCATGTGCTTCGGGGTTGCTGGTCCCGCCTTGACGGAGGCGCTGCTGATCGGATCCGACGAGGCGGATGCTCAGTGCCTCGGCCACGCGGTTCGCGATGTCCGTCTGAACCTGAAGGGCGTCAGCGGGCGCGCGGTCGTAAACCTCCGACCAGCGGTCCAGGCCCTTCTTACCATCCACCAGCTGCGCACTGACCCGTATCATGTTGGACGAGCGCCGCACGCTGCCGGTCAGGATGTTGTTCACGCCGAGCTTGTCCGCGGCGGTCTTCGCGTCGTCGTCGCGAACGGCCTCGGAGGAGGTTCGTGCCACGACCTTCAGCCCAGCGATCCGCGAGAGCGCGCTGCGCAACTCCTCGGCAATGCCGTCCGAGAAATAGGCCTGCTTTGGATCGCCGCTGAGGTTTGCGAACGGAAGCACCGCAATGCTTTCGCCTCGTGCAGCGGTGGGCTTTGCGAGGAACCAGGTCGCAAGGCCCGCGGCCGATACGGCGGCCACAGCCCCACCGCCTATGACGACGTTTCGACGACTTGTACCGCGGCTGTCCGTAGAGTGCATCGCAGGGTCCGCCGAAACGCCTAGTCGCCTGTGCAGGGTCGACAGGATGGCTTGGTAGCGATCGTCGCCGCGGTCGCCTTTCCATCCCTGAAGATCCAGCGCCTGGCTTTCGCCGAAACCGAGCGGCGGATCGACCTTGTCGATGCGGACGGGGACATAGACGCCACGCTTTAGCGCGCGCGTCGCCTCGTCCCGCACGAACTGGCCGTTGGGACCGACCGAGCGGCGGCTCCATACAACGATCACCGCGCGGGATGCTTCGAGGTAACGTAGGATCGTGTCGCGCCATTCGTCGCCGCCATCGATATGCGCGTCCCACCAGACCGACAGGCCGTCCGTTTCCAGCGCCTGGACCAGCGGCGCGACGCGCGATCGATCTTCCGCCTTGTAGGACAGGAACAAGTCCGTCACGGCCGGCGCCCCCTAGCAGCGGCATTCTATGCGATGCTCGCGGCGGTGCAATCAGGGTTAGCGACGGAGTAGATGGTCAACGCTTCGTTGACCGTGATTGTGCGCAACCGGGAAACAGCGCCTGGTTTATGGGCGATGCATGGACAATCCCTTCATCCATGGGCGGCTCGCGCTTTCCGATGCCGCGGAACTGATGGATCGCTTCGGCGACGACGCCGGCTATGAAGCGGCAGCGCGTGCCGACCGCAGCCGCGACGAAGGCAATGTGTCGCGCTTTTGCCACTGGCGGCAGATCGAACGTGTCATCGCGACGCTGAGCAGCGAGGAAGTTCGCGGCCTCGTCCACTAAATCCATGATTCAATGAGACAAACTACAGGATAGCGCTGGGTCGGGCGTGAATCCTTCAGACTGGCGTCGTTCAGGACGGCTGTTTAAGGTTCGGCCCGGATGACCGGCGGGGGTTCAGTGGCGAGCGGCGCACGGCTGCTGTGCGCGGCGGCGACGTTTGCGCTTACCCCGGTCGTCGCGCACGCTCAGGCGCCGCCTCCTGATACGGATGAGCTCGACCCGTCGGCACCGCTCGCACCGCTGCCCGACATCGGCGTCGATTGGCCCGACCTCAATGCAAGGGAGCAGTTGCCGTCCACTGAGCAGGTGCCAGCTCCGCCGCCGGCGACTACGTCGCTCGCCGACGACAATGGCGGTGAGATTCGCTACGGCTGGACGATCGAAGGCCTTGCCGGGATCGGAAACGTCGAGGAGCTCCTGAAGGCTTTCCGGCAACAGTCCGCGTTGGAGGCCGACCGCAAGAAGCCCGCCAACGCCGCACAGGTCAGCAGGCGGTCCCGCGCCGACGCGGATCTCCTCGCGCAATTGCTGCGAAGCCAAGGCTATTACGATGCCGCTGTCGAGCCGCGAACCGAACGCGCAGACGGCACGATCCGCGTCGTCCTCGCGGCTGCCCCGGGCCAGCAATATCGCTTCGTCACCGTCGAGCTTCCGGGTCTTGCGGCGGCGGGCCCGGAGGCCGCAAAGCTCCGCGAGGCGTTCGCAGTGAAAGCCGGTGACCCGGTCATTGCCTCCGATGTGATCGCGGCGGGCACTGCACTCACGACGGCGCTCGGCCAGAACGGCTATGCCAGCGCCAAGCTCGGTGAACAGCAGATCGAGGTCAATCACCAGACACGCCTCGCCAGCCTGGTGCTGCCGGTCCATCCGGGGCCCGTGGCAACGTTTGGCGTGATCCGGGTGAGTGGCGAGCCCCCGTTCAGCGCGAGGCATGTCACGACGATTGCCCGTTTCAGGCAGGGGGACATGTTCAAGCAGTCGAAGGTCGACGACCTTCGGCGGGCGCTCATTGCAACGACGCTCGTGTCGAGCGCCGAGGTCCAGCTTGTACCTACGAATGGCGGGAGAACGGTGGACCTCGCCGTTCGGCTGGAACCGGCGCCGTCCCACACGATCGCGGGAGAGCTCGGTTACGGCACGGGGCAGGGCGCGCGCGTTGAGGCGAGCTGGACCGACCGCAACTTCTTCAACCCGGAAGGCGCGCTCACGCTTCGCGGCGTAGTCGGCACGAGCGAGCAGCTCGCCGCCGTGCAGTTCCGGCGTAACAACTTCATGAAGCGCGACCAGGTGCTGAACCTTCAGGCCTCGGCCGGGCACCAGAAGTTCGACGCCTACGAAGCCCGCACGGTCCAGCTGCTCGGCAACATCGAACGGCAGAGCAACTTCATCTGGCAAAAGACATGGACCTGGACTTATGGCGCCGAAATCCTCGGCACCGACGAGCAGGGCGCGTTCGACCGGTCCGGGATCAAGGAAACGCGCAAGTTCTTCATCGCCGCCTTGCCATTGGGGCTCGGCTATGACGGCAGCGATAGCCTGCTCGACCCCACCCGCGGATTCAGGCTGAGCGGCCGCGTCAGCCCCGAATTCTCCATGCATGGAGGCAGCTTCGGTTACGCGCGCGCGCAATTCGATGCCAGCGCCTATCATCCGGTTTCCGACAGCGTGGTCGTCGCCGGCCGGGTCCGCCTGGGGACGATCTTCGGTGCATCGGCATTCGACGTCGCGCCCTCCCGGCGTTTCTACTCGGGCGGCGGCGGGTCGGTTCGCGGTTATGGATACCAGCAGCTCGGCCCGAGGGACGTCGACGGCGATCCGGTCGGCGGACGCGGGCTTGCGGAGTTCGGCCTAGAAGCGCGTGTCCGGCTGAAGCAGTTCGGCGGCAATTTCGGCATCGTGCCCTTTTTCGACGGTGGCTCGCTCACGACCGGGTCGCTGCCCAGCTTCAGCAACTGGCGCTACGCGGCGGGCCTGGGCGTCCGCTATTATTCGAGTTTCGGTCCGATCCGCGTTGATGTCGGCGTCCCGCTCAACCGCCAAAAGAGCGATGGACCTGTTGCCGTGACAGTGTCGCTCGGTCAGGCGTTCTGACACGTGGTCGAGGTCGCCGTCACCAGCGAAAGCACACCCCCGCCGCCCCGACGGCTGCGGCCTGACTGGAAAAGACGGCTCCTCAATGAACTGTTCGCTGCGTTCGTCGCGCTGCTCTTCCTCGCGGCGGGAGCGCTCGTGCTGCTCGATACCGCGCCCGGCCACCGGTTCATCATCGACCGCATTGGCCGGCTGGAGACCGCCTCCGGCCTGAAAATCCGCATCGGCCGGATCGACGGTTCGATCTTCGGCAAGTCGCAGCTGAAAAACGTCGCGGTCTCCGACCAGCGCGGCATCTTCCTGACATCGCCCAATATCAAGCTCGACTGGGCACCGGGGGCGTGGCTTCGAAACACGCTTTCGATCGACAGCCTGACGGCGGAACGCGTGACGCTGATCCGCACGCCGGCGCTCAAGCCCAGCACGAAGAAAGGACCGATCTTCCGGGCTTCGACATTCATATCGGCGAGCTCCGCATCGACCGTCTCGATGTCGGGCCGCGGGTCGGCGGAAAGGCGCGAAGCGGAAGCGTGCGCGGCAAGGCCGACGTTCATCGTGGACGTGCGCTGGTTGAGCTTGCCGCGGTAATGAACAATGGCGGCGATCGCCTCGCCTTCAGGCTCGACGCCGAACCCGACCGCAACAGGTTTGATGTCGGCACTCGCGTGATCTCGCCTGCGAACGGGCTCGTCCCGGCGCTGGTGGGCACGCGCCGTGCGATCAACCTCAGCATTGACGGCAAGGGAAGCTGGGCCCGCTGGCGGGGAACGGCTGTGCTCGACCTTTCCGGCCGGCCGACCGCTCGCCTCGCCCTCGGCGTCGATAGCGGACGTTACCGGCTCGAAGGGAAGTGGGCCCCGGCGCAGTTCCTCACCGGCAAGCTTCAGCGCCTGACCGATCCCGTCGTGAACATTCGTGGCGATGCGACGCTAAAGGACCGCATCGTCGACGGGCAGTTGACCGCGTCGTCCCGGTCGCTGCGGGCCGTCGCAAAGGGCGCAGTGGATTTGGCGAACAACCGATATCGAGAGATGCGCCTCGGCATCGACCTCCTGCGGCCGCCCGCGCTCTTCCCGAACATGACCGGCAAGAACGTCCGCATGGTCTGGACCCTGGACGGTCCGTTCGCGACGGCGGCCTATTCCTATCGCCTGATCTCTTCGCATGTGCAGTTCGACGACACAGGCTTCGACGGTCTGCGTGCGGAGGGGCGGGGACGGCTTGGGCCCTGGCCGTTGCGAGTGCCGATGCGCCTGAGCGCGCGCGCGATCACCGGGGTCGGCGACATCGCCGGAGCGATGCTGGCAAATCCGAAAATCGAAGGCTGGCTTACGATCACGCCCAAGCTTGTGCGCGGCGACGGCCTGCGGCTCACCAGCGCGAAATGGACCGGCAAGATCTCGCTGCTGATCGACCTCGTGACCGGACGCTTCGATGTCCTCCTGTCCGGAGCCATGCAGCGCTACCTGATCCCGGGTCTTGGGATCGTCGACGTGATTACCGACCTGCGCGTCGAGCCCGGCCCGAACAACAAGGGTTCGCACGTGGTCGGTACGGCAAGAGTCTGGGTCCGGCGGCTCGACAACAGCTTCTTCCGCGACCTCACCGGAGGATTGCCATCGCTCACGACCAACCTCGAGCGCGGCAGTGACGGGATCGTGCATTTCACGAACCTCCAGCTCTACTCCCCGAAGCTCAGGCTATCGGGAGCGGGCCAGCGGTTCCGCGATGGCACCTTCCATATCGTCGCTTCAGGCCGCCAGTCGCAATATGGCCCGTTAAGGCTCGTCCTCGATGGAGAGATCGACCGGCCCAAGCTCGACCTGTTTCTCGAACGACCCAACGAAGCCCTCGGCATCCGGGGTATGCGCCTGCTGCTCGACCCGACGCCGACAGGGTTCAACTATCGCGCGAGCGGCGGATCGAAGCTGGGCCCGTTCACCAGTAACGGCCAGATCCTCCTTCCGGAAAACCGTCCGACCGTAATCGCCATCGCCTCGCTGGATGCTGGCGGCGCCCATGCGAGCGGCCGTCTTCGTTCCGACCCGGGTGGCTTCACCGGCCTCCTGACGCTCGCGAATGGGACGCTTGCCGGGACCCTCGACTTTTCGCCAGTGGGGAAGGCGCAGCGGATCGACGCGCACCTGACCGCCAGCAACGCGAGCTTCCCAGGGGCTTTCTCCGTGCGGGCGGGGCGAGCAGACGGGACGATCATTCTCGCCGACCGGCGCACCACGGTTCAGGGAACGATTGACGCCCGGGCCATGACCTATGGCGCGATCTCGCTTGCGCGGCTCACCGCCAATGCGTCGCTGGTCAATGGCAGCGGTCAAGTGCGTGCCGCCTTTGCCGGCAGACGAGGCGCGGCCTTCTCGTTCACCACTGCAGCCGACGTCTCACCCGATCGGATCCGTCTGACGGGCAACGGCCGCATCGAACGCCAACTGCTTGTGCTTAACGGTGCGGCGGTCCTGACGCGCTCGGGCGATGGCTGGGCACTGTCGCCGACCAGCCTCAGCTTCGCCGGCGGCCGGGCCGTCGTGTCGGGGCGCAGCGGCTCGCGCCCCGAGGTGCACGCCCAGGTCCAGGGAATGCCGCTGGAGGTGCTCGATCTCGCATGGCCGCGGCTCGACCTGTCGGGTTCCGCGACCGGCCGGCTCGATTATGCCTGGAAGGGCAACCGCAATGGCCGTCTCGACCTGAAGGTGCGCGGGCTCAGCCGCGCTGGCCTCGTCCTGGCGTCCAAGCCGATCGACGTCGGTATCGCCGCAATGGTCAGCAACGACAGGGCCGGATTGCGCGCGGTCGCAGCGAGCGATGGGACGGTCGTCGGCAGGGCGCAGGCGCGCTTTGCACCGATGGGTGGCGGGCCGCTGGTTGCCGAGCTGATGAATGCGCCATTGTTCGCGCAGCTTCGGTTCACCGGCCCGGCGGACGCGCTGTGGCGTCTGACGGGCAGCGAAGTGATCGACATGTCCGGACCGCTTGCCGTCGGCGCGGATATTGGCGGCCGTCTTGCCGACCCGGTGATCCGCGGCGCTCTGCGCACGCAAAATGCGCGGCTGGAAAGCCCCGTGACCGGCATGGTCATCCAGCAGGTGGCCGCGCAGGCCCGCTTCTCCGGGCCGCAGCTGATCTTCAGCCAGATCACCGGCAACACCGCCGGCGGCGGATCGATCTCGGGGCGGGGCAGCGTGACCTTCTCGGGTGGCCGGACGGCGCTGAACCTTTCGTTCAACGCGGATCAGGCGCTGCTTCTCGACCGCGACGACGTCGCCGCCCGCGTGACGGGCCCTCTGCAGCTTCGGTCGGACGGGCAGGGCGGCACCATCTCAGGCGAGTTCCGCCTGAACAAGAGCCGCTTCCGGCTTGGCCGCGCAAGCGCGGCGGCGGGCGTCCCGCAGCTCAAAGTTCGAGAGACGGGACTCGATCCGGAAGACGTGATCGAGGCTCGGGACCTGCACCCCTGGAAGCTCAACCTGAAGGTTGCCGGGGGGGACGTCCGAGTTACGGGCCTCGGCATCGACAGCCGCTGGTCGACGACGCTGGACGTCGGCGGTTTCGCGGACGAGCCGCGTTTCACCGGGCGCGCGGACCTGGTTCAAGGCAATTACGATTTTGCGGGAAGGATATTCCGTCTCGATCGCGGCGTAATCCGATTCCGCGGCGAAAGCCCGCCCAACCCGCTGCTCGACATTCACGCCGAAGCGTCGGTGCAGGGGCTGAATGCCACCGTGAACGTCCAGGGTACCGGACAGAAGCCCGAAATCACCTTCGCCAGCACGCCGGCAATGCCGCAGGACGAGCTCCTCTCGCGCATCCTGTTCGGAACCTCGATCACCAACCTTTCCGCGCCGGAAGCCTTGCAGCTCGCATCTGCCGTCGCGGCGCTGCAGTCAGGCTCGGGAAGCCTGGATCCGATCAACGCGCTGCGCCGTGCGATCGGGCTCGACCGGCTGCGTGTGGTTCCGGCGGACATCGCGACCGGCCAGAAGACTGCCATTGGTGCCGGCAAGTACATCACCCGCAAATTGTTCGTGGAAGTGGTGACGGACGGACAAGGCTATTCCGCGACGCGTGTCGAGTACCAGATGACCCGCTGGCTATCGCTGCTGTCGACCATCTCCACCATCGGCAGGACCAGCGCGAGCGTTCGGGTCAGTAAGGATTATTGAACAGGAGCTAAAGAGCTCGCTTCACGCCATGCAATCCCACAGGTCGGCCATCGGCTAGTATGGGAAGTGCCAGCACCCTGATCCATCGGCTGGGGCCACCCTGAGGCTCCATTTCGGCATCGAGGATAAAGCCGAATTTGCGATTGAGCCCGAAGTGCCGGACGCGTTCGAGGGAATTCCTTGAAATCTCAGTGTAGCGCGCAACGGCCCATTCCCGCTCGACGGAAGTTCCGGAAGGCAAGCCAAACAGCTCGTAGGTCTTCTCCGACCAGGTCAGCCTATCCCGGTCGGCGATGTCGCAGTGCCAATAGCCATTGTCTCGATCTTGCTGAAGGCTGGCAAGGTCTGGCTCGCTTCGAAAAACGTAGCCCTCTGCAAATGTTCCGGCCGGCTCCTCGTAAAACATCGCACTGACGAACGAGCCATTGACAGCCTTTGCGTTCATCGCCCGATTCCTCGCCCCTGAAAGCTCAAGCTGAGCTCATCATGCGCCGCAACGCCGATCTCGTAGTCTGCTCGTATTTCATGGGGTAAGCCGGCCCCGCCAAAGCACCAATAAGAAAATCTTGCCGACAATTGAACCGGCAATCGATGCCCTTTACCACATCGAGGAGTTCAGCTCGCAATGCAGCGAAGCCGAAAATCAGTTCCGCAGCATTGCGGCCTTGCCGCTTGGCGGAAACTGAGCGATGCGGTGGGTCCCTCGCCAAAGCTCTGACCTTACGGGTAGGCGCCGATCGTAAGCGAGATCTATCGCATCCGGATCTAAATCGCAGTTGATGGGATCTGCGCGGATGAACTTCCCGCTTTTGTCTAAATATCGAAGGCGATAATCGGCCATGTGTGCGAGAGTACGTCGACGAAAAGTTGGGCAAATCCGTAATTTCCCCAGCCGGGCGGGCTAATCCTCCTGATACGATCCGCATTCATTCGCGGCAGACTTCTTCGAACCCCTGGGTCAGCCTTCCGCTAGTGTCCACTTGGGTCGAATAAGGCTCGGGTGATCGCGATTTTCGCTGTCGCATTCCCGGCCCGTCGCCCGGTTGCGTCGATCTGCCGCGTTGCTAGGCTGGGGGCGGGAGGGACGAATGGCGAATTGGGGACACCGCAAGGCGATCGTCGCGCAGGACGAGATTCCCGAAGAGCATCGGCTCAAGCGCTCGCTGGGCTGGCCGCACCTCATCTTCCTCGGCGTCGGCGCGATCGTCGGCACCGGGATTCTGCGTCCTGATCGGCACCGCCGCCGCCAAGGCCGGCCCTGCGATGATGCTCAGCTTCGTCATCGCCGGGGTGATCTGCGCCGCCGCTGCGCTGGCCTATGCCGAAGTCGCGACGATGATCCCCGCGTCGGGCTCGGCCTACACCTATTCCTATGTCGTGTTCGGCGAGCTGATCGCGTGGTTCGTCGGCTGGTCGCTGATCCTCGAATATAGCCTGGTCGTCAGCGCGGTTTCGGTCGGCTGGTCGGGCTATTTCTCGCCGCTTGTCGGCATTCCCGAGCAATTTGCGACCGCGCCGATGCTCGGCGGCGTGTTCAACTTCCCGGCCGATGTTCATCATCGTCGGTCATCGCCGGCATGCTTGGTCTACGGACTGCGGGAGAGCGCCAACCTCAATTCGGCCTGCTGGTCGCGATCAAGATGCTTGCGCTCGCGATGTTCGTCGTCGTCGCGCTCGGCGGCGTTCAACAGCGGACTATTTCGAGCCGTTCATGCCCTACGGCTTCGGCAAGAACGGACCTCCGGGGCAGGAGGTCGGGGTGATGGCCGCTGCGGCGATCATCTTCTTCGCCTTCTACGGCTTCGACGCGATCGCGACTGCTGCCGAGGAAGCGAAGAACCCGGCGCGCGACCTGTCGATCGGGATCGTCGGGTCGATGCTGCTTTGCGTGGTCATCTACATGGCGGTTGCCGCCGCCGCGATCGGCGCCGAGCCTTACCAGCAATTCGCCTTCGAGCGCCGAGCCGCTGGCGCAGATCCTGCGCGACATCGGCCAGCCGGTGGCGGCGAAGATGCTCGGCTTTGTCGGCCTCGGTCGGCATGCCGACGGTCATCCTGGCCTTCTTCTACGGGCAGAGCCGGATCTTCCTCGCCATGCCCGCGACGGCCTGCTGCCGCGAAGCTCGCGCGGCTGTCGGGGCGCCGCAACCCTGTCCGGATCACGATCTTCACCGCCGTTGTTGATGGGATTCTCGCCGGCTTGGTGCCGCTCAACGACCTCGTCGCGCTGGCCAATGCCGGGAACGCTGACCGCTTTCATCGCGGTGTGCGCGGCGATGCTGGTGATGCGCCGGCGCGATCCCGGGGCGAAGCGGACGTTCCGTACGCCGCTGCCGTGGGTCATTGGCACGGTCGGAATCCTCGGCTGCGCCTATCTGTTCTACAGCCTGCCGAGCTACACCCAGCAATGGTTCCTGATCTGGAACGCGGTTGGCCTCGCTGATCTATTTCCTGTTCGCCGGCCGCAACGCGCGACCGGCCGCGAAGCGAGGCTCGTGCCTGAGGCAGCGCGGCGCTCGACCGCGGCGCATTCTGCGGAACATCATCGGCGGCTCGATGGGCAACCTCGTCGAATGGTTCGACTGGTACGTCTACGCGGCCTTCGCGCTTTATTTCGCGCACGCCTTCTTCCCCAAGGGCGACCGCACGGCGCAACTCCTGCAGACGGCTGCGATCTTCGCGGTCGGCTTCATCATGCGCCCGCTCGGCGCCTGGCTCATGGGCATTTACGCGGATCACCGTGGGCGCAAGGCGGGACTGACGCTTTCCGTCACCCTGATGTGCCTCGGCTCATTGATGATCGCGGTGGCGCCGACCTATGCCCAGGCCGGATTGCTCTCGCCCGCGATCCTGCTCCTCGCGCGCGTCATCCAGGGGCTCAGCCTCGGCGGCGAATATGGATCGAGCGCGACTTACATGTCCGAAATGGCCGACCGTGCGCGGCGCGGTTTCTGGTCGAGCTTCCTTTACGTGACGATCATCGGCGGGCAGCTCGCTGCACTTGCCTTGCTCGTCGTCCTCCAGGTGACGCTCGGCGAGGACGCCATGCAGGCTTGGGGCTGGAGGATCGGTTTCTTCGCCGGCGCGGTGCTCGCGGTCGTCGTCTTCTTCATCCGCCGCGGCCTCGACGAAACGCTGAGCTATGAGAATGTCGCGGCGAAGGCGGACCGGCGCCGGTCGAGCGCGCCTGCAACTGTTTCGCCACCATCCGCGCGAGGCGTTCCTGGTGATGGCGATCACCGCCGGCGGGACGGCGTCCTTCTACGCCTACACGATCTACATGCAGAAGTTCCTCGTCAACACCAGCGGCTTCGACCGCGCGACGGCCTCGCAGATCATGACGATCGCGCTGGCGCTCATGCTGCTGCTCCAGCCGCTCGCCGGGCGCCCTGTCCGACCGCTTCGGGCGGAGGCCGATGATGATCGTCTTCGGCGTATGCGGCGACGCTTGTTCACCTATCCCGATCTTCACGGCGCTGGAGCAGACGCGCAGCTACGCGCCGCCTTCGCGTTCGTCATGGCCGCCTGGTCATCGTGACCGGCTACACGTCGATCAATGCGATCATGAAAGCCGAGCTGTTCCCGGCGGAGATCCGCGCGCTCGGGGTCGCGCTCCCGTTCGCGCATGGCGAACACGATCTTCGGCGGGACGGCCGAGTATGTCGCGCTGTGGCTGAAGAGCATCGGCCACGAACATTGGTTCTATTTTTACATCTCGCTGCTTTGTCTCATCTATCTGATCGCCTGCATCCGCATGCGCGAGACCAAGATCACCAGCCTGATCGAGGAGGATTGATGACCGAGGCTCGCGCGGCGCCTGGGCCGGGCAAACTGTTGCTGCCCGTTCTCGTGGCCGTACTCTGCATCCCTGCAACGCTTGGCAGCTCGCATACCGTCTTCAACGACGGAGACGTCAGCTGGCACATTGCGACCGGCCGATGGATCCTCGAGCACGCGGCTATACCAAGGACTGACCCCTTCTCGTTCACTTGGGCCGGAAAGCCGTGGGTGCCGATCGAATGGTTAGCGGAAGTCGATCTATGCCTCCGCGTACCGACTTGCCGGCTACGCAGGCGTCGCCGCGCTGGTCACAGCTTCGCTCATCGCCCTGAACGGCGTCGTCTTCTTCAACGCCAACCGGTGGGTACGGCCACTTCTCGTAATCGTCGCGATGGACGTGGTGCTGATCCCGATGTTGCTCGCTCGGCCGCATGTGCTCGCCTGGCCGCTGCTGGCGTTCTGGATCTGGCTGATGCTTCGCGCGCGCGAGCGGGATCGGGCACCATACTTACCTGCAGCGCTGCTGATGACCGTGTGGGCGAACCTGCACGGAAGCTTCGTCTTCGGGCTCGGCATTGTCGCTTTGTTCGGCCTTGAAGCGCTCCTATCCTCCCCTGACAAAGGCCGCGCATTCCGGCAGTGGCTTATTTTCGGCGTCGCATGCGCGGTGGCCGTCTGCATCAATGCCAACGGTGTCGAGGGGGCGCTGCACCCATTTCAGTTCACGCAGCTAGAGATGCTGCCGATGATCGACGAGTGGAAGCCGTCGAACCCCAAAGCCACGCCATTCTTTTTCGGCGCGCTGGCCGTGGCCATCGCCGCCATCATCTGGAAACGGCCGAGGCTGCATCCGGTCAGATGGGCCATCCTAGCGCTGTTCCTGGCAGGTGCGATGTACCAGACGCGGCACCAGGCGATGCTCGCAATCGTCGCCGCAATGATCCTGCCGGAAGCACTGGCCAAAGGCACGCCCCGCCGGCTGGACGGCAACTTGTGTGCTGCAGTGCTCGTGGCCGTCGCGGGTGCGTATCTTCTCGTCGGAGTGCGCGCAGCCATGCCGCTTACCCCGCCTGATAACGAGACCAATCCCTGGGGCCTGATGGCCTCCGTGCCACAGGAGTTGCGCGGGGAGCCCGTGATGAACGATTATTCTTTCGGCGGCCCTTTGATCCTGCACGGCATCCGCCCCTACGTCGACGGCCGCGGCGACATGTACGGTGATCGCTTCGTCCTTAACTATGCCAAGATCGTGGGAGGTGACCGCGCCGCATTTCTGGAAGCGGCCCAGCGATGGAATATCCGGTGGGCGATTGCCCCGCATCGCGACAAGAAGATGATTGCGATGCTCGATCGCACGCCCGGCTGGCGCCGGATTCGACAGGATCGAGTCGGCGTCGTCTTCGCGGCGAATTGAAAACGGCGATGCCGGTGGAAGACTGTGGGAGGTGGAGAGGGATGAGTCCCCCACCGGCGTCGCGTAAGCAGCCCCTTTTACGCGCTGCCCTGTCGGAGAATATTACACGTCGATGGGCGGAGCGCCAGTGGGTCCTTTCGTCAGGTAAGCAAATGCCCGATCAGGCTCAGGCCGAATAATACATGTCGAACTCGACCGGGCTGGGCGTCGTCTCCCAGCGCATGACTTCTTCCCACTTGAGCTCGATGTAGCTGTCGATCTGGTCGTCGCTGAACACGTCGCCGCGGGTCAGGAAGGCGCGGTCGTTCTGGAGCGACGACCAGAGCTTCGCGCAGCGATCCGCACACGGTCGGCACATTGACCAGTTCCTGCGGCGGCAGATCGTAGAGGTTCTTGTCCATCGGGTCGCCCGGATGGATGCGGTTCTGGATCCCGTCGAGGCCGGCCATCAGCATCGCCGAATAAGCGAGATAGGGATTGGCCAGTCGCGTCGGGGAAGCGGAACTCGACGCGCTTGGCCTTCTCGCCGGCGCCATAGGGAATGCGGCAGGAGGCGGAGCGGTTGCGGCTCGAATAAGCGAGCAGCACCGGCGCCTCGAAGCCCGGGACCAGGCGCTTGTAGCTGTTGGTCGTCGGGTTGGTGAACGCGTTGAGCGCCCGCGCATGCTTGATGACGCCGCCGATGAAATAGAGCGCGGTTTCGCTGAGGCCCGGCATAGCCGTTGCCGGCGAACAGCGGCTTGCCGCCCTTCCAGATCGACATGTGGGTGTGCATGCCGCTGCCGTTATCCTGGGCGATCGGCTTGGGCATGAAGGTCGCGGTCTTGCCGTAGGCGTGGGCGACCATGTGCACGACATATTTGTAGATCTGCATGCGGTCGGCGGTCTCGACCAGCCCGCCGTAGGTCAGGCCGAGCTCGTGCTGGGCGGCGGCGACCTCGTGATGGTGCTTGTCCATCGGCAGGCCCATCTCGATCATCGTCGCGACCATCTCGCCGCGGATGTCCATCGCGCTGTCGACCGGCGCGACAGGGAAATAGCCGCCCTTGGCGCGCGGCCGGTGGGCGAGGTTGCCGCCGTCATACTCGCGGCCGGTGTTGGTCGGCAGCTCGATATCGTCGATGCGATAGGAGCTGACGTTGTAGCCGTCCTCGAAGCGGACGTCGTCGAACATGAAGAATTCGGCTTCGGGGCCGACGTAAACCGTGTCGCCGATGCCGGTCGCCTTGAGATAGGCTTCGGCGCGGGTCGCGGTCGAGCGCGGGTCGCGGCCGTACAGCTCGCCGGTCGACGGCTCGACGACGTTGCAGAACAGGATCGATCATCGGCGTCGCGCTAGAACGGATCGACATAGACCGCGTCGAGGTCGGGCTTCAGGATCATGTCGCTCTCGTTGATCGCCTTCCACCCGGCGATCGAGCTGCCGTCGAACATGAAGCCGTCGGTCAGCATGTCCTCGTCGATCACGCCCGAGGCCATGGTCAGATGCTGCCACTTGCCCTTGGGGTCGGTGAAGCGGAGGTCGACCCATTCGATCTCCTCGTCCTTGATCCGCGAAAGGATCTTGCCTGCGTCGTTGGCCATCTTTAAAAATCCCGCTCTTAAAAATCGTGACGCCCGAAAAGGCTGAGCACCGGCCGAAGCCAGCCCACAGCATCGCAATTCGAGCTTGTGGGCCATTGATTCCCGACCCGCGCCGCGGAGTCAGGAGGGCGGTGAAGATTTCACTGGGGTTCTGAGTTTGCCACGAGGAAGGGCGGGCGGGACGCCGCCGCGGCTTCCCAGCGCTTCAACTTGTGGGTGCCCAGCCACAGCTCCATTGGCTGGCCGGTCGCCCAGCTACGCGCAATGGTCATGGCTGCCGTGTCGTCATCGGCAAGAAACTCGCGCCGATGTTCGATATGACCGGTAAATCGGTCCATGAAATAAAGGCGATACCCGCCCATCGACTGCACCCCCGTGCGGCGAGTCGCAACATAACACTTTTTCTCACCCGTAACGATTTCTTTCGGGTGCGTGGCTCACCGACGCGGATAATTGCTCTCGAGGCGCTGGATGACTTTTTCAGCTTCGTCCGGGTGAACCCGGCGGAGGATGGCGTCCACTTTCTCCTCAAGCCTCTGGTCGCTTCCGCCAGCGATCGGGGAGCCTGCATAGTAAAGATAGGTGAGGACGATCACCTGGTAGAGCATCGAGAAGAATTCGGCCTGCCAGTTTTCCAGCGTGCTTCGCGCCGCCTGGTACAGGTAAGTGCTTACGTGCACTGCTGCGCCATGTTCCCGGTGCACCTGGACATATTCGTTCCAGCCGGAGAGCCACTGGGCACTGAGGAGAACGAGAAAGATCGAGCCCGTGACCCAGGCCAAACTGTACCTTTTGAAACTTTCGCGCATCCCCTGGTCTCCTTTCGGTTCACCGTAAGGATTGCACGAAAAGTCTCGGTGTCCATGCCTGCTGCCTGAGTTTCCAAACATGGGAGCGCGAACCGGCACGGAACCGAATTCCATTCACATGTGTTAAAACGCCCGACCGCTTGAGCAACAATTACCATGTCTGATCAGCAGGATAGCGAAGAAATCAATCACCTCTCGGAGGTAAACGCGGAGCTAACGCGCAGCCTGAAACGCTGCCGCCTCTTGCTTGAGGACTGCCGTGCGAAGCTGGCAGCGAATTCCAACGATCCAGAAAGCGCGAACGAGGACGAGAAATCGGACGACGGCGAAGAATTCGCCTGATCAGCGCGGTTCCTCCCACTCCTTGGTCTTGTCGAGGATTGTCAGCTCGCGAAGCAGCGCGTCGACGCTTCTGGTCAGCTCCGGAAGGAAGCTGACCTGGTGGCGCGCGCCCCGGTAGCTCTCCGCCATCAGGATCGCGTCGATCAGGATCGGCACGACCAGGCTTTCCGGATCGTCGAGCTCCGCCAGCCCACGCAGGCGTTGTAGCGCCTTGCCCTTCGCTGCTGCGGGATCCGACAGGGCCTCGGTCCGCCCGATGAACCAATTCATGACGCTCACTCCTTGAAAAGGACAGGATATCGCACCGGCAAATCTGCGAAAGATCGAGCCGCCGCTCGGAAGGCGCGGCTGAGCGCACACCTTGCGGTATTTTGGTCCTTCGCAGCCCCTTCACATCGCCCAAAGCCCCCGCTATCAGGCCCGCCAATCGCGCCGGACGCCCGTCCGGAGCGGCGTCGCTAGCGCGCCATCCCGGCGCAAAATGCAACAAGCGTCAAAAGGGGAATGATGGCCACCAGGGCACAATCCGCCGAGGTTCCGGGAACCACAGGCCCGAGGGCGATGGGACCGTCCGACGGTTCCGTCGTCGCGACTTCCTCAACGTCGCGGCGGTGAGCTTCGCCGGCGTCGGCACCGTCGCCGCCATGGCGCCGCTGCTGGTGCAGATGGCGCCGTCGGCCGACGTGCTCGCGCTGGCGACCACCGAGGTCGACATTTCGAAGATCCAGCCGGGCCAGGGGATCAAGGTCAGCTGGCGCAAGCAGCCGGTGTTCATCCGCAATCTGACGCCGGCAAGGAGATCGCAGGCCGCCAATGCGACTCCGATGTCGGCGAGTTGCGCGACCCGCAGACGCTGGCGCAGCGGACCAAGCCGGGCAAGCCGAACTGGCTGATCACGCTCGGCGTCTGCACCCACTTGGGCTGCGTGCCGCTCGGCATCGGCGAGGGCGAGAACAAGGGGCCGTACGGCGGCTATTTCTGCCCGTGCCACGGCTAGCGCCTATGACACTGCGGCGCGCATCCGCACCGGCCCGGCGCCGACCAACCTCGCGGTGCCGGAATATCAGTTCACGTCGCCGACGACCGTCCTGATCGGCTGAGGGGGTAGACGGAACAATGAGCTTTTCCTGGGCCAAGCCCTACGAACCCAAGCATCGCTTTCATGCGCTGGATCGACGAGCGCCTGCCGCTTCCGCGCCTGGTCTACGGCGCGATCGGCGGCGGCTATCCGGTGCCGCGCAACCTCAATTATTTCTGGAATTTCGGCGTTCTCGCCGGCATGTTCCTGACCATCCAGATCGTCACCGGCATCGTCCTGGCGATGCATTATTTCTCGAGCGTCGACGGCGCCTTCAACTCGCGTCGAGCACATCATGCGCGACGTCAACGCCGGCTGGCTGATCCGCTACGCGCACATGAACGGCGCCAGCTTCTTCTTCATCGTCACCTACATCCACATCTTCCGCGGCCTCTATTACGGCTCGTACAAGGCGCCGCGCGAGCTGGTGTGGATGCTCGGCCTCGTCATCTACCTGCTGATGATGGCGACCGCCTTCATGGGCTACGTCCTGCCCTGGGGCCAGATGAGCTATTGGGGCGCGCAGGTCATCACCGGCTTCTTCTCGGCCTTCCCGATCGTCGGCGAGCCGCATGCGCATCTGGCTGCTCGGCGGCTATGCGCCGGACCAGGCCGCGCTGACCCGCTTCTTCTCGCTTCACTATCTGCTGCCGTTCGTGATCGCCGGCGTGGTCATCCTGCACATCTGGGCGCTGCACATCCCGGGTTCGAGCAACCCGACCGGCGTCGACGTGAAGGAGCGAGCGCGACACTCTGCCGTTCCACCCGTTCTACACCGCCAAGGACGGCTGGTTCGCGGCGCTTGTCCTGCTGGTCTATCGCGCTGGTGACCTTCTTCGCGCCGAACTTCCTCGGGCCACGCCGGACAATTACATTCCGGCCAACCCGCTGGCGACGCCGGCGCACATCGTGCCCGAATGGTATTTCTGGCCGTTCTACGCGATCCTGCGCGCCTTCACGGTCGACTTCATCCTGCCCGCGAAGCTGTGGGGCGTGCTGGCGATGTTCGCCTCGATCCTGCTGCTGTTCTTCCTGCCGTGGCTCGACAAGTCGCCGGTTCGGTCGGGCAGCTATCGCCCGGTGTTCAAGCGCTTCTTCTGGCTTCTGGTCGCCGACGTCTGATTCTCGGCTGGGCCGGCGGTCGGCAGCAACGCCCCACGGTTGTCGCCGTCAGCCAGATCGCGTCCGCCTATTACTTCCTCCATTTCCTCGTGATCCTGCCGATCGTCTCGCGCGCTCGAGAGGCCGCTGCCGCTGCCGAATTCGATCAGCGAGTCGGTGCTTCACGGGAGAGTTGGAAGAGGCAGCGCCCGCTGGGCAAACGAAGCGCCGCGGCGGCTCAGTCGCTACGGCAACCGCCGAATAAAGGGGCAGGCAAGAACATGCGTTTCATCCTTGGCTTCATCGGCGCTGGTATTTGCCGGCGTCCTGACGATCTCGCTGATCAACGGGGTCGTCGACCTATTTCAGCAACCCGCCCGAAGAGGTCGGCCGCCGAAGAGTTCCACCACCATCCCGAGCACCTGCTCGCTGGCGAGCGACGGCTCCGTTCGGCAAGTTCGACAACCAGCAGCTGCAGCGCGGCTTCCAGGTCTATGCCGAGGTCTGCGCCGCCTGCCACGGCCTGAGCCTGGTGTCGTTCCGCGACCTCGAGCACATCGGCTACAACGAGGCGGAAGTTAAGAAGATCGCTTCGGACTGGAAGATCCAGGTGCCGTCGATCAATCCCGAAACCGGCGAAGCCGCGGCCCGCAAGGCGCTGCCGTCGGACACGCTTCCCGCGCCCTTCCCGAACGAGATCGCGGCCCGCGCCGCGAACAACAATGCGCTATCCGCCAGATCTGTCGCTGATCACCAAGGCGCGCGAAGGCGGGGCCGCGTACATCTATTCGCTCCTGACCGGTTACAGGAACCAGGCCGGCTACAAAAACCACAAGGGCGAGGAGCTTCTGCGGGAGTTCCCGGACGCCAAGACCCCGGCGGGGCTGCACTTCAACCCCTATTTCGCGAACCTCAATATCGCCATGCCGCCGCCGCTGACCAGCAACGGCCAGGTGACATATGCCGACGGCACCAAGCCGACGGTCGACCAAATGGCCAAGGACATTTCGGCGTTCCTGGTCTGGGCAGCGGAGCCGAAGCTCGCTTCCCGCCATGCATCCGGGCTCGCGGTTTCGGTCTTCCTGCTGTTCGCGACGATCCTCGGCTATCTCGCCTACCAGAACGTCTGGGCGGAGGCGAAGCGCAAGGTCCGGGTGACGGGTCCGCTCGATCCCGAGAACCAGGCGAGGACCCGGCGCGCGAAGGCGAAGCAAGGCGTCGCCGGCTAACGTCCAGCGAATGATCAAGTCTCACGACCGTCGGCGGGCTCAGGCTCGTCGGCGGTTTTTCTTTGTCTCCGCCGCGCACAGTTTTCCCACCGTAGGAACGCCGGACTTTACGGTTCGTTTGAACGCATGCCCCCTACCGTTTTGCAGGTGTAACATGCGTATTCCATTCATCAGTCTCGTGGCGGCCGGCGCGCTCGCGCTCGGCGGTTGCTCCTACGGCGGCCTCGGCCTCGGTGTCGGCTATGGCGATCCCTATTATGGCGGCTACGGTTACGGCAGCCCCTATGGGTACGGCGGCTCCTATTACGGCAGCGGCTATTACGGCGGCCCGAGCTACGGCTACTCGCCTTACGGCTGGTACAACAATTACTATTACCCCGGCTCGGGCTATTACGTGTACGACAACAATCGCCGCGCGAGGGTCATGACCGACCGCGAGCGGGCCTACTGGATGGCTCGATCCGGGCGGCGCGCCTGAGCGACGGCACCACCACTCGGACCGCGCAGAACAGCGAGAACTGGAGCGGCTTCAGGAACCGCGCGGCTACGCGTCCTTCCACGGCTGTTTCGCAGGATCGCACAACCACGAGGTCTAGCGTGCGCTCGCGCAATCGCGACCGCAGTCGCGACCGCAGTCGTGACCGGGACAGCGACAGCGACAGCGATTAAGCGCTTCCCGGCCGCCGTCGGATCAGGACGATCGACACGAAGGTCATGACCGTCTCGCCTTCCTGGTTTGTCACCGTGGTCCGGGTGCGGAAGGAGCCGATTTCCGGCTTGCTGCGGGACGGCGTCTTCTCAAGGATCTCGCCGCGGACGTGCAGCGTGTCTCCCGGATAGACGGGCTTCTTCCAGCGAAGCTCGTCGATCCCTGGCGAGCCGAGACCTGCCTGTTCATGCTTCACGACATGGCGCGCGATGACCGCCATGACCATCGCCGCGGTATGCCAGCCGCTCGCGGCGATCCGACCGAAGTGGGTCTTGGCCGCCGCTTCGTCGGATAAGTGAAACGGCTGCGGGTCATACTTCTCTGCGAATTCGAGCACCTCCTCGCGAGTGACTTCGTAGGTGCCGAATTCCGTTGTCGCGCCGACTTCCAGATCTTCGAAGTAGATCATGGCGTGGCGCATAGCGGCGGCCTCGGCTTGGCGTAAGAGCGGGCTGCTCCTAGGCTTGCGCGGTGGCAACGCAATCCCCAGTCGGAGCACGCTGGCATCCCCGCCTGATCGAGGCGGCCATGGCTCTCAACGAAAACCGCCTCGATGTCGCCGAGCGGCTCCTCAAGCCGCATCTCAAGGAAGATCCGTTCGATGCGGCGGCGATCCGGATGCTGGCCGAGCTTGCGGCGCGGATCGGCCGCTGGAACGATGCCGAAAATCTGCTCCGTCGCGCGGTCGAAGTCGCGCCCGGATGGGTGCCGGCGAAAGCGAATTTGGCCTTGGTGCTTGGCCGGATGGGACGGCCTGCCGAAGCGCTGGAGCTTCTGGACGACATTTTCGCCGCCGAGCCCGACGACATCGGTCACTGGAACTTGAAGGCGGCGACTCTCGGGCGGCTGGGCGATTTCGATGAGGCGATCGACCTTTACAAGGGCGTACTCGACGCAGTCGCCGAACCAGCCGCGCGTCTGGCTCAGTTACGGCCACATGCTGAAGACGGTCGGCCGGCAGGCCGAGGGCGTCACCGCCTATCGCAAGGCGATCGCCATCAAGCCCGAACTCGGCGAAGCCTGGTGGAGCCTCGCGAATCTCAAGACCGTGCAGTTCGACGACAGCGACGTCGACGCAATGAAAGCTGCGCTAGAGACGCCGAACCTGACCGACGAGGATCGCTTCCACCTCGATTTCGCGCTGGGCAAGGCGATGCACGATGCGGGGCGGCCCCACGAAGCCTTCGACCATTATTCCAATGCCAATGCCCTTCGCCTGAAGGGCCAGCCCTACCGGCCCGAGGAGATTAGCGCGGCAGTCGACCGGAGCATCGAGACGTTCACGGCGGACGCGATTGCCGAGCGGCCTGGCGGATGCGAGGCGCGCGACCCGATCTTCATCATCGGCATGCCGCGTGCGGGGTCGACTCTCGTCGAACAGATCCTGTCATCGCATAGCCGGGTCGAAGGGACGTCGGAGCTCCCCGACATTCCGGCGCTGGCTCGACAGCTCGGGCCATATCCGAAAGCCATGCTCAACGCCTCCGCCGAGGAACGCCGCGCGCTCGGTGAAGAATATCTGAAGCGCACCGAGGTGCAGCGGCGGACCGACCGGCCTCTTTTCATCGACAAGCTGCCGAACAACTGGCTGTTCGTCCCGTTGATCCACCTGATCCTGCCGAATGCCAGGATCATCGATGCGCGGCGGCATCCCATTGCCTGCTGCTTTTCGAACTTCCGGCAGCATTTCGCGCGGGGGCAAGCCTTCACCTACGACCTCGCGCATGTCGGCCGCTACTATGCCGACTATGTCCGCCTCATGCGGCACGTGGACGATGTCCTCCCGGGCCGTGTGCATCGGGTGATTTATGAGCGGATGGTGGACGATACCGAGCGCGAGGTTCGCGCGCTGCTCGACTATTGCGGGTTAGAGTTCGAGCCGACCTGCCTCGAATTCTACAAGACGGAGAGGCCGGTTCGCACCGCCAGCTCCGAGCAGGTACGCCAGCCCATCTACCGCGACGCAACCGAGGAGTGGCGTGCCTACGACCGTCACCTGGAACCGCTCAAGGGAGCGCTTGGGACGATCGTCGACTGCTACCCCGACGTACCCGCGTCCTGAACGACACGGTCCCGAAACAATCGACCGCGGGCTGAGCTGCGCCGTTGACAAGGATGGGCGGCTCTGTCGCAATGCTGTCACATAGCCGGGTGGGGGGCATCGCAATGGACGCTAAGCTTCGTGCGCTGACGCTGGGACTTCTCGCATCGACCGCGCTCGCATCGCCTGCCTGGGCACAGAACACGCAGCCTCAAACCACAGGCCAATCGCCTGCTCCCGGAACCAACGCGACGGACGTAACGGCGCCGCCGCCGGCAGTGCAGCAGGCGCAGGACGGCCAGGTTGCAGATCCGACTGAGATCGTGATCACCGCGACGAAGCGCGAGGAGCGGCTTCAGAACGTCCCGCAGAGCGTCCTGGTGCTCGGAACGCGAAAACTCGACCAGCTCGATATCTCGAATTTCGAGCAATATACGAAGCAGCTCCCGTCGGTCAGCTACAACGTGTCGCAATCCGGCGGCGCGGTCGTCTACATGCGCGGCGTCGCCAGTGGCGGCGACGGCAACCACTCGGCCTCGCTGCCTTCGGTCGGCGTCTATCTGGACGAACAGCCGGTGACGACGATCGGCGGCGCGCTCGACGTCCACATCTACGACATCGCGCGGATTGAGAGCCTCGCCGGTCCACAGGGCACGCTTTACGGTGCCTCCAGCGAAGCCGGCACGATCCGCATCATCACGAATAAGCCCGAGCTGAACGCAACTTACGGCCGCGTCGACGGCGAGCTGAACATGACGGCTCAAGCTCATAAGCCGGGCGGCAAGCTCGAGGGCATGATCAACCTGCCGGTGATCACGGACCACGTCGCATTCCGCGCGGTGGCCTTCTACGAAAAGAACCCCGGCTACATCGACAACGTCTTCGGATCGCGCACCTACTGCGGCACCGCGGTTACCGATTCCGAAGGCGAAACCGTCGGTTGCATTCACGACGGCATCAGCGTGAACAATGCCGCGTTTCTCAAGAGGGACATCAACGACAACGTCCTGTACGGCGGCCGCGCGGCCTTGAAGATCGACCTCGATGACAATTGGACGATCACGCCGACCATCATGCACCAATATGCGAAGTATGACGGGTTCGGCGCGATGGACCCGACGCTCGGCGAGCTGAAGGTGCAGCGTTTCCGCGGCGATGAATTCCGGAAGGACAAGTTCACGCAGGCCGCCCTGACCGTGCAGGGAAAGATCTGGAATTTCGACCTGACCTACGCCGGCGCCTACATGGATCGACCGACGGATGCGCTGGGTGACTACACGGATTACTCCGATTCCTACGATGCGGCGTATGAAGGGAGTGGGGGCCTTGCCAACTACTTCTACTATCAAGATTCGGCCGGCAATACGATTGACCCGCGGCAGTTCATCGTCGGCACCGAGCACTTCAAGAAGCAAAGCCACGAAGTGCGGATCGCGACGCCGAAAGATGCGCGCGCCCGTGCCCTGATCGGCGCATTCTACCAGCGCCAATCGAACCACATCTTTCAGGACTACATCGTCCCCAATCTTGCCCCTGACTTATCGGTCAACGGACGGCCCGGATCATTGTGGCTCACGCTTCAGGACCGCGTCGATCGCGACTGGGCGATCTTCGGGGAAGGCGAGTTCGACATTACGCCGGAGCTGACGTTGATCGCGGGCGGGCGCCTATTCCGCTTCGACAATAGCCTCTTCGGCTTTGCCGGCTTCGGCAAGAACCCGGGATACAACGAGGTAGACGGCGCTCCGCCACCGCCGAATGGCGCAGGCGGCAGCAGTGGCGTGCGTCGCTGCCTGACGGTCAACGGCTTGCAGGCGATTGACGACGAAGACTTGCCTTTGGCACCAGGAGGGCTCTCGAACACGCCATGTACCAACGTCGGCGCCGTCTCGAACGGCCGCGCGGTTCCAAAGCACGTCAAGGACAGCGGGTTCATCCATCGCCTGAGCGCCCGGTACAAGCCGACCGATAAAATCATGTTCTACGCGACTTGGTCGCGTGGATTCCGCCCGGGCGGCCTCAATCGAGCCCCGGACACACCGCCTTACGATTCCGACTACCTCACCAACTATGAACTTGGCTGGAAGACGACGCTTGGGCGCGTCATCTGGAACGGCGCTTTATACCACCAGACGTGGAAGAAGTTTCAGTTCAGCTTCCTCGGCCCCAACAGTCTGACGATCGTGCAGAACGGGCGTGATGCCCGCATCAATGGCATTGAAACCGATGTCTCCTACGTCGCCGGCGGACTGACCCTCAACGGATCGGCCGCGTACACGGACGCCGAGACCAAGGGGAATATCTGCGGCGAGGCGGAAGACGACTCGGATTGCTCAGCGACGGGCCTCGTCACGCCGTCGGGGAGCCGGTTGCCGGTCACGCCGAGGTTCAAGGCGGCAGCGACGGCACGTTACACCTGGCCCATGTGGGCCGGTAATGCCCATGTTCAGGGGAACGTGACCTATCAGGGTTCGGCGCCCTCCAGCCTCCGGTTGAACGTCGACGGCGTGAACCAGAATGACGTCTACGGCTTCATTCACGCCTCGACGAACGTCAATCTGTTCACGGGCTACGATTGGGACAAATTCACCACGGAACTGTTCGTCACCAATTTGTTCGACGGTCGGAACGAGCAGGCGCGCTTCGTGGCTTGCAGCATCTGCACGCGCGCTTATGTGCTCCCAAGCCGTCCGCGGACGTTCGGGTTCAGGGCCGGGATGAAGTTCTAGGAACTTGCGCGGCGTGCAACGCGCCGCGCCGTTCCGGGTTTGATACTGCATGACCGTGCCCGCGCGCGCCCATGGTGGGCAGCTCCGCTTCATCGCCGCCTTGATCGTGCTGCCCGCGATCTGGCTGACCATGTTGCTGTGGGGGCGGGGGCCTGCGGACCGGGCGATCTACGCTCTTGCGTACGTGGGCGATGACCCCGTGCTCGTCCCAATCGCCCGCGGCCTGACCGCGCTCGGCGAACCCACCATTTTGATCGCCGCGAGCTTCCTCGTCGCGCTGGTCCTGTGGCTTCGTGGACATCGGCACCTGCCGCTGGTCTTCATCGCGATCACCATGTTGGGTCGGGCGGTCAGCGAGGTTCAGAAATACTTGATCGCGCGCCCGCGGCCTGATCTCGAGACGCATCTCGTTATCGTGAAAACCTCGTCCTTTCCGAGCGGCCACGCGAACAGCTCGATGATCTTCTTCCTGACGCTTGCGCTCGTTTCGACAGCCGGCACGCGATGGCAACACACCGCAGTCGTTGCGGCGGTTGTCGTGTCGCTCCTCGTGGGCGCTTCGCGCGTCATGCTCGGCGTGCATTGGCCGAGCGACGTCGTCGGCGGCTGGGCTCTCGGGATGTTCTGGGTGCTCGTCACGCTGCGGCTCGCCGGGCGGTTCATTCAGGAGTAGAATGCCCCGCGCATCGAGGGGAGGTGCCAATGACCCGTTCAAGACCTTTCACCTGGATCGCGTCGGCCATTTTCGCGCTGATGGCACTCGCCCATCTCTACCGGCTCGTCGCACCCTTCGAGGTGACGATCGGTCCCTGCCACCTGCCGCAATGGGCCAGCGTCGTGGCGGCCATCATTGCCGCGGGGTTGAGCTGGATGCTCTGCCGCGAGGCTAGGGGAACGTCTGGCCCCTAGACGTTGAAGCGGAACAGCAGCACGTCGCCGTCCTGGACGACATATTCCTTGCCTTCGGAACGAAGCTTGCCCGCGTCCCGGGCGCCCGTTTCGCCGCCGCACTTGAGGTAATCTTCGTAGGCGATGGTCTCGGCCCGGATGAAGCCGCGCTCGAAATCGGTGTGGATCTCGCCGGCGGCCTCGGGAGCCTTCGCTCCGCGATGCACGGTCCAGGCGCGCGCTTCCTTCGGGCCCGCGGTGAAGAAGGTGATGAGCCCGAGCAGTTCGTAGCCTGCGTGGATCATCCGGTTCAGTCCGGTCTCGTGAAGGCCGAGGTCGGAGAGAAACGCCTCGCGCTCCTCAGTTGGCAGCGTGGCGATTTCCGCTTCGATCGCAGCAGAGATGACGACGGCCTTCGCATTTTCCGACGCCGCCTTGTCAAAGACGCGCTGCGACAGCGCATTGCCCGTCGCGGCTTCGCTTTCATCGACGTTGCAGACGTAGAGGACGGGCTTGGCGGTCAGCAGCTGTGCGCGTTGCAGTGCTTTCTCTTCTTCCGCGTCCTTCGGCTTCGTTAGCCGGGCAGGCTTTGACGCGCGCAGCAGATCAAGCGCTTGTCCCAGCACCGAGGCCTCGATCTTCGCTTCCTTGTCGCCCTGCTGGGCCTTCTTGACGAGGTTCGGGACTCGCCGCTCGAGACTGTCGAGGTCAGCGAGCATCAGCTCCGTCTCGACCGTCTCCGCGTCGGCGATCGGGTCGACCCGGCCTTCGACGTGAGTCACGTCGCCGCCTTCGAAGCACCGCAGCACGTGGACGATGGCGTCCACCTCGCGGATGTTGGCGAGGAACTGGTTGCCGAGACCTTCGCCCTTGCTGGCGCCGCGAACGAGGCCGGCAATGTCCACGAACTCGATCTGTGTTTCGATTTCCTGCGCGGAACCCGCGATCTCACGGATCTTGTCGAGGCGCGGGTCCGGCACAGCGACGCGGCCGACGTTCGGCTCGATGGTGCAGAAGGGATAGTTAGCTGCCTGTGCGGCAGCCGTTTCCGTCAAGGCGTTGAACAGGGTCGATTTGCCGACGTTCGGCAGGCCGACGATGCCGCAGCGAAAGCCCATGAGTTTCTTGATCCGTGGTTGTGGTGAGCAGGCCGATCAGGCCCGGGTCAGCGGCAGATAGGGACAAACGCCCGGATATGCCACCGTATGCGGGCGCCGGATTTTCTATGCCGCTTCTGCGGGTGCCCGGGCGGGGATTTCGAAGGTCGCGAGCAACTCCCGCAGGCCCGACCTTTGGTTGTCGACCAGGTCGGCGAGCGAATAGCCATCGAGGACGGCCATGAACGCCGAGCGGGCTTCGTGCAGAGCGGCCGTCAGCGCGCACGCGGGCGCGATCACGCAGGAGCCGCAATCGACGAGATCGAAGCCGGACTCGGTATGCCGCACGACCTGACCCACGCTGATGTCCGTGGCCAGGCGCGCGAGCCGGATGCCGCCGCTGCGGCCCCGGACGGCATCGACGAAGCCTTCCTTCCGGAGATCGTGAACGACCTTCATGAGATGGTTGTGGGAGATGCGGTACGTGCGCGCGATCTCACCGATCGACGCGAGGCGCTCGGGCTTCGCTGCAAGGTGCATGAGCACCCTCAACGCATAGTCAGTGTAGCTTTTGAGCCGCATTCCTAATCCGCTTGAAAATATACATGTAAAATTATTGCATGATTTGTAGTGGGTGAATAGATGCGCCGGATGTACATGATTTAGCGAGTTGGGGAGGGTACCGGACATGAGGCAGCAAAAGGTCGGGAATTCCGCGGCATTCGACGTTGTCGACGCGCCTGCAATGGCCGCACCGGCAACGGATTCGCGACCGCAGCCGGAGGCGGCCGTGCCGGACATGCCGGCGGCGGCGGGGGTCTTGCTGATCCTGATCCTACGTGGCGTTGCTGGCGGCAGCCGTCGTGACGATCCGCGGGGCGCGGGCCGACTTTGCGATAGTCATCGCCGCCTTCTACCTCGCCATGTTCTTCGCCGTTCCGGCCGTGTTTCTGGGAGTGGAGAGCGGCGGCGCGCGTCGGCCCAGCTTCCTCGAATTCCTTGATCGGGGCATCGACACCGCGAACGGCCGCATCAGCGGCGCGGGCGCCCTGGTCCAGATGCTGATCGTTCCCGTGCTGCTGGCCTTCGCGATCCTCGCGATGGGCATCACCTACCTGTTGGTTTGATGGAGGTCCGATGACGGAGCAGCAGCTCGCCGTGCTGGTGGACCGGTTCTACGCCAAGGTCCGCGAAGACGAAGTCCTTGGCCCTGTCTTCAACGGCGCGATCGCCGACTGGTCCGAGCATCTCGAGAAGCTGACCCACTTCTGGTCGTCGGTCATGCTCACCACGGGCAAATACAAGGGCAGCCCAATGGTCGCCCATCTCAAGCACCGGGACGCTGTACGGCCCGCGATGTTCGACCGCTGGCTCGAGCTGTGGCGCGAAACGGCGCGCGAGACGCTCGATGAAAGCGGCTCGGCCGGTGTCATCGCGAAAGCGGAGCGGATCGCCGAAAGCCTTCAGCTCGGCATGTTCTTCAAGCTGGAACAGCGCGGCGCAGTTGCCGCCTGAAAAGGAGAGTAAAATGTCCACTCCGATTGTCGACGTCAGCGTCCATCACGATCCGAAGGGTCTGTCGGACCGCATTGCCTATGGTTTCACCAAGGCGTTGCGCTTCTGCGCCGACACATTCTTCGCAAAGCGTTACGGGCATCGGGCGATCGTCCTGGAGACTGTCGCCGCCGTTCCCGGCATGGTCGGCGCGACCATCAATCACCTGACGTGCCTGCGCCGGATGTGCGACGACAAGGGCTGGATCCGCACCCTGATGGATGAGGCGGAGAACGAGCGAATGCATCTCATGACCTTCATCGAGGTCGCCAAGCCCACGGTGTTCGAACGCCTAGTGATCCTTGGCGTGCAGTGGGTCTTCTATCTCGCTTTCTTCGCGCTCTACCTGATCTCGGCGAAGACCGCGCACCGCATCGTCGGTTATTTCGAGGAAGAGGCTGTCCTCAGCTATACCCTCTACCTCAAGGAAATCGACGAAGGCCGGAGCGCGAACGTGGCGGCTCCTGACATCGCCAAGCGCTATTGGAACCTGCCCGAAGGAGCGACCCTGCGCGACGTCGTGCTGGTCGTTCGTGCGGATGAAGCCCATCACCGCGACGTAAACCACGGCTTCGCCAATGAGCTTGGCGGCCTTCTCGTCGATCGGGCGAAGATCGCCCCGTCACCCTACCATGACACCGAAATGAAGATTGCGGCGTGAGCCCTTACCGCACCACCTCGATCTTCGACGAAACGACGCTCCCGGCGGCACTCCGTCGGGAGCATCGCACGAAGGCCGGCGCCTGGGGCATCATTCGTGTGCTGCAAGGCCAACTCAGGTTGCTGTTCCCCGATGGACGCACCGAACTGCTCGATCCGTGGACACCCGGGTTGATCAAGCCCGAGGAAACGCATTGGGTCGAGCCCGTGGGCGCAATGCGGATGCAGGTGGAGTTCTACGATAGCGAGCCCAGCATCAGGCAAAATTGAAGCTGATCGAGAGCCGCTCTCCGCGCCCCGCGCCGGGGAGCACCTCGTGCCGCAACCAGCTTTCCCACATCAGTATCAATCCGGCGCGCGGCGCTACGGATACGAACGGTTGCAGATCCTCAGGCGCGTCCTCGCGCCGCGTCGGCGCTGCCATCATCATCGGCAGGCGGGGATCCTCGAAACGAATGGCCCCTGAGCCTTTTGGCACTTCGATATAGAGCGTGCCGGACAACACGGCGTGCGGATGAATGTGGGCGCTGTGGTGCCCTGGGCCACGCAGCAGATTGACCCAGAGACTGTCCAGCTTCGGCTTGCCCTGGAACGCGCAATCCCGCGCGAATGCCGCAGCGTGCCTAGTTAAAAGCTTGCCCAGATCGGCGAAGGCGGGGTCGCGCTTCGGCAGGTCGTTCAGCGACGCATAGCTGGTGTATCCGGAATAGCGGTGCTCCTTCGACCATTGGGCGCCAGCGACATCGTCTTCCGCAAGGGTGCGGATCGAGTAGGCGAGCTCGCCAAGCAAGTCGGCGTCGGACAGCTCCGCTTCGTAAAGCTTGGTTGCAAAAAGGCTCCGCACTTCGACCTCCTAGTGCGGGCGTGCGGCCTGCGGAAGCGCCGAGCACCGTTTGCCGATCCATCGAAGCCGGCCTGCATCTCGCAGAATGCACATTCGGTCGAGCGTGTGCGCCGCCCATGGGACCCGCCACAGGAGGGTGAGTGATGGTGTCGGGGGCGCGTCTATATTGTTCGGTCATGGCAGCGGCCGTGGCGTTTCTGCCTTCCCTCGCCCAGGCGCAAAGCCGTTCGGACGACAATGCAATCACGCAGGCTGAGGATGCCTTTGGCTTCAGCGTCGGGCGCGAGAGCCTCGGCATCTACAATGCCGGCCAGGCACGAGGATTTTCGCCGACAGCCGCGGGCAACCTGCGCATCGACGGCCTCTACTTCGACCAGGTGTTCGGATTGCCGGGCACATTGGTGGACTCGGCGAGCATCAAGGTCGGATTGTCCGCGCAAGGGTATCCGTTCGCGGCACCGAGCGGCATCGTCGACTATTCGCTCCACCGTCCGGAATTCGAAGCCGGCGCGTCGGTCGTTGCGAACTTCGACAGCTATGGCACTGCCGGCATCGAGGTCAGCGGGTCGCTTCCGATCAACTCGAACCTCAGTGTCGGCTACGGCCTCAACGGTACGCATGTCGAATTCCCCGACGGGACCGACAACAACAATCATACCGAGAGCCTGAGCCTGCGCTGGCGGCCGACGTCCGCCATCGAGATCATGCCCTTCTGGTCGCGCAACGACGACTACAAAGACGAAGCCGGCACCTTCTACGTTCCGGCTGGTCCGTTCCTGCCCAAGCTGCCCAGGCCTGGAGAGAATGAAGGCGCGAAGTGGGCGGACTATCGCTACACGGGAACGAACTTCGGGCTGCTCGCGTCCGCGCGCCTCGCGAAGAACACGGTCGTGCGCCTGGGTGCCTTCCGGTCGATCAACGACCAGATCCACGCATTCTCGAACCTGCTCGTGGACCAGCAGCCGGACGGAAGCGGTGAGCGCATCCTGTTCGCCGATCCTCGAAGCGTCGCGGCGTCGACGAGCGGCGAGCTTCGGCTGACGCAAAGCATTCCGGACGGCCCGCGCCTGCACGTTATCCACCTCAGCCTGCGCGGCCGCAATGCGCGGCGCGAATATGGCGGGTCCGAGCTGATCGACTTCGGCCCGGGCCGTATCGGTGAATCCGTCCACGTGCCTGAACCCGACCATTTCAACTTTGGCGAACTGAGCCACGACCGGTTGAAGCAGTCGACCGTCGGCGTCGCCTATGACGGACGCTGGAAGGACGTCGGCGAGATCAGCTTCGGCATCTCTCAAGTCAATTATCGCAAGGAAACCGTAATCCCCGACGTGCCCGTGGCGAATGCTCGTTCGAAGCCGCTCCTCTACAACGCTACTGCGGCCGGCAATCTCAGCAAGAATATCACTGTGTATGCGGGCTACGCTCGCGGGTTGGAGGAAAGCGGGACAGCGCCGCCAAATGCCGCCAACCGCAACCAGCCGCTTCCGGCGATCATCACCGAGCAAAAGGACGCGGGCGTCCGCTTCGCGCTGACCAAGGACGTCAAGGCGGTCGTTGGCGTGTTCGATCTGAGCCGGCCCTATTTCGGCTTCGATGCGAACAACGTGTTCAAGCAGATCGGCACGGTCCGAAGCCGCGGCGCCGAATTCTCGGTCTCAGGGAGCATCACGCCCACGCTCAACGTCGTCGCCGGGGGTGTCGTGCTCAAGCCCCAAGTCACAGCCATCGATACTGCCGATCGGACCATCGGATCGAAGCCGGTGGGCCTGCCGGCGCACATCCTCATTTCGAACTTCAACTGGAAGACGCCGGTCGAGGGCGTTGAGCTCGACATGGCCGTCAGCCATCGCGGCAGGGTCGCGGCGCGGACCGACAATGCGGTCTTTATCCCGGCGCGGGCACGCCTCGATCTCGGCGGCCGCTACAAGTTCAATATCGCCAAGCGAAGCGCGACGTTCCGCGTGCAGATGGTCAATGTATTCGATCATGCGGGCTATGGCCTGGCGGGTTCGGGCATCTACACGTCGAATCCCGGCCGCTACGTGCAGGGCTATCTTGCCGTCGACCTCTAGACGTCGTCGTGAAGCCGGCGTGCGACCTCGCTCATGAAGCGGGGATCGTCGCCGTCGGCGAGCCATTCGGCTTCGGAGGCGATCGCTGCGAGCATGTCGCTGAAGGGGCTCGATTTCCGACTTGGCGTAATTGCCCAGCACGTGCGGTGTGACGAGGTGCTTGAGCCCGGGCCCGGGATGGCCGATGCCGATGCGCACGCGCCGAAAATCCGGGCCGAGGCTCGCGTTGATCGAGCGCAGGCCGTTGTGGCCGGCGAGCCCGCCGCCGACCTTGACCTTCACCTTGAACGGCGCAAGATCGAGCTCGTCATGGAAGACGGTGAGCGCTTCCTCGTCGAGCTTGTAGAAGTTCAGCGCCTGCTGAACCGCGTCGCCGCTGTCGTTCATGAAGGTCTGGGGCTTCAGCAGCAGGACGCGATGCCGGCCGATCCGGCCCTCAGACAGCAGGCTGCGAAACTTCTTCTGCCACGGTCCGAATTTGTGGCCCTCGGCGATGATGTCCGCGGCCATGAACCCGACATTGTGCCGGTGAAGCGCGTATCTCACGCCGGGATTTCCGAGGCCGACCCACAATTGCATGGCGGATCGCTAGCAGGAGCCGGCGCCAAAAAGAAACCGCCCAGCCTGTGGGGCTGAGCGGCTTCCTGTTTTCGATAGGGCAGAAGCTTAGCTTCCTCGCCGCCTTCGGCGGCTTCGCTTCGCCTTCGCCCTCTTCGCTTCCTCGCCCTCAACGGTCGGAACCGCATCGGCCGGCGCAGCCTCTTCCTCTTCGGCCTTCATCGCCGACGGAGCGACGATGGTGGCGACGGTAAAGTCGTCATCCGTGTTCGCCGGAACGACGCCGTTCGGGCAGCTTGACCTGGCTGATGTGGATCGAATCGCCGATCTCCAGGCCATCGAGCGGGATGTGGATCTCGGCCGGGATGTGCGCCGCGTCGCAGACGATCTCGAGCTCGTGGACGACGACGTTCAGCACGCCGCCGCGCTTCAGGCCCGGCGATGCCTCTTCATTGTCGAAGCGCATCGGGACGGCCACGTTCACCTTGGTGTGCTCGCCAATGCGAAGGAAATCGACGTGGATCGGCCGGCTCGCTGACCGGGTGGAAATCCACGGCCTTCGGCAGGGTCCGATGCGCCTTGCCCTTCAGGTCGATCATGACGACCGAGTTCATGAAGTGGCCGGTGTGAAGCATCTTGGTCAGGAGCTTCTCTTCGACGTGGATCGAGAGAGGTTCCTTCTTTTCGCCGTAAACCACGGCGGGCACCCGTCCATCGCGGCGCAATTCGCGGGAGGCTCCCTTGCCAGCCCGTTCGCGCGCTTCGGCGGGCAGCGTCAGCTGATCGCTCATTTGATATTCTCCGATTACAAAAATGCCCCGCCACGCCTCCAGGGATGACCATGGCCAGGGAAGCGCGCGCACTAGTGCAGGCGCGCCCAAAAGGCAAGTTCAGGCGGTCAGTTGACCCTTGCGGAGGGAATGCCGCGCTCAGCGAGCTTCACGAGGACGCTGTCCTTGCCGGCCAGATGGCCGGCGCCGACCGCGACGAAGACCGTGCCAGGCGTCTGCATGCGCGCCCGGATCCAGTCTGCCCACCGCTCATTCCGCTCCGTGAACATCATGCGATAGGTGTCCGGGCGAACCGCGCTCGAGCTGTCCGAGCATCCTGACGAAGATCGCCTGGTCGCCCCGCTTCCAAGCCTCCTGCATGTGGAGCATCGAATCCGAGAGGCTGTTCATGGCCTTCGGGCCACCGGGTGCGGGGGCGGCCCCGGCCGCGGGCATGCGCGTGAACATGTTGAGCTGGGACTGCAGCGTCTCAAGGCCCTCGACACTCTTTCCTTCGGCTTCGGCGGCACGGCGAAGCACCATGTCCGCTCCGTTGTCGACCTGCAGCCCCTTCGATCGGCCCGCGCTGATCGCCATCCGAGTGCTCGCAAGGAACGAGGCGGAGGGCGTCACCGAAGGGTCCGCAGATGCGCCGGGGCAGGGTGACTTACGATCCGTGGAAACACAGGCTCCGGGATGACGGTTTCGAGCACGAGCTCGTTCGACCGGTCGAAGGCGTGGCGGACCCGGTCTGTTGAACCAGTCGGACTTCCCGTCGAGGGCATGGAAGGTTCCGAACAGATAGACGGTGGTGTCTGCGTCTCCGACGACGAAGATCGCGGGCGCGGCCTCTTGTCGGGCCTCGTCGACGGCAGGCGTTGCAGCAGCTAGCGCAGCAGCGACAAGAAGACCGACCATAGCTCACCCTCCCTAGGGCCATTCGCTACTAGGCCAGGTGCTGCGCGGAGTAAGTCGGGGATTCACAGGATAGGTGCGTCAGGCACACCTTGGCCTGGCGAGGAAAACCCCCGCGATCCCACTTTTCCGCATCAGACCCCCCAGCCCGATACCCGCTGATGATGCTCCCTGACCGATTAAGAAATGTCTAGCGATTTCCGTGCCCTGTGAATTTTTATCCACAAGGAATGCGGGCAGGCCTCACTGGAGGCGACGCACGCGGTATCCGCTGCGCTTCAGCTGATCGACGACCGAATCCGCACCGGCCAGATGGCCTGCGCCGACCGCGACCATCAGCGCACCCGGTTGCGCCATTCGGTGTTCGATCCATTTCGTCCAATTGGCGTTGCGCTGCTTGATCAGCGCATCGCGAAGGTCCGGCGAGCTGGACAGGTCGCGATTGAAGGAGCGGGCGATCGCTTTCACGTCGCCGCGAACCCAGGCGCTTAGCATCTCGTGGAAGTCGCCGTGGATGGTGCTCACTTGTTCGAGCGCGCCTTCGAGGAGGTCGCGCTGCGCTTTTTCAGGCAACTTGTCGAAGAACGTTAGCTGCTGGAGATTGCTTTCCAACTCGGTGACTGGCTTGCCTTGGCCCGAAAAGGAGCTCCTGAGCGAAGCTTCCACGCCTTGCGTGCCCTTCAGCCCAAGATCCTTGAACTGGTTGCCGAGGAGAATGAATGCCACCGCCCAGGTTTCCATGCGGTCGAAGGCCTGGGGCGGGAAGCCGCTCTTTCGCACCGCGGCGTTGAGTGCCGCGCGCTTCTCTGGTGGCACCCGCTGCGCGAGAGGCGGGAGGCCGGGCGAGAAGGCGAGGCTCGACATCGCCTGGAAAAGCTTCGTCGGGTCCTTATCGTCGATAATGGTTTCAATGACCAATTGTTGTGATCCGCCAACGGCTTGATCGAGCTTGGGCGTGCGCCATTGATAATTGTCGGGAAGAAGGTGGATGGTCCCGAACAGATAGACGGTGGTGTCGGCATCGGACACCGACCACAACGCCGGACGCGCCTGCGGCGCTCTCGCTTGCGCAGCCGAACCGAGAGCGATCAGGGCCGCGACAGGCGCGAAGACGCGATGGAGTAGCTTCATCATGGACTCCGAAGTGGCCATCATGAGTTACGGCTGCAACCTTGCCGTTTGCTGAAGAGCTCGCTTGCCGATGAGCAGTCCATTCGCCAAAGCCGCCTGAACCTTCACTATGACGGGACGCTTCCTTTGAGCCTGAGCTTCCAGGACCTGATCCTCACGCTGCACCGCTACTGGGGCGCGCAGGGCTGTGTAATTCTGCAGCCTTACGACATGGAGATGGGCGCGGGGACCTTCCATCCGGCGACAGTGCTCCGCGCGCTCGGCCCGGATGCCTGGAAGGCGGCCTACGTCCAGCCGTGCCGACGCCCCACCGACGGGCGGTACGGCGAAAATCCGAACCGCCTGGGGCACTATTATCAGTATCAGGTCGTGCTGAAGCCGAGCCCAAAAAACCTCCAGGACCTGTACCTCGGCAGTCTCGTTGAAATCGGAATCGATCCGCTCAAGCACGACATCCGTTTCGTCGAGGACGATTGGGAAAGTCCGACGCTTGGAGCCTGGGGCCTTGGCTGGGAGGTCTGGTGCGACGGAATGGAGGTGACCCAGTTCACCTACTTCCAGCAGGTCGGCGGCTTCGAGTGCCGGCCAGTGTCGGGCGAGCTGACATACGGCCTCGAGCGCCTCGCCATGTACATCCAGGGCGTCGACAACGTTTTCGACCTCAAGTTCAACGATGCCGGCGTCACCTATCGGGACGTGTTCCTCGAAAATGAGGTCGAGATGTCGACCTACAATTTCGAGGTGGCGGACACCGACACCCTGTTCGACCAATTCCGGAAGGCCGCTGCGGAGTGTGAGCGCTGTCTGGAATCGAAGCTGCCCATTCCGGCCTATGAGCAGGCGATCCGCGCAAGCCACGTGTTCAACACCCTCCAGGCGCGCGGCGTGATCAGCGTAGCCGAGCGGCAGGCCTACATCGGCCGCGTCCGCGACCTCGCCAAGGCGGCGTGCGGCGCATGGATGGACGTGAAGGGCTACGCAGCCTGATGACCGACTTCCTCCTCGAGCTCCTGTCCGAAGAGATTCCAGCCCGCATGCAGGCGAAGGCACGCAACGATCTGTCGCGCCTGTTTGCCGAGACCATGGCTGCCGCGGGGCTCGAGACCGGCGCAATCGAGACGCTGTCGACGCCGCGGCGGCTCGTGCTGATTGCGCGTGGGGTAGCCGAGGCGACGCAGGCGTCGAGCGAGGAAATCAAGGGACCACGCTCGAGCGCGCCGCCACAGGCGCTCGACGGGTTCCTTCGCAAGACCGGACTCGCCCGTGAACAGCTCGAGGAGCGGGACGGCGTTCTGTTCGCTGTGATCGAGCGGCCGGGACGTTCCGCAGCGGAGGTGGTCGCCGACGCTGTGAGGCGCATCGTCGCGGACTTTTCCTGGCCCAAGTCGATGCGTTGGGGTGCGGGCTCCATGCGCTGGGTGCGACCGCTGCACGGCATCGTCGCGATCCTCGGCGAAGAGATCGTTTCCGTAGAGATCGAGGGCATCCAGTCCGGCGCGACCACCGTGGGGCACCGTTTCCACCATCCGGGGCCGATCACCATCGGCGGCGCTCAAGACTATGTCGAAAAGCTGCGCGCATGCCACGTGATCGTCGATCATGAAGAGCGCGAGCATTTGATCCGCGAGGGCGCCCAAGCCGCAGCTACTGAGGCAGGCCTAATGCTTCTCGACGACGAGGGGCTGGTTGTGGAGAATGCCGGCCTGACCGAATGGCCGCAGCCTCTGCTCGGCCGGTACGATCCCGATTACCTCGACGTTCCGCGCGAAGTGATCGTGCTCACGATGCGCACGAACCAGAAGTATTTCGCGTGCGTCGACCAGGAAGCGAATCTCGCACCTGCATTCGTCTGCGTCGCCAACGTCGATGCGACCGATGGCGGGGCCGCGATCGTCGAGGGCAACCATCGCGTGCTAGCCGCGCGCCTTTCCGACGCGCGGTTCTTTTGGGAGCAGGATCTCAAGGTCCCACTGGAGGAACAGGCGAACAAGCTGAACGGGATCGTCTTCCACGAGAAGCTCGGCACCTTGGCGGCCAAGGTCGAGCGCATCGCGAAGATCGCATCCTGGCTCGTGGACTCGGGCGTGATCGAAGCCCCGCGAGCGGATGTGGAACGAGCGGCGCGCCTCGCCAAGGCGGACCTCGTCACAGGGATGGTCGGCGAGTTTCCAGAGCTTCAGGGCGTCATCGGCGGCCATCTTGCCCGGGCACAAGGCGAGGCGAACGACGTCGCGGATGCCATTCGCGATCATTACGGCACGCCTGCCCGACCGGTTTCGGTTGCGATTGCACTTGCCGACAAGCTCGACACGATTTGCGCGTTCTTCAGCGTGGACCAGAAGCCGACCGGATCGAAGGATCCCTTTGCACTGCGCCGCGCGGCCATCGGGTCGATCGAGATCATCGTCGGCAATCAGCTTCGGCTCAGCCTGACGGAGGCGGTTCGCGGGGCACTCGCAACGCTGGCCCAACAATCAGGACAGGATGACGTCATCCACCGGCTCGACCGTACGGCGCTCGAGATCCTCGACTTCTTCGCGGATCGCCTGAAGGTGCAGCAGCGGGAGGCGCGCGTCCGTTACGACCTCATTGATGCCGTATTTTCGCTAGGCGGAGAAGACGATCTCGTTCGCCTGCTTGCACGGGTGAACGCCCTCCAGGCCTTCGTCCGGACCGACGACGGCGCCGACTTGCTGACGGCCTACAAACGCGCTGCCAATATCCTGAAGAAGGAAAACTGGACGGGCCCGCAGGTCTTGAGTTCGCCGGCTGAACAGGGGATTCCGCAGACGGGTGAGGAGGATCCGCTGGTGCTGGTCGAGGAACCGGGCCTGCGGGAAGCCGTCGCCGAGATTGCCTCGGGACAAGCGGGCGCCGACCTTCCGGAGGAAAAGGCATTGATCGCCGCCCTCGATGTGGCGGAGCCGAGGGCAGCGGACGCGGTGGGGGCGGAGGACTATTCGGGGGCGATGGGCGCGCTCGCCTCATTGCGTCGGCCGATCGACGACTTCTTCGACCACGTAACCGTCAACGATCCCGATGCTGCGAAGCGCGAGCGGAGGCTCAACCTGTTGATGCGGTTCCGCGACGCCGTGAACGGCGTCGCGGATTTCTCGAAGATCGAGGGCTAAAGAGGCCGGTCGTCTGCGGGATCGCGACGGTCGCGGATCGCCGCATCGCGAAGGGAGTCGCGCTCGCGCCAGTCCTTTTCCTGCTCGGTCCATTGCTTTTCGCGGTCCGCCTGCGCCTTTTCGAGTTCTCGCCGGCGCTCCACCTCGCTCCCGTAGCGCGTCTTCCATTTGCGGCGACCGCCGGCAGTGATGAAGACGCCGATCAGCAGGCCGAGGAGGAAGATCAGCGCGTAGATCATCCAGACGTTCGGATCGTTCGTAAAGGTCATTTCGCGTCCCCAATAATGACGGAGTTGCGGCGACTACGCTTCAGCGTGCCGCCGCGTTCCCCATTTGAGGACGATCAGCCGTTGATGAAGCTGTCGTTGATCGAGCAGGCGGCCGGACCCAGGATGACGACGAACAGGGTCGGCAGGATGAACAGGATCAGCGGAACGGTCATGATTGCCGGCAGACGCGCCGCTTTCTCTTCCGCACGCATCATGCGCTGGTGACGGAATTCTGCGGACAGCACGCGCAGTGCCGAAGCGAGCGGCGTACCGTACTTCTCGGTCTGGATCATGGTCGTGACCACGCCGCGCACCGCTTCGAGATCGACGCGATTGGCGAGGTTCTCGAAGGCCTGGCGGCGTTCCGCCAGGAAGCCCAGCTCGATGGCGGTCAGGCCGAACTCGTCGCCCAGTTCCGGGTAAGCCTTGCCGAGCTCCCGTGACACGCGTCCGAAGGCGGCGTCGACGGTGAGGCCCGCTTCCGCGCAGATCACGAGTAGGTCGAGCGCGTCGGGAAGACCCTTGCGGATTGCATGGCTGCGCTTGGTGACCTTGTTCTTCAGCCAGATGTCAGGAGCCTTGTAGCTGCCGCCCACGACGCCTGCGACGGTCATATAACGGCGCAGCCAGGACCAATCCGGGAACATGCCGAAGCCGTAGAGCGCAACGACGGCGGCAAGACCGAGCACGACCGGAAGGACGAAGCGCGCAAGAATGATGAAGAAGGCGAGGTCCTTGGTACGGATACCGGCCTGCATCAACTTCAGCTGAGCTTTCTTGACCTGGTCGTCCTGGAGCATCTTGAACTGCCCCAGGAGCTGGCGGACGTTGTCGGCCGCCTGGTTGCGATTAGCGAGCTTCTTACGCTTGTTGGTCGATGCGACGATGCCGGCTTTGAGCTGCTCGCGGCGCTCATTCAGCGCTTTGACGCGGCGGGCCATGGGATCCTTGACCGTGGTCGCGGCATAGATCGCGATGATCACGGCGAAGGTCGCGACAGCACTGAGCATCGTCGCGATATAGATAATATCGAAGCCGAGGATCGTCGGGCCTGAGGCGGGCGCAGCCTGCATGTCGTCCGTGCCTTCCCTTAGATCTCGAAGTTGACCATCTTGGCCATGATCAGGGCACCGATGCCCATCCAGACCATGCCGCCGAGCCCGGCGACCATTAGCCGCTCATCGCTGAAGAAGCCGGCCATGTATTTCGGGTTGATCATCCACACGAGCGTGAAGACGATGAACGGCAGCGAGCCCACGATGTAGGCCGAAGCCTTGGATTCAGAGCTCATTGCGCGGATCTTGAGCTTCATCTGCGCGCGCTTGCGAAGCACGTCGGCGAGGTTCGACAGCGTCTCGGCGAGGTTGCCGCCCGTTTCACGCTGAATGGCCAGCGTGATGACGAAGAACTGGAACTCCGCCGTGCCGAGGCGATCGGCAGTGTCCTGGAGAGCGGCCTCCATGGTGCGCCCGATCTTCATCTTGTCGGCGACCATGCGGAACTCGATACCGACCGGCCCCGGGATTTCGCCCGCGACGATGCCCAGCGTCTCGGTAATCGGAAGACCCGAACGCAGGCCGCGGACCATCAGCTCGATCGCATCGGGGAAGTTCGAATTGAACTTGTTGATGCGGCGCTTGATCATCTTGCCGATCACGAAGTGCGGGGCGCCGATGCCCATGAACAGACCCATGAGGAGCGAAAGCAGGAACGGCGCACCGCGCATCTTCAGGCCGACCGTCACGATGGCGACCGTCCCCAGGCACACCATGGCATACTTGCCCAGCGTGATGTCCTTGCCGGTCATCTCGAGCCGCTTGCGCAGCAGAGCGGGTTTCGGAATGAGCGTCGAGGCCAGGCCTTCGATCTTGTTCGACCGCTCGGCGAAGAGCCTTCGGATCTGCGCCTGAGCATTGCCGGCAATCACATCGCCGTGCCGTTCGCGGATCAGCTCTACGCGGCGCTTCACGGACTTCGACGCGGAAGGGCCGCTTAGTGCAACGAACGCGAGCGCAAGAGCGCCGACGCCGCCGAAGATGATGAGGTACAACAGCATTCTTGCCTTCGCCTCTCACTTTTTGACCTCGCGGCGCCGGGAGGCGCCGTTCGGTCAACCTATCCGCTCAAGCGGCTTTGTCCTTCGGCTTCGCGAGCATCGACTTAAGATTGTCGACGAGCGACTTGGCGCCCGGGATTTTGCTCTCGCCGGCGGCGGCGCCTTCCTCGCTTGCGTGGCTGAGGACGACGGTCGACAGCTGCGTGAACGGCGCCGACAGCTTTCCGGACGCGACTTCGGCAAGCGGCTTGCCGAGCTTCGCCGCCTGAGCGGCCAGCTTGGCATCGTACGGGAAGACGATGTCCACGGGCCGTTCGATCGATTGCTCGAAGTCCTTCCGGCTGATCTCCAGCGCTCCGCCCGATGGGACGCCGTTTGCAACGACGATCACCTTCGTCTGCGGAGCATTCGACTTGAGCCATGCCAGGACGCGGATCGTGTCGCGGGTTGCAGCCAGCGTCAGCTCGGCCACGACCACGGCGACGTGCGCATCGTGAACGAGGTGCGGATACTGGATCAGCATGTGCCGCGGGAGGTCCAGCACCGTCGATTCAAACGCGTTCCGCATTTCTTCCTGAAGCTGGAAGAAAGCGGTGCCGTCCGAAATCAGAGGCTGGTTGATCGGCGCTTCGGCCGACAGGACCGAAAGGCGCTCGTTGGCGCGGACCATCGCACGCTCGATGAAGAGACCGTCAATGCGGCTCGGGTTCTCGATCGCGTCGGTCAGGCCGCGGCCGGGCTCAAGGTCGAGCGCCAGCGCACCGGTGCCGAAGTGAACATCGAGGTCCAGGAGAGCCGTTGAACGATGCGCCTTCTCGCCAAGCAGCCAGGCGAGCGAGGTCGCAATCGTCGAAGCGCCGACGCCGCCGCGAACACCCATGACCGCCGCCATCACGTGCGGCTTGTCAGCCTGGGCTTCGCCTCGCGGACCGGACAGGATCGACTGCGCATGAGCGAAGGTATCCCGCAGCTGGTCGACCGTGAACGGTTTCAGCAGGTAGTCGTGAATGCCGCTGGCGACCAGGTCGCGGTAAAGGCGAACGTCGTTGACTGTGCCTGACGCGATCACGATCGTCCCCGGCTCGCAGACTTCCGCAAGCGCGTTGATGTCGTTCAGCGGATCGCCGGATTCGCTGAGATCGACGAACAGGATGTTGGGGCTTGCGGAAACCGACAGCGATTGCACGGCGTTGCGAAGCCCACCCTTGTTCACCTTCTCCGGCGACCAGCCGAGCTCGACCGCAACCGGCCGAAGCATGTCGGCAGTGGCATCGTCGCACACGAAGGCCGTGAAAGGATCGCGCAGACCCGCGCGCGCCTGGAACGGAGCGTTCATTATTTGCCCCCCTTTACAGAGACGTCCTGGAGGCCCTTCGCGCCCGTGGGCGGAGTGGTCCGATAAAGCATCACGGCCCTGGTGCCCGCAGCCGTGCTGCCCAGGCCGCTGTCACGGCCGTTGACGAGATCCTCCGGATTGGCGACCTGCATCGCCAGGTTCGAATTCACTGCGCAACCGAAGCCGGGCATCATCTGGTTGTTGTAATTGGGCTGCGAGGGCAGGCTCCAGTTCGGGCAGCCGGGGACCTCCGCACGAGTGCGGCTAACGATCACGCGAACGCTGCCCGGAGCGACTGCGCCGGCAGTCACCGGAGCGCCCGGCTGCAGCATCATCCCGTAGGTTCCTGCGACCTGAGCCACCTCATAGCGAGCACTGTCGGCATAAGGCGCATCGACGAATACCGCGTCCCCGTAGCCAAGGCTGAGGCCGCGGAACCACGCGTCGAGACGCGCCTTCTCGGCCGGAGCAAGAGCGCCTCCGGGCGCCGCTGCGTCAAACACGTAGTCGGCGCGGGTCACGATCGGCGTATTGACCGCCTCGACACCGCGATCCGCAAGGTCCACGTGTGGCTTGTAGCCGCACCCGGCGAGAGCCGTCGCGAGCATCAGCAGACCGAACTTCGAACGCATTGCAGCATCCTTCCTAAGCAAGCGGCGGGTCACAGTTTGAAGCCTGGGGCAGCAGCGGCGCCGCCGGCGACGATGCCGGGGCCCGGGGCAGGAACGCTGCCGCGCGGACCGCTGACGCCCTTGTAGCTCTGGCCCTCCAGCACCCGCTCAACGTCCGTCGGAGCGCGATAGCCGTTTGTCGGAAGCGCGATCTGGCCGGAGACCGGGCGCACCAGATACGGTGTCACGACGATGACCAGTTCGGTTTCCTGGCGACGAAACTTCGTCGAACGGAAGAGGGCGCCTAGGATCGGAAGGTCACCCAGAAGTGGCGCCTTGTCGATCGAGTTTTGCGTGGTGTTGCGCAGCAAGCCGGCGATCATGAAGCTCTGCCCGGAGCCCAGCTCGACAGTCGTTTCCGCGCGGCGGGTGGTCAGCGCCGGCACCTTATAGCCGTTGAAGCTGATACCGCCGGCATCCGACAGCTCGCTGACTTCAGGGCGCACCCGCATCGAGATGCGGCCGTCCTGCAGAACGATCGGAGTGAAGGCGAGGCCGACACCATATTGTTTGTATTCGATCGTCACCGCGCCGAGCGACTGCGAAATCGGGATCGGGAACTCGCCGCCCGCGAGGAAGCTCGCGGTCTCACCCGACAGCGCGGTGAGATTAGGCTCGGCGAGAATGCTCGCCGTCCCGTCCACTGCCGCCATGTCGATCGACGAGACGATATCCATTCCGAACAGCTTGCCGATGCCCGAGATGGTCGAGCCAACCGGGTTGCGGATGATTTGACCCGCGCCGGTCGTGGCCGCGCTGCCCGCCGTCGGCAGGTAGATGCCGCTCCCCTGCAGAACGCCGATCTTGAAGCCGCCGTTGGTCTGCGAGAGCAGGTTGACGCCAAGCGACTTCATAAGGTCGCGGCTGACCTCGGCGATTTTCACCTTGAGCGTCACCTGAAGCGGTGTCGCTACTTTCAGCCGGCTGACCGGCACGATCGTCAGCGCCGCGCCCTCCTTGCTGATGTCAACGCCTGGGTTGAGCGCGGCCTTGACCAGCATCTCCGCCTGGGCGGCGTCTTCTGGCGAAGCGACCGTTCCATTGATCACCGCGACCTGTCCAACGGTGCGAACGTCGATGTTCGCCTCCGGCATGGCCTGGTGCAGGATGTCATTGATGTTGCTGATGTTCTGGTTGACCCGAACATTGGCGCCATAGACCACGGACCCGTCGGCCGCCGTCGCGATAATGGTCGCCTCGCCGGCGTCCTTGCCGAACAGGTTCACCTGGCGGGGGCTGTTGACGTAGACGTCCGCGACTTTCGGGTTCGACGTCCAGACGCTCGCCACGCTGCGCGGCAGGTTGACCATCTGGCCTTCGCCGACATTGAGCAGAACCTGGGTCGAGGGCCGATAGGCGCCCGAAGCGTAAGCCCGCGGCTGGCCACCCTTGGCCTCGGCTGGCGCAGCGACCGCGACGAGGCCCATGGCCAGCGCGGTAAGCGCGGTACCGAGACGGGCCCGGCTGTTGGTGTTGCGAAGTCTTCATTTTAGCGAGCTCCCACCCGAACCTGTGTTAGTTGACCGAATTGCCGCGAACGACGCGGACGCCATTCGAAGGCGCAGCCGCTGATCCACCGCCCGACGAGGGCGAAGCCATCGCCACCTGCGGCTTGGCCGGAACAGTGCGGCGCTGGAAGCGCGACACGTCGCCACCCGTGCTGAAGGTCGTGTTGCTGTCGAGCGGACGATTAGCCATCGCCAGCAGCATCTTCTTTTCCTGGTCGGGGGTGACGCCCGCCGGGACCTTGATGTCGCCGGATGCAACCCCGCGCTCCAGCTCCGACCCGTTATCGGCGATTGAGCGAAGCGACAGCGACAAAGTGCCAAGACTCTGCGCGACCGCGATCTTTTCGGCGATCTTCGGCGTTACCTCGAAGGTGACGTTGGCAAAGGTCTTGACCTGGATCTTGCCGTCCTTGTCCTTGTCGGTGATGCGCTGATCGGTTGCCAGCACGCGGACGTTGCGGACGATGGTCTCGGTGACCTTGAGCGCCGGACCGTCGCCGCCGCCCTCGACCTGCTGCGTGAGCATGAGGTCGACATGATCACCCGGGAACACGAAGCCGGCGACGCCAGTCGAGGCGTTCACAGGAACGGTGACGGCGCGCATGCCGGCACTCAGCGCTGCGGCGAGGAAGCCGCGGTCTTCGGGTCCGACAAGCGAGCCGCGGGTGACCGGCTGACCGGCTGTGATCGGATAGCGCACAACCTGGCCCATCAGTGAGCCGGGAGCGGAGTCAGGAGTGCCTTCAACGTAATAGGCTTCCTGCATGAGCTCCTTCGGCCAAGGCTGATAGGTGAAGCTGTCGGCGTCGATGATCGTGCCGACCGGGAGCGCCTTCTTGGCGACAAGCACCTTCGGGCCCACCGGAACCGCCGCCTGAGCGGCTTGAGCCTGAGGCGCCGACGCGCCAGCGAACATATTCTTGGCCATGATTGCGGTAACCACCGCAATGGCCAGCGCTCCCACGAGCAGAGCGAGCTTCTTCACATCCATGGCGCGATGGCCTCCCCTAGCCGGGCTTTCTGAACTGCCTCAGACATCAGGCAAAATGGTTAAGATATGGTTGGGCTAGAATTGCGAGGCCCCCGACGGCAATCGCAACTCCGTACGGAATTTCCGGACGTCCTTCCCGGCGCTTGGCGCGGTGCCATACGACCAGACCAATCGTGAGCACTCCGCCGGCGAGCGACATCAGGACAATGAACTTGATTGTTGCCGCAGGTGGAAACCACAGGGCCAGGGCCGCAGCCAGCTTGACGTCGCCGCCGCCCATCATCCCGGCATAGAAGGCGCCAGCCATGAGGAGAAATACGACGGCCGCTGCTGCGATTTGAATCGCAACGCCAGGCCAAAGCGCAAGCCCGATCGACAGCCAGTAGAGCGGTGCGAGGAGCGCGACCGCGAGGGTCAACCGGTTCGAGATCGTGAAAGTGCGCACGTCGATAACGGCTGCCACCACGAGCAGCGCCGCCAGCCCGAGCAGCAGCAAATGAGTAAATGCGCCGTTGAACATCAGCTAAGCTCTAGAAGGTGCGGCTTTCCAATTGGTAACCGCCTCGCCAAAGACGCGGCAGGCGAATGATTGACTTTGACATCCTGATCGTTGGCGGGGGCATCGCCGGCGCGAGTCTCGGCGCCGAGATCGCGGGCAAGCGAACGACCGGAATCATCGAGGCTGAAGAGCATTGCGGCTATCACTCCACGGGTCGGTCGGCGGCATTCTTCCTCGAAAGTTATGGGGGTCCGGTCGTCGCGACATTGGCTGCCGCATCGCACGATTTCCTTGCTGAACCCCCCGATGAGTTCGCCCAGAACGGCTTCCTCCGCCCACGCGGCGCACTTCACCTATCGCGTCGAGACTGGCCGCAATTGCCGCCTGGGGTCAATGGCCGAAGGGTGGATCGGCAGGAGTTAACGCAAAGAATTCCGGGGATAAAATCAGATTGGGTGCGGGCCGTGTTCGAACCGAGCTGTGCCGACATCGATGTCGCCCGACTTCATGCCGCGTTTTTGCGGCAATTCCGCAATCGTGGCGGACGGATCGCGACCAAGGCGGCGCTCGCATCGGCGGAATATCGAGATGGCCGGTGGATCGTCTCGCTTGCCAACGGCCGTGAGCTGACCTGCGCCATCCTGGTGAATGCGGCAGGTGCATGGGCCGATCCGGTCGCCGAGAACAGCGGGGTGAAAGCGCTCGGCATCGCGCCGAAACGGCGAACCATGGTTCAGCTCCGTGTCGGGCGATCCGGTCTCAAGGACCTGCCGCTGATCAACGATTCGGAGGGCAATTTTTACTTCAAGGGCGAAGCCGATCGATCGATCTGGCTCAGCCCTCATGACGAGGTGGATTGCGCGCCCTGCGATGCCGTTCCCGAAGAAATGGACGTCGCCACTGCCGTTGCCCGGTTCGAGACCGTGGTCGACTGGCCGGTCGAAACGGTCGAGCGGAGCTGGGCCGGCCTCAGGAGCTTCGCTTCGGACCGGCTGCCGGTTTACGGCTTCGACGCAGCGAATCCCGCATTCTTCTGGTGCGCCGGCCAGGGCGGCTTCGGTATTCAGACGGCGCCGGCGGCGGCAAAGCTTGCTGCCGCGCTCGTGCTCGGCGAGGAGCCGCACCCAAGCGTCGTGAATATCGAACCCGCCGTCTTCTCCGCGGCGCGCTTTTCCTAGATTCGGCTGGAGGCTCGCTGCTTATCGGCTTCGGCGCAGGCAAGCGCGTCCACGCGGTCGTTTTCGGGATGGCCGCTATGTCCCTTCACCCAATGCCATTCGATCCGATGCCGGGCAGCCGCTTCGATCAATTCCTGCCACAGCTCAGCGTTCTTGACCGGCTTCTTGTCCGACGTTCGCCAGCCGTTGCGCTGCCAGTTGTGCACCCAACGGGTGATCCCGTCGCGAACGTAGACGCTGTCCGTGTGAAGCTGCACGCGGCACGGCCGTTTCAGCGCTTCAAGGCTGCGAATCGCCGCGAGAAGTTCCATGCGGTTGTTGGTCGTAAGCGGCTCGCCGCCCGCGATCTCTCGCTCTTTCTCGCCCATGCGCAGAAGCGCTGCCCAGCCGCCGGGGCCCGGATTTCCCCGGCACGCGCCGTCCGTGAAAATCTCGACGAGCGGAAGTTCGGTCAGGCGACAAGCTCGCGCGGCAGCTTAAACGTCATGCGTTCGGGAGAATGATCCGCGACTTCTTCGGTGACTGCGAATCGCGTGCGGAGCGCGTCGAGAAGTTCGCGCACGAGCACCTCCGGAGCCGACGCGCCCGCCGTGATTCCCAAGGTCCGGGGCTCGCCGAGCCACTCCCAATCAAGGTCGGCAGCGCGTTCGATGAGACGCGAAGGGACGCCCATCCGCTCGGACACTTCGGCGAGCCGCAACGAATTGCTGCTGTTGGGCGCGCCGATCACGATCATCCGGTCGCACTCCAGGGCAATTCCCTTTACCGCCGCCTGGCGGTTGGATGTCGCGTAGCAGATGTCTTCGCTCCGGGGTGCGCGAATGCTGGGGAAGCGTTGCTTCAGGGCTTGAACCATGGCGGCCGTATCGTCGACGGACAGGGTCGTCTGCGTCAGGAATGCGAGACTGTTTGTGTCGGGCAGATTGAGATCCGCGACGTCTTCCACCAACTCAAGCAACGTCATCGAGCCCTCGGGCACCTGGCCGAACGTACCGATCACCTCAGGGTGGCCGGCATGCCCGATGAATAGGATGTGGCGCCCTTCCTCGATCAGTCGCTGGGCCTGCCGATGAACCTTGGAAACAAGCGGGCATGTCGCGTCAACATAAGTGAGGCCGCGGTCCTGAGCGGCTTCCGGCACAGATTTCGGAACGCCGTGCGCAGAGAAGACGACCGGCCGGTCGTCTGGAACCTCGTCTAGTTCATCGACGAACACGGCTCCCATGTCTCTCAGTTGCTCAACGACGAACCGGTTGTGGACGATCTCATGGCGAACGTAGACGGGTGCGCCGAACCGCTCGAGCGCGAGCTCTACGATCTGGATCGCGCGGTCGACGCCGGCGCAGAAGCCGCGAGGCGCAGCGATCAGCACGCGAAGAGGGGGAAGTTCAGCCACGGTGCAGGCCATGTAAGCCATCGCTTGCAGCCTTAGAAGGGCCTTCCTATGAACGCCCGGCATTCTCTCTCTGCTCCCTTCGTAAGGACCCTCCCTAGTGAAGCTTCGCCTCGCTGCCATCCTCGCCGTGACACTACTCGGCGCCTGCCGCCACGCCGGCGAAATCACGAGTGACAACGGAGGAGGGGTGTACGCGGTGCGCAGCGCATGCCCCATCGCCGGCATCCCTGCAGGTACCGGCGACATCACCCTGTTCAATCCGCCGGGCAGCATCGCCGCCAGCGCGATCGACGTCTCGGCGGCGATCAACGATATCCAGACGACCTGCTCGGAAACTGGAAACGACGTCATCTCCACGGCGACCGTCACCATTGTCGCATTGAGGCGCGACGTGGGCCCGGCGCGCCAGGTCGTGGTCCCTTACTTCAACATCGCGCTCCAGGGCGGGGCGAACATCGCAGCGAAACAAGTTGGCCAGGCCGTGCTGAGTTTCCCGGCGGGCAATGCCCATGCCCAGACCCAATTCCAGGCAACGGTGCGTATCAACCGCGGCGTCGCCACCTTGCCCGAAAATGTTCGCCAGACGCTGACCAGGCGGCGCAAGGCGGGCGAGGCGGAAGCGGCGGTGGATCCGCTGACGGATCCCGCCGTGCGCTCTGCGGTTGCCAACGCGACGTTCGAGCACCTGATCGGATTCCAGCTTACGCAGGATCAGCTGCGCTACAACGCAACGCGCTAGATTTCCGGCGAAACTCGCGTTGACTCGGGCTTCGCGCGCGGTCATGGCTCCGCGCGTCGCCGGCGGGCTCGCTCGCCGGATGGCTGCGCGGGAGAGACCGTCATAGACGGCGCCGAAGGAGCAACCGCCCCCGGAAACTCTCAGGCCCAAGGACCGCGTGTGCCAGGACAGTCTGGAAAGTGTCCGCTTCCGTTCGCCGGTAGCGGGCCGCCGAAGGGGCAAAGCTCTCAGGCGCTAGCGACAGACGGGGGCGGCAGTTCGAAACCGGGACGGGTCGAGGCTGTCGCTGTCCGTCCAAGGAGCGCGAGATGAGCCGAGAAGTCCATTCAGGTCCCACCGACGAATCCAATCAGGCGCGTGGTGAGCCATATCGCGGCGATCCCGAAGGCGGCGAGGGCACGCAGCCGCAGCCTCTCGACAAGCTGGCGCTCGACGCCTGGCACCGGTCGAAGGGCGCCCGGATGGTTCCCTTCGCGGGCTACGGAATGCCGGTCCAGTACGAAGGCATCATGGCCGAGCACCTGTGGACGCGCGAAAACGCGGGGCTGTTCGACGTCAGCCATATGGGTCAGCTTTTCATGCATGGCCGAGGCGTCGCTCAAGCGCTCGAGCGGATCATGCCGGGCGACTTCCAGGCCGCAAAGGACATGAAGCCCAAATACTCGCTGCTTCTCAACGAGGAGGGCGGGATCATCGACGACCTCATGGCCACGCGGCGAGGCGACGATTTCTACGTGGTCGTGAACGGCGCGACCAAGCATGGCGACATCGACTACATGCAGCGGCGGCTGACCGATGTCGCCATCGACCACATGCGCGAACAGGCGCTTCTGGCGCTGCAGGGTCCGCGCGCCGCCGATGTCCTCGATACCGTCATACCGGGCGTCGCGGAGTTGGGCTTCATGGAAGCCCGGCCGTTCCGCGCTTTCGGCCACCCGCTGTGGATCAGCCGCTCTGGTTACACTGGTGAAGACGGGTTCGAGATTTCGATCCCCGCGATCGCGGTGGAGCAGCTGGCCGAATGGCTGGTCAACGACGAGCGGGTGAAGCCGATCGGCCTCGGCGCCCGCGATTCGCTCCGTCTCGAGGCTGGGCTCCCGCTGTATGGGCACGATCTCGACGACAAGATCACGCCGGTGATGGCTGGCTTGAACTTCGCCATCAACAAGCGCCGCCGCGCCGAGGGTGGCTTCGCGGGCGCGATGCGCATCCTCGCGGAAATCGAGAATGGACCGCCGCAGCTGCGCGTGGGCTTCGACGTCGAGGGACGGCAGCCGGTGCGCGAGGGTGCGCTTGTGCTTGACGGCGAGGGCAATGAAGTCGGCAAGATCACCAGCGGGGGCTTCTCGCCCTCGCTCCAGCGCCCGATCGCCATGGGCTATGTCGCCGAGCATCTTGCCGAGACCGGCACGGCTCTGAAGCTCGAGCAGCGCAGTAAGCTGTTCGACGCCAAGGTCGCGGCCATGCCGTTCGTTCCACACCGCTATCACCGCAAGGGAGCCGCCTGATGAGCTTGTATTTCACGCGTGAGCACGAATGGGTCCGGATCGAGGGAGACACCGCGACCGTCGGCATTTCCAACCACGCGCAGGAAGCGCTGGGTGACATCGTCTTTGCCGAGGTGCCAGACGCCGGCCGCAAGGTCAGCAAGGGTCAGGAAGCGGCCGTCGTGGAGTCCGTAAAGGCGGCGTCTGACGTCTACGCGCCCGTGTCGGGCGAAGTGATCGAGGGCAACCAGGCGGTTGCGAACGACCCGGCGCTGATCAACAGCGACCCTGAGGGTGAAGGCTGGTTTTTCAAGCTCAAGCTCGACAATCCGGGCGAGCTCGACGGGCTGATGGACGAAGGCGCGTACCGCGACTGGATTAAGACGCTTTGAGCCCAGGCGTTGCCTCGACCAGCAAGTGGAACGCGGCGGACTACGCACGCGTGGGCGGCTTTGTCGCCGAGCTGGGCGCCGCGGCGCTCGACCTGCTCGACCCGCAGTCGGGAGAGCGGATCCTCGACATTGGATGCGGGGAGGGGACGCTGACCCGAAAGGTCGTCGAGCGCGGCGCGACCGTGCTCGGCATCGACAATTCGCCGGAGATGATCGAGGCCGCGCGCGCCAACGGCATCGATGCGATTTTGATGGACGCCGAGGACCTCCCCTTCTCTTCCGAGTTCGACGCCGCCTTCTCGAATGCGACGCTGCACTGGGTGCTGGAGAAGGAACAGGCTGCGCGCGCGATTTTCCGTTCGCTGAAGCCGGCCGGGCGCTTCGCTGGTGAAATGGGCGGCGAGGGCAATCTCGCGAAGCTGCGTGAGGCGCTCGATGAGGAGCTCATCATCCGCGGCTACGTCCCGCCGTTCGAGGCGAGCAACTGGTATGCGTCGCCCGAGGAATTTGCCGAGGTTTACGAGGCCGCCGGTTTCGAGCAGGTCGATGCGCGCCTGATCGAACGTCCGACGCCGATCGAGCATGGCGTCGCCCAGTGGGTGACGACCTTCCGCCGTGGCTGGCTCGACCGCGCCGGCGTGCCGGAGGGCGAGGGCGCCGAGATCGGCTCCGCCGTCGCCGACCGCGTGGGTTCCAACATCGCTGACTATGTCCGACTTCGCTTCATCATGAGGAAGCCCAACTGATGCGTTATTTGCCGCTGAGCGACGCCGACCGCAGCGAGATGCTGCGCGTTGTCGGCGCTAGCTCCGTCGACGACCTGTTCCGCGACGTGCCGGAAGAAGCACGGCTCAACGGCCCCATCGAAGGCCTGCCAATGCACGCCTCCGAAATGGCGGTCGAACGCCATATGACCGCGCTTTCGCGCAAGAACATGGTTGCCGGCGACGTGCCTTTCTTCCTCGGCTGCGGCGCCTACAGGCACCACATCCCGGCGAGCGTCGATCACATCATCCAGCGCGGCGAGTATCTGACCAGCTACACGCCCTATCAGCCCGAGATCGCGCAGGGCACGCTGCAGATGCTGTTCGAATTCCAGACGCAGGTCGCGCGGCTGCTCGGTTGCGACGTCGCGAACGCTTCGATGTACGACGGCTCGACCGCGATGTGGGAAGCCATCGTCATGGGCCACCGCATCACGCGGCGGAACAAGACGATCATCTCATCGGGCGTGCACCCGCATTACGTCAGCGTTGCCAAGACGATGGCGAAGTTCACTGAAGACAACCTCCAGACCTCGCTGCCGGAGCTGACCGCTGAGACGGACGCGGACGGGATCATCGCGGCGATCGACGGCGAGACAAGCGCAGTCGTCGTGCAATATCCCGACATCCTTGGCCGCATCACAGACCTCACGCCGATCGCGGAAGCTGCGCACGCGGCGGGCGCGCTGCTGATCGCAGTGGTGACGGAGCCAGTTGCGCTCGGCCTGATCCGCTCGCCCGGCGAGATGGGCGCGGACATCGTGGTGGGCGAAGGCCAGAGCATCGGCGTCGGCCTGCAGTTCGGCGGCCCCTATGTCGGCCTGTTCGCGACGCGCGAGAAGTACGTCCGGCAGATGCCGGGCCGTCTTGCCGGAGAAACGGTGGACGCGGAGGGCAAGCGTGGCTTCGTGCTGACGCTTTCGACGCGCGAACAGCACATCCGCCGCGAGAAGGCGACTTCGAACATCTGCACCAACTCCGGGCTCTGCGCGCTGGCTTTCTCGGTGCACATGACCCTGCTTGGCGAGAAGGGGCTGCGGCAGCTCGCATCCTTGAATCACGCGCGCGCGTGCGAGGCGGCGGAGCGGCTGTCCACGATACCCGGCGTCAACATCGTCAATGACAGCTTCTTCAACGAATTCACGCTGAGGCTCCCGATCGAGGCACGGCCTGCGGTCCACGAGCTGGTGAAGAGAGGAGTGCTCGGCGGTGTGTCGCTCGGGCGGCTTTATCCGGGCGTCGAGGCGCTCCAGAACGGACTGGTCGTTGCGGTCACCGAAACGGCGAGCGATGAGGACATTGCGGCCTTGGAAGCCGCTTTGAAGGAGGTGTGCGCGTGACCGTCAATCCTTCAGGCTGGCGGCCTTCCGCTCCTGCGAACGAGCAGGGCGAGGCGCAGACCGTCACCGGCAATCGCGCACTGATGCTTGAGGAGCCTTTGCTGTTCGAGATCGGCGGCACGGAACAGACGGGTGTCGATTTCGCCGACCTGCCGAGCCGCGCGACGCGGCTTGCGGGTCTGGAACGGTCACGCCCGATGAACATTCCGGGGCTTTCGGAGCCCGAAGCCGTGCGTCACTACACACGGCTTTCACGGCAGAATTATGCGATCGACCTCGGTCTCTTTCCGCTTGGGTCGTGCACGATGAAGCACAACCCGCGCCTCAACGAGAAGATGGCGCGCCTGCCGGGCTTCGCCGACGTCCACCCGCTGCAGCCGCAGGAGACGGTTCAGGGCGCGCTGCAGGTCATCAACGAGCTGGCCTTCTGGCTGATCGATCTCACCGGCATGCACGGCGTTGCGATGAGCCCGAAGGCGGGCGCGCACGGTGAACTGTGCGGGCTGCTGTGCATCCGTGCCGCGCTCGAAGCGCGCGGTGACAAGCGCCAAGTCGTACTCGTGCCCGAGAGTGCGCACGGAACCAACCCCGCGACCGCGGCCTTCGCCGGCTACCGCGTCGAGAATATCCCGGCGAACCCGGCGGGCCGTGTCGATCTCGAAGCGCTTAAGGCTCGTCTCGGTCCTGACGTGGCAGCGGTGATGATCACCAACCCGAACACCTGCGGCCTGTTCGAGCCGGACATGAAAGCGATCAGCGATGCGGTGCACGCCGCGGGCGCGTTCGTCTATTGCGACGGCGCGAACTTCAACGCGATCGTCGGCAAGGTGCGCCCGGGCGACCTCGGCATCGATGCGATGCACATCAATCTGCACAAGACCTTCTCGACGCCTCACGGCGGCGGCGGTCCTGGCTCGGGTCCGGTGGTCGTATCCGAAGCGCTCGCGCCTTACGGGCCATTACCATTTGCTGCTCGCTATCCGGACGGCTCGTACAAAATGGTCGAAGAGGAACATGCGGGCGAGGAGCATCCGCAGACCTTCGGACGCATGGTCGCTTTCCATGGGCAGATGGGCATGTTCACGCGGGCGCTCACCTACATCCTCAGCCACGGCGCGGACGGGTTGAAGCAGGTTGCAGAGGACGCCGTTCTTAACGCCAACTACATCCTGCGCAGCCTGCAGGACGTGCTCGACGCGCCGTTCGCAAAGAGCGGGCCATGCATGCACGAGGCGATCTTCTCCGACCGCGGCTTCGAGGGCGGCCTCAGCACGATCGATCTCGCCAAGGCGCTGATCGACGAGGGATTCCATCCGATGACCATGTACTTCCCGCTGGTCGTCCACGGCGCGATGCTGATCGAGCCGACGGAGACGGAATCGAAGGCGAGCCTCGACGAGTTCATCATGGCGGTGCGCTCAATAGCCGACCGCGCGAAAGCCGGCGACCAGAGCCTGAAAGCGGCACCGATTTACGCCCCGCGCAGGCGGCTCGACGAGACGCTCGCGGCGCGGAAGCCCGTGCTGACCTATCGCGAACCGGATACGGCCGAGGCGGCGGAGTAAAATGCCCTGGTCGGCGATCTTCACGCTGACCAACGTTATCGCACTCGCCGGCTGGGCGATGCTCGCTTTCCTGCCGCGTCGGCCTGCTGTCCATTCGATCATTCTCTACGCGTGCGTCGTGATGCTGTGCCTGGCATATGCGGCGATGTTCGTGGCGCTGTTCGGAGGCCTCGCCGATCCGGTGCGCGTCGCTGGAGCCACGCCGCCCGACCTCACCAACTATTCCGTCGAGGGGCTGCGGGCTCTGTTCATGAGCGATGGCGGCATCGTGCTCGGCTGGACCCACTATTTGGCGTTCGACCTGTTTGTCGGCCTGTGGGTGGCGCGCGATGCCGACGCGAAGCAGTTCAGCCGCTGGGTTCAGGTGCCGATCCTCTTCATGATCCTCATGGCCGGGCCGATCGGCCTTCTCCTGTGGCTTGCGATCCGGGAGCGCCGCGCCCGCGTGGCTGCCGCCGTTTCATGAGCGATTCCCGGCGATTTTATGAAGCGCCAGCCCTGGGCGCCCGGCGATCGGCACCGGCAGCGCTTCGCAACCGGGAGCCGATCGCCGCGGTCCTGGAAGACTGGCTTCCGCGCAAGGGGCTCGTGCTCGAGATCGCGAGCGGCACGGGTGAGCATGCCGTTTATTTCGCGGACCGTTTCCCAGGGCTCGACTGGCAGCCGAGCGATGTTCATGCGGATGCCCTCGCGTCGATCGAGGCGTGGCGTGAAGTGGCCGGACTCCCGAACCTTCGACCGGCCGTGCATCTCGACGCAGCGAACGCCCATTGGCCGATCGCTCGCGCGGACGCGATACTCTCGATCAACATGATTCACATAAGCCCGTGGGCATCGGCTCTTGGGCTGCTTGACGGCGCGGCGCGGCTGCTTGCCGGCGAAGGCGTTTTGATCCTCTACGGGCCCTGGCTGACGGCGGACGCAGCCGCGCCGAGCAATCTGGCGTTCGACGCGGACCTCAAAGCTCGCGATCCCGATTGGGGCCTACGCAAGGTCGAAGACTTTGCCGCGGCGGCCGACGACCGAGGGTTGAAGGTCGAAGCGACGCGCGCAATGCCGGCGAACAACCTCATGCTCTTGTTGCGTCCGAACCGGACCAATCAATAGCCGCTCGGGGCGCGCGCCGATGATAATTCCGCGCAATGGCCCGGACCCCTGAAGAAGAACGCCGCTCTCCGCGCTCGAAGGTCCTATTGTCGGCCGTGTTGGAATGGGCCGAGGGCAGCCTTCCCGTCGTCCTCCGCGACCTCTCCGAACATGGCGCCCTGGTGGAATCCACGGCGACGATCCCCGTGGACTCCGAGGTCTTGTTCTGCCGCAACGACCTGCGCGTGAGAGGGTACGTCGCTTGGGTGCGTGGCCCTGCAGCGGGGATTAGCTTCGCTCGCCCGCTCAAAGCCGACGTTCTCCTGCGTTACATCAATCGTCCGGCACGGCGGTCTAATGTTGAAGGCCTTCATCGCCGGCCGGGTGTGAAGGCCAATGGCATGTCCAATGAAGAGCAACGCTGGTTCGATGAGATGACACGCCAGCCCACGGACCGCGGCCGCAAGTAGGGTCAGCCCGCTGCGCGCTGCGTCTCTTGCTGATCCCCTAGCCAGGCAACGAGTTGCGACAGCGGAAGCACGCGATTGAAGGTAATGCCGCACGCCTCATCATCGACCCAGCGAACGGCGCCTTGCTCCGGGGGAGAGCCCGGGCAAGGTCACCGTCACCTGCGCGCCAGCCGGTATGCTGCCAGTCGTTTCCACCCTTATCCCGCCCTGGGAAATGTTGATCGCGCGAGTCCGGTGAACAATCAATTCGTGGCGAACCCACGCGGTGCATCGCACCTCCAGCCGCGGCATCCGCGGGCGCGGCGCATCGGCCGCATTGGTGATCAAGGCGAGGACGTCGATCGGCTCGTCGAAATGGATGCCGACAAGCTCGTCTTGCGTCCAAAGAGCCGTACCGTGAACCGGCTCTCCTTGCTTGAGCTCGATGGCAACGCGGGTGCCCGGCACGATCGTCGAGTAAGCGCGGATGAGCATCCCGCCGACCGAAACGTTGCGGATCAGGCAAAGCTCGCGCCGGTCGTCGACGACCAGCGATCCGACCCTGAGCAGGCTCATATGCCGTTCGTCGTGGCGGCGTTCGGGCAGGCCCGGCGGCAGCGGAGCGAGCGAATAGACAGTCGTTTCGAGGGGCTGTTCGTCCAACATGAGCACTCCGACAAAGCAGAACATCGCTTATCGGTCCCGACCGAAGTCGAGCCGCCCCACAGCCGCTGGTTACGGTGGCAGCCCTTACCAGTTTGTTGCCGGCCAACGGCTTAAAGAGCCATCTTGGACATATTTGCTACCGACCCTTCGAAGGCGTAGTCTCTCCGTCGGGAGGTCGACATGCTTCGATACTCAATGCTTGCCGCGTTGGCGCTGCTGTTCGTTTCATCGCCGGCAGCTGTGACGGCGCAGTCGCCCGAGACCGGCGGCGCCGCCGCCGATAAAACGACCCCGACCGAAGACGTTCGCTTACGCAGGGACATGTCCGACCGCATGACGGTGCCGGTGCTCCTCTCGGGACGCGGCCCGTACCATTTCCTGGTCGACACCGGCGCGAACCGGACCACGATCTCCCGTCAGATTGCTACTCAGCTGAACCTGCCGAGCAGCGGGCAGGCGACGCTTCATAGCGTCGTAGGAGCTTCGATAGCGTCGACCGCGATCGTCCCAACCGTCCATCTCACACGTAAACCCGTGAAGTCGGTAGAGACGCCACTGCTCGAGAGCGAGCATATGGGCGCGGACGGCATCCTTGGCACCGACATGCTCAGCTCTCAGAGGGTTGTCTTCGACTTCGCCGGTCAGACGATGTCGATCGTTCCGTCGGCAACGCGGCACTTCGATGAACCCGGCACGATCGTCATCGAGGGACGGCGCAGGAACGGCCGGCTGATCGTGACCGATGCAACCGCAAACGGCCGCCACCTGACGGTCGTGGTGGACACAGGGGCGGAGGTCACCATCGGCAACGAGGCATTGCGCCGGGCGCTCTTTAAAGGAAGCTCTAAGCCCAACCTGCGGCCAATCGAGCTCATGTCCGTGACGGGCGAGAAGTTGGCCGGAGAGTTTATGTTGGTCCGCGAGTTCGAGATCGGGGGTGTGACCTTGACCAATCTGGCGGTGGTGTTCGCGCCCGCCCACACATTCGGTCAGCTCAGCCTCAACGACCGGCCCGCAATCCTGCTTGGGATGAACGCGATGCGCTCTTTCAAGAAGGTCTCCATCGACTTCGCCAACCGGACGATGCGCGTGATCGTGCCGGAGAGCAGCCAGGTCGGTATGCAGGTTGGCCGCGGAACGCCGAGTTTAATGGGCGGCAGACTTTAGTCGATCCTGACGAGCGGCGCTTCCGCCCAGTTCACCTTCTCCTCCGCGGCCGCGACGTTCTCGAACGGGAACTCACGCAGGATCGCGCGCAGCTTCGCTTCCGCTTGTCCAAGTCCATAATAGCTCTTGAAGCGGCGGATCGGCCCGAGGCCCGGGAGGTACGGCTGGTCGGGTTCGAAATCGCGCGGGTGGAAGTAGGTCATCGTATAATCGCTGCGGCGCCAGAGTTGCTGGAGCAGCCGAAGGGGCAGGAGCCGGAAGTATCCCCCGCCCGAGAAGACCAGGCGGCCGCCGGCCAACTCGGCCGTGTTCATCGGGAATTCTCGTAGCTCGCCTGACGGCGTGCCGATCCGGAGCGGCCGCGCGGACCCGAAGTTTGGGAAGCCCCCGTGGGCGCGACGCGCGGGAAAGACCGAGCAGTCGACCGCGAAGCCTTCCTCGACGAGGACCTCGAAAGCCCACGAGCAAGGTGGCGTCAGCGAAAATCCCGGTGCGCGAAACGTGCGTACGGGCTTGCCTGCAACCTGCTCCAGGCTGTCCTTGCTTCGGCGGAGCTCGTCGCGAAATTGCTGCGGCGATTGCTCGAAGATCAAAGTGTGCACATCGGAATGCGACCCGATCTCATGCCCGGCGCGATCAATATCGCGTATCAGTCGGGATATTCCCGCGCGACCCAGCCGAGGCAGAAGAAAGTCGCCCTGACGCCTGTCTCGTCCAGCAGGCCCAGGATGCGCCCGAGCATTCGCGGCAGCTTGCGGTCGAAGCTGCTCCACGACGTTTCCTGCCGCACGGCGTCGTGCTCCAGCAGGTGAAACCATTCCTCAATGTCAAAGCTGAGGATGTGCATCAGTAAAGGCGCTTGCCTGCAACGCGGAAGGCGCGGACGTCGTCCTTGGTCGGAAAGCTGAAGTAGGTCTTCTCGTTATCGGGATTAGGAATGAGTTTGAGCCGGCCGCGGCGAACCTTCTCAACCGCCTCCCACACCGCGTCCATGCCGATCACCTTGGTCTGGCGGATCAGGTCTTCGAGGCGGTCGGTCGTGATCGGCACGCGCTTCTGCACCACGATAGGGCCGGAATCGATGCCCTCGTCGACGAGGAATACGGATACGCCCGTTTCCTTCTCGTCATTCTTTAGCACCCAGAAGGTGGGCATCAGCCCGCGATACTTCGGCAGGAGCGCCGAGTGGACGTTGAGGCAGCCCTTGGGCGCGACCTCGAGTAGCGCGGCGCGGAAGATCTGGTTGCCGGCGACGGACACCAGGAGGTCCGGTTGCAACGCGCGGATTGCCTCCATGGATCTGGGCGCGTTCACATTCTCTTCGAGCCGCATTTCGCGCACGCCATGTTTGCGCAAGATATTGCTCACCCGCCGCGATGGACTCGCACGCGCGGCCGCAAAACGCGCGGCGTAGCGCAGGAAATAGGCCGGCCCGAAGACGCGCAAAAGCTCCTTGGCCCTGCTGGCCATCCCAACCTTCTTGCCCAGGGGGGAGGGATCGAACACCACGCAGCCGACGACGTCGACCCCATGCGGCTTTCGCGAAAGGAGATAGTCGACGCTCGGAGCGAGGAACAACGGCTCGTCCTGAGTAAGAAGAACGACCCTCATCCGCTACGCCACCTGCCAATTGTGTTGCGGCGTCACGCTGCCCTAGAAGCCGGAAGCGCCACAACGGTCGAGGTTCGAATATCATCGGTGGATATCTCAGGCCAGCATCAGCGTAAGGTGCAGCAGGTAGGGGATTCTGATCGCCGGCCGGTGGTGGTCCTGTCGGCCAACAACTGCTGGAACCTCATCAATTTCCGTGGCCCGCTGCTGACGGGGCTGCAGCATGCCGGCTACAGGCTGGTCGCCTTCGCGCCGCTGGATAGTCATGCGGACGAGCTCCGCCGCCGCGGCGTTGAAGTGCACAGCGTCCCGATTGCACGGTCGGGCATGAACCCCGTTACTGACGTGCGCTTGCTCATTCGCTATGTCCGCATGCTGCGCGCGCTGCGGCCGGCGGCCTATTGCGGGTTTACGATCAAGCCCAACGTCTACGGCGCCATCGCGGCACGGATTGCAGGCGTCCCGGCGATCAACAATGTCACGGGCCTCGCCACGCCATATCTTTCGAAGGGGTTGGTGTGGGCGGTTGCGGAGCGACTTTATCGCTTCGCATTCAAGCAGTCGCATACCGTCTTCTATCACAACGAAGAGGACCGGCGCCTGATGGTGGACCGGGACGTCGTACGGCCTGACCAGGCCCGCGTGATCCCCGGTTCCGGCGTGAACGTGGACCACTTCAAGCCCGAGCCGCAAGACGACGTAAGCCAGCCGCTACGCTTCCTCTTCTTTGGCCGTCTCATCCTGCACAAGGGGATTTGCGAGTTCATCGATGCGGTGCGGATCCTTCGACCGCGGATGCCCGGAGCGCGCTTCCAGCTGCTCGGCAACCCGGATCCGGGCAATCCGACCTCGGTCAGCGAACAGGAATTGCAATCGTGGCTCGCGGAAGGGATCGTCGAGCATCTCGGCGAACATCGCGACGTCAGGCCGTACATCCGCGCGGCTAGCGTCGTCGTCCTGCCTACCTATCGTGAAGGAATGTCTCGGGCCCTGTTGGAGGGTGCGGCGATGAGCAAGCCCCTGATCGGGACGGATGTGGCCGGGAGCCGCGAATTGATCGAGGACGGCGTGACCGGGCTGCTCTGCCAGGCTCGCGACCCAGGATCATTGGCCAACGCAATGGAAAGAATGGGACGGCTCCCAGCTGACGAGCTCCGGGAAATGGGAAGAGCGGGCCGCGACAAGGTCGAACGCGAATTCAGTGAGGAGGCCGTCGTCCGCGCCTATCTCGAAGCCCTTCAGGACGCCGTCGGAAAGTGACGCTGCGCGTCCTGCACGTAATCGGCGGGCTTGAGCTCGGCGGTGCCGAGACTTCTTCTTTATCGGCTGGCGACGCGGACCTCTCCGGGTTTTGAGCACGAGGTGATCTGTCTCGGACCGCGCGACTGGTATAGTGCCAGGATCGAGGAAAAGGGTGTCCGCGTCTGGCATTTGGGGATGACGTCGGCGATATCGTCCGTGACAGCGGCCCGCGGCCTCGCTCGCCTGATACGGCAGCGTCGACCCGACGTCATTCAGTCCTGGATGTACTTCGCAAACGTGTTGAGCAGCGTCTTCTCGCGCGGCACTCCCGTCGTCTGGGGCATCCACGGCTCGACGCTCGAGCATCTGGGAGCGCCGTCACATTTCTTCGCCAGGGCCGGAGGGCTCGGTTCCCGTTGGCTCAGCGATTTCGTCATCAATTGTTCGGAACGTTCCGCCACCATCCACAACAAGCTGGGTTACGGTCGCGTGCCGAACCGCGTCATCCCCAACGGATACGACCCGGAGGCATTCCGCTTCGATGTGGAATCGCGGGCTGCGACCCGCAGGGCGCTGGGTATCCAACCCCATGAGTTTGTCGCCGGCAGCATAAGCAGGTGGCATTCGCAGAAGGACATTCCGAATCTGCTGCGCGGGCTGGCGCTCGCGGCCGGACAGGGTGTGCCGATCCGCTGCCTCTTGATCGGGCGCGGACTCGATCCCGGGAACGCGGATCTCGCTCATGCAATCCGCCGCAACGGCTGTGAGCAGATTGTCGAGCTGCTCGGTTCCCGCAGCGACGTCGCTGAGCTCGCGCGCGCGCTCGACCTTCATCTTCTATCGAGCTCGGGCGGCGAAGCTTTTCCGAACGTCGTCGCGGAAACGATGCTTACCGGCACCCCGAACCTCGTGACCGACGTCGGCGATTCCGCGTTCATGGTGGGCGAGACAGGATGGGTGGTGCCGGCTCAGGATCCGGCGCGGATGGCCGAGGGGATGAGTGAGGCGTACCGCGAATGGTCTCAACGTAATGACCGCTGGCAACAGCGGCGCGTCGAAGCGCGGCGCCGGATCGTCGAACGCTTCACCTTCGATCGCATGATCCATGCCTACGAGGAAGTCTGGGAAGGGGTGATCGCGACCCGCTGAAATTTTTCCCTTGATCGTGCGCTACAAATGTAGCACGCTACAAATGTAGCACGAGCTTAGCGTGCAGCGATCAGGGGAGAGTTTTAATGCTCGTGTTGCGTTCGTTTCGCGTCATGCTCTTGGCAAGTAGCGCGTTGGCTTCCGCCGCCGCTGCCCAAACGAGTCAGCCCATCACCGAACCGGCGGCCTCGCCGCTGCCGTCCACGTCTTCCGCCGCGAATCGCCGCGTTTACACGCCCGCCGACTTTGCGCGTTTCGGACCGAGGACCGCCTACGACATGCTCGTCCAGGTCCCGGGGTTCACGATCCGGTCGCCCTCTCCAGGCGAGTTGGAGCGCGGACTTGGCCAGGCGACCGAAAACGTCCTGATCAACGGTGAACGGATTGCCAACAAGACGGGCGGCGCGGTCGATGAACTCGGGCGCACGGCGGCGTCGAGCGTGGACCGGATCGAAATTGTGGATGCGGCGAGCCTCGGCATCGCGGGCCTCGCGGGACAGGTCGCCAACGTTATCCTCAAGGCACAGAAGACGACGAAGGGCCAGTTCGAGTGGGCGCCGGATTTTCGCGCTCACTATGCGAAGCCGAACCTGTTCGATGGCTCCGTCACCTACAATGGGGCGACCGGACCGGTCCAATGGCAGCTGTCGGTCAAGGACAATGCGGGACGCGGCGCCTTCGGTGGCCCGATCTTTCTCTACGACCGGGAGGGCGCCCTCATCGAGCGCCGGCACGAGGTCTATCATTCGGAATCCGATCTCGTGACGTTTCAGACCAAATTCAAGTTGGACGGTCCTGGATCGTCGGTCGGTAACTTGACCCTCGGTTACACGCCGTACTGGGCCCCGACGTTCATTCGTGACCAGCGCGAGCTCATTTCCGGCGATACAGGCGCGCGCACGACGGATCAGCAGCTCGACGGTTGGTATTACGACGTGAACGCGGATTATGAATTCGCGCTGGGACCGGGGCGCCTCAAGCTGATCGGCCTCCGCCACTTCGATCACGAGCCCATCGACACAACGCAAATCACTTTGTTCGCGATAGGTCTCGACGAAGGCGTCCGCTTCGTCCGCGACTCCCGCATCCAAGAAACGATCGTCCGCGGAGAGTATGGCTGGAAGACCGGCAAGAACGACTGGCAAGTGTCGTTCGAGCGCGCGTTCAATGGCCTCGACCAGCGCGGCAGCCTGTTCCTGATGGATCCGGACAATGGCGAATTTGCGGAAGTCGATTTCCCGCAAGGCACCGGTAACGTCGAGGAAGTGCGTTACGAAAGCATCGTCACCTTCAGCCGCCCGCTCAGATCGAACCTCGACTTCCAGATCGCGGCCGGCGCCGAGATTTCGCGGCTCGACCGTACCGACGACGAGTTACCCGCAGGGAAATTTTTCCGGCCGAAGGGCAGCATCATCCTCGGGTGGCGGCCCGGAGCGGGTTGGGATGCGAGCCTGAAGCTTCGCCGCCGCGTTGGGCAGATCAGCTTCTACGACTTCCTTGCGCAGCCGAAGCTTACCCAGGATCGCGAGAATGCGGGTAACCCGGACCTCGTCCCGCCGCAGAGCTGGGAGCTCGAGGGCGAAGTCGGCCGCGAGCTTGGCAAGTGGGGCAAGACACGCCTGCGCGTCTGGGGACACAAGGTCGAGGATATCGTCGACGTGATCCCGCTGGCGGACCACACCGAAGGCATCGGCAACCTGCCGAGCGCGACGCGTTTCGGCGTGGAAAGCACTAGCACGATCAACTTTGACCCGATCGGCTGGACGGGCGCCAAGCTCGACGCGCAGCTCGGCTTTGAAGTGACGAAGGTTCGCGATCCCCTGACCGGCCTCAAGCGCCCGATCAGCGGCGTGCAAAACCGCTGGATCAACCTCACGCTCCGCCACGACATTCCGCAGACCGACTTGGCCTGGGGCGGCGAGTTTAATTACGGCCACTACACGCGAAACTACTTCCTGACGGAAGTCTACCGGAGCTGGGAGGGGCCCAACTGGCTGTCCCTCTACGTCGAGCACAAGGACGTCATGGGAATGACCGTCAGGGCCGGCGTCAGCAACATCCTCAACGCGCGCCATCGCTGGGTCCGCTACGTCTATGAGGATTGGCGCGACACGAGCCCGCTCGATTTCGTTCAGCGCAACAATCAGCTGATCGGCCCGATCTTCACCCTGAACGTGAAGGGGACCTTCTAGAGATTGCTGTGCCTCTGCTAGAGAATTTCCCCTCACTAGCAGAGGTGCAGCAATGCCGAAGGTCGATCTCGAAGCTATCGAGCAGGTCAACCGGACGGGCTACCCGCCGCCGTTCGATAAGGACGTGCAGGGCCGGTGGTACCGGCGGCTCGCTCCCGCGAGTAACCTGACCGACTTCGCTGCGAGCCACGTTACGCTGAAGCCAGGGGCATGGTCTTCCCAGCGCCACTGGCACAACGGCGAGGACGAGTTCCTCGTGATGCTTTCAGGCGAGGCCGTGCTTGTCGAGGACAACGAACGGCAGGCCTTGAGGGCCGGCGATATCGCGGCTTGGCCCAAGGGCAGTACTAACGGTCATCACCTGCGCAACGAGAGCGATGCCGACTGCGTGTTTGTGGTCGTTGGCGGAGGCACGAATACTGGCGGCGGCTATTCCGACATCGATATGATGTTCACCGAGGACGACCGGTACGTCCACAAGGACGGGACGCCCTACGAAGAGGCAACCCGCGTCAGATAGAGCTCAAGCGACTTCGTACTGTTCGATTACCCAGGGCTCGTCCTGGGCCTTGTCGATCCACTCGGAGACGTGGGGGTGCGAAAGCACGGCCTTCATGTAGAGACCCGCAAAAGGCGGGACGGGCACGCCATAGGTGATGAACCGGGTGACGACCGGCGCGTACATCATGTCCACTGCGCACCAGTCGCCGAACAGGAAGTCGCCGGTTCCGCCGAAACGCGCCCGCGCCTGCGCCCACAGCTGCATGATTTTGTCGATTTCGCCGGTGACCTCTTCGCTGAGATCCTTGGGCGGATAGCTTTTTCGCACGTTCATCGGCAGCTCGCGGCGAAGGTTGGTGAAGCCCGAGTGCATTTCTGCCGCCATCGACCGAGCCATCCCGCGCGCGCTATCGTCTTCGGGCCAGTATCGATCCCGGCCGACCCTATCCGCGAGGAACTCGACGATCGCCAGGCTGTCCCACACGACGCATTCGCCGTCCCACAAGATGGGCACCTTGCCGAGCGACGGCGCGAATTCGTCCCCCTCCCGGCGCTTCTCCCATTCCGCGTCAAACATCGGGACGACATATTCCTCGAATTCCTCGCCCGACTGCTTGCACGCAAGCCAGCCACGCATCGACCAGCTGGAATAGGCCCGGTTGCCGATGATCAGCTTGAGCAAGGTCTTCGCCCCTACGTCGTTGCCGCTTCGAGGATCGCCGTCCTCAATTCGGCTATGCCGCTACCCGTTTCGCTCGACGTGGTGAAAATGGCGGGATGTGCGGCGGGATGTTTCGCGGCCTCGACCGCGGTCGTTTCGTAGAGCGCCCCGAGCGCCGACGGCTTCACCTTGTCGCCTTTCGTCAGAACGAGGTGGTAGCCAACTGCCGCATCGTCGAGCATGCGCATCACCTCCCGGTCAACGTCTTTAAGGCCATGACGGGAATCGACCAGCACCAGCGCACGCTTCAGTACGGCACGTCCGCGCAGATAGTCGTTCACGAGGAAGCGCCAGCGCTTCACCATGTCCTTCGGCGCTTCCGCAAATCCGTAGCCCGGCATGTCGACGAGACGCATCTGGATCGGACTGCCGACATCAAAGAAGTTGAGCTCCTGGGTACGTCCTGGCGTATTGGAGGTCCGCGCCAGCGCCTTCCGGTTCGTCAGGGCATTCAGGAGCGAGCTCTTACCGACGTTCGAACGTCCGGCGAACGCGATCTCCGGTACGTCAGGGTCGGGCAAGAACTTCAGCTCGGGCGCGGACTTCAGGAACTCGATCGGACCCGCGAAGAGCTTCCGCGCCCGCTCCGTCAATTCAAGGTCCGCATTCTTGCTCATGTGTGGACCGGATGCGTGTCAGACAGGTGCAGGTCGTACTTGCGATACAGCCACCACTGCTGCGCGATCGTCAGCACGTTGTTCGTGATCCAGTAGAGCTGAAGCCCGGCCGCGAACGGCGCCATGATGAACACGAGGAACCAGGGCATGATTGCGAAGATCTGCGCCTGGGCCGGGTCCATCGGCTGCGGGTTCAGCTTCATGGAGAGCCACTGTGTCGCTCCGACCAGGATCGGGAGAACGCCGATGGCGAGCAGCGCCGGGGGCGTGAAATTGAGCAGGCCAAACAGGTTGACCGGCGTCAGCGGGTCGGCGGCCGACAAGTCCTTGATCCACAGCGCGAACGGCTGGTGCCGCATCTCGACCGAGACGAGCAGGACCTTGTAGAGCGCATAGAAGACCGGGATCTGGAGCAGGATCGGCAGGCAGCCCGCGGCCGGATTGATCTTCTCCGTCTGATAGAGCTTCAGGATCTCCTGCTGCTGGCGCGTCTTGTCGTCCTTGAATTTCTCCTGGATCGCCTTGAGCTTCGGCTGCACCTTGCGCATCGCCGCCATCGACTGGAACTGCTTCTGCGCGATGGGGAACATGATCGCCCGGACAATCAGCGTCAGGCAGATGATCGCCACGCCGAAATTGCCAATGTGGTCGAACAGGAAGACCAGCACGTCGTAGATGATCAACATGAACCAGCGGAACCATCCCCAGTCGATGGCCCGCGTGAGGCCGTCGATGCCGGCGGCCTGATATTGCTTCAGCAGCTCATATTCCTTGGCGCCGGCGAACAGCCGGGTTTGGGTGGTCAGTGCCTGGCCGGGGGCGACGCTGACCGGCGCCGCAACATAATCGGCCTGGTAACCGCCGCTCGGCGAGCGCCGGAAATCCGCTGCGACATTGCCCGCGGGGGCCAGCGCTGTCAGCCAATATTTGTCCGTGAAGCCGAGCCAGCCGCCGACGTTCGAGAAGCTTTTGCTGCCCTCGTCGAGCGTGTCGTAATTGATGTCATAATCGGCGGTGCCGCCGAAGACGGTCATCGGGCCGATATGGTTCGTCCAGCTGTCCGGATCCTGCGACTTTTCGGCGCGGCTGACGAGGCCGATGGGGCGAAGCACCAGCGGCTTGCCGGATGCGTTGGCGACACTTTGCCTGATCGTGAAGAGATAGCCGTCGTCGACCGCGATCCGGATCTGATAGCGAACCCCGTCCGGCATCTGCGTGCTCATCGTAACCGGACGTCCGGGGGCCAGGACATTGCTGTCCGCCGTCCACACCGTGTTGAGGTCCGGCGCTTGTCCGCCTTCAGCCGTCCAGCCGAATTGCGCGATGTACGCGCCGGGCGCTCCGAGCGGGGACAGGAGCCTGACCGGCGGCGAATTCTTGTCGATGGTCGTCGTCTGGCGGACGAGCAGGAGATCGTCGATCTGCGCGCCCCTGAGATTGATCGATCCGCGCAGCGAGGGCGTCTGGATCTGGACGCGCGGCGAAGAGGCCAGAGCCCTGGCCCGGCTTTGCAGCGCCTTCGGGGTCGAAGGGACCGGCTGCGCCTGGGGCTGCGGAAGCGCGACCTGCTTTCCGTCCTCGACCTTCGTGCTTTGCGGGCTCGCGGTCGGGAAGAAGGTGTTCGCGGCGTAGGTCCAGCCGAGCAGCACGAGCGCGCTCAGCACCACCGCGAGGATCAAATTCTTACTGTCGTTCACTTCGCTCTGATCCTTACGGTACCGGGTCGGGGCCCTGGCCGCCCCAGGGATGGCAGCGGCAGATGCGTTTCAGCGCCATCCAGCCCCCACGCGCCGCCCCATAGCGTTGAATTGCCGTGATCGCATAGGCCGAGCAGCTCGGCTGATAGCGGCAGCTCGGCGGAAGAATTTGCGACGGACCCTTCTGCCAGGCCTTGGCGATCAGGATCATCAGCTTGGCAATCATTTCCGCAAGCCGTCCAGCGCATTGGCCAGCTCGGAGCGGAGCAGGCCGAAGTCGCGCTCGATCCCGCGAGCACGGCCGATCATGACATGGTCGGAGCCCGGAACGCCCTTCGCCGGCACGATCTCTCGGGCAAGAGCGCGGAAGCGGCGCTTCATTCGGTTGCGCACGACCGCGCCGCCGATTTTCTTGGTCACGGTGAAGCCCACGCGCATCGCCGTGTCCGCATCCTTACGGTCACGGACGAGCAGGACGAAGCCGGGCGTAGACAAGCGCCGGCCGCTGTTCGCGGCAATGAAGTCGGCGCGCTTGCGAAGTGTGGTTAGGCGCTGAGTTTCTTGCGGCCGCGTGCGCGGCGCGAGTTCAGCACCTTGCGGCCGCCCGGAGTTGCCATGCGGCTGCGGAATCCGTGCCGCCGCTTGCGGACCAGATTGCTCGGCTGGAAAGTGCGCTTCATCGCTCATGCCTCAACGTCTAAATGAAAAAGGGCCGCCTAATGAGGCAGCCTCTGTTGTGGGCGCCGATAGTGGAGGGGGGTCCGTAAGTCAACGTCTCTCGCCGGCTTCCGGCAGCTGCGATTGCTGCTCCTCCGCCTTGCGGAGCGCCTCCCGCCGCTTGGCCGAGCGCCGCTGCAGAGCCCAGTCGGTCCAGCGGCCCGCCTTGGGCTGCCATCGCTTGAATTTCACGTAGTGCCGCTTGGCCCACATGCTGGTCTTGAGGATCAGCGCGGCTCCCGGCGCGATGAAGAACACACCGCCAGGGCCGGGCAGGGGGGCAATGAGGATCCCGATGGTGACTAGGATGACTCCAACGCCGAACAGCCCCCACTCGACCCAGGGCTGATCCATGAACTTCCGCCACTGATCTCGCGACATCATGCCGGCGCATGTGGCCACAGTCAGGCGTTCGTGCAAGCCGCTTGCGGGTGAGCGGTCCATGGGGCTACGGCGACAAGGCCGAGCTAGGGGGAATTCTGTCCATTATTGCGTGTTCGTGGGGGCGGACCTGAATGGTCGCGACCGTCGCCACCGTTGCGTATCTCGGCCTCGAAGCCCGCGCCGTCGAAGTCCAGGTCCAGCTTTCCGCGGGCCTTCCGGCCTTCATCATTGTCGGGTTGCCCGACAAAGCCGTCGCGGAGAGCCGCGAGCGGGTGAGGGCCGCGCTCGCCGCGATCGGTCTCGCGCTGCCGCCCAAGCGGATCACCGTAAATCTTTCCCCGGCCGACCTGCCGAAAGAGGGCTCGCACTACGACCTGCCGATCGCGCTATGTCTGCTGGCAGCGATCGGAGCTGCGGACGCTGAGACGCTGTCGCATTATGTTGCGGTGGGCGAGCTGTGCCTCGACGGGCGAATCGCCGCATCGGCTGGGGTTCTCCTCGCCGCGATCCATGCGTCCTCTTCCGACAAAGGGCTGATCTGTCCCGCGGCGCAAGGAAGCGAGGCTGCCTGGGCTGGGGAGCTGGACGTCATCGCGGCGCCCGACCTGCTTGCCTTGCTCGCCCATCTCAAAGGGACGGCGCTGGTTGGACCCCCACCGTCCGTCGAGGCGGAGCCAGCCGGGTCCGGGCCCGACCTCGCCCAGGTCAAGGGACAGGAAGTCGCCAAGCGCGCGCTCGAGATCGCGGCAGCGGGCGGACATAACCTGCTCAATTTGAGAACGTAAAGACCTCCGTCGCTAGTCTCCGGAAAGGGTGGAAAGCGGACGCTGAGGCAAATTCATTGGACGAGATCAACTCGACCCTCCTAACGCCTCGCCCTGTTCCGTTGCGTCGCGTTCGTGCGTCATTGGCCGCCCGGTTCGCGGCGATCCAGAAGGGGAGAATCTATGGTAATCGTCGCCCGTGCCGCGCTTGCGGCAGCCGCTATCGCATTCGTGTCGAGCGCCGCACTCGCGCAGGACGCCACCAAGGTCGATCCAAAGCACTACAAGGTCATCACCGAAAACGCGCAGGTGCGGGTGCTACGCATTCACTACGGACCCCACGAGAGAAGCGTCCGTCATTCGCACCCTGATTGGTCGTGAGCTACCTCACGGACGGCAGCATCAAGTTCGTGCTGGGCAACGGAAAGACGATCACCGCGAAGGCCAAGGCCGGTGAAGCAGAGTTTACTCCCGCCGGAATTCACACTCCCACCAATCTCAGTGACAAGCCGTTCGAGGCGATCCTCGTCGAACTGAATAAGGGAGTTCCGAAGAAGAAGTAGCCGTGTGCCGGCGGTAAGCTAATGTCAGCAATGGGTCGAAAGCAGACATTCGGCTATTGGCAGGAATGGGTGGAAAGCGGACATTAGGCTACTGTCGCCCTTGGGTCGAAAGTGGTGAAAGCCGCGCAACTTGCGAAGGGGTTCCGGCGCCAGCTCAACTCCCCGGCTGTTACCGCCAGCGCCACTCAAGCGAACAGGTTCTCGACCTGCCAATCCGGCGACACGAAGCTTGCGGCATTCGCCGAATTGTCGATGAACCCGCCGCTCACGGTGCCGAGCCAGCTGGTCATCTGGCCGGTCTCGTCTCGCCACAGGATGTCGTCGCGGGCGTCGCCGTTGAAATCGCCGACTGCGGCGACTTGCCAGTTTGCCGGAACGAAGGTCGACGCGTTGGCGCCATTGTTCACCAGGGCGCCGCTCGCCGAACCGAGCCAGTCGGTCAGATGGCCGTTCACTTCGCGCCAAAGAACGTCGGAACGCCCGTCCCCGTTGAAATCGCCCGTGGCGACCACCGACCAATTTGTCGGCACGTAAACCGAGAAGACATTTGAGGCGAACCCGCCGTCATCGGTGCGCAACCAGTCCGTCAGCTGGCCCGTGTCATTGCGCCACAAGATGTCGTCACGGCCGTCGCCATTGAAGTCGCCCGTCCCGACCACCGACCAGTCGGTTGGGACGTAGGTCGAGAACGTCGTTGAAGCAGTGAACCCGCCACTGGTGTTCGACAGCCAGTCGGTGATGGTGCCGTCGCTGTTCCGCCACAGGATATCGTCGCGCGTGTCACCGTTGAAGTCGCCGGTGCCGACGATTTGCCAGGCGGTCGGGACGCTCGTCGAAAAGCTGGTCGAACCGGCAAAGCCGCCATTGCCGTTCGCGAGCCAGCTGGTGACGCCGCCATCGTCGTTGCGCCACAACAGGTCGGTCCGGCCATCCGCGTTGAAGTCGCCGGTGCCCACGACATGCCACGCGCTGGGAACCACGCTGTAGGCGTTGGCGCTGTTGGCGACGAAACCGCCGTTCGCCGTTGCCAGCCAATTGGTGAGCTGCCCCGCCTTGCTCGCCCATAGGATGTCCGCGCGTCCGTCGCCGTTATAGTCGTTCTGGACCGCCTCGAGGCTGAGCTGCACCCCGCCGTCCGCAGCAGTCCTTGCAGCTATCCGTCCCAGACCGTGCACCGAGCCGATAGTCAGCGACCCTCCTGGTGTAGCTGAGCGTGTTGCCGGTCAGCGAGAAGGTGAAGCCGCTAAGAGTGCGTCAGTAGAGGGCAATCCGGTCACCAATGCTGAAGTCGGTGATCGTGTCGCCGTACAAGCCAGATCGTGTCCCTGAACGTATCATGACCAGCTCCGCCGGCCAGAACGTCCCTGCCTCCATTACCGGTCAGAATGTTATCACTGGAGTTGCCGATCAGCGTGTCACTGCCTTCCCCGCCGATTGCATTTTCGATCACCGTGCCGCGAGCGATGCTGACGTTGCCGCTGGAATAGCCGACGTTGGAAAAGCTCTCCGGGTTGAGATTGATCACCAGGTTCATGCCGAAGCCTGAGTAATTGAGCGTGTCCACGCCACCGGTGTCGAAGATCGTATATGCGCCTTCCCAGACGAGGTTCGCGTTGAACACGTCGCGGCCGGCGGTGCTGCCGAAACCGTATATGGTGTCACCGGACCGCGTGTTGCCGGCCAGCCCGTACAGCGCCTGCATGGCGAGGATGTCTGCCTGCATCGGGGTCATCGCATACTCGCGGCTGAAGCCCTGATCGTCGAAATACTTGTTTTCGCGCTGATCGAAGTAGGACAGGACCGAAGTCGCCCAGCTGTCGTTCGAGAAAAGCGCGTCGGCGAAGTAGTTCGCGTCGACGTTGTAATCTCCAGGGCGCCCTAGGCCCAGCGCGTGCCCGATTTCGTGAACATAGGCCTGAAAGCTATAGCTGTTCAGGCCCGTCCCGTTCTCCGTGATCCAGGAGGATGAGATATGGACGATCGAAGTCGAAATCACGCCGTCGGAAAAAATGGTTTGTGTCTCCGCGACCGGCCCGCCCGAAACCTCGCTATGGTCGAACAGGATCTGGCCGCCGGTCGAAACCTCCTGGAAGGAGAGGCCGATGATGTCCGACCACTCGGAGAGCGCCACCCGCGCGAGATTCTGTTCGATCGCATCGAGTCCGCTAATGTTCACGGAAATCGAGCCGCCCTGCGACACGTCGAAATGCCGCGTGGCGCCATCCCAGTAGCCCGACACGAGCTGGTGCGCGATTGCATCGGCGGTGCCGGGCGGCGGTTGGCGGATTGCAAGTTGCACGCCACCGCCCGCTGCGGCTGTGGCTACGAGCGGACCGGCAAGCTGACTTCCGAAGTTCAAAGATCCGCCGGTGTAGGTCAGCGTTCCGCTGGACACATTGAACGAGAACGTGCTGAGATTGGCATCGGTGATGATGATCTTATCGCCGACATAGAAGCTGGAGATGATGTCCCCGCTGAGACCGGCAGCGGTGTCGGCGAAGGTGTCGTTACCCTCGCTATCGATCAAAAAGTCCTTTCCGAGCCCGCCAGTGAGCCAGTCGTTTCCGGTGCCGCCATGTATGGTGTCTGCGCCGGAGCTTCCGGTGATCCGATCGTCGCCAGCCCAGCCGAATATCTGAACGTCATGGGTGGTGGTAAGCTTACCGATCACCAGCGTGTCGCCGAAGTTGGACCCGTAGATCCCGCCGATCGTCTCGATGCCGCTGAGCGTCGCGCCCCCGACTGAGATCGTTCCGCCACCTGTCAGGGTGGCGAAATTAGCCGTGATGCCGGCAGTGGCGCTCAGTCCGATGAAATAGAGCTCGTCCGTTCCGGAACCGCCCGAAACGGTGTCACCATAGCCCGCCCCGATGATGTCGTTGCCCAGACCTCCGATCAGTGTGTCGGCAGCGCCGTCATCCTCGAAGGTGCTGTCTGCTCCGTTGATGCCATCATCGCCCGCGCCACCGTCCAGGTAATCCGCGCCGCGGCCGCCGGTAAGGCCATCCGCAGCGGAGCCGGTGACGAACGTGTCTGCGCCGGAGCCACCGCTCAGCGAGAAGCTTTCGAAGTTCGAGAAGGTGCCCCGATTACTTGTCACGGCTCCGGTACCCCCGACCGTAAGGCTCGTCCCGACGGTCGATTGGCGCAAGTCGAACTGCAGCCAATCGACACCACCACCCGCGTTAAGGTTCAAGCCGGAACCGGAATAGTTGCCACTGATCTGGAAACGGTCGTTGAACTGGCTTCCCGCGACCGAGACATTCTCGAACTCGCCGAATTGAAAGACGTTCGGCTGCGTTCCAATTGCCCCGCTCAGATCAGTCCCGTTGTAGCTTGTTATGTCAACGAGCATGCCGGCTGCTGAGGTCGCGGCGTAATTCAGTGTATCGACGCCGTCGCCGCCATAAACGCCTCCGCTCGTCTGCTCCTTTGAGACCGTGAATTGGTCATTACCGGCGCCCGTGCGGACCGTTGCTGACTTGAAATTTTTGATGAGAGTCCCGTTGGAGAGCGTTATCGTGTCGCCGAACGCAACGGTCAGAGAGGCTGCGGTGCCGAAATTGCCCTGGAAGAAATCCAGGTCCGCGCCGCCATCGAACGTCCCGCTTGTCGCCTCGGTGTACACGAAATCGATGCCGGCTCCGGCGTTTACAGTGTCTACCCCGGCACCGGTGTAGATGTTGTCTCTGCCGCTCCCCGTGGTGATCGTGTCATTGCCCGAACCGGCATGGATTTCGAAGATCTCGAAGTTCGAGAAGCTGCCGTAGGTGCTGGTGATCGCAGAGCTATTGACCACGAACGACACGCCGGTCGTCAGCTTAGACCAATCGAAGTTGAGCAGGTCCGCGCCGGCCGATCCGTCCATCGTGACGGCGTTGGCGAGCGTTGTTGTGACCAGCTTCAGGTTGAAAGTATCGTCGTGCGAGGTGCCGCGAAAATCCACGTTCTCAACACCGTAGACGGAAGCAGCCGTTGCATAGGGTGAGCTCGCGCTCGCGCGGAAACTGCTGCCGCCATTCCAATCCACAACGTCAAAAAACATCGGCAAATCGTAATCGATTTGCACAATCAGGCGGTCGTTGCCGCCGAGTGCGTCGATGTACGTACCAGGGAATGCCGGGAACGACGTGAAGACGAACTTGTCGTCGCCCTCGGTCGCGTTGAACGTGCCGGTTGGATTTGTATAGTCGGTCACTTCTGGCCCCTCATCCAGAGCAACGGCCATGAATGCCCGGCAGCGACGAAACGCGCGCGACCAATCCGACAGATGCACCACTCGCGCGTCACCGAGCTCAGCGCACTTGCTTGAACCTACCCTAGGTCCACGTCTTAGCAAGTAGCCAAATAGAGTTAATGCGAGATGTTAGCGCACAAGACTGTATGTTCGCTCAAGGGGACCGGTTTCTGTCCCTGCTGCCTAATGTCCGCTTTGGGTCGGAAGCTGACTTTACGCTAAGGTCCCAACCGGTGATATTGGACATGAAAACGCCCGCCGGTTCGTGAGACATTGGCGGGCGCTTCGTTTGCTGGCTTCTCACGAAAGCCAACGGGCCGTTAGGCCACTGCTCAATCTGCCACGGCTTAAGGCGAGAGGAAAGGCCGGGCGCTTACGCGAATGGCGGGAATGGGTTGAAACCTAGCGCTGGCGAATGTCCGGAATGGGTGGAAAGCGGACATAAGCGGCTCGCCCCCTAGACGTACATTCCGTCCGGCGCCTGCACTTCCCAGTTAGTCGGCACCCATACGGAAGTGTTGGGGTTGTTGGCGAAGCCGCCATCAACTTGACCCGTCCAGCTGCAAGGTCGCCGCTGTCGTTGCGCCATAGGATGTCGTCGCGGCGATCGCCGTTGAAGTCGCCAGTGCTCGCGATATGCCAGCTGTTCGAGACCCACACCGAGGCGTTCGGGTTGTTGGCGAAGCTGCCGTCGGCCTGCCCCAGCCAGTTCGTCAGGTCGCCGGCATCATTGCGCCAGAGAATGTCGTCGCGCTCATCGCCGTTGAAGTCGCCGGTCCGGCGATGTGCCAACTCGTGGCGACGGAGGTCGACGCGCTGGCATTGTTGGCATGGCTGCCGTTGGCTTGACCAAGCCAGTTGGTCAGCGACCCGTCAGTATTGCGCCACAGGATGTCGTCGCGTCCGTCACCGTTGAAGTCGCCTGTGCCGACGATGTGCCAGCTAGTGCCAATGGCCACGGCAGGCATTGGCCGAATTGTCGATGTAGCCGCCGCTGGCCGTTCCGAGCCAGTTAGTCATGGCGCCCGTCGTCGTTCGCGCCACAGGTACGTCGTCCATGCCGTCGTTATTGAAGTCGCCGGTGCCAGCTATCGTGCCAGCTAGTCGGCGTCACAGTGTAAGCGTTGGCCGCATTGCTCGAATATCCACCATTGGCGTTGGCCGAGCCAATTGGTCAGCTGACCATCGTCGTTGCGCCAAAGGATGTCGTCGTTGCCGTCGCCATTGAAGTCGCCAGTTCCGGCGACCTGCCAGCTGGTCGGAATGCCATTCGCGGCGTTGGCCGTGTTGTCTGCCAAGGCCGCCGTTGATCTGTCCAAGCCAGTTGGTCATCTGCCCAGCTGTCCGACCGCCACAGTACGTCGCTGCGGCCATCACCGTTGAAGTCGCTGCGGGCATCTGTGGACGGGGAGCTGAGAGCGACGAGCTGGACATCGCCGCCCGACCGCGGCGCTTGCGACGACAAGTGCCATTAATCCCGCCGCTCAGCGTCAGCGAGCCACCGGTGTACGATAGAGTGCTCGCCGTTCACCGAGAAAGTGAAACCCGCAAGTGTCGCATCGGGTGATGATGATTTTGTCGCCGACGGCCAGAGTCAGTGATCGTGTCGCCATTGAGCCCAGCTTTAGTAGTCGCGGAAGGTGTCGTTGCCCTGCATCGCCCGCGAGCGTATCGATACCAGACACCGTTCTGTGAGTTGATCGTTACCTTCGCCGCCGCTAAGATTATCATTGCCGCCCTCGCCGGAGATCACATCGTCCCCGTCTAGGCCGTCAAGGAAATTACCTGCCGTATTCCGGCGTAGATCGTATCGTCTGAATGGATCTTCCGCTTTACGTCTTCTATCCCGGCGGAGCTCGTGCTCGATCCGCGATTGCCGTGGAAAGTACCAACGGCCGACGTAAGCCTGGCCGGCCGTTAGGTTTACCACGACGCCTGCGGCCGCATCGTCGTAAACAAGGCACGATCAAGCCCCGCACCGCCGATCAGTATGTCGTTCCCGGCATTGCCCCGTAAGCGAATCGTCTTCATTCCCGCCGTCGATCGTGTCCTGGCCTCCATTACCAAAGACGTCGTCGCTTCCCATCAAAGCCACCCCATCTGGTCGTCAAACCAGAGCAGGATGCATCGGTGTCGTCCCCTGTCAATGCGGCTTGGATGAGGGCGATCTCGTCGGCGTTCGAAGTTGTCAGCGCTGCGTTGTAGATATCGCAGAGGCATCTACTGAGATGCCTTCAACGTACCAAAGGGCGGGTATTTGAGAGATTGGTTGAACTCCGCAACGAAGTTGACAGTGCCGCCTGATGATGTTCCCGAAAAGGTCCTGGGTGATACCCGAGCCTAGAAAGACTCAGCTCAAGCCAATCGTAGCCGTTGTTTCCGTCTACCGAGAAGAGGGTCTTCGGGATAGTTACGGCCATTCCACTCAGTCTCGCAATGTCGTCCTGAAGACCACTGCCATCGAAGTGGAGGTCGTACCGATGGAGATTGGATATTGCTGAGCTATGAACGGGGCGAAGGCTTGGAGATAAGCCATGAACGCTCCTTGAACTCGCGGCCGTCGGTGGGTGCCACAAATCACCGCTAAAGGTTGAGTGCTGAATTACAAGCTCCTGCGAGCGAACCGCACCTTGGTCGTCGCTACCGTCGCTCTGAACCTCTGAACGCAAGGTGCTCAAAGGCGTCGGCGACCCTCAGAAGAAACGGGGCTTCGGGCTTGCGGACATACGCAAACGCCTCGCGTCTACAGCTCTGGGCTTCGTCAAGAAGCTGTTCTTTGCTGGCCTGCACGCCTTTGCTCCTGCGGCAACGACGAAGCCCTACTCAGGGAGGTCTGGGAGCTGGGAATGAGTAGGGCTTTCGTCGTGAGCAGCCGCGGTTGGTGGCGTCTGCTTGATGGGATTTACCGGTAATCGTTTAAGGCTGTTGGAATGAACATGGCTAAGGCCGCAGTAAAGCATCGGAGAGCGCATGAGCGACGAACCTGAGCAGGAAGCACTGTTCTACATCGAAGGCGCCGACGAGCGCGGCTGCGTGTGGATGCAGGGCGCAAGCTCCGCCGACCATTGGGCGAAGAACCTGGGGCCCGCAGATAAGGTAGCCGAGGTGCTGTCGCAGTGGCTCAATCCACTATGACGAGAACTGCTGAGCCATGGACGATCTACAGCTAATCAGCGAATTGCGTGCAGCCCTCGAATGCGCGGATGGTCATACTTGGGACCTGCTAGAGACCCTCACAACGACCATCGAAATGGATCGGCGGCATTCCAAACAAGAGCGGGATACGCTCCGGCATCTCCGGTCGAGCGTCACCGATCTAATTGCAGCTAAGCGGGATGGTTTGAAACTCCACACATCAAGCGCCGCGGTCCTTCTTTCGTCGCTGGAGAGTTCAATCAAGAAGCGGACAACTGGTCCGGACGGTTGGCCCCTCCAGCCGTGAGGTGGCAGCCAGCTAAGCCGCGAACTCGCATCAAGGTTGTAGAATGCGGGCCGGGTAAATGGGATGAGCGGGAACACGGCCTGGACTATCCGGCCGAGCTCCACACGATCAATTTCCGAGCGACGGGCACGGGCCACCAGCGCGTCGAGCCGCTCTTCCAAAACGGCTGTGCTGAGCGCGGTCGCAAGTTCACGCCTTACAACGAGAAAGCTCCGGAGCAGAGGATCGCGATGTGGCTCTGCTGCAATGCGTCGTCATTCGTGCTGTTCGAGACCAAGCCGCGAGCGACGGTCATCGGCTTCGTGCATGATGAAGACGCGGAAGCTTTTCGTCGAGCCTTCGCCTCATGAAGGCTCGATCAGCCCCGGCGTTGGGTAGAAATCGACTCGTGCCGCCCCCAAGCGATCCGGCTTGATCGAGGATGCTGCTCTGAGTAAGCCGCTCCTTCGCCGGGATCATGGCTTTCACCAAAGAGTTCTCATGAAGCTCGATCTTCTCGATGCTGAGCCAATACGTGCCGACCAAGATGTCCACTGTTCCGCCGTCTTGGAGCGCCTCGCTCACCGACTGCACCAAGGCCTTGGTCTCGGACTCTCCCCGGCTCATGATTGGTCGCTACCACATGCCTACGTTCGCATCCAAGCGACGGCGGCACCCCTTGATTGGGCCATTTATCAGTTTCGCGGTGGTGGCGGGCTAAGGACAACCATCCGAGCGCCCTTTGACGAACAAACGGGGCACTTGAGCCGGCGCTCGATCTCCCGCAGCGGCACCATGCCGGCCTCGCGAGCAACCTCATAGCCTTCAAGCGTCAGGACATGCCCGCAGCTGCGGCATTCCACCTTGAGCCCACAACCAAAGCGAACGAGATCGGCGGCGGTGCGAAGGTGTTTGGTGGACATTCACGCCGCTTAAACACCACGGAACGATTCGTGAACAAAGAATCCCTCAAGCCTTGAGCGAGCACTAGCGGTTCGTCCCGCGCGCGGCTTGGGCGGAATGGCTCAGCGGCAGGCCCGAATTAAGCGCGGCTGCTCTGCCAGCCCTATGCTGCGGATATGGCCATGCACCGAACCGATGAGCCGTGGGTGAAGCGAGAGCGGCCCGTCCAAGGGCTCGGCCAATGTCTGTTTTGGGTGGAAAGCGGACATTAGCGCACATACGAAAATGCCGCCTGCTTTCGCGGCGGCATCCCGTTTCAATGGTTACGAGCCTAAGCGGCTCGACGGAAGGGGCGAGTCCCGTCTGCCTGCGACGCCGCATCGCAAAGCCGACTGCCCCGAAGCCCAAGAGCATCATCGCCCAGGTTGACGGCTCAGGAACTGCTGCCAGACCGTTTCCTGTAATCTGTAGCGCCCAGCCATTTAATGTACCGACGTCGAAAAGCGCTCGATCTGAGACAAACAAGGTCCAGGTTCCGTCAGCATTCAGTCCGTTGAAGAGCGACAGAGGATCGTTGCCGACGGACGGGTGATTGATGTTGAATGAGCCGGTATAAGGCGCGGTGCCGCCACTCAGGTTGGTTCCTGCCTGATCATCGAAGACCGTGTTGATGAAATTGTCAGGGGTTAAGAGCCCCAGCAGAATCCCGCCTTCGCTAAAGGCGAGCACGAGCGGAACCTGTGTGTTATCGGGAGCCCGCAGTTCGATGTGCAGATCAGCAACAGAGGTGTGCTGCAGATCGGTGAAGACCAAGTTCAAGTCCGTGATTGTACCAATCCCGCTGACTGTAATGGCGGACGAGATTCCGGTAGGATCGGCATCCGGGATAGACTTGGGCACATCTGTGCTCGTGAACGTTGTCTGCGCAAGCGCCGGCGACGCACAGAGAAGAGTGGCCGCAAAACAAAGTGCGAACTTGGTCATGATGGTCCCCGCTGAGTTGCCGGAGGGTCGTTAACATATTGTTAACCAAAATGGCAACCTGCCCGAATGGCCGATCGGCGGTGGCTCCTAACACCGTGCCGATTTCCAATGCCGTGAGTGCGGCGGACCACCGACTGTCGTGGATCGACAGCGGGTCTAAGCTGCTAATGTCTGCAATGGGTCGAAAGCAGACATTCGCCGGCGCGCCCTTCTGCTGATGAGCGGCCCTCCCGGATCAGGCAAATCGCTGCTCGCGGCATGCCTGCCTGGCATCCTCCCGCCGCTGCAGCCCGCCGAGGCGCTCGAAGTCTCGATGGTCGCGTCCGTCGCCGGGGAGCTCGGCGGCGGGAAGATCCGGCGCCAGCGTCCGTTCCGCGCACCCCACCACAGCGCCTCTATGCCGGCGCTGGTCGGCGGTGGATTGCGCGTCCGCCCCGGCGAAATCAGCCTTGCGCACCTGGGCGTGCTGTTTCTCGACGAGCTGCCAGAGTTTCAGCGCACCGTGCTCAATTCTCTCCGACAGCCCCTCGAGACAGGGAACGTCAGCGTCGCGCGAGCCAACACCCACGTCACATTTCCCGCCCGGGTCCAGCTGGTCGCCGCGATGAATCCCTGCCGCTGCGGCCACCTCGGCGATCCGGCGCTGGCGTGCAGCCGGGCGCCGCGATGCGCGGCGGATTATCAGGCGCGCGTGTCTGGGCCTTTGCTCGACCGCATCGACCTGCACGTGGAGGTGCCCGCGGTATCCGCGGCGGATCTCACCTTGCCTCCACCGGCGGAGGGAAGCGCCGAAGTCGCGCAGCGGGTTGCGAGCGCGCGGCACATCCAGGCGCAGCGTTACAATGGATCGGGACTGCGGACGAATGCCGAAGCCGATGGCGACCTTCTCGATCAGGTGGCGACGCCGGATGATCCCGGGCGCAAGCTGCTTGCCGACGCTGCCGCGGCGATGCGGCTTTCCGCACGCGGTTTCCACCGCGTGCTCCGGGTCGCCCGAACCATCGCCGACCTCGCGGGGGCCGAGCACGTCGGGCGAATTCACGTCGCGGAGGCGTTGAGCTACCGCCGCCAGGCGCCGCGCAACTAGTCCACATCCTCCTTGTGCCGAATGGCATTCATGACCTGCCGAGCCGTGTCGCGGACGACATGACCGGCGGACTCGTCCTTCGTCATCGACTTCATGAAGCCTTTGGCTTCCTTGAAGGAGATATGCGGCGGCAGCGGGGCGATCTCCGGGTCAGTCTTTACTTCCAGAACCACCGGCCGATCGGCTGACAGTGCCTCGTCCCAGGCATCGCCAAGATCCTTCGGATCATCGACGAAGAGGCCCTTGAGGCCGATCAGCTCCGCGAACTGGGAGTATCGGACGTCCGGAATGTCCTGGCTGGCATCATAGCGCGGATTGCCGTTCATGACGCGCTGCTCCCAAGTGACCTCGTTCAAATCCTCATTGTTGAACACAGGTGACGAGCCGCTTGTCGGGCCAGCGATCCATATATTTCGCGATCGTGATCAGCTCGGCCATGTTGTTCATCTGCATCGCACCATCACCGACGAGCGCTACGACCGGCCGGTCCGAATGCGCGAACTTTGCGCCGATTGCATAGGGGACAGCCGCTCCCATCGATGCGAGCCCGCCCGATACCGAACCCATCTGGCCCCGCTTCACTCGGAAATCGCGGGCATAACAATTGGCGCAGGATCCACTGTCGCTCGTCACGATGGCGTTCTCGGGCAGGCGAGGGGACATCTCCCACACCACCCGTTGCGGGTTGACCGGGTGCGCCTTGGTCATCGCCCTGGCCTCGAGCGTCTCCCACCAGTCATCGAGCCAACTCTCGATGCGCCTCTGCCATGCGTCATTCCGCTTCTTGTCGAGCATCGGCAGGAGCAGGCGAAGCGTCTCGGTGGCGCTGCCGTGGAGGTTTACCTCGCACGGGTAGCGGAGCGAGAGCATGGCCGGGTCGATGTCGATCTGCACCGCCCGAGCGGCGCCGTCCTTCGGCAGGAACTCCGACCATGGGAAGCCGGTGCCGATCATGAGCAAGGTGTCGCAGCCGTTCATCAGGTCGGAGCTCGGACGAGTGCCGAGCAGCCCGATCGAACCGGTAACGAAGGGCAGGTCGTCGGGAAGGACCGTCTTGCCGAGCAAGGCCTTGGCGACGCCGGCTCCCAGCCGTTCCGCGACCTCCACGATCTCGTAGGCAGCCTCGGCCGCTCCAGCGCCGATCAGGATCGCGACTTTCTCGCCGGCATTGAGCAGGTCCGCCGCTCTGCCAAGCTCTTGCAAGGGCGGGACGACGACGGGCCGTGAGTAGCCGTGTCCGGAGCGCGTGAATCCATGCGCCCGCCTGGGCGCTTCGAACTTCTGCTCCTGTACATCCTTCGGGATCACGATCACGCAAGGCCCGCGGCGGGCGAGCGCAAGGCGGATCGCACGGTCGATCACGTGGGGAAGCTGCGCCGGGTGCGTGACCTCCTGAACATATTCCGCGACATCCGCGAACATGCGGTCGAGGTTCAGCTCCTGCTGGTAGCTGCCGCCGCGCACCGTCGCCTCCGCCTGGCCGCAGATGGCGAGGACCGGCATATGGTCGAGCTTGGCGTCGTAGAGGCCGGTGATCAGGTGGGTGGCCCCCGGACCGCCCGTCGCGAGGCAGACGCCAAGCTCGCCCGTGAACTTTGCATGGGCCACGGCCATGAAGGCGCCCATTTCCTCGTGGCGCGGCTGGATGAAATCGATCTCGCCATCGCGCTGGATGGCGCCGATCACGCCGTTGATGCCGTCTCCGGAATAGCCGTAGATCCGTTTCACGCCCCACGACTTGAGGCGTTCGACGAAGAAGTCCGCTGTCTTCATGGCTGCACCCGCTCGTCAGGATGAGGGGTTAACGCAAACAGCGCTCCGCAGGTTGCGGCGCAGCCGGAGCGCCGCTAGCTAATCGAACGCGTGCCCCTGTGGCGGAATGGTAGACGCGCTCGACTCAAAATCGAGTTCCTTCACCGGAGTGTCCGTTCGAGTCGGACCAGGGGCACCAACCGTCGCTAGCCGAGGATCTGCCGGACCTTGGTTGCCAGTTCCTCGACGCCGAAGGGCTTGAGCAGAAGCTCGATAACCTTCTCGCCTTCCTGCTCCTTTTCGAGAGCGCTGCGCGCATAGCCCGTCGCGAATAGCACCTTCAACTCTGGCTGCAGCTTGCGAGCTTCGCGCGCCAGGTCGGCGCCTGTCTTGCCTCCGGGAAGAACCACGTCAGTGAACAGCAGGTCGATGCGCCCGTGGTCGGTCAGGGCCGCCAATGCCGATGTTGCATCGCGCGCTTCGATCACCTCGTACCCAAGGTCCCGCAGCGTCTCGCTGGAGAAGAAGCGGACGTCGTCGTCATCCTCGCACAGCAGCACATGTTCGCCGCGGCCCTGCGGCAGCTCGCTGTCGTTCTCCCGCGACGGGCGCGACTGGGCAGCTGCATCGGAGCAGGGTAGGTGGAGCTCGACCGTGGTCCCGCTTCCCTCCCGAGAGTTGAGAACGAGGTGCCCGCCTGACTGGCTAACGAAGCCATAGACCATCGAGAGGCCCAACCCCGTTCCCTGGCCGACTTCCTTGGTCGAGAAGAAGGGCTCGACGGCCCGCGCAAGCACATCCTGGCTCATGCCATGTCCTGTGTCTCGCACGGCGACGCAGACGTAGCGGCCCGGCTTCGCTTCCGGACTGCTGACGATGTCGTCGCGCTCAAGCTGCGTGGCGCTCGTGCTGATCTCGAGGCGACCACCGCCTGCCATTGCGTCACGCGCATTGATCGCAAGGTTGAGGATCGCATTCTCAAGCTGGTTTGGGTCGACGAAGGCGTTCGGCACTTCACTCGAAAGCCGCGTGTCGATCACGACCGTCTCGCCGATGGTCCGATGGAGCAGCTCGGTCATGTCGAGGATCAGGCGATTGATATCGATCGCCCGGGCGTCGAGCGGCTGGCGGCGCGAGAAAGCGAGGAGGCGCTTAGTGAGTGCCGCCGCACGATCCGTACCGCTCAGCGCATTGGCGACGGAACGGCGCAGTCGTTCCTGGTCTTTCGGAATCGCGCGTTCGAGGATCGAGAGATTGCCGTGGATGACCTGCAGCAGATTGTTGAAGTCGTGCGCTATGCCGCCTGACAGCTGACCCACCGTTTCCATCTTCTGCGCCTGTCGGAGTTCCTCTTCCGCCTGCGAGCGTCGCCCGATCTCCTCGGCAACCCGACTTTCCAGCGTTTCGTTCAGGGCGGTCAGCGCCTGCTCGGCCTTCATGCGCTGGTCGATCTCATGCTGAGCGTCGCGATAAAGCCGCGCGTTGTCGATCGCGACTGCCGCCTGGGCAGCGATGCCCATCATCAGGCGCTCGTGGCGTTCCTCGAACCTCCCCACATCGGGATGGCCGAAAAACAGGCCACCGATCACCTCACCGTTGCGACTCGTGACTGGCACAGCAAGATAGCTGACGACCGGCAAGTGACCTTCCGGCTTGCCGTAATAGGGGGCGTTCTTCCCGTATCGCGGATCGCTGGTGATATCGTCCGACCGGACCACGCGCTCGCCCGCGAACGTTGGGGCGAAGACATGGGTATTGCGCGGCATCGGGAAAGTCTCGAACGCCGACCGCGGCACTCCGGACAGCGTATAGAGCATGTAGCTCTCACCGGTGGGGTTCACGACATTGTAGAAGAACGCCCCGAACTGGGCGCCCGTCAGCTCGACACCGGCGTCGGTGACCAGTTGGACGACACGATCGAGGTCGAGTTCGGCGGCGATCGCCTTGCCGCTGCGATTGAGGATCTCGAGGTTGTGGGTTTCTTCCTGGAGCGCCTGTTCAGCGAGCTTTCGATCCGTGATGTCGACGCATGCGCCTGACATGTGCGCAGGTCCGCCGTCGTCGCCAAGGAAGGTCTTGCCTCGGTCGTACAGCCAGCGAACGGTTCCATCAGGCCATACGACGCGAAACTCGAGCTCGAAGTCGGCACCTTCGGCAGCGCAGCGCTCGCATTGTTCGATGACCGACGCGCGTTCGTCCGGATGAACCAAGGCGATGAACTGCTCGAGGCTCCTCGCCGTCACCCCGGGCGCGAGGCCGAAGAGCTTGTCCAGCGCATTATCCCACTCGAGCTCGTTGGTCCTTATGTCCCAGCGAAAGGTTCCCGACTCGCTCGCCTCGAGAGCCGCACGGAGTTCGAGCGTCGCTTTCGCGCAGCGCCTCCTCGGCCTTCTTGCGCGGCGTGATCTCGACCGCCGTGCCGATGACACGCAGGCACCGCCCGTCGGGTCCTTCACTGTCGAACACACCGCGGCCCTTGGCCGCGACCCATCGCAAGACGCCGTCTTCCTTGCCGATCGTGCGATACTCGACATCGTAGAAGCTCCGCCGAGTGGGATCCGCGGCCGCCGCGTAGGCCTCTGCCACGCGGGGCAAGTCGTCAGGGTGCAGCCCCTCGAAGAAATCTTCCATGGTGACGGGCACGTCGGCCGAGATCCCGAACATGGCCTTCGTTCGCGGCGGCCAAGTGAGCTCGCCGTGGCCCTCCTGCACGTCCCAGAAACCGATCTCGGCATTATTGACCGCCAGACGAAGCCGCTCTTCGTTCTCGCGTAAAGCCTGCTCACTGACCACCCGCTCCGTGGTCTCGCTGACGATGCACAGGACCCCGCCCACGTCGCCGCTTTCGTCGGGGACGGCGGAATAGCTGATGTCGAAGTAAACGGTCTCCGGATAGCCGTGCCGCTCAATGTAGAAGGGGCGGTCCTTCGCGTAGACCGTGTCGCCGGTGTCGCGAACGCCTTGCAGGAGCGGGCGGAGATCGTCCCAAAGCTCGGCCCAATTCTCTGCCGCCGGCCGCCCAAGCGCTCGCGGATGCTTGTCGCCGATCGTCGGCGCATAGGCATCGTTGTAGATCGCCACGAACTCCGGGCCCCAGAACAGCACGATCTGAGCCGCGGCCGGGAGGAGAAGGCCGACAGCGGTTTTCAGGCTCTGCGGCCAGTTGTCCGGATGGCCCAGAGGGGAGCTTGTCCAGTCCCACTCCCGGATGAGCCGCGCCATCTCGCCATCGCCGCGCGGGGGCATAGACGGACGCGAGCCGCCAGCCCGCTCGTCGTTCGATCCAGCGAGCGTGGAAGCCCTTGTGTCCGGCATGCGATCCTTCTTGGAGAGGTGGCCGCTGATTAACCACGCACTTCAGCATTGGCGAATGGAAATTGCCGTCCGGACAAGCGCTTGCGGCGAACTTTCGGTTCCGCTCCATTTTTCTGGCCGCCTGAAGGACGGATCGATATGGTCGACGGATGGACGCGCGTACACGCAAGCATCATCCGGCGATCGATGAGCCTTCCGACGAGGCGCGCACGCTGGCGGAGACAATCACAGTGAAGCGGGATCGGCTGCTTGCATCGCTGACTCTGCTCGCCGGTATCGGTCTCATCGTGTCACTGCCGTTCGCGCTTCGCGCCGGCGCGGAATTCTTCATGCCGGTGACCGCCGCGCTGGTCATCGCGATCGCGCTGGTGCCGCTGCTGGAGTGGTTCGAACGGCGCGGAATTCCTTCCAAGCTCGCCGCGGGTTTGTGCCTAGTCATCTTCCTGTTGCTGGCGATCTTCGCGATCGGGTCCATCGTGATTCCGGCGACCGACTGGGTCGCGCAGATTCCGCAGAAGATCACGAAGGTCCGGGCCACCCTCGAACCTGTGTTCGACCTCTACAAGAATCTCGACAAGTTCATCGACCGGACTGCGTCCCAGATTGCGATGACGGGCGAGCAAACGCGCGCCGTGCGGATCGAGACGCCCAATTCCATGTCGAGCCTGTTGATCAGCTCGGCGCCGCACCTGCTGATCCAGCTCTTCTTCGCGCTGCTCGTGATCTTCTTCTTCCTCGCCGGGTGGACCTCGATGCGGAAGAAGACGATCGTCAGTCGCGGTAGCTTCGAGGGCGCGCTGACGACGGCCCGCGTCATCCAGCAGGTCGTGGACGCGACCTCGACCTATCTCGGCACGATTACGCTGATCAATGTCGGACTCGGTGGATTGACCGCGCTTGCCCTGTGGTGGCTCGGCATGCCCTCGCCGATCATGTGGGGCGGTATCGTCGCCGTCGCCAATTACATTCCCTACCTTGGGCCCATCGTTTGCGCGCTGCTGCTGTTTCTTGGCGGGCTGATGACCTACCCGGACGTCTGGGGCGCGCTGTTGCCGCCCGCTGTCTTCATCAGCTTCCACCTGATCGAGGCGAACTTCTTCACGCCCATGGTGGTCGGCCATCGCCTCACGATCAGCCCGCTGTCGATCCTTATCTCGCTGTCCTTCTGGGCGTGGGTCTGGGGGACGACGGGCGCGCTTCTGGCGGTGCCGCTCCTGATCATCGTGAAGACCATTTTCTCGGCCGCCGGTACGCCGGACATCGCGGGATTCCTGTTCGAGCACGGGACTTTGACCCACGTCGGCGATCCCGACGAGGAGGAGGTCGAGGATCGGCAGGAAATGGAGCCGGCGATGGTTGACACTCCCAAGCCCGCCTCCTAGTTCGCCGCCACGCCAAAAACGCGGGTGTAGCTCAGTTGGTTAGAGCGCCGGCCTGTCACGCCGGAGGTCGCGGGTTCGAGCCCCGTCACTCGCGCCACTTCACACGTCCAGCTTGCCTGGACTAGACTCGCGCGATGCGCGGGGAACCCTGCAACTACGCAATCCTCGGGCTCGAGCCCGGCGCCGACAGCGCCACAATCGAGCGCGCCTACAAAAAGCTGATCAAGCGCCATCACCCGGATCGCGACGGCGGCGACGCGGCCCGCGCCGCGGAACTCAACCGCGCCTATCGAGAATTGCGGCGGCGGCAATCCGTCGCCGAGCCGCTGCTGATGGGGCCCGACCAGCCCGAGGCTTCCGGGGATGGCTGGGTCCGCGCCACTATGGCGATGGCAGCCTTGCTCGCCCTGCTCCTGCTCGCGGCCGGACCGGTGACGGGCTGGGTCCGCACTCAATTCGGTAATTCCGGGCAGCCAGGCCAGGGCCGATTGCCTGCCAGGGCCGGCGCCGGCGGCACGATGGACCGACCGCTGAACAATTCAACGTTGGAAAACGCCGTGCGCGAGGCAGTTGCTATCTCTCGGTATGGGAATGAAGCGGGATTGCTGAACCGAAGCCGGGAGTGTCACCGGGCTTTGCGCTTGCGCCCGAGCGTGGATCAGCTGGACCGCTGTGCGGCGTTCGACGATGCCGTGGTCGAACTGCAGAACAGGGAGCCGAGGTGGGATGGCGGACCGTTCAGCCAGCCAGCCGTGACCAGGCGGCAGTGGGCTGCGGCCCTGATGTTGTCCAACGACTATCTCGCGGTCGACGGCAGGCTCGACCGGATTCGCTTGGGTGTCGAGCTTACGCTTGCTTCGCAGGAGCCGCGGCAGGCGGACTAGTGCTGCCCGGTTTGCACGCCAGTGCCTGACGTCGCCGGTTTGGCCTTTCCTAGCGGCGCCTGGTTTTCAGCGACCACGTCGCTGGAAAGCGTCCATTTCAGATTGTCCGACGCTTCGAACTTCTGGACATATTGTTCGTGCTTCGCCTCGTCCGACGCCTTGCGGGCCGCGAGGTTGAAGCGAACGGCGACGCGCTTGTCGCCGCGCATCGACGGTGCAAGCTTTATGGGCTCCGCGCCGGGGATGTCCTTGATTGCCTGCGCAACGCTCGAGGGCGTCTCGGCAGTCACGTGCGGGACCGACAAAGCGGCGGTGCGCAGCGCGCGAGCGTTGGGCTCGGCGCCTGCATAGGTTTTGGAAAAAGCTGCGGCATTCCCCCAACTGCCGGCCCACCGATAGAAGATGTGCGCTCCCACCACCGCGTTCTTGGCAAGGGTCGAAGCCCAGTAAGGCACGACATAATCGGCATGATAATGCGTCGCGTAGCCGACCGGCGCATAAACCGCTCCCGCCAGCGCCGCTTGCGCGATGCGGTAGGCGCGGCTCCAGCCGTCGGCGCTTGGCTGGCGATAGAGCGAGCCGTCGCAGGTGAAAGTGAACTGGCAGCCTGTCGGCCGCGTAGAACCCTGAAAGACGACGCCGCAGACCGAGTCCGGGAATGCCGCGTGCTGAACGCGGTTGAGCACGACCTGCGCGACGGCGCGCTGGCCGTTGTCGTCCTGGCTTCCCGCCTCATAATAGACTGCGTTGGCAAGGCACTCGAGCGCCTGCGAACGGGCAGCCGCGTAGCCCTTGAAGACGAACGGCCTGGCCGCGGGGTTGGGCCCGCTGGTCAACGGAATGTCCTGGTTGACCTGCACTGCCTGCTCGGGGGCAAGCTGGCGGATGAGAAGCGGTGGTGGCGCCGGCGGAGCGACGCCCGAATCCCGAGCCGCGAGATCCGGCGTCGAATGCGCCGCACCTGCCAGCGCCGCAGCGGCGGCGAGCCCCAGCAAGCCGACGCCGATCGTCTCGCGCGGATGGGCGCGCCACAAATGCGAGGCGCGCGCCCTTGCCCGCGCCGCATTCCGGCGCAGCCCGTCGAGCGGGCGGGAGAGAATGAGCGCTTCAGGCATCAGTTGGTGCTATATCCCCGTAATACACTAATTTCAATTCCTGGGCCGCGGAGCGGACCGGAACGACCCCGTTTCAATCCATCTTAGCAATGGTTTCAATGGGATGATCCACACTATTCCCATAATGAGATAGTATGGCGCCTGAACGAGAACAGGCCATGTGCCGACGACAGGGGCGAGACTCGCGACAAATGCCGCCCACAGGACGATCAGAAGCAGGATCAGCGCCAATCCGGCAAGCTTTCGAGAGGAGGGCTCGGCCATCGGCGGATTATAGCGCAAATCGCTGCAAAAGTCGGTTGAGCGCAATCAGCGCCTAAGCGGGAACCCCGAAGAGGTCGTGCTCGTCTGAATTCTTCGACCATGACGGGCACGATGTCGCCGGCCTTCAGCCCGCCGGAATCGCGCAGGTGAACCTCGCCGTCGATGTCGGGAGCGTCGGCCTTTGAACGGCCCGTTGCGCCGCCGGTCTCGTCGTCTACGGCATCGATCAGGACGTCGATCATGGTCCCGACCTTCCGTTCGAGCTTCTCCGCCGAGATCCGCGCGGACAGCGCCATCACGCGCTCATAGCGCTCCTGCTTCAGGTCTTCGGGGACCTGCCTGTCCATCGACGTGGCGGGCGCACCTTCGACCGGCTCGAACTTGAAGGCGCCGACGCGATCGAGCTGCGCTTCCTCGAGCCAGGCGAGCAGATAAGCGACGTCTTCTTCCGTCTCGCCGGGGAAGCCCAGCACGAAGGATGAGCGGATCGCGAGATCCGGCACCTGCTCGCGCCAGGCGCGGATGCGCTGCAGCACCTTCGCGTCATTGGCCGGCCGGCGCATCGCACGAAGCACGTCGGGGCTTGCGTGCTGGAACGGGATGTCGAGGTAGGGGAGCACGAGCCCCTGGGCCATCAGCGGCACGACATTGTCCACATGCGGATAGGGGTAGACGTAATGCAGCCGGACCCAGGCGCCGAGCTTGCCCAGCTCGCGCGACAGGTCCGTCATGTGGGCGCGAACCTCTTCGCCTTTCCACGGCCACGCCTTGTGACGGATGTCGACGCCATAGGCGGACGTGTCCTGGCTGATGACCAGCAGTTCCTTCGTACCCGCGGCCACCAGCTTTTCTGCTTCGCGCAGGATCGCGTCGGGCCGCCGGCTCATCAGGTCGCCGCGGATGTGCGGGATGATGCAGAAGGCGCAGCGGTGGTTGCAGCCCTCGGAAATCTTCAAATAGCTGTAGTGGCGCGGAGTCGAGCTTCAGTCCTGCTTCCGGGACCAGGTCGATGAACGGCGATGGGATCGGCGGGGCGGCTTCGTGGACCGCCGCGACCACTTCTTCATATTGCTGGGGGCCGGTGACGGCGAGCACGTCGGGGAAGCGCTCGCGGATCACGTCGGCTTCCTTGCCCATGCAGCCCGTCACGACGACGCGGCCGTTCTCGGCGATTGCCTCGCCGATCGCTTCGAGGCTCTCCTCCTTCGCGGAATCGAGGAAGCCGCAGGTGTTGACCAGCACTACGTCCGCGCCGGCATAGTCGGGCGACATGTCGTAACCGTCGGCGCGCAGCTTGGTCATGATTCGCTCGCTGTCGACCAGTGCCTTGGGACAGCCGAGCGAGACCAGCCCGACGCGCGGGGGCTTGGGGAGAGTTGTGACGTTCATCGGAAGGGCCGGGCCCATATAGGAAGTTTCCGGCGAAATCGAGGCCGTTAGGCGGAGTCGATGATCTCCAGAATGCGATCTCCTGGTTGCAGCCTTCGCGAAGATGCATCCGCCGCGCTGTGAGCCTTGCCGTCACGGATCAGTCGCACGGGCTGTCCCGTGCAAATCTCCTGGAGCGTGCGGCCGACCTCTTCCGGGCCGATGATCCGCTCGCGCAGCTCAACCGCACCGGCCGAGGTCGCGAGGTCCGCAATATAGTCGGCGCGATACGGGCCCTCCAGCGAACTGGCGAGCAGCAGGCCCGTGAAGCTGACTGGATTGATGACCGTGTCCGCGCCTGCCTGCTTGGCGATATCCTCATTATCCGTCTCGCGGATGGTGACGCTGATCTTCACGTCCGACGAAAGCTTGCGCGCCGTGAGCACGACCAGGATGTTGCTGTCATCGCGTCCGGTAGAGACGAGCAGCGCCGAAGCGCGGTCGACGTGAGCGGCGCATAGCGTCTCGTCCCGCGAGGCGTCGCCGAGCAGGACCGCCACCCCGCACTCCGCGGCGCGGTCGAGCGCATCCTTGTCCCTGTCGACGACGACGATTCGTCGTGGCGGAACGCCGCGCGCGAGCAGCTCTTCGAGCGCCTTGTCGTTGCTGATGCCAAACCCCGCCAACAGGACGTGGTCGCTAAGGTTCTTCTGGATGAGTTTCATCAGCCATCTGTTCCAGGTTTGTTTGATGATGAAGGTATAGGCCGTGCCAGCCAGCAGCAGCAGGAAGAATACGCGGATCGGCGTAACGACCAGTGCATCGAACAGACGCGCCCGTTCCGTGACGGGCACGACGTCGCCGTAGCCGGTCGTCGTCGCGCTGATCATCGTGAAGTAGATCACGTCCGCAAAGCTGACGTGGCCGTCGATATTGTCCTTCAGGCTGCCGCGCTCGATCCAGTGGAATGCAACGATGAACACGATCATCGCCAGCATGATCGCCATCCGGATCCCGAACTGAGTCGAGGGGTCTTAGCCGCGACTGGCGGCGCAACGTCATGTGCAGGGGATCTAGGTGCCACCGCCGCGGGGTCACAGGGGCTGGCATACTCAACGGCATCGCCATGAGTCTTAGCCATGGCGGCGCGCGCTGGCTATTGCCCAAACAATTGCTAAGAGCCGCGCCCAATCAAAAAGGACAAGTGAATGCGTATCGCGATGATCGGCACTGGCTATGTGGGGCTCGTTTCGGGGGCCTGCTTTGCCGACTTCGGGCATCAGGTCTGCTGCATCGACAAGGACGAAGCCAAGATCGACGGCCTCAACGACGGCAAGATGCCGATATGGGAGCCTGGACTCGAGGGCCTCGTAAAGTCGAATGCCGAGCGCGGCCGTCTCACTTTTACCAAGGATCTGATCGCGGGCGTCCAGGGCGCTGAGGCCGTGTTTATCGCCGTCGGAACGCCCGCGCGGCGTGGCGACGGTCATGCGGACCTCACCTTCGTCTTCCAGGCGGTGCGCGAGCTGGCCAAGGTTATCAAGCCCGGCACCGTCGTGGTGACCAAGTCCACCGTTCCGGTCGGAACCGGTGACGAGATCGAGAAGATCCTGCGCGAGGAGGGCGTGACGGACGTGTCCGTCGCTTCCAATCCGGAGTTCCTGCGTGAAGGCGCGGCGATCGCCGACTTCAAGCACCCTGACCGCATTGTGGTGGGAGCGGAGGATGATCGCGCGCAGGAGGTGCTTCGCGAAATCTATCGCCCGTTGTTCCTCAATCGCGCGCCGATCCTCATCACGGGGCGCCGCACTGCCGAGCTGACCAAATATGCCGCGAACGCGTTCTTGGCGGTGAAGATCAGCTTCATCAACGAGATCGCCGACCTGTGCGAAGCGGTCGATGCGGACGTTCAGGATGTTGCCCGCGGCATCGGCCTCGACAACCGTATCGGCCCGAAATTCCTGCACGCCGGTCCGGGCTATGGCGGAAGCTGCTTCCCCAAGGATACGCTCGCGCTGCTGCAAACGGCCACCGCTGCCGGCATCGACCAGCGCATCGTCCGGACGACGGTCGAGGTGAACGACGACCGCAAGGCGGCGATGGCCGATCGGGTGGCCAGGGCGATTGGCGGCAACGTCGGCGGAAAGCGCATCGGCGTGCTCGGCCTCGCATTCAAGCCGAACACCGACGACATGCGCGACGCGCCGTCGATCCCCTTGATCAACAAGCTGGTTGAGCAGGGTGCCGAGGTCAGTGCTTTCGATCCCGTCGCGCACGAGCAGGCGGAGAAGGTGTTCAAGGGCATCACCTTCGCACCCGACGCTTATGCCGCCGCCGACGATGCGGATGCGCTGGTGATCGTCACCGAGTGGGACGAGTTCCGCGCGCTCGATCTCGAGAAGCTCGCCGGAGCGATGCGCGGCAAGGTGCTGGTGGACCTGCGCAACGTCTACGACCGCGAAGACGCGGAAAAGGCAGGACTGACCTATTTCGGGGTTGGGCGCGGAGCGGCCTGACCGGGCGCCAGTGTTCATCACGCCGGATCGCATTATGGTTCGGACGCGATGAGCGGTGCGCCGAGAATCATTGTTATTGGACTCGGCTACGTCGGCCTGCCGCTCGCGGTGGCGCTCGCGCGGCACTTCGAGGTCACCGGGCTGGACATTGACCCGGTGCGCATCGCCGAGCTGCGGGACGGCCGAGACCGGACTCAAGAGGTCCCCGAAGCTGAGCTGCAGTCAACCTCGCTCAAGGTGACGCACGATGCGGGCGATTGCGCGGGCGCGGACGTTTATATCATCGCCGTGCCGACGCCCGTGGATGCATCGAAGCGTCCGGATCTCGCTGCCGTGATCGCTGCGACGCGCACCGTCGCCGAGCTGATCGACCCAGAACGCCGGCCGACGATCGTCTACGAAAGCACCTTCTACCCAGGGGTCACCGAAGATATTTGCGGGGTCGAGATCGAGCGTGTCAGCGCACTCACGCGCGGCCGCGACTTCCGCCTCGGCTACAGTCCAGAGCGCGTGAATCCCGGTGACCGGGAACATCGCATCGACCAGATTACGAAGGTGATCGCCGGCGAGGATGAAGAAGTCGTGGAGCAGCTCGCGCACATCTACGGTTCGATGACCAGTGGCGGCGTTTTTCGTGCCGCCTCGATCAAGGCTGCCGAAGCTGCGAAAGCGATCGAGAATGCGCAGCGCGACATCAACATCGCCTTCATGAATGAGGTCGCGCAGATATTCTCGAAGATCGGCGTATCCATCTGGGACGTGCTCGCAGCTGCCAGGACCAAGTGGAATTTCCTCGGCTTCGAACCAGGCCTCGTCGGCGGCCACTGCATCGGCGTCGATCCATATTATCTCAGCCACCTCGCCCAGCAGCTTGGACACGACCCGCAGGTCATCCTCGCCGGCCGCGGTACCAATGACGGCATGGGCGTCTGGATCGCCGACTTGCTCCACGAACGCCGCGGCAAGGCAGGCTCCGCACTGCTGCTCGGGGTGACGTTCAAAGAGAATGTGCCCGACCTTCGGAACAGCCAGGCGTTTGACCTGGTGCGCCGGTTACAGGTGCTCGGACACGCCGTCGACGTGGCTGATCCCCTGGCATCGCCGGAGGAGGTGGAACGCGAGCACGGCCTGGACCTCGTCGGTCTCGACGGCCGCCGGTACGATCTTGTTGTCGGGGCGGTCGCCCATCGCGAATATCGTGAGTTCGATGAGGAGCGCCTTTCGGGCCTGCTGGCCGACGGCGGCACGCTGGCGGATCTCAGGGGAATGTGGCGCGAACGGCGACTGCCTCCCGGCACGGATCGGTGGACTCTGTAGTCGTCGCGCAGGTCGAGATATCCGAAATGGAAGCAATTCCCTTAGGAATGGAGATAAATCGACGGTAATAGGCTCGCGAGCGTGTTGGCGTGACAGGGGATTCATGGACGCGGCCAGGCAATCGCGATTGGAGTCTGCCCCTGAGAAGCGGCTCAAAGCGCGCGGTCGCTCTTCGCTGCTGACCCGCCGTCGTTTCCAGTTTGCGGGGGCGCTGGTGCTCGGCGCTCTGATCCCGTGGCTGCTTCGCGGACCGATCCTTCCCGGTACGCTCACGGAAAAAGCCAGCCTGTACACGCTTGCCGGCAATATCGTCGCGATTGTCATCGCATTTTGGGCGCGCCTTTCGATCGAGACATATCCGGGCATCCGCCGCAGCTACGTAATCTTCCCTGCCGCGCTGACGGGTCACGGCACGGTGCTGGTCTGGTTCGTCCTGACCCGCTTCCCCTACGACCGGCTCGCACTCTCGCTCGGCTTCGTTCTGCACGTCTTCTGGCTCTACCTGCTCTACGTCTATGCGGAGCGCAGGGTACGCAGGCGCATTGCGGTCGTGCCTTTCGGTGCGACCGACCGGCTCGAGCGGATCGAGGCCATCGACTGGATGATGCTGCGCCGCCCGCAATTGCATGATGCGCGCGGCTGCCACGCGATCGTCGCCGATTTCTCGACCAAGCTTCCGGCCGAATGGGAAGCGTTCCTGGCGGACGCCGCGCTTGCGGGGCGGATCGTCTACCAGGTGAAGCAGCTCTGGGAGTCCTTGTCGGGCCAGGTCGACATCGAACATTTGTCCGAAAACAGTTTCGGCTCGCTCGTACCGATGCGGGGATATTTCTATCTCAAGAGCGTGGTCGATTTCGTCTGCGCCGTCGCGGTGCTGCCGATCGTCCTTCCGGTCATGATCATTATCGCTGCCGCCGTTCGCCTCGACAGCCCGGGACCGGTGTTCTTCCGCCAAAGGCGTGTGGGCCACGCAGGCAAGCCGATCACCGTCTTCAAGTTTCGCACGATGTACACGGTCAACGCTGCGGGGGACCGAAAGTCGCTGATGACGAGCGACGATGACGTCCGCATCACCAGGGTCGGCCGGGTGCTGCGCAACCTCCGGCTGGACGAGCTTCCCCAGATCCTGAACATCCTGGCCTGGCAGATGAGCTGGATCGGTCCGCGGCCCGAAGCCGCGCTCCTTTCGACGTGGTATACGAAGGAGATCCCATTCTACCGCTATCGTCACGTGGTGAAGCCGGGGATCACCGGCTGGGCGCAGGTCAACCAGGGGCATGTCGCCGAGGTGAGGGACGTCCACCGCAAGCTTCACTACGATTTCTATTACATCAAATATTTCTCGCCGTGGCTCGACGTGCTGATCGTCTTCCGGACCATCAAGACGATGCTGAGCGGGTTCGGCGCACGCTGAGCGGCGCCGTTTCGCGCATCTTGAAGAAGACGGGCAGCACGCAAATCGCGACCAGCGCAATCATCGCTCCTGGCGCCATCGGCGAACCCGTCCGCTCGACGAGATACTGAGCACCCCACGGGGTCAGCCCTCCAAACACCGCCGTCGCCATGGTCGCGCCGAGCGCCAAGCCTGTGACTCTTCCTTCGCCCGGGAATTGTTCCGCGGTGGCGACGGCGCCGACGGCACTGACGGCCCCTGCCAGCGCGGCCAATGCGCATGCGCCGAGCAGAGCCTGCATGTGCGATCCGCTCGCCATCAGCGTGAACATCGAAATGGGCAGGGCTGCGCTGCCGAGCGCCAGGGCGATGAGCACCGGCCGGCGGCCGATCCGGTCGGACCACAAGCCGACGAACGGCGTGACCGCAATCACCACGACCGCCGCGATGGTCGACAGCCACAGTGCGGCTTCTTCGCTCAGCGCGCCGGCCGAGGTCAGGAAAGCCGGAACGTAGGTGATGCCCACATAATATGTGATCGATCCGAGCGCCGAGATCGCGAAAGCGCGGGCGATTCCTGCGCGATGATGCTGCAGCGCGTGGCGCAGCGGCTCCGCGGGAACGGTCCCTGCTTCCGCTTGGCGAAGGAATTCCGGCAATTCGTGCATCGTTGACCGCGCGATCCAAACGGCTCCGGCGAGCGCTGCGCCGAACAGGAAGGGAATCCGCCACCCCCAATCGTCGAGCTGCGAAGGGCTGAGGAAGCTTACCGTCAGCGCGGAAACCCCTACGGCGAGGAGCGCGCCGACTTCACTCGCGGCCGACGCGAGAGACGCGATCAAGCCGCGGCGTTCGGGGCGCGCGCCTTCCAGCAGATAGGCGACGACGCCGGTATATTCGCCGCCGACCGAAAACCCCATGACGCAGCGCAGGAGGAGCAGGAGCCAGCCGGCAGCCGCGCCGATCTCCGCACGTGTCGGTAGCAGCGCCGTCGCCAGCATTGCCGCGCTCATCACGGCAACCGAGATGAGGAGCATGTGCCTGCGTCCCAGGCGGTCGCCCACATGGCCGAAGAAAATCGCTCCCAACGGACGCATCAGATAGGCGATCGCGAAGCCGCCCAGCGTCAGCATCAAGGACTGTGTTCCACCGCCGTAAAAGACCCGCGACAGAACGGTCGCAAAATAGAGGTAGAGCGTGAAGTCGTACCATTCGACGATGGTGGAAAAGGCTGCGATCGCCAGCGACTTTGCTGGAAGAACGCCTGGCTCGCTTTGTTCAACCGCCAATGCCGCTCCCCCACGCGAACCGAACCTCGCAAGCGCTGCCGATCGCGACAAGGTCAAAAATCGCAGCGGCCGGAAAACCTAACCTAATTTAAACCACATTGGCCTAGGGCAGTCCGCGGACGAGGAGCTCGCGTGGGAAGCATTGGACGATTGCTGAGGGCGGGAGGCGGCGGTTCCGCTCAGGTAGAATCGCGCCCGCAGTCCTCGCACGCGGAAGGGCTCATCAAGGAATTCGAGAACAGCGAAAAAGGCTGGTTCTGGGAAACGACCCGTGACGGCGATCTCTCTTACATCAGCGAGAGCGTGGCAAAGTCGCTTGGCCGGGACCATGCCGACCTGATCGGGCGCCCATTCACGGACCTGACGACTTCGGACACGGCCGATGGCAAAGGAACGTCGGAACGGACGCTTGGCTTCTATCTATCCTCCCACGTGGCTTTCCAGGACCTCATCGTCCGGGCGAAGACCAAGAATGAGATCTGGTGGTCGATTTCGGGCCGGCCGGTTCATAACGAACTCGGCCACTTCTTCGGCTTTCGCGGTTTTGCTTCCGACCTTACCAAGATGCGGCAGTCGGAGGTCGAGCTCGACCGGCTCGCTCGCCAGGACGCGCTGACCGGACTGGCCAACCGCCAGGCACTTCGCCGCGCGCTCGATGACGCGCTGGTCGGCGCCGTCCGCCGCAAGCATCGCTGCTCGATTTTCCTTCTCGATCTCGACCGCTTCAAGGCGGTGAACGACACGCTCGGCCACCCCGCTGGCGACACGTTGCTGCGACTCGTGGCGCTCCGGCTTCGGGACGTGATCGGCGACGCGGGGCAAGTGGGCCGCCTCGGCGGCGACGAGTTCGAGGTCGTGCTCCCGAGCGTTTCCGACAAGGCCGAGCTGTCCAAGTTTGCCCAAGGCATCATCGACAGCCTCTCGCGCCCCTACACCATCAACGGCACGGCCGTTTCAATCGGCGCATCCGTCGGCATCGTCACGTCCGATTACGACGACCGCACGTCCGACGACCTGATGCGCGACGCCGACCTTGCGCTTTACGCGGCGAAGGCAGCGGGCAAAGGCTGTTTCCGCTTCTTCGAGCCCGAGATGCACGAGGCGGCGCGCCAGCGTCAGCTGATGGAATCAGACCTGCGTGTGGCACTCGAAAAGGGTCAGCTGCGCGTAGTCTTCCAGCCAAGCGTTGACGCCTCCAGCGAAGCTATCACTGGATTCGAGGCGCTGATCCGGTGGGATCATCCTGAGCATGGGCCCGTCAGCCCGGCGCTCTTCATCCCGCTGGCAGAGGAAATCGGCCTGATCGACGAGATCGGCGAATGGGTGCTTCGCACCGCCTGCGCTGAAGCTGCGAATTGGCCGCAGCAAGTCTCGGTCGCGGTCAACCTGTCGCCGGTGCAGTTTAAGGCCCACTCGCTGCCGGCCACCGTCCGGTCCGTGCTCAGCGATACCGGTCTCGCCGCCAAGCGGCTGGAGCTGGAAATCACCGAGGGCGTGCTGCTCAGCAACGACGAGCATGTCCACGACATGATCCGGGGTCTCAAGGATATCGGCCTCAAGCTTGCGCTCGACGATTTCGGAACAGGCTACTCGTCGCTCAGCTATTTGCAGCGCGTTCCGTTCGACAAGATCAAGATCGACCAAAGCTTCGTCCGTGGCGCGAGCGACCCGCAAAGCCGCAATGCCGCCCTGATCCGGGCGATGGTCGGGCTTGCATCCGACCTTAACATGCAGACGACCGCGGAGGGCGTGGAGACGCAGGAGGAACTGCTCCTGGTCCGTAACCTCGGCTGCTCGCTCGTGCAGGGCTACATCTTCGGCAGGCCCATGCCGGCAGAGGAAGCCGCGGAACTCGCCGCCAAGGGCTCGGCCAGCTTGCCGGACGCTCACCTGGCGCCACGCGAGCCGCGCATTCGCATTATCCGCGCCGCGCTGCTGCATTACATGGGCCAGGTGAAGGGCGCCCGCCTCCGCAACATCTCGAGCGGCGGAGCGCTGGTCGAGGCCCGCGAAGAGATCCCGGTCGATGCGGACATCCAGCTCGACTTCGGCGCTGGCGGCCTGGTCGATGCAACCGTTCGCTGGACCAAGGGCACGCAATTCGGTGTCCAGTTCAAGGAGGCGTTTGACCTTCGGCTCCTGCAGCTGGCGAAGCCCGCGCCCAAACGTCCAGCGGTCGTCACGCCGAGCTACCTGACCGCCGGCGAGGCCGGGCACGGCAAATAGCGACGACGGCCTGTCCCCGGTTGGAACAGGCGGATCGCTGGACTTTGGGCCTAGCTACATCGGTGCGACACTGTCCCCGTGCAATTCGAACGCAAACCTGACGAACCATGTCGCCGCGGCGTCGCGCGGGAGGCGGTGATGCTGGCGGGATCGGCGATGGCCATCACCCGGTCGCGTTCCGTCTTCATCTCTGACCTGTCGAGCCATGGAGCGCGCCTTGGCGGCCGCGACCTTCCGCATAGCGGAGCCGAGGTCCTGATGGTCGTCGGCCCGGTCGACGCGATGGCAACCGTGGTCTGGCAAAGCGCCGACAAGTGCGGCGTTCGCTTCGACGAACCTCTTGGCGAGCCCAGCCTTGGGCAAATGAAGCGGGACGCCGCCTGGGCCGCAGTGACGGGCTGGGCGCGCTAGGAATCCGCTCGCGGTCAATCGCCGCCGAGCAGCCAGGCTAGCAGCTCCCAGAACGACCAGGCAGCCGAGGGTTCCGGCAATGGCTGCGGATGCTGACCGGCTCCAGCCGCGGTCCGTCGAGCGGACGAACCACAAAGCTTCTGCCCAAATGTAGAGCGCGGTCGCCGCCGTAGCCGCGATGAACGAACTCGGCTCGAGCCAATGCTCCGGACGTCGCACGCCGGTCGTCGCGAGGCAGAGCGCAAGGACGAACGGCGCGGCGAGAAAGCATTGCGCGTAGAAGGGTTCCTGGAGCGTGTGGCGGTTGATCGGCTCCCCCGCGAGCCAGGCCTCGATCGCGGCCATGACCGCTGGAAACAGTGCGAAGGCGACGATGCGAAAGATCATCACGCTTTGGTCGTCGTCGATCAGGTTCGCGACACCGGTTTCGCTGCTGACGATCGCGCTTTCGCCCACGGCCGCAAGCTCCACGACGTAGGCTAGCATCACCGTAACGAGCAGGAAGATCGGCGGGCGCAGGGTCTCCCGAAACTGCGTACCCGGCTCCTTGCCAAGCTCGCCGCGCGCATAGTCCATCGTGCGCAGCGGATGCCGGATCGAGCGCCACAGCGTGACTGGATAGAAGACCAGCCACGTCATGATCTCGTACAACAGGTCGTCGAGCGACCGCGCGACGTGGATGAAAGGCATTGTCCGGCTTCGCCCCGCTGCCGCGCCGAACGTGCAGTGTAGACGCTGCGGCCGCAGCCGACAAATTCCGATCGCGCAGGCCGGCGGAATGAAAGCAGGGTATCTCCCGATGGTTGCCCACCGAGATTGCGCCGAAAGAGCGCGCGGCGCTTGCGACGTCTCGCGCGTAAGCTTTCGATTCCTGCAGGCCGTCGATGCGCAACGATGTGCAGAAAGGCAGGTGTCCGATGCCTAGCCGTTTGCCTAGAAAAATGATCCTCGTTTTGGCGAGCTTGCTGCTCGCCGTACCCGCTCAATCGTTGGCTAAGCCTCACGGTGCGAGAGGACATGGCGTAGCCACGCGGGGAGCCTGGCAGGGCGGCGGCTACGGCTATCGACCAGGTTACGTTTCCGGCTACCCTGTTCGCCAAGGCTATGCCGCTTATCGGGGTTACCGGGCGTACGGCGGTTACAGTCCCTATGGCGCTTATGGATACCCGGTCTACGGCGGATATCCGGGATACTATTACGGCCACCATCATCACAACGGTGCCTGGATCGCGGTTGGTGCAGGCTTGGTTGGTGTCCTACTCGGCTCGATGATCGCTCGGCCTCGCGTCTATTACTACCCTTACCCGCAGACAGCTTACCCGCCGCAACCCCAGATGCAGCAATGTCCGGACGGTTCGACGATCCAGGTCGGAGCCTACTGCCCGGCGCCCTACGCTCCGGCACAGCCGCTACCCGCGGAGCCGCCAGTGCCGAGGGGTTAGGTTCGACAGACGGGTTCGTTTGGCGGACGCTAAGCTCGGCTTGAGGATGCCTTTTCCAGCGCTTGCCGCACTTCGTCGACCAGCGTCCGCAGTTCATCGGCGAGGCGCCGGGCTTCATTGGATCCGCTGCGGAGAATCGTCATTTGCGATTCCAGGCTCGCCAAGAGTTCGGATCCCTGGTCGGCAAGACTTTGCCGCGTCCACCTCTGGGAAGGAGTCATACCTTCGACCCCAAGGTGACTCATCGCGGCTCCTTGCTTCCAGAATCAATCTGACGGCGAACAAGCTTCACGAGCTTACGACTCAGTTGGGCAGTGGTTCTCAGCGTTTCGGCCACTTCTTGAGATTTTGGGCAGTCCGCAACGCGATCGAGTTCAGCAGCTTTGTGTTGCAGTTTCGTGACGAGCCCGAGCAATCGATCGGCTGAAGGCTGCTCCGTCTCGACAAGGCGCAATTGGGGCGCACGTCGCGGTGGCCTTTGATCCTGGGCGCCGCGGGCCAGAATGATCGCGCTGGCAACATGGTCGGCGATCATGTCGATCGCTTCGATCTCGTCATGACTGGGATTGCCTAGTATGCGCCGATAGATGGCGAACGTCCCGATGATCGTCCCGTCCGCCTCGCGGATTGGTGTCGACCAGCAGGACCGCAGGCCGTGAAGCAGCGCGAGATCGCGATAGCCGGCCCAAAGCGGATCCGTCGCAATGTCGCTGACGTAGACTGGCCGACCGAGATAGGCCGCGGTGCCGCACGACCCGGCGCATGGTCCGATCTCGGAGTCGTCGATCGCAGCGCAATACGCTTGGGGAAGGCCGGGACCGGCGCCATGGGCAAGCCGTTTGCCATCGGCGCTGAGGAGCAGGATCGAAGTGATCAGCTCACCCTCCGCCATCGCTTCGACCGCGAGGAGGTCTCGGGTGAGGACCTGTTTCAGTTCCTCTCCGTTGGTGAACTCGGCCCGCGCGAGACTCTGGCGGATAGTCAGGGACTCTCGAAGTTCCGCTGCGAACGCCATCCTTGCTCCCCAGTCCAAGCGGCGAATGGATTTGCGTATCCCCAAACGCCGGTGCTGTTTATCGTGGAAAATGCCGAGCTGAGGCGGTCGCCCCCCGGCATTAACGCACATACTTTTCGTTAATAGGACTGAGTTGACTTGCGGTAAACGGTTGCTACTTCTGATTGGTTAATCAGTGGGGGCTACACTGATGATCTCGAATAAGTCTCACAACCGCAGGTATTTGATCGGCGGCGCAGCGATCCTCGCCGTTGCCGTCGGCGCCTATGGCCTCGGCCAGATCTACCCGCCCTTGGGCGTAATCACCGGTACCGTCAGTCCAGCGCAGCGCTACGTCAATTCCCTGACCGACGGCGAGATCCCGACGCGCGGGCGCTACGTGCTGGTCGATGCTGCATCGGCAAGGCTCTTCATGATCGAGGACGGCCGGGTGCGGGATTCCATGCGGGTGATCGTCGGCAAGCCTGCGGCGGCGACGCCGGCGCTGCGCAGCACCATCTTTTATGCGACGCTCAACCCCTATTGGAACGTTCCGGTGGACCTCGCGCAGAAGATCATTGCTCCCCGCGTGGTTCACGACGGCACCGCGTATTTGACCGATCATAATTATGAGGTGGTCACCGGCTTCGGTGACGATGCGCGGGTGCTTTCGCCCGACAGCGTCGACTGGGCGGCAGTCGCCGAGGGGACGGAGACGGTTCGTGTCCGCCAGCGCCCGGGCCCGGCGAACTCCATGGGGCAGATGAAGTTCAACCTCGCGAATGAGCGGGGCATCTTCCTTCACGACACGCCGAAGAAGGAGCTGTTCGCGAAGGCTGAGCGCAACATCAGCAACGGTTGCGTCCGCCTCGAGGATGCGCCACGGTTCGCGAGGTGGTTGCTCGGCGGCGATCCGCCGCTCGCCTCCGCGGCGCCCGAGCAGCATCTGGCGCTGCGGGGGGGCGTGCCGATCACCATCGCCTACCTCGATTCCCGCGCCCAGATGCAGCTTGCGGGTCTGCAATAACGGCAGTTGGGGGTGGGGGTGGCTATGACGAAATCTCGAAGATTTTTTGCCGCGATTCTCGCGGGCGGCGTGAGTTCCGCCGCTGTTGCCGAAGTCGATCAATCAGCGGCCCATTACCTCTACGCGTGGGCCGGCGACGATGATGAAAAGGACAGCGACTTCCTCGCGGTAATCGATGCCAATCCCGCAAGCCCAAACTACGGACAAGTGATTGCGACCGTTCCGACGGGCGTGAAGGCGACCAGGCCGCACCATATCGAATATGAAACGCCGCCCGGAACGACGCTATTCGCAAACGGATGGAAGGCGAGCCACAGCTTCGTGCTCGACCTTGCCGATCCCCGCAAACCGCGCGTCGCGAGCGAATTCAAACGTGCCGGCGAGTACAGCTTCCCGCACAGCTTTGCCCGGCTATCGAGCGGAAACGTTCTCACGACTTTCCAGTCAATCGGCACGAAATATGCTCCGCCGGGCGGGCTGGTCGAACTGGATGCGCGTGGCAAGATGGTGCGGGCATCGCCCTCGACGACGCCCGACATCCCGACTGCGATCAATTGGCCCTACAGCCTGGCCGTCGCACCGGCCGCCGACCGCGTCATCACGACCAGCACGGACATGGGGATGGGGCCGGGCTGGAAAAGTCCGGAGACGAGCCACGTCCAGATCTGGTCCCTGAGCGGCCTCAAGCTGCTCGCCAGCATCCAACTGCCGGACAGCGACAAGGCCAAGCACAACATCTATCCGGCCGAGCCGCGCCTGCTCGCCGACGGCAGCGTCCTCGTGAACACGTTCACGTGCGGACTTTTTCGGATCGACGGCCTTACGTCCGCAAGGCCGGCCGCCAGGTTCGTCCACGCCTTTCCGTCCGGATCCGCGGACCACGACATGTGCGCCGTTCCGCTGGTGCTTGGGAAATATTGGATCCAGACCGTCGGCGCGATCAATGGCTTGGTTGTCCTTGACGTGAGCGATCCGGACCGGCCGGTCGAAGTGTCGCGACTGTCGCTGGGGCATGAATTCCATATCCCGCACTGGATCGCCACCGACCGCCGCACGGGCCGCATCGTGGTGACCGGCATGCACGATAGCTGGCTCGCGATGCTCAACTTCGACCCGCGGTCCGGCCAGCTGTCGATCGACCGGAGTTTCGGCAAGAACGGCGGCATTCAATTCGACCGAAAAGATTGGCCGCACGGCGCCTCGGGCAAGGCCCTCGTCCATGGAGCCGTGTTCAGCCGCTAGAAGTTCAGTCGCGACGGCCGTTGAGGCGCTTGGCGAGTTCTTCCTGCGCAAGGAAATCCTGCATCATCGATTTCACACGGTGCCGCGAACCGAGGAGCAGCGGCGCATCCTGTCCGTACCAGCTCGCGTAAACCTGCTCCTGTTCGAGGCTGAAGACGATCCCGCCGGCCAACTCGTCGGGACCGCGCTTTTCGAGCGCCACGATCCTTCGCCTGATCAGGACCACCGTGCCGATGATGATCGCCGACGATCCGAGGAAGACGGCAGCGCCGGATACGAAGCATGCCGAGCTGGCGTGCGAACTAAAGAACAGCCCGCCCAGGGTCGCGGTGGCAGCCAGGGCCACAAGGCTGGCCGGCAACCCGCCGATCAGGATGGCCGTCAGCAAGACGAATGGAAGGTAGGGCGTGAATTCACAGCCGGTCACCGTACCGTTCACGAGGGCACGAACGAGCGTGGGAAGCGCGACCGCGACAACGCTGCCGAACAGCGCGAGCTCCCCGGTCAGAAGCGGCGCCCGAACCCACCGAGCAAGGTCAGGTCGAAGCATGTCCGTACCGTTAATCCTCATTACCGGGGCCTGCAATGCCGCCGAACCCCATGTCCGTCTTTGGAACACTGCGTGTCTGCTGCTGCGGCAGCAGGCGGGCTCAAAATCCCAGTGCAATCACGTACTCCGACTCGGGAATTGGTCCGATAGCTCTCAACGGCGAGTGCGGCGCCAATAAGCGTGTGGCAGAGGGGAGCATCATCAGCGAAGCCATCGCGCTCACGGTCGGCGCGCTGTTGCCGATCATGAACCCTTTCAGCACCGCGCCCTTGTTCCTGTCGCTGACGGCGAAGATGGAGCCCGCGAAGCGCAATCGCGAAGCGTTGATGGCATGCATCTATGCGTTCGGCATCCTCCTCCTGTTCCTGTTGCTGGGAGCGGCGATCATCGACTTCTTCGGCATTTCCGTACCCGGAATCCGGGTCGCCGGCGAACTCATCGTTTCCGTCATCGGGATTCGGATGCTGTTCCCGATGCCTGCAAGGAACGGGGAGTATGCGCCGCGCCTCACGCCCGCCGACGAGGAGATCGCGTTCACTCCGCTTGCCATGCCGAGCCTCGCCGGACCCGGATCCATCTCGGTCGTGGTCACGGCGGCCACGCAGATCCGGGCTCACCACGAGGCGAATTTTTTGGAGGTGTATCTTGGGGTCATTGCCGGATTGGCCGTGACCATCCTGATCGCATGGCTCGTCCTTCGCACGGCGACGTCCCTCGCGCGTGTGCTCGGGCCCGCGGGCATCGATGCGATGACGCGAATCTTCGGTTTCCTTCTCGTCTGCATCGGGGTGCAGTTCCTCCTCACCGGCATCAGCGACTTCTTCGGCCTGAAGATCGCGACCTGAGTCCAATGAACCCGGCGTAGATCCGCAAGGCCTCAACCAGCGCCTTTGCCGTCATCCGGCATCATTCCGGCGTCATCCGGCAAGTTTCGCAAGAGTGGCTGGGCTAGCTCCCCGCGCGGTCCCGCGACGCTTTTTAAGGGAGGGGCGCGGGTTCCGGGCTCGGCGGCCAGGTCGCCCCCGGCCGCCGAGCCAAAACACCGCGGCAGCGCGGATTCGCTAATCTCCGTTGGCCGCTGTGCATCATCGGCACCGAAGACACCCTCGCTCCCTTCCTGCGCGAGATATTCGAACCAGGCGGCGCGGAGCTGTTCGTCTTCGACGCGCTCGGCGGCGCGCTCAGCCGCTACATCGGCCGCAAGGATCGCGGCCTCCCGTTCGGTGCAGGCACGCACATAGGGCTCGACATCGCCGATGCCGTCGTAGGCGCGGCTCTCATAGCCTGTGAAGCCGGCCGGCGGCGGGAAGTTCGTCAGCCAGCATTCCTCATCGTCCTCCCACCAGCAGCGGTCGGAAAGGTCGAGGAACCTGGGTTGATCAGGACCAGTGGAGGGGGGTCGAATCGAGGGGTCGTCCACTTCCTCCACTTTGTTACCTTCGGCCAGAGCGGGCGCCCTGCCGACGGCTTCATCGTCGCAGGCACGCAGGGCGTCGACGGCCATTCCCCAATCGAAGGATAAAGCGCGCGGTACGACGGCCGGCGCGGACCGCTTCGCGCCCGGGGCCGGGTTCGTGTGAAGCGAGAGGCCGGTTTCGGCGAGGCGGTCGAGGCGGCGGAGGATGGCGAGGCCGAGGCGCACTTCGGCTGCAGCTACGTCGGCGTGTCCACTCGGGTCAAACCCGATTTGAACGGGCCTGTACGTAAGTAAGAGTTGATCCTAAGCCTAAAGGGCGCAAGCTGTTGCGTCTTCTGAGTTTTCTTCGGCGTTAGGATCAGCCCGAATGCCTTTTGCCGCTGCGCTTCGTCAGTCATTGCAGGAGCGCGGCAGCGAAGTGCCTGCCGAGTTCATGCGTGGTGACAGTCTCGAAGACGTCCTCAACCGGCATCTCAGGACTGTCGAGCAGATGGGTGGAGGTGATGTATTTACATGCATCCTCCTGCTCAGTCCTGATGGGAAGCGGCTGTCGGTTGGTGCCGCTCCGACCCTTCCAGCGTCCTATTGTCGTCCCGGTGACAGCTTTGAGATTGGCCTGTCCCATGGCTCTTGCGCAGCAGCGGCTTACCTCGGTCGTCCTGTCTACTCGGTCGACATCGAGACAGACCCAATATGGGCAGACTTCGGCAACGTCGCACTTCAGCACGGATTCCGGTCGTGCTGGTCCACGCCGATCCGGAACTCGAACAACTCTATAATCGGGACGTTCGCTATCCTCCACCGAACGGTGGGTATGCCGACGCGCGAAGAGATCGACGCCATCGATCTGATTACTGAGCATGTTGCAGATGCCATCATGTGCGCTCGTGATGTGCGCAACCTCGTGCCACGGGTTTCACAGCCATCGACCGATGTGCCCGCGCTGAAGCTGGTGTGGGACAATGAGGACCCGGGCAGCGCAGTCGCTCGGCTGCTCAAGGTTGCGGATAAACTCCTGTCAAAGGCAGCCGACCTTGATCGCCACGCAAATCGCTCCGAGACGGAAACCGGCGCTCAGAGTTTGAGGAAGGCCGCTGAACTCAGTCGAAGGTTGGTCGCCGATATTATGTCGCAGGTCGAACTCATCCGGTCCGGAAAGCCGGGTTCATGAGCTCATTCCCAGACCAACAAGAGCCAGCACCCCGCCCTCAAGATGCTCGCGAATCAGAGATTGAGGCTCTGGCCGAGGACTTCATTGCGTTGGTCGAGGAGTTCGAAACAACAATCAGCGAAGGGCACGTTCCGCCTGCGTTCGAGGAGCGTTTAGCTCAGCTGAAACGAACCACCGAAAGGCTCCTCGGCCCGTAGGAACGTCAGCTTTCCACCCAAAGCTGCCATTAGGCGAATGTCTGCTTTCGACCCATTGCAGACATTCACTCGATGCGTTGAGGAAGAGCCACCCTCGGCAAGCGCAGGCATTTTGGTAAATTATTAGTTAATGCAGTAAACCCTGAACTCCAGGTGGGGCGCAAACTCCCTAGCTGTACGGAGGAGAACGATGATGCGCGTTCCTCATCTAATTTCGGCGTTCCTGCTCGCCTGTACGTGCCTTTTTCTCGCGGATGCCCAGGTCTACATTTCAGCGCGAGATTGAGGGGCCTCGACGAATTGCCCTCCAATGCCAAGTCCGGCTCCGGGACGTCGACGGTCGAGTTCGACGACGCCACGCATATGATGCGAGTGACGGCGACGTTTAGTGACCTGGTGCTCACCGGCACCGGCACGACGGCGGCACACATCCACATTCTGACTCCTCCGGAATTGACCGGCGGCGTCGTCGCTCAGGTGCCGAGCTATCCCGGGTTCCCGCTCGGTGTGACAAGCGGTGTCTACGACGCGACGTTCGACATGCTGCTTGCGTCGAGCTACAACCCGGCGTTCCTCAACAATGCGGTGAACGGCGGCGATCTTGCGACTGCCGAGTGTCACTCTCCTGGCCGGTCTAACGCCGGGAATGCCTATTTCAACATTCACAGCAGCACCTTCCCGGGAGGCGAGATCAGGGGGACTCTGCTGGCAGTCCCTGAACCTTCGACCTGGGCGATGATGCTGATCGGAGTCGGCTCACATTGGCTTCCAGACGCGGCGTCAGCGCCGCAAGGGCAGCTTCCTCGCGCAGTCAGCATAACGGACATACTGGAGGGCGACGGCCCTCCCGAGCATCCGGGCTGGGTGCAAAATGTGACGCTAAGCTAAATGTCCGCTTTCCACCCAAAGCAGACATTCGACTAGACCTGTCACTTGTTCTACGCCGGCTCACCGACACCGGAGAGCGACATGTCCGAGCCGTTGGAAGAACTGAGTGAAAAAGGACTGCTTTCGGCTCATCGATGCCAGAGGCGCATCATTGGCGATGGAGAGGAGGCGCTCGCTCGATTTCTGCATCCAAATTTCATCATGAACGCGCCGCACAACCTATGCGTAGCGCGAGATCAATTCTGAGCATCTCCCAGGCCGCATTCGCACAACAAGACTGCCAGACCCGGATCGAGAAGTCCTCGATCACTGGGAATATGGGCATCCTCATGGGCAATGAGAGTGGTGACTCCTGGCGAGGGAAGTTTGCTCGCGGCCTGGTTCGGTACAAAGACACTTCAGCGGCGCTTTACCGACGTCTATGTGTTTGAAGGCGGCAAATGGCTGCTTCTGGCGCGCCAAGCATCGGTGGTCCGAGAGGCAAAACTATCCCTCGATTAAGCTTTGCGTCAGCTTTCCACCCGAAGCAGACATTCGTAGCTGGCCGTGTCGGTAGTTCGACGTGCTCTAGGTGAAGCAAGACCGATAGGAAAAGCACGCGGGCGAGGCGCGGGTCCAAGCGCGCGGCGCGCGGCTTAGCCGTTCGCCTAGTCCTCCGCCGTTCAGAAGCTATCCGCAACTCGGCGTCTCGGTGCTAAGGGGCAGGATGTCCGGACATGAAGTCATAGCATGAGCGTCGCCTTCCGCCGCGACAGCGACGAGGAACATAAGGAGCCACGGTTTGAGTTACCGCTTCCGCCTGGCCCGAACCTCGTGACCGAGCGGGGCTACGATCTCATCAAAGCACGAACTGAGGAGTTGGAGGCAGCGGTACCGGCTGCCGCCAGCGACGAACATAGGGCCGAACTCCAGCGCGACTTACGCTACTGGAGAACCCGGCTCGCGACCGCTCAAGTCGCTCGGGTGCCGACAGGCGATGCAGTTGCATTCGGCACCCGTGTGACTCTCGAGCAAGAGGGCCGCGTGCGAGACTTGACCATCGTGGGCCACGACGAAGCAGATCCAGCATCCGGGCTGATCGCTTTTGCCTCGCCGCTTGGCAGAGCGCTCATGGGTGCAGAAGCCGGAGAGGACGTCGCGGCGCCCGGATCTCCTCATCCTGTGCGAGTGATTTCGATCGCCCGGCCGTAAGAGCGGACCGCGTGCTGTATTTCGCCTGCGCGGATCATAATGGTTTCATTCTCGTCCGCTGGATCTGTCTTTTTGTTGGCTGCCGCGATCATGACTGCCAAATTGTCGATGACGAAAACACGGCGCTCTTCAGCTGACGTCGCGGCCGCCCGAACTGGATCCAGTCGTAGATAATCCTCGATGGCTTCTCGAGTGACTATGACCTTGCGGCTCTTCTCGCCTACCCACGCCTCGAACCCGGTGTCCTCACCGTCAGGTCCAGAACTCCCTCTCTCATCTTGGCCTCCGCGACTCCGAACTGCGGCTTAGCCGCGACGAGCAGAGGAAGCGAACGCCGGTAGGTGAAGCGCAGAGCGGGTGCCAGGGCGCTCAGTGGCCTCCTTCTACCCAGGCAACGCCGCTAGCTCGGACGCTTCCGCGAGTGCAGCTTTCATGCTGCTCGTGCTGCGCAGCAACGCAATAAGCTGCGCACTTCTGAGCAGCAGCGCGTAATGTCCGCTTTCCACCCATTGCGGACATTAGAGCTTCCCAAATTGGAACGACTGGAACCGGACACGCGCGCTCTGGTTAAATCCCGTCGCGATGGGCTTCCCCCCTTGTGTTCGTCGCGCGTGCACGCAGCAGGGGCGGTTCAAGGCAAAAGTAGGAGCCTTGGACCGCCCTTTTGCATCTGCCGATCCTATTGATAGAGTTTCGCTATCGAATCGGACATTCGACGGGGCGAGAAATGTCGGAAAGCGATGTTGCTTATTGCGAGCGTCGAGCGCGCGAAGAGCGCCAAATGGCACAACGAGCCGCGGAGGCGCGAAGCGCGGCGGTCCACGCCGAGATGGCGGAGCGTTACGAGAACCTGCTTCTTACTCTGCGGAACAACAGCGCAGCTTAGCTAGTTGCGGAGGCCCCGAGCTTCCAGCTTGCACGCCTCCTTCAGCACATCCAAAGGCGTGGTTCGCGGACCACTAACCAATATTGCCGACAAGCTGGTTACTGACCGATTGTTAATTTCGGGTGGATCGGCATCGGCCGGTAGAGCTTCGGAGAGTTCTTTTGGAGTTGCGTAAGATGGCGAACGAGCACGTCAGTCAGGACGCCGGTTGGGACTTTGATGCTGAGATCAAGCAAACGGAGCAACTTGCCGAACACTGGCAAAACAAGGCGAAACTGTACGAGGGAACTCCTTCTGGTGAGCTAATCAAAAGCATCGCCAGCGGTTACACCCTTCACCTTGCAGCACTTCGGGAGCAGTGCCCTACGTCATCCTCGTGACCAATCCGTTGAGAGGCTAAGAAGCGATCGGGCAGTAACTAATTGCGAGAAGGCCGCGACTCCAGTTTGCAGGCTTCCTCCTCCAGCTCCTCCGAAACCATGAGGAGAAGCCTTTTGACTTCGGCGTCGCGACTTTTTGTCGCCAAGGCAGCGGCCACCGAAGCACGCGCTCGAAGCTTGCTCGTCTCGTCCACCAACGCGCAAACGGACGGAAGCCGTTCGTTCCGTACCAATAATGAAGTTATCGGTGAGCCGGTTTGAAACTAAGATGTTGGCTACGCTGCCGATTTGGGCAGCTTCGCAATCAGCCGGGCGCCTTGCCAAAGTTCACGACCAGTGGATTTTGTCATCTCACTTGCGAGCGCGACGGCGGATTCGTCATCGGTTGCGGAGAAAACCTCGCACGCGGTAATCGCTCCCACGGGGTCTAGCGAAAAAAGGCGATAGTCTATCGGCAACGGTTCCCCCTGGGCGCGCCTCTTTATTTTCGCGATCCGCTGTTCATCCCGCATAGCTGAGCCGAGTAGCCCAGCTGGAAACGTGGGGCTTAACGATACGCGACACTCTTACTTCCTTTGGCGACAGGGTGCCGTCGATATGCTATCTTTGGCTTATTCCCCGGGACTTAGCGCCGAACCAAAGCAGGCACTTAGGTCATCAGCGTTTATCAGGATGGTTAGCTCAGGGTTCCTCTGTTACTAAATCAGGTTAAACGATTGCGGGGGCGCGCGTGCGGTTTGGGTCTACACAGGCCTTGTTGAGTTCGGGGCAGCAGCAGGCGCTGCTGAGCGGGCACGCTTTTGCCCTCGACGAAATCCAACAGGTGATCGACGGCCTCGTTGAGCAAGTTGCTCTCATCAACTCTGCCGGAACGATCATTGCGGTCAATAAACGATGGAAAAGACAGGTTGAGCGCCACGCACGGGTCGGCCTGCACATCAGTCGCGACTACGACGCCTTCCTTCAGGGATTGGTCGAAAGTGGCGATGAGGGCGCCATCCCGATCCTCCACGCTTTCCGCGAGATAGTGGCCGGCATGCGGCCGAGCTTCCACTGCGTCTACAATGGAACAGGAGCCTTCGCGGGTTACGATTTCAACGTCACCATCGCGAAGGTCCGAGTTCATCAGTCCCACTACATATTGGTCAGCGTTAGCGACGTGACAGAGCTCGTTGCTCTCAAACGCCAGCGGCGCCGGGTGGGAAGCCAGCTTCTTCGAGCACAGGAAGACGAGCGGCGACGAATGGCTCGCGAGGTGCACAATTCTACATCGCAGAGCCTGGTTGCGCTTCAGCTCACTTTGTCGCGACTGGATCGGGAACAGGCCGGGGCACGCGTTGACGCTATTGTCGGCGAGTGCCGTGAACTCCTGAAGGAAGTGCAACGCGAGATCCGCGCCCTTTCTTTCCTTGCCCACCCGCCGTTGCTGACCACCAACAGGCTTGAAACTGCATTGTCGGGCCTGGTGAGCGGATTCGCAGCCCGAACCGGTCTCCAAATTGCGTCAGAAATCCCGCCCGTCGGCGAGACCTGCTCATCCATCGAGGCCGCGATCTATCGCGTCTCGCAAGAAGCTCTCTCCAATATCTATCGACACGCACGAGCCTCTCGCGCCACTTTCCGTTTGGTCGGGAGGAAGCATTACATCCACCTTCTGATCAGCGATGACGGGGTGGGGGTCGGACATCCCGCCGAATCGAACAGATCCGAAATCAATCGGCGTTGGTCTCATGGGGATGGGGGAGCGGGTTCGCGAACTTGGCGGACGACTCTCATTCGGCCACGCCTCTCACGGGACGTCGCTGACCGTCAGTTTTCCACGCCGGAAGCGCATGATCTTTTTGCACGCGGCCGGAGCACTGTAGGCGCGGGCCGCGCTGCTTGTTTCACCGCTATTGAGCGTCGCCTCGGTGTCGTTCTGACACATTGGCTTTGCCCCTGATTGCGGCGGCGACGCGCCTGACTTAATCCGCCTCATGGTCAAAGCTCCGGCAGGAGATCCCCTAACTCACCCGGCGGAGTGGGCACGGCGCTGCCGAATTGAGGCGGCGCGGGCGATCCATCCTTCCACAAAGGCATTCCTTCTCGACCTGGCGACGCGATACGAAGAACTCGCCGGCGAGGCCGTTAATCTAGATCCCGACGACGCTGAGCTTCAAAACGCTGTGGGTGAGCGCCTCTCCGAGCTCGCTGCGCGAAAGAGGGATTGGAGGCGCTAGGCGCAACGTCCGCTTTCCGGCGCACGAAATCCCAAATCGGGACAGGCAATGAGATCCAGACTTGCCGTCGTTATTAACCGTTTATAAACCACGCGACGCCGGAGCCAGATTCGGCCAGTGCGCGTCAAAATGGGGGTTCAGTTGAAAAGAGTTTGTACTGCGTTGGCTGTGGCCGCGATGGCCTCGGCCTCTTTTGTTTCACCAGCTTCGGCCCAGTCTCTGGCGGGTGCCACGGTCGAGGTGACGACACGTTATCCCAATTCATCCACCGTCTATTCGAACCCCGGAAGCGTCATTGTCGGTGACGGCGTCGAATATGCGTTCGGGTCCTTTTCGACGTACAATCCCAACTTCTCGGTTGATGTGCGCGAGAACAGCATCGTCATCACTAACAGTCAGGGCTCGTCCTTCTCGCCTGCCGACTTCAACGGCTTCGTCCTTTCCGTTCTTTCCGGGCCAGACATCACGAGTGCATGGGTCGATGCTTCTACCGGCTTTGCCCCGGCAGACTTCTTCGTCTCGGACGGCGACCTGTTCCTGAACTTCGCCGGGGTCAGTTTCAGCGGATTCCGCGCGTCAGTGATCAATTTCACGACTGCGGGCGCGACCGCGGCAGTGCCGGAACCCGCGACCTGGGCCATGTTGCTCATCGGCTTCGGCGCGGTCGGCTTCTCGATGCGCCGGCGTCGCCACGCATTGCTGTCCCAGGCCGCCTGACGCCACCGTTACCGTTCGAACATGCCGCGTTCGGGTTTTCGCCGGACGCGGCATTTTTTTGTCCGCGATCTGCGCGTCGATGGGCACTCCGCCGGAGGACGCAAATGCTTCCGAACTCATTGCAGACATTAGCGATTGAGACGTTCGCCCAACTCAAGTTGCAGGAGAAAGTCCTTCATCATCTCCGCCACTTCGTCCTTCGATCCAAGGCGCACGCGGGACCCCGTTCCATACCAGCTCGCCCAAGCGTGACCTTGATCCAGGCTGAATATGATGCCTTCGCCAATCGGCCGAGGGCCTCGAATGTAGGACTTGCACGCCCGCACGAGGCAGATTGCAATGGCCGAGGCGGCGAGAAATATGGACATGCCGAAGACATCAGTTGCGCCCGCGATAAACACGTACCTCGGTTCCACAAACATCATATCGGCAACGACGGACGAGGCGAGCGCTACGCCGACCGCATACGGCCATCTCAAGAAGAGAGCGGAGACCAATACGAATGGAATGTAGGGGCTGAATGCGGTGCCCGACACAACGCCGTCCACAGAAGCGCGGATAAGCGTTGGCACTATAATTGCGGTCAAGCCGAAGATGAGCGCGGGAATGCCGCCGATCGGCGCCCGCAAAAGGCCCGTCGTGCAGGCCCCAAAGCTTGTCATTGGTGCTCCTCGGTATCTCTAGGGCAGTCGGATGAACAGACTGCGTCGACACAGCCTACCGGCATTGCACGATCGGAACTTGACCAAACGCGCCATAAACGCGCCAAATTACGACGGTCGAATGTGTCTACATGTCATCTTTGGCCTAGTCCCCCGGATCATGCGTCGATGGCATCCTCATCGACGGCAGCGGCGCTGCGCTGGATGAACTCGAATCGATGCGCCGGGTCTTTCCCCATCAGGCGCTCGACGAGGTCCTTGACCGGCTGGCGGTCCTCATAGGCGGCCGGCAGGGTCACCTTCAGCATGGACCGCGTCTTCGGGTCCATCGTGGTTTCCTTGAGCTGGTTGGGGTTCATCTCGCCGAGGCCCTTGAAGCGGCTGACCTCGACCTTCTTGCCCTTGAATTCCGTCGCTTCGAGCTCGGCGCGGTGGGCGTCGTCGCGGGCGTATAGGGTCTTGGCGCCGGCGGTGAGGCGGTAGAGCGGCGGCTGGGCGAGGAAGAGGTGGCCGCGGCGCACCAGCTCCGGCATTTCCTGGAAGAAGAAGGTCATCAGCAGCGTCGCGATGTGGGCGCCGTCGACGTCGGCGTCGGTCATGATGACGATCCGCTCGTAGCGCAGTGCGTCCTCGTTCCACTTGTCGCGGATGCCGCAACCGAGCGCGAGCTGAAGGTCGGCGATTTCCTGATTGGCGCGGATCTTGTCGGCGGTGGCGGAGGCGACGTTGAGGATCTTGCCGCGGATGGGGAGGATCGCCTGCGTCTTGCGGTCGCGCGCCTGCTTGGCGGAGCCGCCCGCGCTGTCGCCCTCGACGATGAAGATCTCGGTGCCTTCCGCGTCGTCATTGGCGCAGTCAGTGAGCTTGCCGGGAAGGCGGAGTTTGCGCGCCGACGTGGCGGTCTTGCGCTGCACCTCGCGTTCGGCGCGGCGCTTGAGGCGCTCCTCCATGCGCTCGACGATAGAGCCCAAGAGCGCGCGGCCGCGGTCCATATTGTCGGCGAGGAAATGGTCGAAATGGTCGCGGACGGCAGCCTCGACGAAGCGCGCCGCCTCGAGGCTGGTGAGGCGGTCCTTGGTCTGGCTTTGGAAATGCGGGTTGCGGATGAAGACGCTGAGCATCAGCTCGACGCCGTTGAAGACGTCGTCGGCCGTGATGTCCTTAGCGCGCTTGTTGCCGACCAGCTCGCCGAACGCGCGGATGCCCTTGGTGAGCGCGGCGCGGAGGCCTGCTTCATGGGTGCCGCCGTCGGGCGTCGGGATGGTGTTGCAGTAATAGCTTTCGGAGCCGTCGGAATAGAGCGGCCAGGCGACGGCCCATTCGGCGGAGCCCTGGGGCGTGCCGGAGGCGTCGTTCGCGAAGTCCTGGCGCCCGGTGAACGGCTGGTTGGTGACGGCGGCGCGCTCGCCGAGCTGCTCGGCGAGATGGTCGGCGAGGCCGCCGGGGAACTGGAAGACAGCGCTTTCGGGGACCTTGTCGCTGGTGAGGCTGGGGTCGCAGCGCCAGCGGATTTCGACGCCGGCGAAGAGATAGGCCTTGGAGCGGGCGAGCTTGTAGAGGCGCTCGGGCGAGAAGACGGCGTCGGCGCCGAAGATCTCCGGGTCGGGCGTGAAGGTGACGGTGGTGCCGCGGCGGTTGGGAGCGGCGCCGACTTCCTCCAGCTTCGAGGTGGCGAGGCCCTTGGCGAAGGTCTGGCGGTAGAGCTTCTTCTCGCGCGCGACTTCGACGATGGTCTCGGTCGAGAGCGCGTTGACGACGCTGACGCCGACGCCGTGGAGGCCGCCGGAGGTCGAATAGGCCTTGCCTTCGAACTTCCCGCCCGAGTGGAGCGTGGTCATGATGACTTCGAGCGCGGACTTGCCGGGATATTTGGGGTGCGGGTCGACCGGGATGCCGCGGCCGTTGTCGGTGACGGTCAGGCGGTTGCCGGGCTCCAGCATGACCTCGATGCGGCTGGCGTGGCCGGCGACCGCCTCGTCCATCGAATTGTCGATGACCTCGGCGGCGAGGTGGTGGAGCGCGCGGTCGTCGGTGCCGCCGATGTACATGCCGGGGCGGCGGCGGACCGGCTCAAGCCCTTCGAGGACCTCGATTGCGGAGGCGTCGTAGCTATCGGACGCCGGCGAAGCGGAAGAGGAAAACAGGTCGGACATGTAAGCGACGGATATAGGGCCGGGATTTCAGGCCTGCCAAGGAAGCGGCCTCGGTTTATCCACAGCCTTGCGGGGGGTCAGGCTCGCGCCATGGCGGCTTCGATCTCGGCGACCGTACTCGGGACCGGCGCGAAAGCTTCTCGTTGCCGTTCGGCGTGACGAGGAATTCGTCCTCGATCCGCACGCCGAAATTGCGCTCGGGCAGGTAGATGCCGGGCTCGATGGTGACGACCGCGCCGGCGGGTAGCGGCTTCGCATAATCGCCGACGTCGTGGACATCGAGGCCGACGAAATGGCCGAGGCCGTGCCAGAAGTCGTCGCGGTGGCCGGCGCGGTCCATGACCTCGTTGGCGGCGCGCTGCAGGTCTTCATAATAAGCGCCGGCGCGGAGGTTTGGGCGGCGGCGTTCTGGGCGGCGAGTACGGTTTCGTAGATGCCGCGCTGCTCGGGGGTGAAGCGGCCGTCGACCGGGAAGGTGCGGGTGACGTCCGCGGCGTAATATTCGACCTCCGCGCCGATATCGCAGAGGATCATGTCGCCAGCGCGGATGACATTGTCGCCGCCGGTGTAGTGAAGCGCCGTCGTGTTGCGGGCGACGCCGACGATCGACGGGAAGGCGAGGCCGCGCGCGCCGGCGCGGCGGAATTCGTCCTCGATGATCGTGCGCAGCTGATATTCGGTCATGCCCGGCCGGGCGGCGGCGCATCGCTGCGCGCATTCCGCGGTCGGTGGCGGCGACGGCCTTGCGCATCAGCGCGATCTCGCGCGGCTCCTTCGCTGCGCGCATGGCGCGGACGAGGCCGGCGCTGTTGACGGTGCGGGTCCCCGGCACGCGAGCGGCGACCTTGCCGTAAAGCTCAAGCTCGCGCGGCACGGCGGCGTCGGGCGTCGCGAGCGGGCCGAGATAGTGCATCGCACCGGCGCGCGATGCGACTTCGGTCAGCGTGGTGCCGAGATAGTTGCTGCGAAGCACGCGCTCGAAGCCGGTGCGGCGGCGCACTTCATTGCCGATCGGCAGGTTGACGCCCTCGAACCGCTCCATGTCCGGGTTGCGGCTGGGTAGGAACAGGAACTCGCGATAGGTGCGTTCGCCGGGCGCGAGCATGAGCGCCGCCCCGGGAACGTCCATCATGCCGGTCAGATAAGCGAAGTCGCTGTTCTGCCGCTTCATCGCCGCTGACGGTCGAGGTCATGTCGATGGTCGTGGCGCCGTAGATCACGGCGACGCCGTCCTTCATCTGGCTCATCAGCCGCTGCCGTCGCTCGCGATAGACGTCCGGGGTGAAGGGGCGCGTGGTGCCGGGGGAGCCGTAGAGCCGGTCGTCCACGACCTGGGCGAAGCCGCGCGTCGAAGCGAGCATCGTCGCGGCACCGGCCGCAGCCATGAAACAGCGTCTGTCGAACATCAGGACCCCCTCCGTGCAGCGACCTTAGCGCCTGCGCCGCCTGTCGCTACCTTCGAACAATGTGTCCAGCCCATAGCGCCCGGACCCGCGCAGTCCGAAATAGAGCCCAAGGAAAATGAGGATCGCAGCGGGCCAGATGCCGGGTACCGGATCGTTCCAATGGACCATCCAGACCGCGACGATGAACTGTAAGCAGGTGATGAGGCCTAGCCATCGCGTGAACAGGCCGATGATGAAGCCGATGCCCGCGGCGAGCTGCGCGTAGACCGCCAGCGGCGCCAAGATCTCCGGCGCCGGGAATCCGAACTGCGCGAGGAACTTCACGAACTCGTCCATCCGCGTCGCCGAGAGGACGTTGTCGTGGCTCTGGTAGATCAGGAACGCGCCGGTGACGCTGCGCAACAGCAGCAGCCCGAAATCGGCGAAGCGCGCGTTGCGCGGTAGAAACAGCAAGTCCCTCATGACTTCCCCCTCGATGGGCAAGTCTGACCGTGCGTTGGCGCAGTTCCAGAGGCTTTCGACAAACCGCCAAACGGCGTCTTGAAAACACTTGCTCGCGAACCAAATCGCGCCTGCCGGACGCCATCTGGGTCCGGCGACGGGTCGAGCCGCCCATACGCGCAGCATCGTCCCGCCTAGTCGCTCAAGAGGAGGACAAATCTATGCGTAGTGCTTTCGATTTCGCGCCGTACCGGCGCTCCACGGTCGGCTTCGACCGCCTGTTCGACATGCTGGAAAACAGCACGCTGGGACAGGGTCAGGAAAATTACCCGCCCTTCGACCTCATCAAGGAGGGCGAGAATGAGTATCGCATCCAGCTCGCCGTCGCCGGCTTCAAGCCCGACGAGATCGACATCACGGCCCAGCAGAACGTGCTGGTCGTCTCGGGCCGCAAATCCGAAGAAGCGGATGAGAACGGCACCGACTTCATCTACCGCGGGATCGCGAACCGGTCGTTCGAGCGCCGCTTTGCGCTTGCCGATCACATCCAGGTGCGCGGCGCGGACCTCAAGGATGGGCTACTGTCGATCGAGCTGGTGCGCGAAATTCCGGAGGCAATGAAGCCGCGGAAGATCAGCGTCGGCTCCGGATTGGAGCGCCAGGCAATTGAGGCCGAAGCGAAGGCTTAAGCTTCGTCAACGAAAGGCCCCGGGAGCTGCGTGCTTGCGGGGCCTTTTCAGTCTTGCAGAATGCGAGAGATCGCCCGGGCAAGTTCGTCGGCTGTCTCTTCGTTTGTGGGATAGCCGCTGAACGACACACGCATGATCGTCTCGCCGCGCCAATCGGCGGTACGAAGGAAGAAGCGTCCCGTCTCGTTCAAGCGGTCGCACACTTCCTGGGTGCGCTCGCCGAAGCTGAGAGCAACCTGGTTCAGCACTACGTCGTTCAAGACGGTGACGCCGGGAATCCGTTCGCATCGTTCGGCTAGCCGCGCGGCGGCCGCGCAATGCTGTTCGACAAGCCGCGCGATGCCGTTCCGCCCAAGCGCCTGAAGCATTGCCCACAGCGCGAAGCCGCGTGCGCGGCGTGAAAGCTCGGGCACGTAGGCCGATGGGTTGCGGCCGTCCCCCGCATCCTCGGTCAGATAGCCCGCCGACTTGGTCATGGCCCTGCGATGAGCTGCCGCGTCGCGGACGATGGCAATGCCGCTGTCGTACGGCGTCTGCAGCCATTTGTGCCCGTCGACCGCCCACGAGTTCCGCTTGTTCGACGTGGCTGGCCAGCGGCTTCAGCGCCGGCGTCGCGCGGGCCCAGAGCCCGAATGCTCCGTCCACATGGAGCCAGGCGCCCAGCCTTGAAGCGATCTCGCTTACCACCCGGAAATCGTCGAAGCCGCCGGAATTGATATGGCCTGCCTGGGCAATGATGATCGTCGGTCCATCGAGCCCGCTTGCAACGGCTTCGAGGCTGGCCGTGCGCATCAGTCCATTCCGGTCCGCATCGACCTCGATGATGCTTGCCCGCCCGAAGCCGAGGTAGCGCAAGGCGACATGGTTGGAGACGTGCGCGTCGGCGCCGATAACGATGTTGATCGGCGGTGCGCCGGTAAGCCCGTATTCGTCGATGTCGTAGCCGGCGCGCCGGAGCACCTCGCCCCGCGCCGCTGCAAGACATACGAACGAGGCCATGGTCGCACCGGTGACTAGCCCGATGCCGCTCGACGCCGGCAGGTCCAGCAAGTCGAGAAGCCAGCCCACCGCGACATCCTCGCACGCCGCCGAAGCCGGCGACGTCTGGTAGATGCCCGCATTCTGGCCCCAGACCGATGTCAGCCAATCCGCGGCGACACCGGCCGGGTGCGACGCACCTATGACCCAAGAAAGGAAGCCCGGCTTCGTCGACCGGGCGAGGCCGGGCTCGGCAGCGGCGATCAGGTCCGCGATGATGTCTTCATGGTCCCTGCCTTTATCCGGCAGTCCGATATCGAAGCGGGCGCGAAGGTTCGACGGCTCTTCGGCAGCCGGATGCAGTGTTTCGTCGCTGCCGTACCGCTCGGCATAAGCGGCGACCTCGCGCAGCATCAGGCCGCGCCGGCCGCCTATCCGTTCATGTCGCACTGCGAACTCGCCTGTCACCAAAGACGGGTCTCGGCGAGCTCCATTGCGCCGGCAGCGGTGATCAGCACGTCCGCCACCTCTTCCGCCGAATGGGCGCCGCCGATCGACGCGAGGAGTTGCGGGTCCAGCTCCTCGTGGAGCTTCCCGTCATCGCCGCGCATGAGAACCCATACCCGGGCTTTGTCGTCGATCCTGTCGTATTTCATCTTTCACCCCTTTGTCGGGCAGCCCTGGGGAGGCCGCCGTGATTGCCACCGGCTCACCAAGCGCGGCTGCTCGCGAAATGCGTGCGACCTGCGAGCCGAATGAGCGCATCGGCGATCTCGTCCGCCGAGCGCGGGGTCGCGGCTTCCGCCGCAAGGCGGCCAAGCTCGCGCGCACCGCGGTTCGGGTTCGTATGAACCCAGTCCCGCACGGTCCGCTCAAGAAGTTCCTGAGTCATCTTTCGAGTCCCTGTCTGCCGGGCAAAGAGCAGCCGCCAATTCGGCCTCTGCGCGAGCGTTGCAGCTCAGTCACGATGCCGAATTCAGCCTGCACCATTGCCGTTCAATGGATGAAGAGTGGAAGCAGCGCGCTGAGCAGCGCGCCAAAGCATGCAAGCGGCACGAAGAAAAAGACCGCGGCGCTGCCTGAGCGAATCGCGTTTTCGTCCTGATCCATTTGCGAAACCCCTTTTCGCGAATCGTGAGTCCTTCCCCGGCCCGGGAACGCAGGATGCCTGGGTTGAAGATTCACGCTGTGATTGTGAGGCGAGCCTCTACGCGTGATCCGCGTTTGCGAAAATGATCCAACTGCCGGATAAATTGATCGAAATGCCGGTTATCGGCCGGCAGGCGGGGGCGCCGGTGGACGTACTGACTCAAGTGCTCAATTCCCTGAGGCTCAACGGGGGAGTCATTCTGGAAGGGCGCGCGCGCGGGGATTGGTGCGTGTCGTCCCATCTGTTGCCGCAGGATGTGGCGGACCTGTTCCCGGTGGGCGGACCGGTCATCGCCTATCATTATGTCCAGACGGGACAGATCTACGCCAAGGTCGAGGGTCAGCCCGCGGTGGCCGCTGGCGCCGGGTCGATGCTAATCTTCCCGCACAACGACCGGCACCAGCTGTACACATCGGCCACCCAGCAGCCGCTCGAACTCCCATGAGTTCGTGACCGCCGGACCCGGCGGCGTTGCGCGCATCGAGATCGGCGGGGAGGGGCCAGAGGCGGAGTTCCTGACCGGCTTCCTCGGCATCGAGAGTCCGGGGCATCCGTTGATGGACTCGCTTCCGCCGCTGCTCGCCGTGGACGTCACCCAGGCGCAGGACGAATGGCTAGACAGCACGATCAAGCTGCTGAAGGGGGCGCGCCAGGCGCCCGAAGCCGTAGCGCAAGTCGCGGAGATGGCTTTCCGCCACGCAGTCCAATCGCATGTTGCCGGATTACGCGGCGGCGACGGCGGATGGCTCAGCGGACTGAACGATCCCAACGTTGCGAAAGCGCTCTCCGTCATTCACGCGCGCTTCGCGGAGGACCTCGACCTCGAGGAGCTTGCCCGTGAAGCCGCGCTTTCGCGCAGCGCGCTCGGCGAGCGGTTCGTCGAACTGCTGGGCGAGCCGCCGATGCGCTACTGCGCCAGATGGCGCATGCGGGTCGCCGCGAACATGCTTCGCGCCGGGAAGGAAAGCAGCTCCAACATCGCTTACGCCGTCGGCTTCAACAGCGAGGCGGCGTTCAACCGCGCGTTCAAGCGCGAGTTCGGCGTTCCCCCGGTCACCTGGAAGCGCCGCGTCGCGGACCAGCAGGCTCTCGCGCGAAAGCCCGCGCATGCCGACGATCCGGAGAAGCGGCTGCGTGCCGCGATCCGATCGCAGCGAAAGGGATCGTGCCTGTCGAAGGACGGCAGCTGCATCGGCTTCAGCGCCATGGGCGAGGGCTATCCGACGCTGATGCCCGCGGTCTGGTATCACAGGATCGAGAGCGACTGGTCGAGCCCGGTGTGGCGGCACTGGCTGGCCGAGGCCATCGATGGCCGGCGACTGATCCGGTCCGACATCCGCGGCTCCGGCATTTCCGAACGTCATCCGACGCGCTGGACGTTCGAGGCGCTCTACGAGGATTTCGAGGCTGTCGCGGAGGAGATCGGCGCCGAGCGCTTCGACATCCTGGCATTCTCGCACTCGGTCAACATCGCGCTCGCTTATGCGGCGCGTCATCCGCACCGGGTCCGCAAGCTTGTTCTCATCGGCGGCTATGCTCGCGGATATGCCGTGCGCGGCGACGAGGCGGAGATCAAAAGGCGCGAAACACTCATCGAGTTCGCACGCAACTATCAGACGGGGGACGGCGGCGTGTTCGCGCAGATGCTGGGCTCGCTCTACTGGCCCGGCGCGCGCGGGGAGACCGTCGACTGGTTCGGAGAACGGCTGGTCACGATCATGGATCTCGACGAAGAGATCATGGACGTCTTCCGAAGCGTGGACGTGGTCCGCGAGATCCCATCGATCCGGGCGGAGACGCTGGTCATGCACAGCAGGGGCGACCGCGTAATCGGTGTCGGTTGTTCCAAGGAAATTGCAGAGGCGATTCCCGGCGCGCGGCTGGTGGAGCTGGACAGCGACAATCACGTGATCATCGGCAACGAGCCGGCGTGGGAGAACGCTAGGCGCGAGCTTCGGGCTTTCCTGCGCGAAGCGGACAAGGCCCCGAAAGCCGAGCTTCCGAGGCCTGCCGACTGATCGACGCCTTTACTTGGTCACGGTCACCTTGAGAAAGGTTGCCGGGATGTCGGTGTCCGCACCGCCCCGGTTCTGCGTTTCGAATAGAGCTTCGAGTTCGCGGCGGAGCTCGTCGGCGCGGCCGGTCTTCTCCGCCGCGTCGAACGCGTTCATCGTCGGGCCGTAGAAGCTACGGAAGATCGCGAGCAGGCCCGACGGCTGGCCGGGCTGGCGGAAGTGCCACGTCGCGCGATCGAAGCGGATGTTGTCGGGCGAGATGCCCGCAGCTTCAAAACGATCGCGGACGAGGAGCTCGTCACCCCAGGTCATCGGGCTGACGAAGCCTTCGGGCGGCGGCGGCGTGTAGGCGGTGCTGATGCGCAGGATCTGCGCGACGAGCGTCGGGTCGCCCGGGATCCAGTTGCCCATGACGATCCGCCCGCCTGGCTTCGTGACGCGCACCATCTCGCGCGCGACGTTGATCGGCCGCGGCGCGAACATGGCGCCGAAGACGCTGACGACGAGGTCGAAGCTGGAATCGGCGATGTTGGAAAGGCTGGACGCGTCGCCTTCCTCGAAGCGCAGGTTGGACAGGCCGGCTTCGCGCGCTCGCGCATTGCCTGCGGCGACGAGGTTCTCCGCGATATCGACGCCGAGAACGTCGGCGCCGCGCCGTGCTGCAGGGAGCGCGGTCGTGCCGTCTCCGCAGCCCAGATCGAGGACCTTCATGCCCTCGCGAATGCCGAGCGTTTCGACGAACTCCTCGCCGCTCTGGCGCATCGTTTCCGCGATGCGGGTGAAGTCGCCCTTTTCCCAAAGCGCCTTGTTCGGGTTCGGCTTTTGAATTCCAAGATCAGCCACGTTTGAATTCTCCTGTTGGTATCCCGGGCGCGCATGAGGGGAGGGGATTGCGCGCCCGGGAAGGGGGCTAGGCGACCTGGAGGACGCCGTTCATCCGGATCGGCCGGCTCATGTTGAAGTAGTTCGGGCGAGGTCTTCATCACGTTCTGGTGGATTTCCTCGAACTGCTCGGGAGTCCCGTCGCCGCTTGATCCGCACTTCGTAGTCGATGGCTTCATAGCCCGGCGGAACGCTGTCGCTGAGGCCGAGGAAGCCGCGCAGGTCGAGCTTGCCCTTGGTGCGGATCTCGAGCTTGGTCAGCGTGATGCCCTTGATCGCCGCGCCGGCGACATAGCCGACCATGATGCAGGCATTGAACGCCGCCATCAGCAGCTCCTGCGGGTTGGGCGCGCTGTCGGCGCCGAGCAACTCGTACGGCTCGTCGGCGACGATCTTGTGGCTGCGGGCGATGCGCTCGCCGCCAAGGGTGAAGCCGTCGACCGTCGTCTCGCTGCGGGTCTGGCCGGTCCAGCGGGTGGTGACGTCGAAGCCGACCTTCGCCTTGCTCGGCATCTTGTTCGATCGCTTCGACGATCTCGCCGAGAGCGGTGAGGTCGAGGCCGTTGACGCGGCTCTTCACGGTGTCGAGCATGGTATTTCTCCTTGTCGTATGGTGGGTTTGTTCAGGCGAACAGCGGGGCCGCTTCGGCGATGCGTGCCGCGGCGCGCGGCGAGATGGTCTCGAGCGTCGCCTTGAAGCGCTCGTGGACCATGCCCGAGCCGAGGTAGGTCCAGCGCGCGGCCTGGTGCTGCTGCGCGAGGAGCATCGTCGCGCGGTCGGCGAGCTTGCGGCCGATCGCTTTTTCGAGCGCGTCGAGGTTGAACCCGGCCTGCATCTGCAAGCCCTCGTCGAGGAACGCTGCCGATCTCGAAGAACTCGTCGATGGCGCGGTCGATCTGCTGCTTCGCTGCGGCCTTCCGCGAGCGCCTCGACGATCAGCGTGTCGAGCTTGGCGTGCTGGGCTTCCTCCATCCAGTGATGCTGCAGCAGGCTCTTGAACAAAGGATCGATGTCGCCGTCGTCGCGGATGCGACCCGAGATAATGCGCCTGGGTCATCCACTCGATCATCAGGATGACCAGCCCGACCGCGAGCGGGTCGTGGCGGAGCACCTCCGCGCCGATCGCCTCGGACGGGCCGATCATCTGGCATTCGACCGGGAAGCCGCGGACGAACGCTTCGTGGAAGCGCTTGAACAGATGGATGTGCTTGGCTTCCTCGCTGGCGAAATTGAGCAGGGCGCGGACCCGCCAGTCGTCGTCGCGCAGCATCGGCCGCGCATGGTCGACCAGGAACGGAAGGATGAACTCCTCGACGATCCCGAAGATGCACAGATATTGGTGCGCGCTGATCTGGTTGAGGACGCGCTGCTCGAACCGAGTCAGGCTCGGCGAGCGCGGCGGTGCGGGCCAGGCTCTCGGGCATGAAGTTGCGCGAGAAATCGAGCTCCTGGTCGGCGCGCAGCACGTCGTCGAGCTGCCACTGCGGCGCGGAGCGAGGAGGCCAGCGTCGCCTCATAGTTGAAGTCGTGATACATCTCTTCTTCTCTCCTTGGCTTATCAATTGATGAAGAACGGGAGAAGAGCGGCCGCCACTGCGGTCGCGCTTGCAGTCACCGTAAAGAAGACGATCGCCGCGCTCCCGGAGCGCAGATCCTTTCATTGCAGTTCATCTTTTATACCCCTTCGTTTCACCGGAACGAGTCTGCCCCTCTCTGGGAAATGACTTTCCCAGCCCGATGAATCGTGTTCCGAATTGACGAGCGAGTCATCTAGGCGAGCCTGCCGATTGCCAAAATGACCGGCCTGCCGGATAAATTGACCGAAACGCCGGATTGACCCGGCAATGGGGGCGCGTATGGACGTCCTGGACCACATCCTGGGCTCGCTTCGCCTGACCGGCGGGGTGGTCATCGATGGCGAGTTCAGCGGCGACTTCTGCGTGGACGCGGAATTCACGCCGGACCATTTCGCGCCCTTCTTCCCGATGCCCGACAAGCTGATCAGCTATCATTACGTCCGCTCGGGCCAGCTGATCGTCGAGGTCGACGGGATGGCCGCCGGTCACCTTGAGCGCGGGCGACATCGCGATCCTGCCGCGCAACGACCCGCACAAGCTGGCCAGCCGGACCGGGCTGGCGCCGGCCGATGCCGAGCGAGATCAGCAAGGTCACCGCCGACGGCGTCCATCGCGTGACGACCGGGACCGACGGTGCCGAAGGCCGAGGTGTGGTGCGGATTCCTGGCGACGGCGAAGGATAGCGAGCATCCGCTGCTCGACGCCTTGCCGCCGCTGCTGACGCTCGAGCGTCGCTGGCGGCGAGGCGGAATGGCTCGACAGCTCGATGCGCTTCCTGGCCGAGCAGCAGCCGTCGCCGGACGTGGTCGCCCGGCTTGCCGAGCTGTTCGTGGCGCAGGCGGTGCGCGAATATGTCGAACGGCTTCCGGCCGGAGCAAGCGGCTGGCTGCGCGGGCTCGCCGACCCGGCGGTGTCGCGGGCGCTGTCGATCATCCACAGCCGTTACGCCGAGGAGCTGGACGTCGAGTTGCTGGCGCGCGAGGCGGGCGTGTCGCGCACCGTGCTCGGCGAGCGCTTCGCCGAGCTGCTGGGCGAGCCGCCGATGCGCTATTGCGCGCGGTGGCGGATGCGCATCGCGGCCAACATGCTGCGCGAGGGCAAGCAAAACACCGCCAACATCGCTTATGCCGTCGGCTTCAACAGCGAGGCGGCCTTCAACCGCGCGTTCAAGCGCGAATATGGCGAGCCGCCGGCGACGTGGCGGCGGCGCATCGAGGCGGAGGAAAAGGCCGAGGCCGCAAGTCTCAACGCTCGAGCTTCCGCCGCAGCAAGTCTTGTACACGACCGCCGCCGACGGGACTCGCCTCGCTTATTCGGTCGTCGGGGAGGGGCCGCCGATCGTGAAGACGGCGAACTGGCTCAACCATATCGAATATGACTGGGAAAGCCCGCTGTGGCGGCAGTGGATCCACGAATTCACGAAGGGGCACTCGCTGATCCGCTACGACGAGCGCGGCAACGGCTTGTCGGACTGGGATACGCCCGAGCTTTCGCTCGATGCCTTCGTCGACGACCTCGAAGTGCGTCGTTGACGAGCTCGGCCTGGAGCAATTCGACCTGCTTGCCATCAGCCAGGGCGCCGCGGTCGCGGTCGCGTTCGCCGTTCGTCATCCCGACCGCGTCCGGCGGCTGGTGATCGTGCAATGGCTATGCCGCCGGTTGGGCCGTCCATGCGAACCCGGCGGAAGTCGCGCGGCGCGAGGCGATGATGACGCTGAGCCGAGGTCGGCTGGGGCGCCGACAATCCGGCCTACCGCCAGCTGTTCACCAACCTCTACATTCCGGGCGCGTCGCCCAAGCAGATGGGCTGGTTCAACGAGATGCAGCGCCTCTCGGCTTCGCCGGAGAATGCCGTGCGGCTGCAGCGGGTGCTCGGCAATATCGACGTGCGCGACCTGCTCGGACAGGTGAAAACTCCAACCCTGATTTTCCATTCGCGCGACGATCAGGCCGTGCATTTCTCGCGCGGCGAGGAGATTGCGCGCGGAATCCCCGGTGCGACCTTCGTGCCTCTGGACAGCCGCAACCACATCCTGATCGAAGCGGAGCCCGCCTGGCAGCTGTTCGTCGAGGGCAGTCGCGCCTTCTTCAATGCCGACGCGGACATCCTGCCGGCCGTCGCGAAGACCGCGGCTCCGAACGTCGCGGAGGACGATATCCGCACGTGCATTTCGGCCGATGGCGTGAAGATCGCTTATGCCGAAACGGGATCCGGCTACCCGCTGGTGAAAGCGCCGAACTGGATCACCAACCTGGTTCTCGACAGATCGAATCCCTCATCCCGCCACTGGATCGCCGAATGCTCGAGGCTGAGCCGGTTCATCCGATCCGACATGCGGGGTTTCGGCCAGTCCGACGCCGACCCGCCCAGGTTCGATTTCGAAGCCATGGTCGACGACCTCGCTGCCGTGATCGACCATGCGGCGCTCGAGCAGTGTGACCTGATCGGAGTCGCGCACGGAGCGGCGATTGCGATCGCTTATGCGGCCAGGAATCCGGAGCGAATCCGCAAGCTGGTGCTGGTGAACAGCTTCGCTTGCGGCTGGCGGGTTCGTGCCGATCCGGAAGAGTTGGCCTGGCGCAATTCATTGATGGAAATGAATCAGCGCGAATGGGCATTCCGCCGCAGCTTGCTGGGCGAGATGTTCCTGACCTTATACTTCCCGCATGCCGATGCGGAGCTGATCGATTGGCACAACCGCCATTTCGAGGGGCTTGGGCCGGTGCCCCGGCTGCAGGAAATGATCGAGGTCGCGGCCGACATCGACGTGCGCGATGAATTAGCGAAGGTTCGCGCGGAAACGCTCGTGTGCCATTCCAAACAGGACGCGAATGCGCCGCTCGCCTACGGCCAGCACGTCGCGGCGACGATTCCGGGCGCGCGCATGGTCGAGCTCGACAGCGCGAACCATATTCTGCTCGGCAATGAGCCGGCGTGGCCCGTTTTCACCCGCGAGCTGCGGGCGTTCCTCAGGTCCTAGCGGACGCGGGGACCGCCGAAGGGAAGCGGCGGCGGCGGGCGGCGGTCACGGCGCGGGAGCTGCGCCTGATAGGCGACGCCGCAATGGGTCACGCAATAGGGGAAGCCGGGGTTCGCCTGTTCGCCACAGAAATGGAAGTCGGGCTCGCCGGGGTGGCCGATCGGCCACTTGCAAACGCGGTCGTTGAGCTCGAGCAGGCTCGTCTTGTCGGCAACTTCCGGGCTCGGCTTGGCCGGCACCAGACGACGCGGCGGGGCCGGCGGGATTGGTGGCTGCTGATCGCCGGGACCCTGCCGGATAAAGCCGCCGGGGCCGATCGAGCGGTACTGCATTTCCGGCGCAGAGCGCGGCGGGTTTGTGGATCGCGGAGCGGAGGATTCCGTCGTGGCAGCAGCCGAAGGAGCGGGCCTCGGCGCTTCGGCCTTGGGCGCGGGTTTCGGAGGGGTGGCAGCGACAGCGGCGGCGGGCCTCTTCGCTTCCTTTTCCTCGCCCGCCTTCACGGGGGAGGGGCGCTGTTCGAGGCCGAGGCGATGGGCCTTGCCGATCACCGCGTTGCGGCTGACGCCGCCAAGCTCGTCGGCGATCTGGCTCGCCGTGGCGCCTTTGGCCCACATTGTTTTCAGGCGCTCGATGCGCTCGTCGGTCCAGGACATTCTTACTTCAGCTCCGCTTCTCTTGCCGGTGGGGCACGCCAGCGATAGGCGCGTCACCCGTGAACGATCGATCTCCCAACTCCCAAGCCGCGCCATGGGTGCAGCGAACGCCGGGCGACCCGGTGCTCAAGGGCGTCAATTGGGGAGGCCTCAAGACCCTTTATATCAAGGAGGTGCGCCGGTTCTTCAAGGTCCAGATGCAGACCGTCTGGGCGCCGGCGATCACGACCTTGCTTTATCTCGCCGTCTTCACCGTCGCGCTCGGAGGGAGCGGACGCACGATCATGGGCATCCACTTTGCCGATTTCATTGCGCCGGGCCTGATCGTGATGGCGATGATCCAGAACGCCTTCGCCAATTCGAGCTTCTCGCTGCTGGTCGGCAAGATTCAGGGGAACATCATCGATTATCTGATGCCGCCCCTTTCGACCGGGGAGCTGATCGCGGGGCTGATCGGCGCCGCCGTCACCCGTGCGGTCCTCGTCGGCTTCGCCGTGTGGCTGGCGATGCTCCTGTGGCCAGGCGTGTCGGTTACCGTCCGCCGGCCCGAGCTGATCGTCTATTTCGGGCTGATGGGAGCGCTGATGCTCTCGTTTCTGGGCCTGCTGACGTCCCTGTGGGCCGACAAGTTCGACCATGCGGCCGCGGTCACGAATTTCGTCGTCACGCCACTGTCGCTGCTTTCGGGCACCTTCTACTCGATCCACCAGCTTGCGCCGGCATTCCAGAAGGTCAGCCACGCCAATCCCTTCTTCTACGTGATCTCGGGCTTTCGCGCAGGGTTCCTCGGCGTGAGCGATTCGCCGCTGTTCGTGGGCGGCCTTGCACTTCTGGGGCTCAACCTGATGCTGTGCGCGGTGTGCTATTGGGCCCTAAAAAGTGGATGGAAAATCAAGAACTGAAGCAAATCAACGAGTTAGTGTATTAAGATAGTTGAACAGCGGATAACGGCCACGTTCAGCCTCTCCTCAATGCGAATCGGGGAAAACCCCGACATCAATCGCTCAATAGGAGAGCTCTCATGAAGAAGATCGTTTTTGCCCTTGCTGCCGCTGGATCGGCTCTCGCGTTCGCGACGCCGGCCGCCGCGCAATATGCCGCGCCCTACGGCAATGCCTATGGCTATCAGGGCTACCAGAACGCCCGTTCGCTTCAGGTCCGCATCAACGCGGTGCAGCGCCAGATCAAGCAGCTCGATCGCCGCGACCGCATTCGCGACGGACAGGCCGACCGCCTGCGCCGTGAAGCGAACCAGATCGAGAACCGCCTGCAGCGCGCCACGCGCTATGGCCTGAACGGCTATGAAGCGAGAGATATCAACGTTCGCATCGCTCGCCTCGAGCAGCGCGTCCAGGTCTCGCTCGCGAACCGCTACGGCGGCAATTACAACCGCGCCTGGAGCGATCGTGACCATGACGGCCGCAACGACCGTCGCGAGGACGACCGCGGCTATCGCCACGACTAAGCCGTTCGTCTTAAAAGAATAAAGGAAGGCGCTCCGTCGAAAGGCGGGGCGCCTTTCTCTTGTCGCCGGCTCGGCTTTTGCCCTTTCCGGTGCCGCTGGTTATAGCTCGCGGCATCGAAAATCCGTCGCTTCAGGAGCCTGAAATCCATGGCCATCACGCCGCTCATGCCCGTCTATCCGCGTTCGCCGGTCCGTCCGGTGCGGGGCGAGGGATCCTATCTCTACGGTGAGCAGGGCGAGCGTTATCTGGACTTCGCGGCGGGCATTGCAGTCAACCTTCTGGGCCACGGTCACCCGCATCTGACGAAGGCGATTCAGGACCAGGCCGCGACCCTGATGCACGTGTCGAACCTGTACGGGAGCCCGCAGGGTGAAGCCTTTGCGCAGCGGCTGGTGGACTCTACGTTCGCGGATACGGTCTTCTTCACCAACTCGGGCGCTGAGGCGGTCGAGTGCGCGATCAAGACGGCGCGCCGCTATCACTTCGCCAAGGGCAATGCGCACAAGCACAATCTGATCACCTTCTCGAACGCCTTCCACGGCCGGACGATGGCGACGATCAGCGCCACCGATCAGGCGAAGCTCCGCGACGGCTTCGCGCCGCTGCTGACCGGTTTCACGGTTGTCGAGTTCAACGACCTCGAGGGCGCGCTGGCAGCGATCGACGAGAATACCGCCGGCTTCCTGCTCGAGCCGATCCAGGGCGAAGGCGGTATCCGGCCGGCAACGCACGAGTTCCTCGCCGGCCTTCGGCAGGCCTGCGACGAACAGGACCTGATGCTGGTGTTCGACGAAGTGCAGTGCGGCGTCGCGCGGACCGGCGCGCTCTATGCGTACGAGCATTACGGCGTGACGCCGGACATCATGGCTTCGGCAAAGGGCATCGGCGGCGGCTTCCCAATGGGGGCCTGCCTCGCGACCGAAAAGGCTGCTGCCGGAATGGTGATCGGCACGCACGGGTCGACCTACGGCGGCAATCCGCTGGCGATGGCCGCAGGGCAGGCGGTGTTCGACATCGTCGCCAATGAGGACTTTCTTCGCTCCGTCCGTGAAAAGGGCGAGCGGCTGCGTGCGGCGCTCGAGCAGATGATGCCCAACCACGATCATCTGTTCGAAAGCGTCCGCGGCGTCGGCCTGATGCTCGGCATCCGGATGAAGACCGACAGCCGCGCGTTCGTGACCTACCTGCGCACCAAGGGCATCCTGACGGTCAGCGCGGGCGACAATGTGATGCGCGTGCTTCCGCCGCTGACCATCGACGAAAGCCACATCCGCGAGTTTGTCGAAGGCCTGTCCGCCGCGGCTGCCGAATATGAGGTTCCGGCCGCGGCCGCCTAGGCAGTTGAGCGAGGGTAGGGCGTATCCTATTTAAGGGACATGCCGACAACTGAGCTCAATACGGACGTCGCGCTCGGCGTCGCGATCCCCTCCCGCAATGCGCGGGGCCGGATCGCGCGCCTGGGAGCCGTCGTCAATTCGATCCTTGCAGCGCACGAATATCCGCCCGCGATTGAAAACCTGCTCGCCGAGGCTTTGACGCTGACCGCGCTGCTGGGCTCCTTGCTCAAGGAGCCGCAGGGACAGCTGACGTTCCAGGCGCAGACCGAAGGCGGGATCATCGACCTGATGGTCTGCGATTATCGCGGCGGGGAACTGCGGGGCTACATCCGTCATGACCCGGCAGCGGCTCGCCGCCGCGCCAGAGACGCCGACGTTGCAGGAGTTATTCGGGAAGGGCTATCTCGCGATCACCTTCGATCAGCCGGTCGCCAAGGAGCGTTACCAGGGCATCGTGCCGCTGGAGGGCAAGAACCTCGGCGAGGCCGCCCAGAGCTATTTCGCGCAGTCGGAGCAGATCCCGAGCCTAGTGCGCCTCGCGGCCGTCAAGAACGGCGAGCATTGGTCCGCGGGCGGGCTCCTGCTTCAACACCTTCCCGAGGGGGAGGAGGGCCGCGAACGGCTCCATACCCGGCTCGATCATCCTGATTGGCCGCATGTGGCCATCCTCGGCGGGTCGTTGAAGCCCGAAGAGCTGACGGACCCGTCGCTGCCGCTCGACGACCTCATCTGGCGGCTGTTCCATGAGGAGGATGAGGTGAGGACGCTGGCGGCGACGCCGCTCCGCAGGGGATGCCGGTGCGATCCTGCCTACGTGCGGTCGGTGATTGCCCGTTTTCCGCCTGACGAACGCGACGCGATGGTCGGCGACGATGGGCTGATCCGCGTCGACTGCGCCTTTTGCTCGTCGAGCTTCTCGATCGAACCCGCCGAACTGACGTGAGCCGGTAAGCTTTCTTTTGAATTCAGCGATTAACCGGCCCGTGTTAAAGGAGATCGCATGGCTAGGTTCACGTGCTTTCTGGCCGGAGGGGCAGCGATCGGTGCTGCATTTGCCGTGACCGCGGCGCAGCAGCCGTCGGCGCTTGCCGGCGTTCAGCCTGGCTTGTGGGAATTCAGCGGTGCCGCGGGCACTAATTCGCCGATCCGGCAATGCGTGACGGAATTGGTTGCGTTGGCCAGGTTCGAGCATCGCGGCCGTGCGTGCAAGCCGAAGATCATCAGCGACCGAGGCCACTCGATCATCGTCGAATATAGCTGCGGCGCCGCCGGATTTGGCCGGAGCCAAATCGACGTCATCACGCCTCGCTCGCTTCGGATCGACACTCAGGGAATCTCGGAGCAGCTGCCGTTCAGTTATGTGCTGCAGGCGCGCCGTGTCGGCGATTGCGCTTCGGGGTCCACTGCCTCGAGCCATTAAGGCCACGTTTAAACAGTGCGGTGTAATGGAGAGTCGTGCCGGATTTGGCACGCTTTCCTCCCATCGGGCAGAGATGCCCGATACCTGGGCCGCCCCTCCTCGGAACGGGCGGCCCTTCTTTCATCTGGCGCATTGCGAGCCTAGATCGCCGGGCCATGATTTATCTGCTGATCAAGGCTGGGCTGTCAGGGATGATCGTCGCGGCCGTTTCGGAAATCGCGCGTCGCTATCCCGGCTGGGGAGGGCTGGTCGCGTCGCTGCCGCTGACGTCCTTGCTGGCGATGATCTGGTTATGGCGCGACGCCCACGATCCGGAGCGGATCGCGCAGCTTTCGTCGAGCGCCTTCTGGTTCATCCTTCCTTCGCTGCCGATGTTCCTGGCGCTTCCTGCGCTGCTGCGATCGGGCGTCGGCTTTTGGCCGAGCCTCGCGGCCAGCGTTGCCGGCACGCTTGCGCTTTACGCTTTGTGGTTCTGGGCGGCGCCACGGATGGGGATCGATCTTTGAAAGGCGCGGTCGTCCTTCTGTCCGGCGGGCTCGATTCCATGGTGTGCGCCGCGCTAGCGCGCGAAGCTGGGTTCGAGATCACGGCTCTGACGGTCGACTACGGTCAGCGTCACCGCGTCGAGCTGGACGCGGCGCGCGCCGTTGCAGCGAAGCTTGCCGACCGGCACATCGTCCTGCCGCTCGACTTGAGGGCTTTCGGCGGTTCGGCGCTGACCGGCGACATCGACGTTCCGAAGGATGGGGTCGGTGAGGGGATACCGGTCACCTACGTGCCTGCGCGCAACACGATCTTCCTGAGCCTTGCGCTGGGCCTCGCCGAAGCGAGTAGCACGCGCGACATTTACGTCGGCGTGAATGCGCTCGATTATTCCGGCTACCCCGATTGCCGGCCGCAGTTCATCGAGGAATTCCAGCGCCTCGCGAACGTCGCGACGAAGGCGGGCGTCGAGGGCGAGGGCTTCACCATCCACGCGCCCCTGCTGCACATGACCAAGGCGGACATCGCCCGCGAGGCGCAGCGCCTGGGTCTCGACGCGGGTCTCAGCCACAGCTGCTACGACCCGGTGGACGGGCGGCATTGCGGAAAGTGTGATGCTTGCCGGTTGCGCGCCAGGGGATTTGCGGATGCGGGTCTCGAGGACCCGACGGTTTACGCATGACCTATGCGGTCAAGGAATGTTTCCTGACCCTCCAGGGCGAGGGAGTGCAGGCCGGCAGCCGCGCCGTGTTCCTGCGCTTCGCCGGGTGCAACCTCTGGTCCGGCCGCGAGCAGGACCGCGCGGAGGCGCAATGCCGCTTCTGCGATACCGATTTCGTCGGCACGGACGGTGAGGGCGGCGGGAAGTTCGGCAGTCCCGATGAGCTTGCGGCTCATGTCGAATATCTGTGGAGCGGCGGCGAGGAGCGGCGGCTGGTGGTGATCACCGGCGGCGAGCCAATGCTACAGCTCGACGCTGCGCTGATCGACGCGCTTCATCGTCGCCGCTTCCGAGTCGCCGTGGAAAGCAATGGGACGCTTCCGGCGACACCCGGCATCGACTGGCTGTGCATCAGCCCGAAAGCGGGAACCGACGTGGTTCAGCGCAGCGGCGACGAGTTGAAGCTCGTCTGGCCTCAGGACGGAATGGATCCGGCGGAGGTCGAGGGCTGGAGCTTCGACCATTTCCTCGTCCAGCCCATGGATTGCGAGGCGCGCGACGAAGCCATGCAGGCTGCCGTCAGGCTGGCCATGGAGCGTCCGAAATGGCGCCTGTCGCTACAAGCGCACAAGGTCGTCGGCCTGCGCTGACTTACTCCGTAGCGTTGGCCGCCGGCTCGGTTGGAGCGGCCGGCTGCGTTTCTGGCGGACGTGACGGGGCCGGACGGGAGCTTCTGGGGCGCGAGGAACTGTTCGTCGCGGCCGTGTCATTGCTCTCGTTCGCCAGATCGTCAGCGATCGCTGCCGTATAGTCGACGTCGGCGGCCATGTTCGCGGCATCGCCAGTCACCGCATCGATCGCGGTGACGTCGTTGGAAACGATGCTCTCGGCCGTGAGATTCTCGTCGACGTTGGCGGTGGTGTCGTTCTGGTTGTTGTTCTTGCACGCGGTGAGCACGAGCGAGGTGCCGAGGGCGAGGATGAGCAGGCGCATCTGAAACTCCGAAACCGTGACGACAAAAAAAGAGGCTGCCGGAATAACCGGCAGCCTCTTGAAATGCCAACGCCTCCTAAAAGGAGGCGTCGAATTACATCGCGTTGTTCGTCGCGGCGTCGGCAGCGTTGTTCGCAGCGTCGGCAGCGTTGTTCGCGGCCGTCGCGGCGCTGTTGGCAGCGTCCGTCGCGTTCATCGACATGTTCGCGTCCATGTTCATGTCGGTCGCGTTCATGTCAGTCGTCGCGTTCATGTCCGTCGTCGTGAGGTTCTCATCGACGTTCATCATGTTGTTGGCGTTGTCCTTGCTGCTGCAAGCGGAAACCGCCAGGGCCGCACCAGCGACCAGGATAAGAGCACGCATTCAAAACTCCCTATTTTATTTGCGATCTGCAGCGGGTGGCCCCACTTCGCAAATCGCGCGGACAATAGTCTGAAGCGCGCGCCTGCATCAAGAGACTTTACACTGGCTTTCCAACCCGCTGAGAAACCGGGGGAAATCGCGCTTCAAGGCCGCATCAACACTCGGCATCGGGATTTGTTTCCCCTGTTCGGCGAGGCTGGTGACTCCGAACTCCGCGATACCGCATGGGACGATCCCGCCAAAGTGCGACAGGTCCAGTGCAACGTTGAGTGCAAATCCGTGAAGCGTCACCCAGCGCTTCACACGCACGCCGAGAGCGCCGATCTTCGCTTCGTCGTGACCCTCGCCGACCCAGATGCCGATGCGTCCGGGCGCCCGGTGGGCTGAGACGCCGAACTGGGCGAGCGTGCCGATCATCCAGTCTTCGAGCTGGTGGACGAAGCGGCGGATGTCCTTCCCGCGCCTTTCGAGGTCGACCATGACATATCCGACGCGCTGACCGGGACCGTGATAGGTGTAACGGCCGCCGCGTCCCGCTTCGTAGACGGGGAAGTTCTCCGGGTTGAACAGTTCGGCGGGATCCGCGCTGGTCCCGGCGGTGAAGAGAGGCGGATGCTCGAGCAGCCAGACGCATTCGCGCGCGCTGCCTTCGCGGATTGCCGCGGCGCGCGTTTCCATGAAGTCCAGCGCCTCCGCGTAGGGAACGGGCCGGTCGCTGACCCGCCACTCGATCTCGTCGATGACCTCCATCCTGCACCGTGAGATGGCGCTGCGGCCGCCCGCGAGCAAGGATGATTGCATGGCGTGGGTCACGCCCGCATAACGGCCGGAGTTAAGAACATGGGGTAACGATGCGCCGATTGTCGATTTCGCGGGCCTGGGAAGAAACGAAGTCCGTCATTGTGCGCGATGGCCGCCTTCTGGTCAGCGTTGCGCTGGCGCTGGTGGTGCTGCCGCAGACGATCATGGGTGTGGTCGGACTGCCAACGGCGCCCGAGGCTGCCGCAATATCCAGCCTCGTCTATCTCGCTGTGCTGGCTATCGGGCTTGCAGCGCAGGTTGCGCTGAACCGGCTCGCAATCGGTCCCTCGGTCACGGTGGGCGGCGCAATCGGCCGTGGGTTTGCGCGGCTGATCCCGCTCGTCGCGACCTTCATCCTGTTCGTATGCGTGCTCGTGCTGGCGATGATGCTCGTCACCGTTCCGCTGACGGCAGCGGGAGCGGTGACTTTGCCCGCAGCCGGGCAAACACCGCCGCCCTGGCTGATCCTGTTGATGATCGTCATGCTGGCGGTCGGGTTTGCGATCATCCAGCTGGCGATCCCCGTCGCGGCGGCGGAGCAGGGCGGACCGATCCATCTTTTCAAGCGAAGCTGGCAATTGTCCCGCGGCTCTTATCTGCCGCTGCTTGGCTTCGTGCTGTTCGTTCTCATCAGCATTGTGATCCTCGGCCTCGCCGTACGCTCCGTCGTCGGGAGCATCGTCATCCTGTCGCTCGGCAAGCCGGTTGCCGGATCCATGTCGGCGCTGGTGCTCAGCCTGATCGCCGGAATCGTCCAGGCGGCTTTCACCATTGTCAGTGCCGTGATGCTCGCGCGGATCTACGTTCAGCTCGCTGGGCGGGGCGAGACCGACTAGGACTCCCGATCACGGGAACCTGAGGCGCGCAGTCCATCGGCAGGACTCCGAGCAGCCGCGGATCGGGAAACCGCTCGATCGCGCGCTTGAACGCGACGAACCCGGCCCGGCGATAAGCGGCGAGCGCGGCCGAGTGATCCAGTGAGCAGGTGTGGACGTGAACGCGCTTCACGCCATCGCTCCACGCCCGCCGGACGGCTTCGGCAATCAGCCAGCGCCCGTGACCCTTGCCCGACAACTCGGGGATCAGGCCGACGAAGCTAAGCTCGCACTCGCCTGGCTCACGGAAGTCGAGCTCGAGCAGGCCGACGTCCGATTGCTGCTCATTCTCTACGGCGAATATCTGGACGCTGGGATGGTGGATGATGGACCCGAGCGACTCGTCGTCACGGAGCAGCCGCGAAAACCACAGCCAGCGGGCGCCAACGCGGCGGAAGAGCGCCCGATAGTCTTCGAGCATCGGCGGATGCATCTGGCGAAGCCGCAGGCCGCTGGAGGGCACTTCGCCGGGCGGCGGCCGATGCATTTCCAGGAAGGTGACGACCGCGACGATCTCGCCGTCCTGGACCGGCTCGTAGGCCAGGCCCGGGCCTACTTCCATCGTGCCAGCGGCGGCAGGCTCATCAGAATGGCGTCGATGTTGCCGCCGGTCTTGAGCCCGAACAGGGTGCCGCGGTCATAGAGCAGGTTGAACTCGACATAGCGGCCGCGAAATTCCAGCAGGCGCTCCATCTCCTCGTCGGTGAACGGCGTGTCCATCCGGTTGCGGACGATTTGCGGAAAGACGTCGAGGAAGGCCTCGCCGACATCGCGGGTGAAAGCGAAATGCGCGTCGAAATGACCTTCGAGATGGTCGTAGAAGATGCCGCCCACTCCGCGCGGAACGTTGCGGTGCGGGATCCAGAAATATTCCTCCGCCCACTTCGAGAAGCGCGGATAGAAAGTCGGGTCATGCGCTGCGCAGGCCGCGCGCAGGCGTGCGTGAAAGGCCTTCGTGTCCTCGTCGTTCGGAATGGCCGGGTTGAGATCGGCGCCTCCGCCGAACCAGCGCTTCGTCGTGGTCAGGAACCGGGTGTTCATGTGAACGGCGGGGACGTGGGGGTTCGCCATGTGCGCGACGAGGCTGATACCGGTCGCGAAGAAGCTCGGGTCTTCCTCGGCGCCCGGGATGCTTTTCGCGAATTCGGGCGCGAACTCGCCGCCGACGGTGGAGACGTTGACCCCGACCTTCTCGAACACTTTCCCCGTCATCTGGCCGCGCACCCCGCCGCCGCCAGGCTCGCCGCCGTGGTCCGTCCGGTCCCAGGGCGTGAACTCGAAGGAGGCGTCGGAGCCGGCCTCGCGCTCGATCTCCTCGAAGGCGGCGCAGATGCGGTCGCGAAGGGATTCGAACCAGCTGCGGGCGGCTTGTTGTTGGTCGTCGAGGGGCGGCATCAGTAAGCGCGGCGCTGAGCGGAGACGAGCATTCGAAGGAGCATGGCGATCGGACGTGGCACCCCGACCTTGCCCTCGAGCCACAGGCTGACGGCGGAACGCGACACGCCGATCGCCTGGGCGAGGTCGTTCTGCGTGCGGTAGCCGAGAGTGCGCATGGCGGAGCGCAATTCATCCGGCGACATGGAGGCAAGGCGCTCGTCCATCGGGACTGCCTTTAGCGAAAGGCCGCCAGGAAGGAAGGATGTCATGCTGAACTTGTTTCAGCATCCATTCTCAAGTTGTGCGGCGCCCTTGTTCGCGATGGACCCGAAACCGGTTCAGGGTGACGACTGCATCAAATCGCGTCGGCTCCCCGGTCGCCGGTGCGGATCCGGATCGCCTGCTCGACGTCGATGACGAAGATTTTCCCGTCCCCGATGCGCCCGGTGCGCGCGGCGTTCTCGATCGCTTCGATGACATTTTCGGCCAGGCTGTCCTCGACGACGACCTCGACTTTCACCTTGGGCAGGAAGTCGATCACATATTCGGCGCCGCGATAGAGCTCGGTGTGACCCTTCTGCCGCCCGAAGCCCTTCACTTCCGAAACGGTGATGCCGGACACGCCGACCTCGTGCAGCGCGTCCTTGACGTCGTCCAGCTTGAACGGCTTGATGATCGCCTCGATCTTCTTCACGCTTTTGCCCTCATTCCAACGGCCGATCTGCTAATGCCCAATCGCTGCCTCATTTCCAAGCGAAGCGCGGGCTTAAGATGAAAGCGATCATTCTTTCCGCGGGCCAAGGCTCGCGCCTCGGCCATATGGTCGACGACCGCCCCAAGTGCCTGATCGACTTCAACGGACGGACCCTGCTCGACCGCCAGCTCGACACTCTGGAGGCTAACGGCGTGCACGAGGCGGTGGTTGTCACCGGCTTTCACGACGAGCTGGTCCGGGAGGCGATTGCGCGGCGAACTGGCGGACCGGTGGTGCGGACGATCTTCAATCCCTTCTTCAAGGTCGCCGACAATACGGGCTCGCTCTACATGGCGCGCGAGGAGCTGAGCGGCGATTGCCTCGTCTGGAACGGCGATACGCTGGTCTCGCGTTCGCTCATGCGCCGCGTCGTCGGCAACGACCGCAGCGGCATCTGCGTCACGATCGACCGCAAGGACGGCTATGACGAGGACGACATGAAGGTGATCGCCGGCGACGATGGCCGCTTGCGCGCCATCGGGAAGAGGATCGCCGAAGGCGTCAACGCGGAGTTCGATCGGTCTGCTCGCCTTCCGCTCAGGCGGCGCCGAGCAGTTCCGCGAGGCGATCGAGCGGGCGATGCGCACCAGCGAGGGCACGACCATCTGGTACCTCCGCGTCATCCATCACCTCGCGCAGAACGGCGAGGTCTGGGCGCTGGACATCAACGGCGAGGAATGGGGCGAGGTCGACTTCCCGCAGGACGTCGAGGCCGCTCGTGAGCTGACAGCGCGGTGGGACGCGGCGGCGAGGGCGGCGGCCTAGTTAATCTTCACCGCAGAAAGCTTAGCACATCCCCAGAAATTGACAGTTAATTCCCATTTGCTGGTTCCGGCTTTGCTCGTCGCGCAGGCGTTCGATTTCGGTCAGGCTATCCTTGCGCACCTGGTCGAATTCGGCCTGGGTCTTACAGATCTTCTGCGACTTGATTGACCCCGTAACAACGATCCTCTCGCACACCAGCTTGGACCTCGGGGGCTGCTTTCCGACCACCGTCACGTCATCGGGCTTCGGAGCGGGCATATTCCCGGGTTGAGCCTGTCCGGCAACGGCCACCGGCGCCAACAAGGTCAACGCGGCGGCCAAATATAGCTTTCGCATAGCCTCACCTTTCGCCTTCCCAGCGCCGGTATAGCATAACAATGCAGGTTTTTGGAACGAGCCTATATGGAAAGTTAACCGTTCCCGCTTCGGCATTGCGCTCGCCGGCGGATCCGTAACGGCTCGAACGTGACCACCCGGACTGCTAGGCTTCGGTATGGAAGAAACTTCATCGCGGTTGCGAATTTCCCTTGGCGAAGGGAGCGTTTCCGGTCTGCTGATCCGCCCGCCTGACGCCAGGGCGCTTTATCTATTCGCCCATGGTGCCGGCGCCGGGATGACGCACAAGAGTGTGGCGTCGAATGCCGACGGGCTCGCGGAACGCGGTATCGCGACGCTTCGCTATCAGTTTCCATACATGGAGAAGGGCTCGAAACGGCCCGATCCGCCGCGGATCGCGCATGCGGCCGTGCGGGCGGCGGCTGCTGCTGCGGCGCGGCTGGCGCCCGACCTGCCGCTGTTCGCGGGCGGGCGGTCGTTCGGCGGGCGGATGACTTCGCAGGCTCAGGCGCTGGAGGCGCTTTCGGGCGTGCGTGGATTGGCCTTCATCGGCTTTCCGCTCCACCCGGCGGGCAAGCCGGGGATCGAGCGGGCCGAACATCTGTCCGGCGTGCAGGTGCCGATGCTGTTCGTATCGGGTGCCCGGGATTCGCTGGCCGAGATCGATTTGCTCGAACCGGTCGTCGCGGGCCTCGGCAAGCGCGCGAAGCTCGTCGTGATCGCGGATGCCGACCACAGCCTGAAAGTGCCGGCGAAGAGCGGGCGAACGCCTGCCCAGGCGGAGGCCGAAGCGCTCGACGCGCTCGCGGACTGGATCAAAGCGCTCACCTAGGGTCTTTGACGGAGGCATCCGGGTAATCATCAGGACTCTCAAGAGAGTAATGATCGGGACTATCTTGTAGGGGAAACGCCCTATTTCTGGCCGCTGCGCTCAAACCTAACCGTAGGAGGCACACGCGGGAGAAACGAAAATGCTTTGTCGGAAAGCTGGATTCCTGGCCGTCACGGTCTCTTTCCTGATCTCCAGCCCCCTCCTGGCTGAGCCGATCAAGACCGAAGCGGTCATCACTAACGTGCAGGGAAACACGATCACCGCCCGGACCATGAGCGGGCCGCTGACGGTTATCCTGACGCCGTCCACGTCGATTGCTCAGACGAGCGGCCTTGCGAGCAAGGAGACGCGCGACGCGAGGGCCCTCATCCCGGGCCTGATCTTCACGGTGGACGGTGACATTCAGGGCCAAACCATCACGGCTGAGCATATCCGTTTCAAGGAGAAGGACTGGCGGACCGCGGTCGCCACGAAGGCCGGCACGGTCGAACAATTCTCTGAGCTTCGGAAAGCCATTATCGAAGGCCAGGAATATGTGATCCGCGACGAGGCCGCGGTCTATTTCCCGAGCGGGAGCGCGGTCATCGGCGCGACCTACAAGCAGAAGCTGCGCACGCTGGCCGAAAAAGCGCCATCCTACGGCAATTACAGGGTCTCGATCCTGGGCTTTGCCGATCCGCGCGGCAACGCCGCGGCCAATACGCGGCTGAGCGAAAAGCGCGCCAAGGCGGTTAGCACCTATCTGCGCCAGACCGGCTACATCCAGCCGGGCCGGGTCCTCTCGCCGTCGGCAATGGGCGAAGGCACGGCCGCGCCGGGTGAGGCTGCTCCGAGCGGCAACGACGCGGCACGGCGCGTGGTGGTTCGGGTCGTGACTCCGAAGACCCAACTCACGCAGTAGCGCGGATTACGGCCCGGGCGGAAGGAAGCGGCTGACCACGTCGCGGGCGAGGCGGGCAGGGCGCTGCGTCACTGCATCGAGGCAGCACCAGCAGCTCTTCACTTCGCTAAGCACGTCCTGGCCGCGGCGGACCACGGTCGTGAAGTAAGCGCGTGCGCCCTCGACCTTTTCGGCGATGACCTCCGCGACGACATTGTCCTGCAGGAACGTCGGCTTGCGGTAGGAAATCTCGTGCTTGAGCGCGACCCACATGTGCGTCGCGACCGCATCGGGCGGGGCGACGCTCCGCCAATAGTCGATCACGGCTTCCTGCACCCACTTCAGGTACACGGCATTGTTGACGTGACCCATGTGGTCGATGTCGGCAGGCAGGATCGCGACTGGGTGGCGGAACATTTCAAACTGCTCGAATCACGGAGGGAAGACTAAGCTCTCACTCGCTTACAGTAGTGTCAATAAAGAGAGTTACCCTTTTTTTTCCGTAATATAGGAATCGACCAGCTCTTCGAGGACGTCGAGCGGCACCGCCCCGTTCTCCAGCACCACGCCGTGGAACTCGCGAATGTCGAACTTCGGTCCGAGCGCCTGGCGGGCACGGTCGCGGAGCTCCAGGATCTTGAGCTGGCCAACCATGTAGCTCGTCGCCTGGCCCGGGTTGTTGAAGTAGCGCTCGACTTCCTTCGTCGCGTCGCGCTCCGACAGCAGGCCGTTGTCGAGGAAATATTTGATCGCCTGCTCGCGGCTCCACTGCTTGGAGTGAATGCCGGTGTCGACCACGAGACGGATCGCCCGCCACAGCGAGGTCGAGTACATGCCGAACTCGGAATAGGGGTCCTGATAGTAGCCCATCTCCTTGCCCAGCCGCTCGGAATAGAGGCCCCAGCCTTCGGCATAGGCGCCGTAGCCGCCGAACCGGCGGAACTTCGGCATGTCGGGAAGCTCCTGGGTCAGGGCGATCTGGAAATGGTGGCCGGGTGCGCCCTCGTGATAGCTGATCGCCTCGATCTGGGGCTTCAGCACCTGGTTCATATCGGCGAGGTTCACATAATAGATGCCGGGCCGCGAACCGTCCGGTGAGGGGCGGTTGTAGAATGCGACGGGCGCGGTTTCCTGGCGCCATTCCTCGACGGCCCGGACCTCGAGCGGAGCCTTGGGCAAGCGGCGGAACCATTGCGGCGCCGTTTCCATCGCCTTGGCGATATAGCCGCGGGCGTCGGTCAGATATTGCTGCCGGCCGGCGGCGGTGTTCGGATATTTGAACTGCGGGCTGCCGGTGATGTGGCGGAAGAATTGCTGCAGCGTGCCCTTGAACGCGACCTGCTGCTTGATGCGCTCCATCTCGCCGTGGATCCGGGCCACCTGGTCGAGTCCGATCTGATGAATCTGGTCGGCGCTGAGGTCCGTCGTCGTCGAAACATTCAGGCGGTTTGCATAATAAGCGCTGCCCTCCGGCAGGCTCCACGCGCCGCGGTTGCCGCTCGCCTGCGCTTCAAGGGCATTCCAAGTCGTGAGGAAGTTCCTGTAGCCGCGCTGGAACGGCCCGGTCAGCGCTTCGCTAGCGGCCGCTATCAGCCGCGTCTTCTCGGCCTCCGGGATGGTGAGCTTGCCGACTTTCGCTTTGAAGTCCGCGAACACGGGCGTGTCCGCGCCAGTCTTGAACGGAGCGCCGTCCAGCACCCGCGCAGCGTCGGCGCGGACCGGCGCGAAGTTGAAGCGAGGGGGGACGATCCCCTGCTGCGCCTGCTGGCGCATGTTGGCGCTGATCTCGTTCATCACCCGGTCGACCTCCCGGAGGCGGGACACATAGGCCTCCGCGTCGGGGACGGTGTCGATACGGTGCTGGTTGATGAGGAAGACCGGAAGCGAGCCTGCCGGGCTGCCGTTGGTGCTCGCCCGGAAGCCGTACCAGCGCCACCGATAGTTCTCGATGCTCTGCTCGGCTTCTTCAGAGAACAGGCGATAGCTGAGCCGGCCTGCAGGGCTCAGCCGGGCTGGATCGAATTGCGCTTTAAGTTCCGCGAGCTGCCGTTGAGTGAGTTCGAGGCCCTGCCGCCGATTTTCTTCCGTGTAGGTGTCGAGGCGATCGTACTGCTGCTTGATCCCGAGCGATGTCAGCGCCTGGGGACTCCGAGCGGCCTCCGCGTCGAAGGCCGCGTCGAGGAAAGTCATCAGCCGCTGGTCCTCGGCGGCGGGGTCGGCGGGCGGGGCAGGGACCGCCACGGGCTGAGCTGCCGGGGTTAGCGGCGGCGCAACGTTCGTGGTGCAGGCGGTGGTGAAGAAAAGGGTGGCGACCAGCGGGGAAGCAAGCTTCAACGATTTCTCCATCGGGATCTCAAACGAGCCGATGTTGTAACCGCCACGCACATTCCGTCCACCATGACAAACGGCCGTTCGTCGAACGATCGCGGGAAGGCCGTCTAGAGGTAGGGCGGCTGGTCGCGCCCGATCGGGCTCTTCGTGAAAATCTCGCAGCCGTCTTCCGTGATGCCGATCGAATGTTCGAACTGCGCCGAGAGCGAACGGTCGCGGGTCACGGCCGTCCAGCCGTCGTCGAGCACCTTCACGTCCGGGCGGCCGATGTTGATCATCGGCTCGACGGTGAAGATCATTCCTGGCTTCAGCTCGGGGCCGGTGCCGGGGCGCCCGGCGTGGATGACTTCGGGGCTGTCGTGGAACAGCCGCCCGACGCCGTGCCCGCAGAAATCGCGGACGACGCTGTAGCGCTGGCCCTCGGCATGACGCTGGATGGCGTTGCCGATGTCGCCGAGGTGGTTGCCGGGCCTTGCCTGATCTAGGCCGAGCATCAGGCATTCGTAGGTCACGTCGACCAGCTTGCGGGCTTTGATGGGGACGTTGCCGACCAGGTACATGCGGCTGGTGTCGCCGTGCCAGCCGTCGACGATCGGCGTCACGTCGATATTGACGATGTCGCCGTCCTTGAGCGCCCGGTCGCCCGGGATGCCGTGACAGACCACGTGGTTGATCGAGATGCAGCAGCTCTTCGTGTAGCCGCGATAGCCGAGCGTTGCGGGAATGCCTCCGGCGTCCGTGGTCATCTTGTAGACGATGTCGTCCAGCTCCTGAGTCGTCACGCCGGGCACGACGTGGGGCGCGAGTGCGTCGAGCACCTCGGCGGCAAGCCGACCGGCGCGGCGCATGCCTTCGAACCCTTCCGGACCGTGGAGCTTGATCACGCCGTTCCGCGCTTCGAGGCGGTCGTCGGCGGCGACGGTAATGTATTGAGTCATTGCGTCGATATATGCCGGGTCTCCGTCAAACCCAACCGTCCGGGCCGTCGAAGGGCTGTTCTTTTCTTGGCAGTCGAGAAGTAAGGGCAGTCCCTCGACAAGCTCGGGACGAACGGAGTTTGCATGGAGAGTGCGCGTACCTGGACCGCCGCACTGGTCGTCATTGGCGACGAGATCCTGTCGGGCCGGACCGAGGACAAGAATGTCGCGCAGGTGGCGACCTGGCTCAACGAGCAGGGCATTCGCCTCGCCGAGGTGCGGGTCGTCCCCGACGACATGGAGCGGATCGGCGAGGCGGTGAACGCCCTGCGTGCCGTGCACGATTATGTGTTCACCACGGGTGGCATTGGGCCGACGCACGACGACATCACCGTCGACGCCATGGCGGCCGCCTTTGGGGTGCCGGTCATCGTCCATCCCGATGCGCGGCGCATCCTGGAAGACTATTACCGCGACCGGCCGGGCGGCCTAACGGAGGCGCGGCTGCGCATGGCGCGCGTTCCTGAGGGAGCGGAGTTGATCCCGAACCCCACGTCGGGCGCGCCGGGCGTCAGGATCGGTAACGTCTACATCATGGCGGGCGTGCCCTACATCGCGGCGAGCATGCTGGAGGCGCTGACCGGGAAGCTCGAAGGCGGGCGTCCCGTGGTTTCCGTCACGATCGGAGCAAGGGCTGCGGAGAGCGACGTTGCCGATCTCCTGCGCGAGACGGAGGCAGCGCACCCGGGCGTGGCGATCGGCAGCTACCCGTTCTTCAAGGACGGGCGATACGGAGCGAACTTCGTGATCCGGTCCGAGGATGCCGACCTCGCGCAAGAAACGGGTCGAGACCTTTCGGAGCGCCTGCGCGCCGCAGGCTTCGAGCCGGTGAACGGCGGAATTTAGCGAAGCGGTGGAGCGGGCGAAGGGAATCGAACCCTCGTCGTAAGCTTGGGAAGCTTCTGCTCTGCCATTGAGCTACGCCCGCGCTGGCCCTGAGTTAGGTCGCGGCCGAACGCCCGTCAACGCGGCAGAGAAGCTGCCATGAGGGAACATGCCCCGCATAAAGCGTTGCATATAATAAGCATCCTCACTATATCCGTCTCAAATGGAAACCTTCCCCTTCGAAATCGGTGAGACGGCGCACGCGTTGCGCAAGGCGTTCGATCGCATTGCGGTCGGCCTCGGGGTGACCCGCGCGCAGTGGAAGGTGCTGTTCCGCCTGACGCGGCAGCCGGGCCTGCGGCAGGTCGAGCTTGCCGACATGCTGGACATTGAGCCGATCACCTTGTGCCGCATTGTCGACCGGCTCGAGGAGAGCGGCCTGGTCGAGCGGACCCGCGATCCCGACGACCGGAGGGCCTGGCGCCTTCACGTCACCGAGCAGGCGCAGCCGCTCGTCGAGAAATTGCGAGCCGTGGGAGCCACGCTGGTCGAGCAGGCGTTTGCCGGCATCGACGCGAAAGACATTGAAAATGCCCGGCAAGTGCTGGCGCGCGTGCGCGAGAATGCGAGCCGCACTGTAGCGGCGAATAGGGCGTCGAACGAATGAACAAGATGGCCACAGAACCCATGACCGGCATCGAAGCTCTCGAGGCTCCGCAGGTCGAAACCCCACGCCGGAAGATCTTGGGCAAGCTGTCGCTCAAGACCGTCGTGATGCTGATCGTCCCGGCGATCCTGCTGCTCGCGGGCGGATATTACTGGCTGACCAGCGGCGGCAGCGTCACGACCGACGACGCGCAGGTGAAACAGGACATCGTATCGGTCAGCGCGCAGGTGAATGGGCAGATCGTCGAAGTGCACGTCCGAAACGGCGCTAAGGTCGGGCGCGGCGATCTTCTGTTCCGGATTGACCCGCAGCCGTATCGCGTCGCGCTCGAGCAGGCCGAAGCGCAGCTCGCCGCTGCGAGATTGCAGACTCAGGTGCTGCGCACGACGGCGGCTGGTACCGGCGGCGACATCACCGGCGCGCAGGCGAACCTTGCGATCAAGCGCAATGCGCTCGGCCGTCAGCAGGCTTTGCTGCGCCAGGGATTCACCACGCGCTCGGACTATGATGATGCGCTCAACGAAGTGCGCAGCGCGGAAACGCAGCTTGCCGACGCGCAGGCGCGCGCCGCCAACGCTCATGCGGCGGTTGCTCCTGGCGGAGATCAGCCGCAGATTGCCCAGGCTCAGGCGATGGTCGACAAGGCCCGTCTCGATCTTTCGCGCACCGAAGTGCGGGCACCGATGGATGGTGTCATCGAGAATGCGGACAATCTGCAGGTCGGCCAGATGGCCGTTACTGGAGTCGGCGTGGTGTCGCTTGTCCACAGCACCAACGCCTGGATCGAGGCGAACTTCAAGGAAAAGGACGTCGGCCGGATGGCTCCGGGCCAGCATGTGCTTGTCGAGGTCGATGCCTATCCCGGCAAGAAGTTCGAAGGCCACGTGCAGAGCATCGGCGCGGGGACCGGCAGCCAGTTCTCGCTGCTGCCGGCCCAGAACGCCAACGGCAATTGGGTCAAGGTCACGCAGCGCGTGCCAGTGCGCATCGCCTTCGACGGAAACCCGTCGGATCCGATGATCGCCGGTCTCTCCGTCGTCGCCACCGTCGAATACAACAGCAAGTAGGCGCCGGACTCGCATGGCCAGCGCGCCGGACGTTGCAACCCATCCGCTGCCGTCGGGAGAGCGGCTGATCGTCACCATCGGGGTGATGATGGCCGTGCTCCTGCAGGTTCTGGACACGACGATCGCCAATGTCGCGCTGCCGCACATGCAGGCCAGCCTCGGCGCGACCCAGGACACGATCAACTGGGTACTCACGAGCTACATCGTCGCCTCGGCGATCGCGCTTCCGATCAGCGGCTGGCTTGCCGACAAGGTCGGGCGGAAGCGGCTGCTGCTGATTTCCGTCGTCGGGTTCACGATCGCATCCGTGCTCTGCGCGACGGCGACCTCGCTGACGGAGATGGTGATTTTCCGCGCCCTCCAGGGCGTGAGCGGGGCCTTCATCGTTCCTCTGGCACAGGCGACGCTGTTCGACATCAACCCGCGCGAGAAGCACGGGCAGGCGATGGCGCTTTTCGGCGGCGGCGTGATGATCGGTCCCATCCTCGGGCCGGTGCTCGGCGGCTGGCTGACGGACAATTACGACTGGCGCTGGGTGTTCCTGGTGAACTTGCCGGTAGGCATTCTGTGCGTGCTGATCATGATGCGTTTCATGCCGAAGACGGAGACGCATCAGCGCAAGTTCGACATGTTCGGCTTTGCGCTGCTGGCGATCGCGCTCGGGGCGCTACAGCTGTTCCTCGACCGCGGTGAGCAGGCCGACTGGCTGACGAGCTGGGAGATCCGGATCGAGCTCGGCCTCGCGATCGCCGCGGCCTGGATGTTCACCGTCCACATGGCGACAGCGAAGGACCCGCTGTTCGAGCGGAGCATGTTCGCCGATCGCAATTTTGCGACGGGCCTCCTGCTCATGGCGGTGACGGGCGTCCTGCTCCTCGCCGGCCTCGCGCTGCTCCCGCCATTGTTGCAGAACATGTACGGCTATTCGGTGCTGCAGTCGGGAATCCTGACCGCGCCGCGCGGCGTCGGGACTTTGATTTCGATGCTTCTGGCGGGACGCCTCACGGGCAAAATCGACGCGCGGCTGCTCGTGGGCATCGGCGTCGTGCTGATGGGCGTCTCGCTCTACATGATGACGGGCTTCGCGATCGATCAGCCGTCGCGGCCGGTGATCATGAGCGGCGTCGTCCAGGGGCTCGGCCTCGGCTTGATCTTCGTGCCGCTGCAGAGCCTCGCGTTCGAGACGTTATTGCCGAGGATGCGGACGACGGCGGCCGCGCTGCTCAACCTGTCGCGCAACATCGGCGGATCGATCGGCATTTCGGTGGTGAGCACCCAGCTGGTCCGAATGACGCAGGTCAGCCACGCGGACCTCGCCCAGAACATCACGCAGCAGACCATCCCGACCGCCACCCCCGAGATACTGCAGACGATCGCTCCGGTCGCCGGGCCGGCGGCGCTGGCCTACATCAATGCGGAAGTCACTCGGCAGGCGCTGTTCATCGCCTATCTCGACGACTTCAAGCTGATGATGATCATCACCTTCGCGGTGCTTCCGCTGCTGCTCCTGATGAAGCGCAGCAGCAATGTCGGCGAAGGCAAGCCGCACATGGCGATGGATTAGGCGTCAGCGGACCGGCGCCTTTTTCGCGACGAGCTTGATCTCGGTCAGACCCGTGTTCGGGATGAGCCGGGCGGCCTGAATCGCCGTCCACGCTGGCGGCGGCTTGCGGACATATTTGTTCTTCACCGCGACGATCGCGGGCATTTGCGTCGTGAGGTCCGTGTGGAAGGTGGTGATGTCGACGACATCGTCCCAGCTCGCGCCCGCGCGTTGGAGGACTTTGCCCAAGCGCTGGAAGGCGCGTTCATAGGCTGGCTTCAGGTCCGTCTCATTCGGGCGAAGCCCGGCGACGACACCCGACAAGTAGATTGTGTCGCCCGTGATCACGGCGTCGGCGTATCCCCATTCCTCCTGGAACTTCCGTTCTTCCGGGTCTTCGGACAGCAGGACCTTCGCGTCCTGCCGCGCGCCGGCGTGTGCCGCCGCCGGGGCGAGGAACAGCGCCAGGACTGCGTATCGGATCATGTCGTTTCCCCCTTTTCGTCAGCGCGCTCGAACCACCTGTCCACCCTTGATGACCAGCTTGATTCTGCGAACGGCCGTCAGGTCTCGAGTAGGATCGCCGTCGACCGCTACGAGATCGGCGAGCAGGCCGGGCCGAACCGAGCCGCGATCGCTCAGCTGGAAGATCCGCGCATTGCCCGAAGTCGCCGCGATGAGGACCTGCGGCGCGGGCATGCCTGCGCGCTGCATGGCTTCCATCTCGAGCGCGTTGTCGCCGTGCGTGAATACTCCGACGTCGCCGCCCATGCAGATCGGCACGCCCGCGCGCATCGCGAGCTGGAAGGCGCGGCGATTTTCCTGGACGCTTTCAGGCGCAGGTTCCTGGCCGTCCCACTTCTCAAAGTAGCGGGCGTAGGCTTCCGAGGCGGCGATGGTCGGGCACAGCGCGACGTCCTTTGCGCGCATCGCCTGGAAGACCGCCGCGGTGCCGCCATAGCCGTGCTCGATGGTGTCGGCGCCAGCGCGGACGGCTCGCATCATCCCTTCGGGCGTGGTGGCGTGGACGGCCACTTCGCGGCCCGCGTCATGAGCGGCGGCGACTCCGGCGTCGAGCTCGGCCTGGGAAAGCGTCACCCGGGTTGGCTCACCCTTGCCCCAATGATAGTCCGCGTAGAATTTCACGACCGTCGCGCCGCCCGCGACCTGGTCGCGGACCGCGCGCACCATTTCATCCACGCCCGCGACTTCCTGGGCGCCCTGCGGGATGGCGAGGCCGGGCTCGAAACCCTTCGGCCCGTAGGCGCCGCGAGCGACGATCGCCTTGGTCGCGACGATCAGGCGAGGGCCGGGGACGATGCCCTGGTCAATGGCCTGCTTAAGGCCAGCGTCCGCGAAGCCCGCGCCCTCAGTGCCGAGGTCGCGCTCGGTGGTGAAGCCGGCATCCAGCGTCTTGCGCGCGTGGTTCACGGCCCGGGCCGTGCGCAGGGCCAAAGGCTCATGCAGCACCTGCGCGTCCCACAGCGCCTCGTTGTACGGGTGGAGGAAGAGGTGCGAATGGCCCTCGATCATGCCGGGCATGAGTGTCGCGCCCGGAAGGTCCATCGTGCGCGTGCCGGCGGGGGCTGTGAGGCTTGGACCGACGGCCGCGATGCGGTCGCCTTCGACCAGCACGTTCCAGCCCTCATGAGGCGCGGAATTCACTCCGTCGAACACGCGCGCCGGGCGAAGGAGCAGCGTCTCAGCGAGGGCGGGCGCTAACGGAGCGAACCCCAGAATCACGGCGATGATGCCGTTCTGGACCGCGCTAATGTTCCCAAAGTTCGCACTCATACGCGTACGCGCGAGGCCCGCGCGGACTGTGAGCGCGCGACCGAGTCTACGGACGGAATTGCTGACCATGGCCGCTTTGGAACACAGAAGGCGGCAGTAGGAAAGACGTGCGCGGCGCTGGATTGCAGCGGCCGATAAAACCTCTTGCCCTCACCAGTTCATCGGCTTAAACACTGAACTATATGGTTCAGTATGCAAGTCCATCTTTAGATATCTCGTTCGCGGCGCTTTCCGACGTGACCCGCCGCGGCGTGCTGGAGCAACTTGGACGGGCGGACGCTTCGATCACGAATCTCGCGGCGAACTTCCAGATGACGCTGACGGGCATGAAGAAGCACGTCAGCGTCCTGGAGAAAGCAGGGCTCGTCACCACACAGAAGGTGGGACGCGTGCGCACCTGCAAGCTTGGGCAACGCGGGCTCGAAGCCGAGGCCGAATGGATCGAAGCGCACCGCAGGCTCTTCGAGGCGCGGTTCGACGCCCTGGACAAGGTCATTTCCGAGATGAAGCAGGAGGAAGAAAATGGACCAGCAAGTGACTGATCACGCCGTCGCGCAGAACCGTACTGCCGTGGAGCGAAAGTCCGACCGGGAGCTGGTCGTCACGCGCACGTTCGACGCGCCGCCGCCCATGGTGTTCAAGGCGTGGAGCCAGCCCGACCTGTTCCGGCAATGGTGGGTGCCGAAGTCGGCTACTGGAGTCTCGCTCGTGTCATGCGACATGGATGTCCGCACGGGCGGCAAATACCGGCTGGAGTTCGGTGCGGGCGGATCCGAGACCATGGCGTTCTACGGCAAATATCTGGAGGTGGTCCCGAACGAGCGTATCGTCTGGACCAACGACGAAGGCGAAGAGGGCGCGGTGACGACCGTGACCTTCGAGGATCAGGGCGGGAAAACGCTGCTGACCTTCCACGAGCTTTATCCATCGAAGGAAGCGCTGGACGAAGCTATGATGGGCTCGGCGGCCGGCCTGCCTGAACAGCTGGATCAGCTGGACGAGTTCCTCTCGGGCATGAGCGACTAACGCTCAGCGGCAAAAGGGCGGCCAGGATTCCGGCCGCCCCCTCGCCTAGAGTAAAGTTCGCAATTACCGCACTTGCGGGGACAGCTTTCGGGACGTTAAATTTTGAGTTAATAAGCCGGTCAGGGGAGGGCTCAAGAGGGAGTTCGCCACATGTTCAGGCTAGTCCGGACTTGGGTGCTTGGCAGCGCCGCATTCCTTGGAGCGGCGAGCGCGTCGGCGCAGATCTTCTCTTTTGCCTCCGATCCATTTGCCGGTTCGACCGCGCTCACCACGCCCGGGCGGCAAATCGTAGGCGGCGAGCCGTCAATCACCTTCAACATTGGCACGGACCAATTCGTATTCGATCCGGCGTTCTTTGACGTGGGTACCAGCGTGAATTTCGGCAGCGGACTTGTAGGCAGCCTGCCAACATCAGGCCTGAACGTAATCGTGCTGCAAACTACCGACGACGATGCGAACCTCGCTACAGCCTTTGGTGCGGGAAATGCCGCCAATCTGCTGGCGGGGCAGATCACCAGCGATGGGGCAGGTTTCTTCATCTATTTCAACAGCGGTCTCAATTTGCCACGCTTAGTCTATTCGACCAATCTCGACGATGAGACGGCGGACCTGGCGATCCTTGCGCGGATGACGAACCTTGCAGGCAATCCTTCGAGCTTGAGCCAATTCAGCGCTGCGAACTTTCAGATCGCCGCAGCCGTTCCCGAACCGAGTACATGGGGAATGATGCTACTGGGTTTTGCCATAATCGGCTTAGCGGTGCGTAGCCGCAGCTCGTGGAGAGGACACATTACGGTTCCGATTAACGGGTGAGCGCTTAGGTATTATTTTGGAGGAGCCGTTATGTCGCTCAGGAAACGGCTGGCAGGCCTCGTCGTCGTAACATCCGTATCGATGTTGGTTGCGTACGCGCCAGCGGGTGCGCAAGTTGCTTACAACTTTAGTGGTTCTGTCAGCGGAACTACTGTTAGGGTTAACTTTACGGTCGATACATTCCTGATCGGCACCGGATCCGTATTTCCGTCTGACTTCGACGGTTGCACGCCTCTTCCGAGCAGTGAGTGCAACCGAATCTTGTTCGATGACGATGACGTCGGCGGAGCGGACCGACTGGATTTCGAAGTCGTTTTTTTCGGCAACGAATTCTTCCCCTCCTTTCCATTCTATTTTGCGGATGGGGCGTTTTCGTCGCTCGGCACGCACCAGACGGCGTCTGGTAATCCGGGCACCCTGACTGTCCGCCAATTGGATTCAGCAGTTCCTGAACCCACCAGTTGGGCGATGATGCTGACGGGTTTCGGCGCAGCAGGCGTTGCACTGCGGCGGCGCAGGCGGACTGAGTTGTCGGTTCGTCGAGCGACCTGAGGCCGGTCCCCATCGAAACGGAATAACCGAAGAGTCCAAGAACTCGCGATGACTGGGTCGGACCTCAGCCCGCCAAATATCCCCCATCCGCGCAGTAGAAGCCGCCGGTGCAGTAGGACGCGGCGTCGCTCGCAAGGAAGGCGATGAGCTGTGCGATCTCCTCGTTGGTGCCGTAGCGCGCCATGGGGATGCGGCCGTTCATTAGGTCGCGGAACGCCTTTGGATCGCCACCGCCGAGCTGGTCGCCGAGCGATTGCATCATCCGGTTGTCGACCGGGCCCGGCGCGACGGCGTTGACGCGGATGTTCGCCGGCGCGAGCTCCATCGCCGCCGCCTGCACGAGACCGGCCACGGCATGCTTGCTCGCGACATAGGGACCGAGGCCGGGGAAGCCGACGACGCCCGCGACCGAGGAGGTCGCGACGATCGCGCCTCCGCCTGCCGCCTTCAGAGCCGGAGCCGCGTGCTTGATCGCCAGCCACACGCCGACGACGTTCACGCGGAGCACCCGCTCGAACTCTTCGACGGTCAGCTGGTCGAGAGGTGCCAGCTTTCCTTCAATGCCGGCGTTCGCGACCATGATGTCGAGCTTGCCGAAGCGTTCGACCGTGGCGGCGACGGCGGCCTGTGTTGCGGCCTCATCGGTCGAGTTCGCGGCCATCGACGCGCATCTCTCAGCGGGAAGATCGTCGATCTTGGCGGCGTCCAGATCGGTGAGCATCACGCTGGCGCCGAGATCCAGGAAGAGACGCGCGGTGGCACCGCCGATCCCGCCGCCCGCGCCGGTGACGATGGCGACTTTTCCGGTGAGGCCCTGAGGGCCGGGGAATGGTTCGGGCGTCGCCTGGCTCCTTCGAGTGATCCGCGACGCCACAGGGATCCAGGCGCAGATTACCACAGCTGCTCGGACATGAAAAAAGGGCGGCCGGGATAGTCCCGACCGCCCTTTGCGTGATTGATCCGGCGTGCCGTCACGGGAGTGAATCCCGTGACGTCGGTCCTGTCGGCTTCGCCGCAGGCCGGCCGGCATCGGAAAGTCTTCGCGCTGCTCCGGCGGTGCTCCGCACCGGCGTCGCCGCGCTCGCTTACCTCTTGCTGAACTGGAAGCTGCGGCGGGCCTTGGCGCGGCCGTACTTCTTGCGCTCGACGACGCGCGGGTCGCGCGTGAGGAAGCCTTCGCGCTTGACCGTCGTGCGCAGCGCCGGCTCGTAGCGGGTCAAGGCCGTCGAGATACCGTGACGGACAGCACCCGCCTGGCCCGACAGGCCGCCGCCCTTGACGGTCACTTCGACGTCATACTGACCGCGGCGATCGGTCACGTCGAACACCTGGTTGATGATCAGTCGCAGCGTCGGGCGGGCGAAATAGGTTTCCTGCTCACGTCCGTTGATGACGATCTTGCCCGAGCCCGGCTTCAGCCAGACGCGCGCAACGGCGTCCTTGCGACGGCCGGTCGCATAGGCGCGGCCATGCTTGTCGAGCTGCTGCTCGCGCAGCACGGCCTCGATTTGCGGACCCTGGGTCGACGCACCGTGATCGTCGGGAGCCTCGGCTCCCTTTCGGCCCCTGGAGGAAGCTTCGCGAGCAGGTGCCCCCGCAACCGCGGCTTCGGCTTCAGCTGCAACTTCCGGAGCGGGCGCAGTCTCAGGCTTCGGGTTGGTCAGCTCGCCCAGATCGGAAAGGGATTTCTTGTCGGCCATTATGCGCCCACCTTGTTCTTGCGGTTCATCGACGCGACGTCGAGGACTTGCGGATCCTGGCCGCCGTGCGGATGCTCGGTGCCGTTGTAGAGGTGCAGTGCACGCATCTGATCGCGGCCGAGCGGGCCGCGCGGGATCATGCGCTCAACCGCCTTCTCGAGCACGCGCTCAGGGAAGCGGCTGTCGAGAACCTTGCCCGCAGTCACTTCCTTCAAGCCGCCCGGATAGCCGGTGTGCTTGTAGTAGATCTTCTGCTCGAGCTTGCGGCCGGTGAAGCGGACCTTGTCGGCGTTGATCACGACGACATGATCGCCGCAATCGACGTGCGGCGTGAAGCTCGGCTTGTGCTTGCCGCGCAGGATGTTGGCGATGATCGTCGCGACGCGGCCGACAACGAGGCCGTCGGCGTCGATCAGGTGCCATTTCTTCTCGACCTCGGCCGGTTTTGCCGACTTGGTCGTTTTCATCAGCGCCCTCATGGCGTTGATCCTTTCGTTGGAATGCGAAAGGCGCCGCAACAGGGCGACGCCGTGGAGGACGCTATTTGCGCGCGACCGGCCGAAAGTCAAGCAAATCCGGCCATTTGATGACGGGTAAAATGATACCTTAAGTCAAATTGAACCGCACCCGTAACGAGTGGAACGGGCGGCGGCTCGTCATCGTTTCTTCACCAAAACCAATACGGAGGATGCGATGTATATCGGTCTTGGCGGTCTGTTGATCCTGATCCTGATCCTGTGGCTACTCGGCGTTATCTAAAGCGTCGGAGGCCGCAAATGCTGATGCAGGTATAGCTCGTCGAAGTCGCCTGCGGCGCGGAGGCCATCCCAATCAAGCACGGTCAGCGACCTGGCGGTTAGTTGAATGAGGCCATCCCTGCGGAGCGACTGAAGCGTCCGGTTGGTGTGGACCGACGTCAGGCCGGTCGCGTCGGCGAGCTGTTCCTGCGTTATCGGAAAGTCGATCATGCCGTCGCGATCGGGGCCCGTTCTCTTCAGACGGAGCGCAAGTTCGCACAGCAAGTGGGCGATCCGCGTTCTAGAATCGCGCCGGCCGACATTCACGACCCACTCCCGAAAGATGGAGGCATCGATCAACGTATCGATCCACATCGCCATCCGGAGCTGAGGACTTCGCCTCGGCGACCTGCAGTAGTGCGCCGCTTGGCACGAGAGCGACTTCACAGACGTTCAGGCTCTGAACGCTATGGTCGGCTACCCCTAACAGGCTGTTCTGCAGGTCCACGAATTCGCCGGGAATGTGAAAGGACATGATCTGCCGGCTGCCGTCGCGGAGCAGCTTCTGGCGAAACGCAAAGCCCTTGAGCATCAGCGCGCAGTCGCTGACCAACTGGCCTTCGCGGACGATGTAGGCGTCCCTGCCGTAGTTCTTCCGGGTGAACGGGAGGGAGAGAAGCGCCTCTTTGTCCCCCCGAGCCAAGTCCGTATGCCCCGACCACCTCCGAAACAGTGCGCCAAGGGGATGAACGTCAATCAACCGAGGAAACCCTATTACTCGTCGTCTAGAAGCCTAACTTGGAGCGGTGGGGACCGTCCTTAACTGAAATTAGCTTCGACATCGCCGGCGCACTGGGAAATCGCACGTGATCTTCCGATGGAATGTGCAAATAGGCACGACTGAAATCCGCTGCATCCTGCAGAGCGCGCCAGTCCGGGAACTGAATGTGCCGGCGCTTACGCTTAATCAGGCCGTCGGACTCCAGCGACTTGAGCACGCGGTTGACGTGGACCGGGGTCAGCGCAGTCGCGTCGGCAAGCTGTTCCTGCGTCATGGGCAACTCATAAGAATCACTCCGCGCAAGCCCGCGGGTCTCCAGCCGCACAGCGAACTCGCACAGGACATGGGCGATGCGTTCACGAGCGTGCCGCCGTCCGACGTTCACGACCCATTCGCGGAGAATAGCCGCTTCGACCAAGGTGAGTTGCAGGATGGCCCGGCTAAGGTTCGGGTGGAACAGCATCAGTTGCTGGATGTCTGCCCTGGGGACATCGACCACGTGCCCGACCGACATCATCTGCACGCTGTGATCGGCAATATCGAAGAAGATATTCTGGAGGTCGACCGCGTCGCCCGGAATGCACACTGCCAGGATTTGCCGCGACCCCTCGCCAGTGACCTTCTGGCGATAGGCGTAGCCGTCGACGAGGATCGCGCAGTGTGCTGGGATCGATCCCTCTCGTACGAGATAGCTACCGGCATCCAATCGGCGGACCCGTGCCGGCAGGCCGAGGACCGCCTGGCGGTCCTCCGCCGAAAGCGGAATCAACCGGTCGAGCTCGCTTGCGAAGCCTTGCAGAGGGTGGTCGTCAGCCGACAATCGGGCTTCCACGCATCCAAAGAGGGCGGGAGCGCATCAAATCTCTCAGCCACCGAGGCCCGCCCGAACTACTCGCCCGGTGATAAGTCTTCTTACACCCGAAACTCGTCCCCAACAAACGTTATGATTCTAAAGACTTATATATGTTAAGTATGTGAGTAGGGTACGCGGGGCACGACCGGTCAACCGGTCTTTATTTCCCAAGAATCATGCGGTTGCGGGCATTGCGGGACGCTGAGCAGTTGCGCCGGCCAATTCGTCATACCGGCTCGCCAATTCCAGGTGACAGCGGCGCACGGTTGGGTGGAGCGCCTTCAGCGCGGCCGCATGCTCTTCGCTAGCGCGGCGTGCGAAATAAGTTGCATCGCCTTCCATGGCCCCTCCTTCCGCCCCCAAACATCGGACGTGGATGGAGTGCATGCATATTGGGAAATTCAGCTCAAATTCTCCAACCCAGGTTAGGTTCGGCCGACCCCTCAATTGCCGGAGCGCTGCCGGCATGAGGCCCGAGGAGAATAAGGCTCCATTCACGCGTTGCCCCTGATATGCTTGCGCCTTAGGTTACAGCGCGTGCTGCCGCTGCAGCGTGGATCCCAATGGAATGGAGTGAAGTTCGGCCGTGCCGAGACGCGTCAAAGATTTCATCGATATCAGCGAATACACATCGCTCGACGACCTGATCCGCTACCTGGAGACGATCAGGGACAATTTGCCGGCAGAGCATGAGGCGGAGTTGAAGATCCGCGGCGACGACGTGTTCGGCCGCCGCCTGACGATCACTTACTTCCGGGACCAGACCGCGGACGAAGCGGATCTGCACGCGAAATATTCGCCGCCGCAGGACGACCAGATGGAGCAGCTCCAGCGCCAGCTCGACGAAGTCCCTTACGCAGTGGATAAAAAATCGCGCTCGTCGCGTCCTTCGAAGTAATCGACCGGCCTCCGGCTAAGCGCGGTGCCGCTCGACGAGCCGGTCCTTCTGCCACAGCTCGAAGCTCCCGCCGTCGACGCGGCCTTGGGCCTCGCGAAGCGCATCGGCGTCTTCAGCGGCTTCGATCCATTCGGCAGCGGTGATCTTGCCTGCACCGTCGAGGCGGTACAGCCGGTAGTTGGACAATTTCAAAAACCCCCATGGCAACGGCACTCGGTAGCATGCGTGCCGGCGGACGGGATTCACCCAGGTTAGCTTACCCGCCCGCTTTCTTTTTGGAATCACTGGATTTTCGAATTGGTACGGACGTGTAATCTAGGTTAACTGCGTTTCCCGCCGAGGCGTTGCACAAGGCTTCGTCCGATGATGATCAGTATTCATCTAAAAAAGTTGCGTAAGCGTACCGAGATCAGCTCCGAGGAGGAGCGGGCGATCCGCAACGCCGTTGCGGAAACCCGGCACCTGCCGGCCGACGAAGTCGTCATTCACGCCGGCGAGGAGCTCAACACCAGCCTGATGCTGCTTGAGGGCTGGATGGCCCGGAGCAAGGACTTGCCAAGCGGCGAGCGGCAGGTGACCGAGCTTCACGTCGCCGGGGACTTCGCGGACCTGCATGCTTACGCGTTAAAGCGCCTCGACCATGACGTGGTGACGCTCACGGATTGTACGGTCGCGGTCGTCCCTCACGAGCGTCTGGCGGACATCATTGAGCGCTATCCGCGTCTGGGGCGGATCTATTGGTTCTCGACCAACGTCGATGCCGCGATCCACCGCGAGCTGGCGCTGTCGCTTGGTCAGCGGTCCGCGATCTCGCGCATGGCGCACCTGTTCTGCGAGCTGCATGCTCGGCTCGGCGTGGTCGGTCGGGTGAGCGGGAACAGCTACGAGCTTCCGCTCACGCAGCGGGAAATGTCCGAATGCCTGGGCCTGACGGTCGTCCATGCCAACCGGACGCTGCAGGAGCTTCGCCGTCGCGGGCTCGTCGAGTTCGAGAACCGGAAGCTGAAAATCCTCGATATGGCCGGGCTCGAAGGTGTCGCCGAGTTCGACCCGTCGTATCTCTATCTCGACCGCCTGAACTTCTAACCGACGCTGGTTTCGACCCAGTCCGCATAATCGCCGAGAATCTTGTCGATCGGCCAGGTTGCAATGCACGGCACCTCATAGCTGTGGAGCCCGGCGATGCGCGTGATCAGGGCGTCCACGGCGCTGGAGGACGTCTTGATGATGACGGCGACTTCTTCCGCGCTCTCAACTGCGCCTTGCCATCGGTAGATGGATCGAATCGGCCCCAGGATGTTGATGCAGGCGGCAAGCCGCTCCTCGACCACGGTCCTGCCGACGCGCTCCGCTTCCTCGGCATTTGCGAAAACGACGTAGACGGAGACCACGCTCACGGCCTGCGCCTCCCAAGCTCGTGGGCCCCCCAGACCGTCGCCGCTACGAGCAGCGCGCCCGTCGCCTGGTGAAGCACCGCGAGCCAGATCGCGATGCCCGAGAGGACCGTGAAGATGCCGAGCAGGATCTGAGTTCCGAAGGCCGAGTGGATTGCAATCGAAGCTGGCCGCGCGCCTTCGAGCTGGCGCACCTTGCGCGCGAAAACGACCAGCACCGCGACCACGACCCAGGCCCACCAGCGATGGAGGAAATGGAGGAGGTACGGATCGTGAGTGGCGGCGAACACCATGCCGCGGGACCAGTCGATGCCTTCCGGCACGAAGCGGCCGCCCATGTCGGGCCAGTCGTTTGACACATAGCCCGCGCGGAAGCCTGCCACCCATGCACCGAGCAGCAGCTGGATGGATAGCGTGCCGAGCGCGATCGCGCCCCACCCAGTCAGCTTGGCGGGTCGTGAATCCGAATCGCGGTTCAGTCGTCGCAGGTCGAGCGCCGTCCAGATGAGGGCGCCGAACAGAAACAGGGCGAAGAGAAGGTGGGCGGACAGGCGATACGGGCTAACCTCGGTCCGCCCTTCGAGCCCCGACATGACCATGAACCAGCCGACGGCGCCTTGAAGCCCGCCGAGCACGAAGAGCGCCGCCAGCCGCCAGCCGTAACCGCGCGGGATCGCGCGCTTCCATGCGAACCAGGCGACGGGCACGAAGAACAGGATCCCGATCACCCGTCCGAGGAAGCGGTGCGCCCATTCCCAGAAGAAAATGAACTTGAAGCCGGCCAGGGTCATTCCGGCCGGCCCGGCGACCTGCTGGTATTGCGGCGTCTGCTTATATTGCTCGAAAGCGTGCGCCCAATCCGTACTCGTCAGCGGCGGGATCGCGCCGCTGATCGGTTTCCACTCGGTGATTGAAAGGCCGCTTTCGGTAAGGCGCGTGATTCCGCCAATCGCGACCATCGCGAAGACGAGGGCAGCGACGACGAACAGCAGGTTCGACAATGCGCGCGGCCGCGTTCGATTTTCAGCCCGCGGCGAGGCGGCGGAGGCGAGTGCAGAGTCCATGAGGCAAGCGGCTATTCGCTTGCGGCGAGCCGCTCGGCAAGGTCCGAAATACCTCCGATGATATATTGTAACTTGTTAGCCGTAATCGTATATCCGGCGCGATGGGGAAAGCGTCTGGAACCTTGGGCCGTCTCGACCGGATCGCGATGGGCTTGTCGGGCCTCTGCATTGTGCACTGCTGCGCGACCGCCATTCTGCTTGGACTTCTGGCGTCCGCCGGGGGCTTTCTTGGCCAGCCGCTGATCCACGAAGTCGGGCTCGTTTTCGCCATGCTGCTCGGCGCCATCGCCCTTGGACGCGGTGTTCGAGAGCATGGGTTCGTGCTTCCCGCGGCTGTGGGCATGATCGGCCTCGGAGTGATGGCCTATGCGCTCACGCTTCACGAGACCGGGCTCGAACCAATCTTTACCCTTGCGGGGGTCATGATCCTTGCGCTCGGCCATCGGCTGAACATCCTGGCGGCCGACCACGGCTTCTAACGATTGCTCGTCCGGTTCCTCGGGACTAACAATTTGAATGTTCATGACGCGACACGATCACCAGGTCCATCAAGGGGAAGCGCTGACCAATGCGGCCCGCGAGAGGCTCACCCGGCAGGGCGAGCAGTGGACCGACATGCGCGCGGCAGTGTTCGAATCGCTGGCGGGCTTTGAGAAGCCGGCGAGCGCCTACGACATCGCCGAAGCGGTTTCGAAGGCGCAGGGGCGACGCGTCGCGGCGAACAGCGTCTATCGAATCCTCGACCTGTTCGTCAGCGCGAACCTGGCGCGGCGAGTCGAAAGCGCGAACGCTTATGTCGCGAACGCCCATCCCGAGTGCTTGCATGATTGCATCTTCCTGATCTGCGATCAGTGCGGTCAGACTGTGCACATCGATGATGACAGCCTGTCCGACGGAGTCCGTGAAGCGGCGAAGAGCGCTGGGTTCACCGCACCGCGGCCGGTGATCGAGGTCCGCGGCACCTGTGCCGACTGCGAAGACGCCTGAGCATTTCCTGAGCAATCGCTGAAATCGACCGTTCTCAGCGGTGGATAGCGCCCGTGTTGGTGACACGGCCCCAGGTTCCGGATAAGCCGCCCCGCATGTCAGACCGGCCGCACACGCCACTCCTGGATAAGGTCCAGTACCCGTCCGAGCTCCGCGAACTGAGCAAGGAACAGCTTCCCAAGCTTGCAGACGAGCTTCGGCAGGAGATGATCTCCGCCGTCTCGGTGACGGGCGGGCACCTTGGCGCGGGCCTCGGCGTCGTCGAGCTGACGGTCGCGATTCACTATGTGTTCGACACGCCGGACGACAAGGTGATCTGGGACGTCGGGCACCAGGCCTACCCGCACAAGATCATCACCGGGCGGCGCGATAGGATCCGCACGCTTCGCCAGGGCGGCGGCCTCAGCGGTTTCACCAGGCGGTCCGAGAGCGAGTACGACCCCTTCGGCGCGGCGCACAGCTCCACGTCCATCTCGGCCGCGCTCGGCTTCGCCATTGCAAACAAGCTGTCGAAGTCGCCGGGCCGCGCGGTCGCGGTCATCGGCGACGGCGCGCTCTCGGCCGGCATGGCCTATGAGGCGATGAACAATGCGGCGGCGGCGGGCAACCGGCTGGTCGTCATCCTCAACGACAACGACATGTCCATCGCACCGCCGGTGGGATCGCTGCGCAATGCGCTCGCGCGGCTGGTGTCGTCGGGCAAGTATCTGGCACCCCGCAAGGTCGCGCAGAAGCTTGCGCGGGCGATGCCGGAGCCGCTGCACGTCGCGGCGCGCAAGATGGAAGAATATGCGCGCGGCATGTTCACCGGCGGAACGCTCTTCGATGAGCTCGGCTTCTATTATGTCGGGCCGATCGACGGGCACGATGTGCGCGCTTTGGTCGAAGTGCTGGAGAACGTCCGCGACGCCGACACCGGGCCGATGCTGGTCCATGTCGTGACGCAGAAGGGTAAGGGCTACGAGCCTGCGGAGAACAGTGCGGACAAATATCACGGCGTTGTGAAGTTCGATGTCGTGTCGGGCGTGCAGGCCAAGCCCGCTCCGGGAGCGCCGAGCTATACCAGCGTCTTCGCCAAGGCTCTCGGTTCCGAGATGGAGCGCGACGACAAGGTGGTCGCGATCACCGCGGCGATGCCGTCGGGCACGGGCCTCGACAAGGTCGCGGAGAAGTTTCCGGAGCGGACGTTCGATGTCGGCATCGCCGAACAGCATGCAGTAACGTTCTCGGCCGGGCTTGCGGCGCAAGGCTACCGGCCGTTCGCGACCATCTATTCGACATTCTTGCAGCGAGCCTACGACCAGGTGGTCCACGACGTGGCGATCCAGAACCTGCCGGTGCGGTTCGCGATGGACCGCGCGGGCCTGGTCGGCGCGGACGGCGCGACGCACGCCGGCAGCTTCGACCTCGCCTATCTCTGCACCCTGCCGAATTTTGTGGTGATGGCGGCCGCGGACGAGGTGGAGCTGGTGCACATGGTCCATACAATGGCCCTGCACGACAGCGGGCCGAGCGCCGTCCGCTATCCGCGCGGCGAGGGCAGGGGCGTACCGCTGCCTGAGACGCCGCAGCGGCTGGAGATCGGCAAGGGCCGGATCATCCGGGAAGGCAAGAAGGTCGCGATCCTGTCGTTGGGAACGCGGCTTGCCGAGGCGGAAAAGGCGGCGGACGATCTGGAAGCCAAGGGTCTCTCGACGACCGTTGCCGACCTGCGCTTCGCGAAGCCGCTCGACAGCGAGCTGATCCGCCGACTGATGATCTCGCACGAGGTCGTCGTGACAGTCGAGGAAGCCGCGATCGGAGGCCTCGGCGCGCACGTGCTCACGCTCGCCAGCGATGAGGGGCTGCTGGATGCGGGTCTCAAGATCCGCACCATGCGCCTGCCCGACGCCTTCCAGGAGCACGACAAGCCTGAGAAGCAATATGACGAAGCACGCCTCAATGCGCCGCACATCGTCGAGACGGTGCTGAAAGCATTGCGCGTGAACAGCGCGGGGGTCGAGGAGGTTCGGGCGTAGCCAAGCTTCGCGCCGACCAACTGCTGGTGGCGCGTGGGCTCGCCGAGAGCCGGACGCGGGCCCAGGCTCTGATCATGGCGGGCGCGGTGTTCTCGGGTGAGAGGAAGCTGGCCAAGGGCGGCGAAATGTTGGCCGAGGACGCTTCGCTCGAAGTGCGCGGCAAGGACCATCCGTGGGTGTCGCGCGGCGGGATCAAGCTTGATCATGGGCTGACGCATTTCGGGTTCGACGTGACGGGCGCAGTGGCGCTGGACGTCGGCAGCTCGACGGGCGGCTTCACCGACGTGCTGCTCTCGCGGGGCGCCGCGAAAGTTTACGCCGTCGACGTCGGGACCAACCAGCTCGCCTGGAAGCTGCGGCAGGACGACCGCGTGGTCGTCCATGAGCAGACGAACGCGCGCACGCTCGACGCCAGCATCATTCCCGAGCCGGTCGACTTCGTCGTCTGCGACGCGAGCTTTATTTCTCTTTCGAAGGTTCTCGAGGCGCCGCTGACGCTTGCGAAGCCCGGCGCGAAGCTGATCGCGCTGATCAAACCGCAATTCGAGGCGGGTCGCGATGAAGTGGGGAAGGGAGGCGTCGTCCGCGATCCCGCCGTGCATGAGCGCGTCTGCGCCGAGGCCAAAGGCTGGGTTGAATCGCAGGGCTGGACCGTGCTGGGGATCGTTCCGAGCCCGATCACCGGGCCCGAAGGCAATGTCGAATTCCTGTTGGGAGCGGAGAAGAATGGCTGAGACGGCCGAAGCGCGAAGCTGGACCAGAATCGCGCTGGTCACTTGTCCGGCAATCGTCCTGCTGGGGTCCGCCAGCGGGTGGTTGTCGAACTCCGGCTACGGCAACGCCTGGTTCGCGTCGCTTCAGAAACCCTTCTTCATGCCGCCCGGGTGGCTGTTCGGCTTCGTGTGGCCGATCCTTTACCTGCTGATGGGTCTCGCCCTGGCCATGATCCTGGCGCTGGCCCCGTCCCCGCAGCGTAAATCTGCGCTCATCCTGTTCTTCGCACAGCTTGCTTTGAACTTCGCCTGGTCGCCGATCTTTTTCGCCGCCCACCACATCACGCTCGGGAAATGGGCGATCTTCGTCATGACCGTGCTCGCGGCGCTGGCGGCAGGGCGGTTCATGCGGCTGCGGAAACCCGCCGGCCTGCTGCTGATCCCCTATCTCGCATGGCTGATCTTCGCCTCGACGCTCAACTCCTCGATCGAGGCGCTCAATCCCGGAGCCGGCACGTCGCTCGTACCGTGAGCGATAACTGGGGATAGTTTCAGAGGGTTGGGGATAGTCTAAAAGCGCGGGGTGGCGGATTGCGCCGCAACTCCTTATTTCCGCGCCGAAAGGGAGGAATTCCTATGCAGTCCGAGAACAAGATGTTCGACGACTTGGTGAAGATGGTGAACGGCTTTGCCGGAACGATGGCCGGCATGGGGCGTGAGGCCGAGTCTAGCGCGCGCGAGAAGATGCGCGAGTGGGTGGGCGGCCAGGACTTCGTCGGCCGCGACGAATTTGAGGCGGTGAAGGCGATGGCCGCCGCCGCTCGCGAGGAGAACGAGATCCTGAAGGCGCGGATTGCCGCTCTCGAAGCCAAGATCGGAGGGCCAGCAGCCGGGACGACCGGCGCAAAGCGCGGCGGCGGTAAGCCGAAGGCGAGCCCGGGGGCGTGAACCTGAGCGAGGAAGAAACCCAGGATGAGCGCGACGACGGCGCTCCCATCGAGGTTCTCGAGCAATATTTCGCGGCGCGGGGCTGGGCGTGCGAGCGCACCGGCGACGGCGAGATCGTCGCTTCGGCCACGGGTAGCTGGGCGCAGTACGAACTCCGCGGCGTCTGGCGGTCCGAGGACCAGGTGCTGCAGTTCCTGGCATTTCCGGACATCAAGGTCGGCCCCGAGAAACGTTTGGCGATCTACGAGGCGTTGAGCCTGATCAACGAGCAACTGTGGCTCGGTCATTTCGAGATGTGGTCCGGATCCGGCCTGGTGCTGTTCCGCCACTCCACGATCCTCGACACGCGCGAGGACGACGGGCTGAGCATCGAGCAGGCCGAGGCCATCGCCGAGGCGGCCGTTGAAGAGTGCGAGCGCTTCTATCCCGTCTTCCAGTTCGTGCTGTGGGGCGGTAAATCGCCGAGCGAGGCAATCGCAGCGGCGCTCATCGATACGCACGGGGAAGCATGACACAGAATGACATGAAAATTTCGTGGGTCCCGCAGGGCGGGCAGGCCACGAAAGTGCAAACACTGGCACCGACGACTGAGCCGCAAGGATCTGGTCTGCCGTCGCCGACCTGGATGATCGGCTGCGGGAACATGGGCGGAGCGGTGCTTGCCGGATGGCGCGCCGCGGGCGTCGATCTGGCAGCGCTAACGATCATCCGCCCGAGCGGCATGCCCATTGAGGGGGTCAGGACCGTGAAAGCGCTCGCGGATGCGGGCGCGGCACCGAAGCTGGTGGTGCTCGCGGTCAAGCCGCAGTCGCTCGACGATGTCGAGGGGCAGCTGCGTAGCCATGCCGGGCCGGGAACAGTGATCGTCTCGATGCTTGCCGGCGTGACTGTCGCCAGCCTGCGCAAGCGCTTCCCTGATGCTGGTTCCATCGTTCGGGTCATCCCGAACCTGCCGGTCGCGGTCCGGCGCGGGGTCATCGGCCTCTACGGGGAGAACGTCGACGAAGCGACGCAAAAGCAGGTCGGCGAGCTGTTCGCGCGGCTCGGCTACACGATCTGGCTGAACGACGAAGCGAAACTTGCTGCACTCGGAGCGCTTGGTGGCGCCGGGCCAGCCTATGTCGCGCGGTTCGTGCGCGCGCTCGCCAAGGCAGGTGAAGCGCAGGGCCTGAGCAGCGGGACCGCTGCAACCATCGCGCTCGAGACGGTGTTCGGGACGGCCTGGCTCGCGGCGTCGAGCGGCGACACCATGGACGCGCTGGCAACGCAGGTCGCAAGCCCGAACGGGACGACCGAGGCCGGGCTCGCAGTGATGGACCGTGACAACGTGCTGGATCAGCTCGTCGCCGTCACCATCGAGGCGGCAGCACGGCGCGGCGCCGAGCTCGCAGAGGAAGCCGAAGCCAGTTCGCTTGCGTAACACTGGGCGTCTGTCCTAGGCGCGGGAGTCTAGGAAGGGCTCTGGATGATCGGCGAAATCGAAAAGGTGCACAAGGCGGGCATCGCAATCGAGCCCAGTTCCAAACCGGTCTCTGCCGAGGAGCGCGCCAAGCTGCTGATCGACCCCGGTTTCGGCCGGGTGTTCACCGATCACATGGCCATCATCGAATATGACGAGGAGGACGGCTGGCACGATGCGCGGGTCACCGCGCGTCAGCCGTTCACGATGGACCCGGCGTCGCCCGTGCTCCACTACGCCCAGGAAATCTTCGAGGGCATGAAGGCCTATCACCGGCCTGGCGGGCGGGCGGCGCTATTCCGCCCGGATGCCAATGCGCGGCGGTTCGCCAAGTCCGCCATCCGCATGGCGATGCCACCGTTGCCCGAAGAGATGTTTCGGGAGTCGGTTCGGGCTCTCGTCCGTGCCGACCGTGAGTGGATCCCGAACAGCGATGACGGTTCGCTCTACCTGCGCCCGTTCATGATCGCGAACGGCTCGTTTCTCGGGATGCGGCCCTCGACCCAATTCATCTATGCGGTGATCGCGTCGTCGGTCGGCGCATACTTCAGGAACGAGTCGCCGGCTGTGTCGCTTTGGGTGACTCGCGAATATGTCCGCGCGGCGCCCGGCGGGACGGGTGAGGCCAAGTGCGGCGGCAACTATGCTGCGAGCCTCGTCGCCCAGGCGGAGGCGGTTCGAAGGGGCTGCGACCAGGTCGTCTTCCTTGACGCGATCGAGCGGCGCTGGGTTGAAGAGCTCGGCGGCATGAACGTCTTCTTCCTGTTCGAAGACGGTTCCATTCAGACGCCGCCGCTCGACGGAACGATCTTGCACGGTGTCACGCGCGATTCTTTGCTCACCCTAGCCCGGGACATGGGTCTTGCGGTCCGCGAGGAAAATTATTCGATCGATCAATGGAAGGCGGATGCGGAAAGCGGCCGGCTCACCGAGGCCTTCGCTTGCGGAACCGCGGCCGTCGTTACCCCGATCGGGCGGGTCAAAGAGGTGGACAGCGAGTTCACCATCGGTGGCCCGTCGTCAGGACCGCTGACGCTGCGCCTGCGGTCGGCCCTCGTGGATATCCAGCGCGGCGCCGCGCCGGATCCCTACGGTTGGGTCGAGGAAGTCGCTTAGTCGAAGATCGACAGGTCCAGCGGTTCGCTGGGACCGAACCAGATCACATGCTGCGTATGATCCGGCAGATCCACGCCGGTGTTCGCATGTGCGAAGATCGTTAGTTGACCCCGGTTGAGGGTCAGCCATTGCGCAACATCGCCGAACAGCTCGGGCGGCACGGTCATCTGGCAGCTCCCGCGCGGGTGCGGTCCAACGGGGCGGATGTGGAAATGGCCGACCGCAACGGGGAAGCGTTGCTGGGCCGCGGCGGCCAGGCGGCGCGCGTCATCGACCTGCTCCGGGTCGTAATAAATGTGGGCGTGAAAATCGCGGATGCTCGGCTCGGTCATGGCGCCCCATATAGCGACGTTGAGCCCTGGACCCCATCTCCTCTTTGCAGAGCGTCCCTTGCCGCTATAAGCGCCCGCTCTCCCTGACATGGGATACGCCTGCTGGGGCGTCGCCAAGTGGTAAGGCACCGGTTTTTGGTACCGGCATTCGCAGGTTCGAATCCTGCCGCCCCAGCCAATCGCCAATTCAGGCGAGCTGTCTCGCTCCACGCCGCTAATCAAAGAAAAAGGGGCCGGCTCGAAAGCGGGCCCCTTCGTTTTCTACAGAAGTGGTTTTGCTAGAACAGGAGGCCTGTCGTCTCCCCAATGTGCCAGTTCGTCGGAACGAAAGTCGAAGCGTTGGGATTGTCGATGAAACCGCCATTGGCCTGGCCGAGCCAGTTGGTCATGTCGCCGGTGTCGTCGTTGCGCCACAGGATGTCGTCGCGGCCGTCGCCGTTGAAGTCGCCGGTGCCGTTGATGTTCCAGCTGAGCGGGACGAAAGTCGACGCGTTGGGATTGTTCTCGAATCCGCCGTTGGCCTGGCCGAGCCAGTTGGTCATGTCCCCGGTGTCGTCGTTGCGCCACAGGATGTCGTCGCGCCCGTCGCCGTCGAAGTCGCCGGTGCCGGCAATGACCCAGCTGGTCGACAGCGAGGTCGAGGCGTTGGGGTTGTTGAGATGGCTGCCGTTGGACTGGCCGAGCCAGTCGGTCATCGCGCCATTGTCGTTGCGCCAGAGGATGTCGTCGCGACCGTCGCCATTGAAGTCGCCGGTGCCGGCAATGTGCCAGCTGGTCGACAGCGAGGCCGAGGCATTGGCGCTATTGTCCAAATAGCCGCCGGCCGCGGTCCCCAGCCAGTTGGTCATCGCCCCATTGTCGTTGCGCCAGAGGATGTCGTCGCGGCCGTCGCCGTTGAAGTCGCCCATCCCGGCGACGTGCCAGCTGGTGGCGACCCCGACATAACCGTTGGCGCCATTGTTGGAATAGCCGCCGTTCGCCTGGCCGAGCCAGTTGGTCAGCGAACCGTCGGCGTTGCGCCAGAGGATGTCGTCGCGGCCGTCGCCGTTGAGGTCGCCCGTGCCCACCACCTGCCAGCTCATTGGGACAAAGGTCGAGGAATTGGCCGAGTTGGCGACAAACCCGCCATTGGCCTGGCCGAGCCAGTTGACCATGTCGCCGCTGTCCGCACGCCAAAAAATGTCGCTGCGGCCGTCGCCGTTGAAGTCGTTGTCGGAGTCGTGGGCCGAAATCGAAAGCTCAACCCCGCCGCCAGCCGCCGCGCGAGCGACGACCGTGCCGGCTGGCGCGACGTCCAGCGTCAGTGTTCCGCCCGTGTAGGTCAGCGTGTTGCCGGTCAGGCTGAAGGTGAACCCGGCCATGGTCGCATCGCTAACGACGATCTTGTCGCCGACGCCGAAGTCACTCAGCGTGTCGCCGTTCAGCCACGCTGCCGTGTCGCGGAACGTATCGTTCCCGGTGTCACCCTGGAGAAGGTCCTGGCCGGACCCTCCAGTCAGCGTATCGTCGCCGGTCCCGCCGTACAATTCGTCGGCACCGCCGCCGCCGTACAGCGTGTCGTTCCCGCCATCGCCCTCGAGATGATCGTCGCCGCCATCCCAATCCGGATCGGCGAAGAATGCAGGCGAGGCGTTGGAATTGAGGTCGAACGTTCCGTCGCCGGCGAGCGTATCGTTACCTTCACCACCAATCAGCTCGTCATTGCCTTGCGCGCCAGCGAGGATGTTCGCATTGGCGTCTCCGGTCAGGATGTCCGCGCCCCAGGAGCCACCGAGGTTCTCGATGTTCGTCAGCGTCCAGTTGCCAACTCCGGTGGCCTGTGCCGTTCCCTGCAACGCCAGCGAGACCGTGATGCCCTCGGCCGTGTAGGCGGGCTCGTATGCCAGATCGTGGATCTCGATCGTGTCGTTGCCGCTGCCGCCGTCGGCGACCTTGGTGCCCAGTCCGACCGTGAAATAGTCGTTCCCGCCGTGGCCATAGAGGCTGTCGGTCCCGCTGAAGGTCCAGAACCAGTTGTTGGAATCGTTGCCGTTTAGCGTGTCGTTGCCATAGTTCGCGGTGATGTGCTCGATCCCGACGAAAGTGTCGGTGCCCATCGAGCCCGTATTCTGCGCCGTGGCGATGCGCAGATCGATCGTGACGCCGGGGCCGTAGGTTGTGAACATGCTGACACGGTCGTTGCCATCGCCGCCGTCGTAGACGTCGTCCTGGTAGGGACCGGTGTCGCCGGCGCCTTCGGACAACAGGTCGTTGCCGGCCCCGCCGAACAGCTGGTCCGCACCCGTGCCGCCCCGCAGCGTGTCGTTTCCGTCATTTCCGTGAAGCTCATCGTTGCCGGCGCCGCCGTCGATGATGTCGTTGCCGTTGCCGCCATGGATGACATCGTTTCCGTCACCCGCTTTGAAGGTCGTGCTATAGTTCCACGCTACTTCCGTCGTGAGTTGCGCCTCATGCAGGCTGGGAAGCGTGACCGTGTCGTTTCCAGTCTGGGCGTCGTAGATTGCGCCAATCTGGCCCGCCTCGGCAGCATCGTCGATGATCTGCCGCTGCCCGGCAGAAAGCTCGCCGAAGTCGACCGTATCGTCGCCGGTGTTGAAGAGTCCCCAAGAAATCAGAGCAGGAGTGTAGGTCTGGCCGCGCACGCCGTAGCCGTTATCGTCCCACCCGGTCCAAGTGACCATGAACCCGCCATACGCGTCGGCCGCGACATCAGGGCTTGCAAAATCCCACGCGAACTCGCTCACGGCCTCGACCGACACTACAATCTGCTCGCCATCGGCTGCTCCGAGCGCGGTAAAAACCTGCGCACCCACAGCTTCATTCGGCTCGTCGGCCCAGACAACGACGAAGCCGGCGCCGCTCGCAAGGGCGGCTACGGACGGCGCATGCTGCTGGCCCTCAGTCGTCGTGTTCACCAGGAACGGCTGGCCCAAGGGACTGCCGGTTGAGCCGTTGAATATCTGGGCAACGACATCCTGGCCGTCGGTCTCGGGAGTATGCGCGAGACCAACCACAACATAGGTCCCGTTTCCGATGTCGGCGATATCGACAACCTTGAACCCGACCACGACGGGCTGGCTGACCGGCCCGATGCTAAAGCCCTGCACGCGATGGACGATATCAAAGGTGCCGTTCTCGGCGCCCGGCTCCGTGCGATGGTTTTCCCACGATTCCCACGCGATAACATGGCCGTTGCCAACGGATGCAACAGCAGAAACGTTGAAGAAGCTATTGGTTGAAGTACCGCTGGGCTCAAGAACCCCGCGCGTGATCTCCGTGGTGCCGAGGATTGAACCGTTCGTGCCGATCGACACGGCCATTACGACCGGTACGTCGTTCCAATAATACTCGTCAGGGACGCCGTCCGCGTCCACCACCGTTTTGTAAACGAGCACGTGACCGGCATGGGATACGCTGAGAACCGGGTCGCTCGCTCCCGGGATGACGACGAGCTCACCCACCGGATAGCCTGCGCTGTTATAGGTTTGCGCGCGGACCTCCGTTGACATGACTTGACCGGTATCGGGGTTCCGGTTGCCTTCCGTCCAAGCGACAATGAAGCCGCCGCCCGCGACGGGCGCGATGACCGGCTGGTCAATGTAATTATTGGAGTTTCCGCCACCGGAGTAGGCGGATGTCGAAACGATAATATCATGCGCCAGCGGCGTTGAGCCCAGGATCGGCAGCCCGCTGTTATCGAGAACGCGGAGCTTGATCAGGGGGGGCACGTCGAGGCCCTGCTGTTCCCAGTAGACAACAGCATAATTGCCGTTGGCCAGGGCCGCCACTTCGCCCTGACCTTGGCTATGTTGTTCCGTTTCGTTGATGCCGAACTCGCCACGACGCACGTTAAACATTCTGGAACTCCCCCACACATGTGCGGACGGCTCGAACGCGTACGTCGAATGCGAAGTCTGTGGGGAAACGGCGCCAAGCGCCGCAGGTTGGATTACGCCGAACCGCCCTAGGGACTCAAGAATCGCGCAACCAGTCGAGCAAACCGTCTGCTGGGCGCGAAACTAACTGCTAAACTCGTGTTGGCAACGGGTATTCAATCCACACTTTTTTTCACCGATTTTCCTGAGTTGAGAGCCGGCCGCTCAGCGCCGCTGGTCAAAGAAAAGGGGCCGGCCCGGAAGCCGACCCCTTCACCTTGTTACGAAACGCTGCGTTTAGCCGCGTTCGCCCTGCGTCGCCGGCGGCGGCGGCGGAGGAGGAGGCGGCGGCGGCGGGCAAGTGTCCGTCGCAGCAATCACCGATCCGTCCGGGCACGTCTGCGTAGCAGGCGGCGGCGGGGGCGGAGGCGGAGGCGGCGGGGCCGCTTCAACCCTCGAGCCACCAAACAGCGCGCCAAGGCCGACCAAGCCGACGAACCTGTGCGTGCCGCCGAGGCCACGCTTGTTCTGGTAGTCCGAGTAACGGCCTTCGACGCTGACGTAGAACATATCAGAGACCATCTGGTTGATGCCGGCACCCCACTGCCAACCGTCAGCCTTGAAATGCTCGTAGTATCCGGGACCGACCAGCGGCGTGAAGCGCTTACGCTGCTCGTTGCGAACGTAGCCAACCTTACCGTAGATGAGCGTCGACGGGGTGATGTTGACGCCGCCGCGAAGGGCTAGAGCCCATTCCTGGAACGACTTGCGCTCGGCGAGACCACCGCCTTCGAAAGTCTCGTTCTCGTTCGGAGCATTCCAAAAAGTAATCTCCGGCCCGAGGACGAAGCCTCCAAGGTCAAAGTCGACGCCAGCTGCGGCGCCGTAGCCGAGCTTGGAATTGCCGCTGCCTTCCGATTCAAAATTGTCGTAGCCAGCCTGCACTTCCGCGCGGAAACCGTGAATGTTCTGTGCGTTCGCCTGCGTCGCGGTGACCCCTAGGACCACCGCGAGCGCCGTCAGTACGCCGGTTTGCAATCGCTTCATAACTATAACCCCTTTCATTGGTACTAGCATGTTTTCTTCAAGTAAAAATTCGCTTAAACTGTATGCGACTAACTCTATATGACTGCCTAATTCTAACGAGCGCCTGATTTTTCATAGCATCGGCATTCTTATTTCGAAAGCGGAGCTGTTAGCCGCTTAATGATCCGGTTGCGCGGGCCCTTCATTCTATCACACTGGCTGTTGTTCACCTGTGTAGCGTGATTTTCGAGACGCGAAATAGGCAGCAACGGTTCCGCTTCCAAAGTTAGATTGGTTGCGGGGTGTTGCGGCGATGCAACATATTGCGACAGTCGACCATTTGATTATCGAGGTCGGTCACGGGTTCCGGATTTGGGTCGCCGCGACAGACCGCTTTCTGAGGGTCTGGCCAGCGCCGAGTTCTTGACTGCGACCCGAGCGTGTCCCATTCATCGGCCCGCTAAGTGCCGGTGATACTGGAAGAACTTCCGCGCGCTCATTGCTGGACAGCGCAGCGCGCATCAGCCATTTGGCCTAACTGGGACTCGTCACGGGAATAAGCATGAACATTGAGACCTTCACTCGTGCATCCATGCGCGTTGCGAGCCCCCGGCAAGGCGTGGTCGCGCGGCTCCATCGTCGCCGCTGGTTCCTGCTGTTCGTCGGTTTGCCGACGCTGCTGGCCACCTTCTACTACGGTGTAATCGCTTCGGACGTTTATGTTTCGCAGTCCCGGTTCGTGATCAAAGCCCCCGGCCAGAAAAGCATGCCGTCAACGACGTTGGCGAACCTGATTCAAACCAGCGGCTTCGTGGGGGGCGAGCAGGAAACCAAGGAGATCCTCGATTATATCCGGTCGCGGGACGCCCTGTCGGACTTGCAGCAACAGCTGAACATCCGCGCTCGTTACGAGAATGCCGGCGCCGACTTCCTATCGCGCTTTCCGCGGCCGTTCCGCGAAAAATCGTTCGAGAATCTCTTCAAATATTACCAGACGATGGTTCAGGCCGGGCCCGACAATGAGTTAGGGATGGCGGTCCTCGAAGTGAAGGCCTTTCGCGCGCATGACGCGAGGGACATCAACGCCAGACTCCTGGGGCTCAGCGAGAACCTCGTGAACAAGCTGAATGAGCGCGCCGAACGGCGCGCGGTTACCGAAGCAGAGCAGCGCGTACTTCAGGCCCAAGCCCGTGTCCGCAACGCTCGCGTGGCGCTTTCCGGTTATCGGAATCGGCAGGAGGTCATCGATCCGGCAAAGCAGGCGACAGGCGTCCTCGAGATTTCGAACAAGCTCGTCAGCGAACGGGCGGCCCTTCAAGCGCAGCTCCAGCTGATGCAGCGCGTTGCGCCTGCGAATCCCGCAATTCCGTCGCTCCGGGCGCGGATCAACGCGCTCGGTTCTGCGATCGCAGAGCAGGACGCTCGGGTTGTCGGAACTTCGTCTGGCATCGCTTCAAAGGTTGCGGGTTACGAGAATTTGCTAGCGGAACAGGAGTTCGCCCAAGCGACGCTGACCGCAGCGAGCACGTCGCTCGAGCAGGCGCGGGCAGAGGTACAGAAGCAACAATATTATCTCGAGCGTGTGGTCGAGCCGAACCTGCCTGAACTCGGCAGTGCTTCCGAACCGGCTGAAGAACATTCTCGTCATCTTCGGCGCCAGCATCTGTCTGTATTTGATCGGCTGGATGCTCGTCAGGGGCATTCTCGAACACTCCCCAGAGGCCTGAACGTGAGGGCCCTGGTCGCCGGATGGCGCATCCAGTCGCGGGTAATCAGGGCCCTCATGATGAGGGAACTGATCACGCGTTTCGGACGAGAGAATATCGGCTTTCTCTGGATGATGGCTGAACCTCTCGCATTCGCGGTGCTCGTCGGCATCATGTGGTCGTACATGAAAGGGCCGACCGAGCACGGGATCAGCGTCACTGCGTTCGTCGCAAGCGGCTACATTCCACTCGTGATGTTTCGCTCAACGATCGGCCGCGCGGTGCGTGCGTTCAGCGCGAACAGCAGCCTACTTTATCATCGGCAGGTCACGATCCTGGACCTGATCTTCGTGCGGTTCCTGGTCGAGCTAATCGGCAGCATGATGGCTTATGTAGCCATCGCGGGCATCCTGATCTTCCTGGGCTTGTTTCCTGTCCCCGCGGACCTTGGAGCGTTGCTGTTCGGCTGGTTCCTCTATGCTCTTTTCACCTTGGCGGTGGCGCTTATCCTTGCTCCGCTGAGTGAAGTCTCTGACACGCTCGAAAAGTTCATGCCGGTGACAACGTACCTGATGGTTCCGTTTTCCGGCACCTTCAACATGACGTCCTGGCTGGCGCCAGGAATTCGGGACGTGCTGCTCTATTCGCCTCCCGTCTCCGCGATGGAGCTGCAGCGCTACGGAATCTGGGGCAACAAGATCACGCCATATTACGATATCGCCTATTCGCTCTCCGTCTCGCTTGTCCTGATGATGATAGGCTTGTGGCTTTGCCAGAAGATCCGGAAGGTCATCATCGTCGAATGATCATCTGCGATGACGTCCGCAAAACCTATCCCCTCGGGTACGGCCGCAAGGTCGTGCTCGACGGGATTGATCTCGTCATCCAGCCAGGAGAGCGTATAGGCTTCCTGGGGCGGAACGGCGCAGGCAAGACGACGCTCATCAAGCTGATCGGCGCCGTCGAACATCCAAGCTCCGGTACCTTGACCCGCGCCATGTCCGTCTCCTGGCCGCTGGGTTTCGGAGGAGGTTTCCAGGGCAGCCTCACGGGCTACGATAACGCCCGCTTCATCGCCCGGATCTACGGCCGCCAGTACAGCGAGATCCGAGATTTCGTCGAGGATTTCTCAGAGCTTGGCCGCCAGCTCCGCATGCCGGTGAAGACCTACTCGTCCGGCATGCGCGCTCGGCTTGCCTTTGCGCTCTCGCTCGCGATCGAGTTCGACTGTTACATGATCGACGAAGTGATCATGGTCGGCGACCAGAATTTCCAGCGTAAGTGCCACGTCGAGTTGTTTGAAAAGCGTGGCGACCGGGCCCTGATCCTTGCGTCTCACAACGAGGACATCATCCGGGAATATTGCAATCGCGCCCTGATCTTGCACCAGGGCAAGGGCCGGGTGTTCGACGACGTCGAAGTGGCACTCAAGATCTACGAGGACCTCTAGAGCGGCATCAGCCGTCGCGACCGCTGGCAAACGGGTGGGTCAACCGCCAAGCCAAGCTGCCCTCGATAGACCGGATCCGCTCGTTCGCAGCCAGCAATTCTGCCTTGAGCTCCCGAATCTTTGCAACCACTTCGCCTTCGCCGCGGACCTGGAGCTCGTGACGAATTTCGTTCATGAGATCGGCCGACGCCTGTTGGCGCTGAATGGCTTGCACCAAGTTGGAAACTTCCGTCCGAATATCCGACGTGATTTCGACATCACGCTCGCGCGCTTGCCTTAGAGCCGCGTCGAATGAATCCGCGATCTGACGATTGACCGAGCGCCAGTCATCCCGGACTTCACCGAGGATTTCGGTCCGTGCCCTATCAAGCGATGCACCGAACCCGGTTGCACGGGTCCGGATGTCCGCCAGATGATTGTTGACCGTTTCCTTCTCGGCGCGGGCGTTCGTCTGATTGAGAAGAACTGCTTCCTGTAATCCCTCTTGCTCAGAGGCGAGATCGTCCAGGGCGAAGCGCAGGCTGATCTGCAGCGCCCTCACGGCTCCAGCGAGATCATCCTGCTGCTTCACCGCCAGCGTCGACGCGACGCTAAGTTCGAGCACGACGGAGGGGCGCGGTTCGTCCAGCGGGATGAGCAGGAACGGATCGCTACTTTGAGATTCCAACAGGACATGTCCGCCTTCGGACCCCAGCTCGATGTTCGCGAGACCGCTTAGGGTTTCAGGTTTCCCGTTCCACTCAAAAACTTTGACGCCGGTGTCCGTTTTCACGATCAGGCCGAGGAGGAGGATGCTCGACGGCTTGTCGTCCGGATCGAGCCGCAGCTCGATCAATTTATCACCGTCCGGAGCAACTAACGTCAGATCGACCGTCCGCGGGTCCGGAGTCAACGTTAAGGACCTCCGGACGGACACGTCCTCGCTGAACTTTGTCGACGCGGTCCGGCCGTAAAGCTGTAGATTGACCTGCTGCATGGCCTTCGGGCGATATACAGCTTTTCGAGAGAATCCAGCCTGCGCAAACGGTTGCCGAACGACGGGCAGGGCGTGTATCAACTGCTCGCTTCCGCCGGACAGGGGGTTGCTCAGCATCTCAACCGTGGTCGGGTTGGTCCTCTTGGGCTTCCTTCCGCTGGTCCAACGATAAGAGAGTGTGCCTGCGCAGTGATGGAACTAACGCACCGTCTTCGCTCCAAATTGATGGGGAGTACTAGAGAAAACGGTTCGGATGCCAGCAAAGGCGCCGAGGCCGAGCTGCAGCGCAAGCTGATGGCCAAGGACTTCGATCCGGCCTTTTATGCAACCCGCTATCCTGACGTAACCGGTGACGGGCTGGAGCACTTCACGGCGTTCGGTTGGCGTGAGAACCGCGACCCGGCCCCGTGGTTTTCGACTGCCTTCTATCTCGAGACCTATCCGGACGTTTTTGCTTCCGGGCTCAATCCATTCTTCCATTACCTCGAGCACGGACGTGCAGAGGGGAGGCTTGCTGCTCCTGCTCCAGCCGAGCAGCAGGACGAAGAGGACGCCTGGCAGATCAAAGCCATTCGGGACGGGATGGACGAAGATTTCTACGCGCAGCAGTTGCGCCGTGCCGACATCGACCCGAGCGGCGCTGACCTGGCGCTCCACTACCTGCGCGAGGGCGCGAGGCTAGGACTAGATCCCACGCCCGCCTTTTCGACATCGCATTATCTGTCCGATCATCCGGACGTTGCAGCTGTCGGCGTAAACCCTTTCGCGCACTATCTGCAGGAAGGAAGGAAAGAGGGGCGGAACGTCCGTGCCGTGAAGGCGCCGACGCCCGCGCCCAAACGCGAGGCGAAGAAAAGCGCACCGCGGGAAAAAGGAAGCTCGCGGGGCAAGCCGAACAACCCGGATCGGGAGCTGGCGGCAAGCGCGTTCGACAAACGCTATTATTTAGCGGCCAATCCTGACGTTGCGGCCGCAGGTGTCGATCCGCTCGATCATTTCCTCGCCTCCGGCTGGAGGGAAGGCCGCAATCCAACGCTCTGGTTTTCGGTCACGCATTATCTTGAATATTATCCCGACGTCGCAGCGGCCGGCATCAACCCATTTCTGCACTATCTCATGGCCGGCAAGTCGGAAGGGCGATTGCCGAGGCACAATCTCGGCTTCCGTTATGACGTGATAGCCGGCCTGCAGCCGATCGAAGCGCGCATCGAGCATGCACGAACGTCGTCGCCGCAGCGCCACGCCGCAAACGGCGAGAAGCTTCGCGATGCGTTGCGGCGGGCATCGCGGCTGGAAAGCAAAGGCCTATACCTTTCGGTCAGCCACGATGACTTCATGGAAAACTTCGGCGGCGTCCAATTGGTGCTCATGCGCGAGTCCACTGCCGTTGATTTATCCGGCTTTGATCATCTGCATCTCTTTCCCGCGACTCCGCTTCAGACGGTCGAGTTCGATGTGGCCGATCCGATCGTCGGAGTTCTGCTCAATCGTAAGCGCGTCGGATTTTTCCGGGCTAGCGTGATCGAACGAGAGCTCGCTGCGCAGGCGCATCGGATCGCGAGCCTGCCATTCGTCATCCACAGCCTGATCGGGCATAACTCGGAAGCGCTCTTGGCGATCCTGAAATCCGCCGGCTGCAAGTCCGGTTGGTACTGGGTGCACGATTATTCCAGCGTCTGCGCCGGCTACACTTTGTTGCGCAACGATGTGGAGTTTTGTGGCGCGCCGAAGCCCACGTCAGCCGCCTGCTCGATGTGCGTCTACGGGCCCTTCCGCGTCGCGCAGATGGCGGCTCACGAGCGATTGTTCGAGGAGTTGGATCTCACGGTCCTTGCGCCCTCGGATGCTGCTCTGGACCTGTGGAAGGCCGGGATCAACGTGTCAGCACCGGCCAAGGTGCATGAGCATCTCAAACTAGAGCTGGATGGGGCTGCCAAAAGCCGTGAATTGTCCATTAGCCGTCCGTTGCGCGTCGCGTATGTAGGCCAGCCGGTCACGCACAAAGGCTGGCCGGTCTTCAGGGAGCTGACAGTCAATTTCGCGGACGATCCGCGATACGAATTCTATCATGTCGGAAAGGGACCCCAAGGCATTGCGGCTACCTTCAGGGAAGTGGCGGTCGGCCCCGACGATCTCGGCGCGATGGTGCGCACGTTGAGTGAACTGGAAATCGACGTGGCCATCCTGTGGTCGCTCTGGCCGGAAACTTTCTGCATCGCGGCCGCGGAGGCATTCCAGGCGGGAGCTGCCGTAGTGACGTTCAACGACAGCGGGAACGTCGCGGCGCTTGTTAAAAAAACGGGGTTCGGCGCGGTCCTGGACAGCGAGGGTGCGTTGACGGCGCTCTTCGAGAGCGGCGACATAACGAAACTCGCCGCCCAATCGCGGCCGGCGGGGCTGACCGCGAGCTTCAGCAATATGACCGCAGACTTCGTAGAAGGGGCAGTCGCTTGAAGGTCCTTTGCTACAGCAGCTTCACATTCGGCTACCTGAACCGGGCCCGGGTTCTCTTCGCGTCCGTTAAGCGCCATCATCCCGATTGGCATTGCGTCGCGCTCATCACGGACGAGCCGCCACCGGGCTTCGAATGGCGCGAAGACGAGGCCTTCGACGAGGTCGTGTATGCCAAGGAACTCGGCATTCCCGACTTCCGCCAGTGGCTGTTCAAGCATGACATCATTGAAGTGTGCACGGCAGTGAAGGGTCCGTACGCCCTTCAAGCCTGCTCCCTCGGCTATGACGCCGTCATCTACCTCGATCCGGACACCTGTCTCTTCAGCCCTCTCAAGCCGGTTCTCGCGGCGCTGGAAACATCGCACATCGCGCTCGACTCCGCACCAGCTCAAGCCGGACTTGTCGCGCCAGGCGATTATCGACAATGAAGTGACCTCGCTGAAAACCGGTATCTACAACCTTGGTTTTCTCGCGATCCGGACGAGCGGTGAGGGCCGGCGGATGGCGCAATGGTGGAACGATCGCTTACTCTCGTTCTGCTATGACGACATTCCAAATGGGCTGTTTGTCGACCAGCGCTGGTGCGACCATGTCCCCAGCTTCTTCGATCATGTCGCGATCCTGCGCGATCCCGGGCTGAACGTTGCCAGCTGGAACCTCAGTCACCGGACCGTGACGGTCGACAAGGCCGGACGAGTGTTGATCAACGGATCACCCCTGCGTTTCTGGCACTTCACGAAACTCGGGCCGGTCGGCGACACCATGACACGGCGCTACGCCGGGAAGAACTTTCCTGTCTACGAGCTCTGGGCTTGGTACCGCCGCCAGGCCGAAGAGGCGACTTCGCGGTCAGTGCCGTCAGGCTATTGGGCATTTGGAAAGTTCGAGAGCGGAACGCCCATCCCCAAGGCTGCGCGCGAGCTGTATCGGCATCGTGTCGACCTCCAGCAGGCATTCAAGGACCCATATAAGTCGGGTCCCGGCTCCCTCGAAGAATGGCTTCGCCACGAACGGATCGTTGTTTCCGATCCAGAGCACATCGCCGCGTGAGGATTTTCGATACGGAGGTTCAACGGGTCTCCACCCGTTATGGGCGGCTCTTCGTAGCTGCGAATGAACTCGGTCATCGGTCGTTCCCTGACAATGTACGGCGAGTGGGCGGAAGACGAAATCGAGAGTTATGCTGCGCTGCTTGCCGACGGCGATACGATTGTCGACGTCGGCGCCAATATCGGCACTCACTCCGTTGCCTTGGCCGCTCGCTTTCCCCGTTCTCAGATCGTCGCATTCGAACCGCAAGCACTGGCGTTCAGCCTGCTCTCGGCGAACGTCCTGGCCGCACGCGCCGGCAATGTCTTTCCCAGGAATTGTGGATGCGCCGAGCGCCAGACCGTGCTGCACGTCACGCCAGATTACAGAATCGATCGACTGGAATATCGGCGGCTTCAGTCTCCTTGATGCAGATAAAAAGGAGGGGGGAACGCTGCCCGTGCTGCTTCTTCCTCTCGACGAGGTTCCGTTCCGGCAGCGTGTCCAGTTCATCAAGATCGATGTGGAAGGGATGGAGGAGGCTGTCCTCGCGGGCGCAGCCAAGCTCATCGCGCGGGATCGGCCACTAATCTATTTCGAGGTCCTTGAGATCGCCAGGCTGGCGACGGCCCGGAAGCTGCTCACCGACCTCGGCTACGAGTTGCGTTGGTTACAGTCGCAAGCTTTCAACCCACGCAACTTCCGGTTGAACCCGGAAAACATCTGGCGGCACGGGGAAACGGGCGTCCTGGCGCTTCCGACCGGTCATGACTTTCGCGTCTCGCATTTGCCACTGATCAACGGCGAGGAGATCGAAGTCCCTGTAGTGGAATATGCGGGCGCGTGATCGGGCCCGGCGCGGGATAAAGTCTTGCACTCGCCGTCCGTCCTCTAGTGCGCTTGCGGCATCGGGGATAAGACAGTCAAAACATGGTCTTGGGGTCATTTGTCAGCATGAGCATTGCCGTTTCTGAAAGCGCGACAATCCCGATGTCCGTCACGTCTTTGCACATAAACAACATTACTGCAGGGCTCGTCAGCTCGCGCAGCGCGTCTGTGCCCACCCACTTTCGCGGTCGCATCCTTCGAGCCCGCGAGGCGCCGAGCGGTAGCAACGGCGGCGGCATTAAGCGAACGATTGCGTTTACCGGTCGCACGCAGCGCCATATTCACGGCCTTCTTGACAAAATTTCTTTCATCGCTGGCTTCGCGTTCGATCAGGGTGAGGCCCTCGATAAAAGGTTCGTCGGCAGACTCTTTGTCATGCACGGTGAGGCTCCACAGCAAGGCGAAGGCGGTGCGCTTCTCGAATTCGTTGCGCTTGCTGCTCCACTGCTTGACCTTGGTCCACGCGTGCGGCGTGCGGTCAAAAAGATTGAAGCTCATCGCGTCGCAAAAGGCCCAGTTGTCAAAGTCTTTGCACCACCGATCCATCTGAGCGCTCGACAGTTCGGCTGGATCGCCGACGAAGGACGCGAGCATTCGCGCCTCGTACACGCCGGTGTCCCAAAGTGCGGAGGCAAGCGCTTGGTCACGGCCCAGCTTGTTGCCTAGCGCCTTGATGTCTTTCATCGCGACGCCATAAGCGTGGTTTGAAGGGATGGCGTAACGCGCCATGCCATCGAGAGTCGCCTTGCGGCTGTGGCTCTTTAGCCATCTCAGTGCGGACTGAACTTGCGCTTCCGTCGTCTTCCGCGCCGTCGTACTGGCCGCGCTTCTTATTTTTTTCACGACGCGTACCATGAATTTCCCGTTCTTGATGCATGCATTGGATGATGATCCATAATTATCTCGCCCAGGCATTGCGCCTGTAGAAAAGCACAAAGGAGACATCATGCTGAAAAGAATCGCATTGGCTGCGGCCGTTCTGCTTCCGCTCGCGGCCTGCCAGTCCACAAGCACTACGCCCGCGCCGGTGGTTACGACGGCAGCGACGGTGACACCAGGGTCCGCGGCTCCCCCGCCTGCATGGCAGCAGGGGCGCACTGCGGACCAAGCAAGTTCAAAGCTCGCGCCGCACGCCGGCCGAATGACCGCTACGCCCATCAGTGACATCCCGTTGTCGAATTACAAGTTGCCGCCGGGCTTCAAGGCGGAGGTGTGGGCTACCGGCATGCCGGGCGCACGCGCAATGGCACGCGGTGACAGCGGCAAGATCTATATCGGCACGCGTGGAATCGGTCGTGTGTACGAGGTGACCGACACGGGTACGCAGCGCACGAGCCGGGTCGTTGTCGACAAGCTGGTGCAGCCGGCCGGCGTGGCGATCAAAGACGGATCGCTGTACGTGGTAGCGATCGACAAGGTACTGCGCTACGACGGCATCGAGAAGAACCCAACGGTCACGCCGGTTGACATGACCGCTGCGTTTGCGCTGCCGAAGGAGCAGCACCACAACTGGAAGTACATCGCCTTTGGTCCCGACAACAAGCTCTACGTACCGTTCGGTGCGCCGTGCAATATCTGCGAGCCGACAGCCGAATACGCGCAGATCCGCAGATACAACGCCGACGGCTCCGGTATGGAAGTGATCGCGCGCGGAGTACGCAACACGCAGGGCTTCGCGTGGCATCCGACAACGAAGGAGATGTGGTTCACCGATCACGGTCGTGACTGGATGGGTGACAACGAGCCCGAAGATGAACTGAACCGGATGTCGAAGACCGGCGCGAACTTCGGATTCCCGTACTGCCACGCCAATGCCCTTCCCGACAAAGACATCAAGAAAGCCAACCCGTGCGACGGCGTAACGCTGCCGGTGACGACGATGGGCCCGCACACGGCGGTAATGGGCGTGCACTTTTACACCGGCACGATGTTTCCCCGGAGTATCGCAACGTGATGTTTGTTGCACGCAAGGGCTCGTGGAACCGGACGCAAAAAGCCGGCTATGACGTTGTGACCGTGCGCACCGATGCCGATGGCAAGAACGCGAAAGTGGAACCCTTTATGACGGGCTTCCTTGACGCGAACAATGATGCGTTCAGCGGGCGGCCGACTTACATGCTGCAGCTGCCCGATGGCTCTCTGCTCGTGTCTGATGAGCAACTCGGCGCCATCTATCGCATCACCTATGCGCGGTGAGTGCGAAAAGCACTCATCGGCGGGGGTATTTGCTGCGCTGGCGCTACTGCTTCTACACAGTAACGCATCGACGCAGCAGCCTCCGCCTGCAACTGTCGCGGTCTGCAACGCCTGCCACGGACCGGGAGGCAATTCGCAAATTCCGCTGACGCCTTCGCTGGCAGGTCAGCCGAAGTTGTTCATCGAAAACCAACTAGTGCTGATTCGCGAGGGCTTGCGCGATGTGCCGCAGATGAAGGAGATCGTCGCGGGCATGACTGACGAGACGATCATCGCGCTCGCGCAGCACTACGCCTCAGAAAAGCCCATACCAAAACCCGGCGCTGCGGCTCAGGAGAAGGCCCGCCTTGGGGCCGCGGCCGCTAGCAAATTATTGTGCGGAACCTGTCATCTGTCTGACTACGCCGGACAGAACCAAGTCCCGCGCCTTGCGGGACAGGATGAGCCATATCTCGTGCACTCGATGAAGCAGTTTCGCGATAACCCAGGACCCGGCCGCGACACGATCATGGCTGCAGTGCTCCGCGGCTTGAGCGATGCAGACCTGGCGAATCTCGCGCATTACCTCGCGACGTTCAAGCCATCGTAGCTTGCTGATCAACGAGCCAGGCTAGGGTCCGTGGCCTCCGCGAGCGCGATGGAATTGCCATCGGGATCCTTGATCATCAGTGTCTTCACCTTCTCGGTCGACGTGCGGTGGCTGGTGTCGATGTTCAACTTCTTCAGCCGCGCTACCTCTTCTTCGATGTTGCTTACGGCCAGTGTGCAGGAGCCCGAGCCGGCGCGTTCGGGGAGTTGATACACCTGCAGCCATCCGCCTCGCTCAAAGCTCCATTCAGCGACTTCGGGCATCGGCTTGGTTGGCGCTTTTCGAAAAAGCGCTTCGTACCATTTGATCGCTGTCTTCAGGTCACGAACGGCAACGCTGGCTATTGCGTTGATGATTGGCATTGCACGTCTTAATTAAAAGCAGGCGTCTTGCCTTCGTGCGCGGCTTTCAGCGTGGCGATGTCGATCTTAACCATCTTCAGCATGGCTTCAGACGCGCGCTTGGCCTTCGCCTCGTCGGGATCAGCCATCAGCTTGCCGAGGAGGGTCGGAACGATCTGCCACGACAGACCGAAGCGGTCCTTTAACCAACCGCACTGTTCGGGTTGGCCGCCTTCGAGCAATGCGTTCCAGTACTTGTCGATCTCTGCCTGGTCCTCGCAGTTCACAACAAATGACACCGCGTGATTGAAGGGGTCCAGTGGGCCGGCCGTCATCGCCGTGAAGTTTTGCCCGAACAGAACGAACTCAACGATCTTTACTGATCCCGGTGGCCCGCTGGGCGATTCGCACGGCATCGATGTGACGCGAACGATGCGCGAGTCAGGAAAGATCGACGTGTACAACTTGGCGGCCTCTTCTGCATCCTTCGCGTACCAGAGGAAGGGTGTGATTTTTTGCATGGATTACTCCTTGGGTTGAAATGGACGGTACCTGCGACTAGCCCTCGCGCTTCATCCGCTGCTGACGGGCGATCTCAAGCTTGCTGGGTGAAGCGAGCGCGGTGTCGCCGATCTTGATTTCACCATCGCGCTCATAGTGACCGATGATCAGGCCGCTTGGAGAGACGCGCGAGCTGGTCAGCTTGAATGCATGCGGTACCGAGCCGTCGGCGAACAGCTTTTTGCCGCCGCCAAGCACGACCGGCACCGTGAAGATACTCATCGCGTCGACGAGATCGTTGGCGAGCAGCGCATGCACGAGTTCGGTACTGCCCTGCGTGACAAAGTTAGGGCCGTCCTCTTGCTTCAGGCGCTTCACATCGGCGATATCGCGCAGCAGCACCGAGCCCTGCCAGCTCGTGTCGACATCGCCGGAGCGCGAAACGGCATACTTCTTAATCGAGTTGAACAGCTTTGCGATGCCGCCGTCTGAGCCGTCTTCATCGTAATAGGGCCAGTGCGCGGCGAAAATCTCGTAGGTCTTGCGGCCGAGCAGGAGGTCGAACTTCTCCTTGAAGAGGCGGTCGATCTCTTCGCCGAACACCTGATCGAAATAGGGCATCACCCATCCGCCGAACTTGAAGCCCTTGGTCGGATCCTCTGTTGGCCCGCCCGGCGCCTGCATGACGCCGTCCATCGAAACCATGGCGCCGACGATTATCTTTCGCACGTGTCTTCTCCGATAGGTCGAGCGTTATGAAATTGGCACCCGATAACCGAGTTACATCTTCGGCATGGGCAAACACTCCATGATCTCGACCGCATCGCCCGGGAATAACGTGAAGTGCGCATGATTCTCAAAAAGCTTTGCTGCAGCTTCGTGTGATTCGGCTTGAACAATCGTGTATCCCGTCAACTCATTCTTGGTGTCTGAAATGCCCTGCTTTGAGATGCGCTTGGTTTTGCCAAGCGGAGCCCCTTGGTCGACGATCGATTTCTGATTGGCGGTGCCCCATTTCATCCATGCTTCCATGCCGGCCGCTTCCTGCCGCTTGCGCTTGTCTTCATCCATCTTCTTCCACGCATCTATTCCTGATGCGGAACCCAGGTATACGGCTAAGAACTTCTTCACAGAGCCTCCTTGAGAAAAACGAAATCGATGCTACGAGTAGGCAAGCGCCGGTTCAAAGTCGCCGCGCCCTTCGGGCGTCGTGTCGAGCAGATTCCATAGCGGATCTATCAAGTCGTTGTGGCGATATTCCTGGCCGGGTTCAGCCGGTACGTACAGCAGCTCGCTGCTCCAGAAGTGGCGCACACCATTGGCATCACGGCGAAACACATTAAGCATCGGCATGTCCCATTCTTCGCCGTCTTTGAAGTCCTGCTGGCGACGCATCGCGGGGCTTAGTCCGCGTGAATCGCCGAAGTAGTCGCGGCTGTAGTTATTGCCCGCGGTTGAAAGAAACGTCAGATGGTCCCAGCCACGCTCACGCGCAAAAGCGAGAAGGCGTGCAAGCGGCGACTTGGCAACGATGAACAGATTGATTCGCTGCGGCGCGTGGCGAGCAACGCCGTCCAAGCTATCGAGCGTATGCGTGCACCCCGCACACGGTTGGTCGCGCTCCGGTCCATACATGAAGCTGTAAATCGCAAGGCTGTCCTTGCCGGGCGAGAACAACTCGGATAACTTCATTTGCGCCGGGCGCCTATTGCCGTCGAGACCCTCGAAGACGTAGTCCTCGCGCACAATCCCGCCGGGCGGAGTGCGCGCCTCTGCGCGCTCACACGCTCGATCTGGCGACGTAGCGCCATCTCTTCGTCAAGCAACGCGTTGCGCGCGCTTCGATAGACGGAATCTTCGCCGGGAAATTGAAGACGTTCGAGCGGGCGGTTGGGCTTCGGATCGTCATGCATAGCGTTTCTCCTGCGAGACAAGATATTTTTCCAATTTGTCGAGCGCGCCGTTCCAGCCTTCCGTATGGCCCTTGCGCGACTCCTCGCTGCTCAGCTGCGCGTGCGTGAAGACGAGCTCGGTGCCACCGTCGACTGGCCGAAGGTCGATCTCGATGCGTGATTCGCCGTGGTCGTCTTCGTCACCGAGCCAGCGCCACGTCATCGCAAGCCGTTCGGGCGCTCTGACTTCCAGATACTCGCCGGAGCTCTCGTGTTCGGTGCCGTCGAGCATTCGAAAGCGAACCTTGAAGCGACCGCCGACGCGGGCGTCGCTTTCGGCAAACAGTACCGGACCGGCATCGGGACCCCACCAATGCGAGATACCCTCGGGCGTAGTGAGCGCTTCGAAGACGATCGAAGGGCGTGCCTTGATTCTGCGTACAAGAGTGAGGCTTGTCATCGGCGTTTTCTCGGTGGAGTCTTGCGTGCTTGCGCTTCTTGCTTCTCCGCATACGCAGCGAGCCGGTCAAGGCTGCCGGACCAGAACTTCTCGTAGCGATGAAGCCAGTTCGCCGCCTCTGCCATTGGCTTCGGTGAAAGGCGAACCAACATCGTGCGCCCGACCTTCGCGCGCGTGATCAGCCGTGCATTCTCGAGCACATCGAGATGCTTCATCACGGCCGGCAGCGTCATCGCTACCGGCTGTGCAAGCTCGCTGATCGACGCGCAGTCGGTGTTTGCGAGCTGCGCAAGAATTGCGCGACGTGCCGGGCTGACAAGAGCGCCGAAGACACGATCGAGCCGAGCGCTATAGTTCACCATCTGGTGAACTATAAATCGATCGACTTGCGCCTGTCAAACAGACGTGGAATGCAGGCGGGCTGTGAAGCCGGACTTGCGCCAAAGCGCAGCGAGCAGTAAGAAGAATGCCGTAAACATCAGGCCTGCCCACCATTCGGCAGCGTTTTCGAAGCGGTCAACAGCCGCTGCATCGGTCAGTACGAGCGCCACCGTTACGTTGATCAAACCCAGCAAGGGTAACGCCATGCACAACACCAGCAGCGCGCCGGAAGCAAGGCGATAGAACGAAGTCTGCGCGCCAGCTCTACGTATCGCGTCGCTGACAATCAGCATTGCGATGCAAGTGAAGCCGAAGTAAAAGACAACCCCGAAGCGGCGCATCCACTGATACCACGCGCCCTCTGTGCCGAGAAAAGTGCCGTACAGAATCAGGAACACTGCGACGCCAAGTGCAAGCGGTGGAAGTGCGCGAAGCCAGTGCGTGCGCGGCGCTCCGATCGAACGTAACCATGGTTTGGATAGAAGCCATACCAGCGCCTGCACGACACCGGCCGGAAGAATCAGCGCACGAAACACATAGTTCGCCAGACCATAGCGAGCGGTACGACTGATCGAAACGCAGCCGTCGATCAGCGGATTGCATGCCCCGAACCGCCCTTCGCTGATCGCAATCGAAAATGCGAGCAGCGTCGCCGTGAGTGGCAACAGGGCCGCGAGTAGCGGCACCCACCACAGTCGAGTTGCTGATGCAGATGAAGCTGAACTATCGGCCGCTAGTACTTCAGCAGCCGGCGACGCACTTTCCTGCATTGTCGAAAGACATTGTCTTGCCGCTCAGCGGGAGATGCGCAGGCACCTTCACGGCCTTAAGGAAGGTGTCCGTCTTGCTCCCTGGAACCACCTTGCCGCCTTTCGTCGCGACTTCGTTCACGTGCGAAGGAATGACAGCGTTCGGTTTGACGAGCTCGTTGATCACGTAAGCGGCTTCCTTTGGCCCGGTCGTAAAGTTGTCACCAATGTTCATCACTGCGAGCTTGGCGTTGTAGTGGCCACGCACGACTCTGTCCTGATCAGCCGTGATGCCGGTATCGCCCGAAAGGTAGACGACGAGCCCATTGCTGAAAGTGAGCACGTAGCCGGTGGCCTGACCCACATCACCGGCGATTCCCGCGGCCTTCATGCTCTTGCCAAGTTCTCCGCCGATGTAGTCCGGGTCAAGACCGTTGCTGTGCAAGGCGTGCACTGTCGCGATCGTCACGCCGCCCACTCTGACGCTTCCGCCGAAGCGCGCGAGGATCGAATCCTTCGGGTCGCCTCCGTTGGCCGCAAGCTTGGCCGCAAAGAACGGCGGGCATTTCGCTGCCCGTCACGATTTTCGATTTCTTTGCGACAGCGATGTTGACCGAATTCGAATTCGGCATCGCCGACACCGACATGTCGGGGCTCTCACAGGTACCCGAATTGGGGGCCTTGCTATGTGCGTTGCCAGCGTGGTCGCCATGCATGTGGCTGACGAGGATGATGTCGATCTTGCCGAGCCGAGGATCGGTCGGGCCGGCTACCGTACGGCCGGCGTCGTAAAGAATGCGCGTGCCGTTGGGGTCTTCGAAGATGAGCGCGCGGTCCTGTGGGCACAGCTCGCCGTCGTGGCTGCCTAGCGGCGTGACCTTCACTTCCTGTGCAAACGCTGACTGCGCTGCGATTGCGGCGATGCATCCGAAAACTACTGTCAAGACCACCGATTTGTTTTTCATGTTGCCTCCTCGATATCGGCTGACCCATAAAACCGTATCACAGCGTGGCGCCCGCGACATCAGCTGCGGCGAGTTGCCATAACAGTTGCCTGCACCGGATACCGGAGCAAGTAACGGATATTCAGGCACCGGCACTCGCAGCACTATTTGCGCCAGGTTGCTGGGAGCTTGAAATGTCCTTCCGCATTAAAGGGTTGTCGCCCGAGCCGTTTCGGCATCTGTTTGGCCTTACAGACGAGGAGCTTGTGAAGCACCGGGCCAAGCGCTTCGTCGCTGACACGAAGCCGGGCTATCCGGACCGCATTGAACTGCGCGATGCCGAGCCCGGCGAGACGGTGATCCTGTTGAACTACGTTCACCAGCCGGCCAATACCGCCTACCACGCGAGCCACGCGATCTTCGTGCGTGAAGGTGCCGAAGCCGCCTACGACCGCACCAACGAAATCCCTGAGTATTGCGCTCAAGGCAGTTATCGCTTCGGGCCTTCGACGCCGAACATCTGATGGTTGACGCAGAACTCGTCGACGGCACCGGCATCGAGGATTTCATCGAGCGCTTCCTTGCGCATCCGCACATCGCCTACATCC
>CAWHBP010000005.1:0-176901 GCA_963827675.1 uncultured Alphaproteobacteria bacterium
AGCCGCAGGGTTTGCCCGCGCGACCATTGACCCGCTTTGTGCTGGATCCCCCCGGCGAGCGGTCCATTGAGTGGAATCCGCACGATCCGCCCCGCGGCCTTCGCGCCGACGCCCGCTACTGGAGCGACGCATTCCGAGAACTCGGTCCCGGCGACTATACGGTCGTGCTCACCTGGTCGACAACCGATCTGCCGGTCGAGGGCCCCGACGTGGTGGCGGTGGTGCTCGCTGACGAAGCGTCGCGCCGCCCCCGATACGCGCCCCGGATCGGCGCGCTCTTCAAGTGCTATGGAGATCGCCCCCGATTCACCCGCCCTGTGCGCGGAAAGCTTGGCCTCGCGGTCGCGCTGCAGGAGGCGCGCCGGTGGGGCGAGGCGCTCCGCGACCCGGGGGAGGGTCCGCCCGCCCACCCGATCCCGCTCGGACTCGTCCGGCCGCTCGACGTCGACGCGCGGCCAATGGGCGAGCGGGACATCGATGTGGCGTTCATGGGCAGCATCGAGGAGGATCACCGCCGCCTTCCAAGCGCCAAAACGGTCTCCCGCCACGCCATGCTCGCTGCGCTGCCGGCCGGCGCGCACGTCCGCACGACGCACGACTTCGGCGCTTCACTCGAGGCGAGCCCGGACACCTACGCGGACGAGCTCAGCAGGACGAAGGTGCTCTTGTCTCCGCGCGGCGGCTCCGCCGAGACGTTCCGGTTCTACGAAGGCATGCTTGCTGGCTGCATCGTGGTGAGCGAGCCGCTGCCGCGGTTCTGGTTCTACGAGGGCTCACCGGCGGTCATCGTACGCCACTGGGGGTGCCTGTCGGCGGTGGTCGATCAGCTCCTGAGCGATCCCTTCCGACTGGATGCGCGGAGCCAAGCAACTCGCCGCTGGTGGGAGGAACGGCTCAGCCCGCGCGCTGTAGGACGCTACATGGCTCGGTGTTTGAACAGCACGTCAGTTGGTGTGAAGCGCTCCACCTCTTCGTAGCGGTCGTCGAGCGCAGCGTCGATCCTCGCGCGTGCCTCGTGTCCGAGCACCTCGATCAGGGCGAAGCGCGGCGCGTGCCGGGCAAGGTCGAGCCCGCGCAGTACCTCGACCTCGTACCCCTCCACATCGAGGACCAGCAGGTCGAAGCGTGGTGGGCTGACCTCGTCGAGCACCGAGTTGAGCGTCCTACCTGCAACGGCTACGTCGTAGGTCCGCTCGGCCTGGGAGCGGAGACCTGCTTGCACGTGCTCATAGGGCAGAGCGCCCGAGACGACCGACTGTAGGTTCGAGTAGTGCATGGTGACGAGCTCGCCCTCGCGCTCGGGCGGCACCAGCGCGCAGTTGAAGACGTGCGATCGTGGCCGGCTGGCTTGACGCACGCGCGATACAGGTCGGGAATGCCCTCAACAAGCACGCCCGTCCAGCCGCGCGCCCGCTCGAGGTAATAGGTGTTCGAGAAGTTGACGCCGTCGTTGGCTCCGGCCTCGACGAAGAAACCGCGGTCGATGTCGAGATGCGCCGCGAGCTTCTCGTCGATGCCATGCGCTCCGGTGCGCGAGAAGCGGTACGACCCGAACGACTCGAAGGTGCGCCGGCGGGCATGGCCGAGCCTGCGGATCATCGATTGATAGCGAGACAAGGCGTGAATGGTGGCGGACGAGCCGCTGCTACGGTGCCGCTGCCGATGAGCTCAGCCAAGCTCAACCTCGGCTCCGGCAGCGATATCAAGCCGGGGTACGTGAATCTCGACCTTGCGGCACTCCCCGGCGTGGACATAGTCCACGACCTCGCCGAGCTGCCGCTCCCATTCGAGGACGGGTCGTTCGACGAGGTGCTGTGCAAGGACATCCTCGAACACCTCGATTACGTTCCGGTTCTGCGAGAGCTGCACCGTTTACTGGTGCCTGGCGGTCGGCTCGTGGTCGAGGCCCCCCACTTCACCTCGCCGGCCGTCTACATCGACCCGACGCACCGGACCGCCTTCTCGATCGAGACCCTCGACTTCTTCTGCCGCGGTGGTCGCTTCGGGTCTCGCTCGTACTACTTCGACTTCGCGTTCGAGCGCATCGAGTCGGCCCGCATTCTGTTCCACCGCTACCGCTGGCAGCCGTGGAACTACATCGTCGAGCCACTGGTGAACCGTTCAGCCGCCAGCCAGCGCTTTTACGAAGAGACCGGCCTCGGGCGGCTGTTCCCGGCGGCGAACGTCCACGTAGTCATGGTGCGCTGAGGAGGGCGAGAGTTTCGCGTGCCGTCCGGTCCCATGTGAACGAGCGAGCGCGCTCGCGGCCGGCTGCCGCGAGGCGCCCCCGGCTCTCGTTGTCCAAGAGCAGCTCTTCGACGCCGGCTCGGATCGACGCGACGTCATACGGATCCACGTAGCGAACGACGTCGCCGCCGACCTCTGGCAGGCTGCTCAAACTAGAGGTCACGACAGCCGTTCCGGCGGCCATTGCCTCGAGCACGGGAAGACCGAACCCTTCCCGAAGCGACGGGTACAGGAACACGCTCGCGCCACCATAGAGATCGGCAAGCTCGTCATCAGGGACGAGTCCGAGGTGTCGCGCCGAGCTTCCATACCGTCGCATCGCGGTGTCGATCGCGTGTGTGTCCCAGCCCCGCGGGCCAGCGAGCCTGAGCTCGAAGCGCTCGCGCAGCTCCTGCGGCAGACCAGCGACGGCCTCGAGCGCCCGCACGACGTTCTTGCGCGGCTCGAGCGTGCCCGTCATCAGCAGGTAAGGCTGTTCCGGCCTCTCCACAAAAAAGCGCGCCTCGACGCCATGCGGCACCACGTGAGCCCGCGTCTCGGCGCGCGGGAAGCGCTCCACCAGAGCGGCGCGCGTGGCCTCGGAGACGCAAAGGAGGGCCTGGCCACGCCGCACCACCAGCGGCAGCGTGAGCCGCTCAGCTGCGCTGCCCCGCGGAAGGCTCAGCTCCCGATCGAAGGCGAGCAGGTCGTGAACAGTCGCGACCGCGCGCGCCGGAGCCGCAGCAGCAAGCAGGTACGAGTTCGTAGCGAGTACCGCATCGGCGTCGCGGGCCGCCGCCGCCGCCGCCAGCGACCACACGGGGTCGCGCAAGCGAATCGTGCGCCAGTGGAAGCGCTCGTCGAGCCTCGCGCCGGTCCAGAGCGAGCGGGCGAGCAGCAGGTACTCGTTGTCGTCGGACAGTGCGGCGAAGGCGCGCAGCAGCTCGCGCACGTACCTTCCGCGTCCTGCCGGGACCTCTGCGGCGGCCCTTGCGTCGACGGCGATTCGCATCGCGTGAGTCTAGGATCGCCGGCGTGCCGACCCGTGTCGTCGTGCTGCGCGGCCATCAAGCGAATCCGTGGGAGCTCCGCCCATGGGAGCTGCTCGACGATCGCTTCGACGTGCGCTTCCTGTGTTCGGGGCGGAACTGGTTCGACCCCGGTCAGATGGGTCTCCCGGCGGATGACGTGCGCACGCTGCGGACCCTTCTGCCGCGGGGACGCCTTGGCGATCTCGCCGTGCGGCTGCCCGGCGACCGCTACCTCGGGCTTGCCGACCACCTCGCAGGCGCGGACGTCGTGCACTCGCAGGAGCTCGGTTACTGGTACTCGGCTCAGGCGGCGCGGCTGAGGGAGCGCCTCCGCTTCAAGCTCGTGCTGACCGTCTGGGAGACGCTTCCCTTCCTCGGGGCGTACCGCAACGTGCGGACAAGACCCTACCGGCGGCGTGTGCTCGACGCGACCGATCTGTTTCTCCCGGCGACCGAGCGAGCCGCGAAAGCGCTCCTGCTGGAGGGAGCCACCCCGGAGCGGATCCGCGTGGCGCCGCCCGGGATAGACACCGCTCGCTTCGCGGCCTCCGGGAAAACCCCCACCGGCCCTCCGGTTGTGCTCTCGCCCGGCCGGCTTGTGTGGGAAAAGGGCCATCAGGATCTGCTTCGCGCGTTCGCCCTACTCCGCCGGCGCGATGAGCTTCCGGCGGGTGCACGTGTGGTGGTGGTCGGGAGGGGCCCTGAGGAAGCGCGCTTGAGGCGTTACGCGAAGGAGCTCGGCCTGTCTGACGCCTTCGATGTGAGGGAGTTCGTCCCCTACGAGCAGATGCCTGGCCTGTACGCGCAGGCGGCGTGCATGGTTCTCGCGAGCCTGCCAGTCTGGTCGTGGGAAGAGCAGTTCGGAATGGTGCTCGTTGAAGCGATGGCCAGCGGCGTCCCGGTGCTCGCGGCGAGCTCGGGGGCAATTTCCGAAGTGCTCGGCGGCAGCGGGCGGCTCTTCAGCCCAGGCGACTGGACCGGCCTCGCCAGGCTGCTGGGTGACGAGCTCGCAAACCCGCGTCCGCACGAGGTGGCGGAGCCCGAGCGGGTCGAGCGCTTTTCAGCCACCGCGGCAGCACAGCGCCTGGCCGACGCCTACGGGACGCTGTAGCCGAGTGCTCGAAGGAAGCGCGTGGCGACCGCGCGCGTCGTGTTGTCGCGCGCCCAGAGCAGGGCCGCCTCCTGGAGTTCCCGCTCGCTATCCGGAGTCAACGCCTCGACGCGCGCCAGCAGGTCGTCTGCGTCCTCGTACTCGAGCGCGTTCGAGGAGTCAAGCCCGTGCGGGGCGCAGGTCCGCGGCTTCGCGCCCAGTTGCCGGAAACACATCACGCACCCACTCGCGGCCACCTCGTAGTGGCGCATGCAATCCCACCCGCCGCGCTTGGTCGTGATGCCGAACCGCGTTGCGCGCAGGTCGGCATAGTACGCGGCCTCGTCGGCAAAGGCGTATGACGTGGCCGCGCCGACCCTCGCGGCCACCTCGGCGTCCACCACGTGCGACGGGAAGTCCTTCGACTTGCACGGCAGGGCGTCCAGCAGAAGATGCTCCGGGATACCGAACGAGATCGGGCGCAGCGGACGCGGCGGCCTGCGAGCGAACGGGTTCAGCAGGTAGGAGCGAAACCACGTGGTCCTTGGTGTGAGCTCGCGCTTGAAGTAGGCGGCGTGGCGGTGCGGGCGCGGAAGGAACCAGCAGCTCGGACGAAGCCACCACCGCGGCTCGTAGGGAACCGGCGCATCCGAATCCACACCGTCGAGGACCGCAATCGGCGTCTTGCCCACGTTCATCGGCATGGAGCGCTCCGCTTTGCACCGCAAACTCAAGGCGTTGGGGATCGGAGACAAGAGGGAAGGGGAAGAGTAGGGCCTTATGGCGGCGCGATCGCTGAGCCTGCAGGATCACTTCCTGAACAGCCTGCGACGGGCCAAGGTGCCGGTCACCATTTTCTTAGTCAAAGGCGTCAAGCTGCAGGGTGTCATCACCTGGTTCGACACGTTCTCGCTGCTGTTACGGCGCGATGGAACGTCACAGCTCGTCTACAAACATTCCATTTCGACCATCATGCCGGCGGAGCTGCCGCCGGACTTCGTTCCCACGGTCGCCGGCGAGCAAGGCGGCAAGGCGGCCCTGCAGGATCTTTTCTTAGCTGCGGCGGCGCGACAGTCGGAACGAATGACCCTCTTTCTCGTCAATGGCGTGATGCTGCAGGGATCGGTAACCGGCTTCGACCAGTTCAGCCTGGTGCTTGAGCGCGGTGGGCAAATCCAGCTCGTCTACAAGCATGCGCTATCGACCCTGCAGCCTGCGCATCCGCTCAACCTGGAGCCGGATCAGGCGTCGGCCGGCGAGGAGGAAAAGTCCTGAACGAGTACGACGGCCACGGTGAAACCGACGTCGCGCGTGGCGAGCATGCCATCATCGCGGTCCCCGAACTTCCGCGCGAGGCCGCGCGACGGTCTGCCGAAGCGCGGATGGCGGAGGCCGCTGGCCTTGCGGAGGCGATCGGCATTGACGTCATCGCGACCAAGGCGTTCCGCGTGCGCACCGTTCGGCCCGCGACGCTGCTCGGCAAGGGCCAGGTCGAGGAAGTCGCCGAACTGGCCAGGGAGCAGGGCGCGCGCCTGCTTATCGTCGATGCCGCGCTAACCCCGATCCAGCAGAAGAATCTGGAGGAAGAGTCCGGGACGAAGGTGATCGATCGCACCGGATTGATCCTGGAAATCTTCGGCGAGCGCGCAGCGACTGCCGAGGGCCGGCTTCAGGTGGAGCTCGCACATCTCGACTATCAAGCAGGTCGCCTGGTGCGCAGCTGGACTCACCTTGAGCGCCAGCGCGGCGGCTTCGGCTTCCTTGGCGGCCCCGGTGAAACCCAGATCGAAGCCGACCGGCGGCTTATCCGCGATCGCATGGCGAAGAATTCGCCGCGAGCTCGACCAGGTAAAGCGCACGCGCGCCCTGCACCGAGATCGTCGTCAGCGGGCGCCTTGGCCGGTGATTGCGCTGGTCGGTTATACCAACGCCGGAAAGTCCACTTTATTCAATCGTTTGACGGGCGAGGCCGTATTCGCAGAGAACCTTCTCTTTGCGACGCTGGACCCGACCATGCGCGACATCAGGCTGCCCGGATTCGACAAGGTGATCCTGTCCGACACGGTTGGCTTCGTCTCCGACCTGCCCACCGAGCTGATTGCAGCGTTCCGGGCAACGCTTGAAGAGGTGCGCGAGGCCGACCTGTTGCTGCACGTCCGCAACATGGCGCATCCCGACCACGAGGCGCAGCAGGAGGACGTCGAAGACGTGCTCGAAATCTCTTGGGCTCAAGGAGGAGGGGGCTCCGCCCGTCCTCGAGGCATGGAACAAGATCGACCTTCTCTCGGCCGAGGAGGGAATTCGGCTGCGCGAGGAAGCTACACGGCGTGAGGACGTCGTTCCAATTTCCGCAGTCACCGGCGAGGGGCTAGATGCCCTACGCGAACGCATGGCCGAGAAGCTCCGGAGCGGCGAGCAGGTGCACCAGATTAGGGTCGCTATGAGCGACGGCGGCAAGATCGCCTGGCTGCATTCGCGCGGCGAGGTTCTCGATCAAAGGGTAGACCACGAAGAACTGGAATTGTCGGTACGGCTGTCGCCCGACAATTGGGCTCGATTTCAGGCGCTAGAATCCGCCTGAGCCTTCTTCGCCGCGGCCCACAGCTCTTCCTTTTCGTCCAGCGATAGGGCAGCAAAATCCGGCGCCTGCTCGATTGCCCGGAAGCGCCGCTCAAACTTTCGGTTCGCTTCCCGTAGAGCAGCTTCCGGCTCGATGTTGAGGTGCCGTGCGAGGTTTACGACGGCGAACAACAGATCTCCGAGCTCTTCCAGCACTTGAGGATGCTCGGTTTCGCCGTCGAGCTCGGCCAATTCCTCGTCGATCTTCGCCCGAGGGCCTGAAACATCGGGCCAATCGAAGCCGACACGTGCTGCGCGTCGCTGCAGCTTTGCCGCGCGCTCCAGGGCCGGCAAGGCCAACGCGACGCCGGCCAGCGCACTCTTGTCCGGATCGGCCGCGCGCTCATCGGCTTTGATCATTTCCCAGAGATGGTGGCCGCCATGCTCGGCATCACCGAAAATGTGCGGATGGCGGCGTTCCATCTTGTCGCAAATGCGGTCGATCACATCGGAGAGTGAGAAATGGCCGGCTTCCTCTGCCATTCGGCTGTGGAACACGACCTGGAGTTGCAAATCGCCGAGCTCGTCAGCGAGCGCATCCATGTCCTTGCGCGCGATGGCGTCCGCGACCTCGTAGGCTTCCTCGATCGTATACGGGGCAATCGTCTCGAACGTCTGGACCGTGTCCCATTCGCAGCCGCTGACCGGATCGCGGAGCCGGCGCATGATCTCGACGAGGCGCTCAAGCGGCATGAATTCCCCTGTGATCCGAAAGTATGATAATATGCATTATGTAAAGTATTGTCAGTGTTACGAGACGAGGACCAGCCACCGGCCCTCGACGCTCCAGCGGCTCAAAGTCGATAGATAATTCATGCCCAGGACGTTGAGATCGTCATTATCGGCGATCTGAATACCGACGTCGCGGCGCTTGATCTCGCCGATCGCAATCTCTTCCGCGCGGCTGGTCGAGACGCGAATGACGCCATTGCCAGTGCGCACGAACTGATCGCGCCTGGCGGAAACTGGAATGCCGGCGGACGCAGCCGTCTTGCGGTCGATCGTGGTCATCGTCGCGCCGCTATCCACCAGGAACTTCACGTCTGAGCCATTCACCTTTGCATCGACCCAGAAATGCCCGTCGATGGCCATTGGGATCCGCGTTTCGCGGCCTTGCTGCACTGGCGTGCCCACCGCCTCCGCCTTCAGCCGCTGCGCGACCCAGCCCAAATTGTCACGGAACGTGAAAAGGATGAAGCCGGCGCCGAAGATTGCCACCCACGCCAGGGCCATGGTCAGCAGCTTGGCCGCCGGTTCTCGCCGCGCCATCAGCGCGCCGAGGACCAGCATGCCAGCCATCAGGATATAGAGCCCGCCGAGCATGACGTCGTTGGTCATAGCTCGACCCCCAGCCCGTCATAGGCCGGAGCCGCCCAGTCGGGCAGCTCGGAAACCAGGGTCCTGTAGTCGAGACCATTGCCCATATGCGTAAGATAGAGTCGACCGACGCCGAGTTCACGGGCCATGCCGAGCAATGCATCCAAATTCATGTGCGTTGGGTGCGGCGTTCGCGTCAGGCAGTCCGCGACCCAGACGTCCACACCTTCATACAGGGCGGCCATCTCAGCCGTTAATTCACTGAAATCCGTAGCATATGCCACGGAAGCGCAACCTTCATCAAAGCGCAGTCCAAGCGATGTCGGTCCGCCATGCGGCTGATCGACGCAGCGAATTCTCGCAGCACCGACGGTCATCTCGTCGGCCACTTCTATCCCATCGACCACCGGCCGATAGAAGTCGGATTGCGCGAAGGCGTAAGCAAAGCGCAGCCGTAACTCTTCGAGCACGTCGGCGCGCGCGAACATCGGTACCGGGCCTTCGAGTGCCTGCGACACGGGCCGAAGCTCGTCGATGCCGTGGCAATGGTCGCCATGGGCATGCGTAACAATGACGGCCGCAAGTCGGTTGATGTCCGCCTCCAGAAGCTGTTGGCGAAGGTCCGGACCGCAATCGACCAGAACGTTCTCGCCGGCGCTTTCAATCATGATCGAAGAGCGCAGTCGCCGATTACGCGGCTCCTCGGGGTCGCAACGGCCCCATTCATTGCCGATCTTCGGCACGCCGGTGGACGTACCGCAGCCCAGGATCCTAAGCTTCACCCGTCGCCTTGGGGAACAGCTTGAAGAAATTGGCGGTCGTCGTCTCGCCGAGCGCTTCGACGTCCTCCCCTCTCAGATCGGCAACGAAGACAGCAGTGTCGGCGACGAACGCGGGCTCGCATTTCTGGCCGCGGTGCGGGACTGGCGCGAGGAACGGCGCGTCCGTCTCGATCAGCATCTGGTCCGATGGGATCCATTTCGCCGTCTCCTGGAGATCGCGCGCGTTCTTGAACGTGACGATCCCCGACAGCGAGATGAAGAAGCCGAGGTCCAGCCCCTTGCGTGCAAGCTCGGCCGAACCCGTGAAACAGTGGAGGACGCCCGTCACTCCGCCCTGGCGCACCGCCTCCCCTAGGATTTGCGCGGTGTCCTCCTCCGCATCGCGCGTGTGGACGATCAGCGGAAGCCCGGTCTCCCGTGCCGCGTCGATGTGCGCATGGAACCGCTCCCGCTGCGCATCGCGGTCGGACTTGTCGTAATAATAGTCGAGGCCGCACTCGCCGATCGCAATCACGCGGGGGTGCTTCGTACCTTCGACAAGAGCGGAAGCGCCGAGGTCGGGATGCGCATCGGCCTCGTGCGGGTGGACGCCAACGCTCGCCCAAACGTCGGAATGACGCTCGGCGGCGGAAATGACGTCACTCCACTCACTTTGCCGCGTGGAGATGTTGAGGAAACCGCTGACACCGCGCTGCCGGGCGCTATCGAGGACTTGCTCCTCGCGCTCGACCAAGCCTTCGTAATTGAGGTGGCAGTGGCTATCGATCAGCTTCACGCCGCGGCCTCCTCCTCCGGAAGCTCAAGACGGGGAAAGAGCGGCGTCGGTTGCGCAATCGGCACACCTCCTTCCCCCGCATCGAGCTGCGAAAGGAGCTTGTCGGAGGAGTCCGGGATGATGGGCGCGATGGAGCGCGTGAGTTCGCGAACAGCCTTCACCAACGTGCCGAGGACAGCGGCCATCCGCTCGGGATCGGTCTTGCGCAAAGCCCAGGGCGCCTGCGTGTCGACATAGGCGTTGCAGGCGAAGACTGCTCGAAGCCACGCCTCTATGCCGACCGAAAAGGCCAGGCGTTCGAACGCCTCGGGCACTTCGCGGTCGGTCGCTGCCAGCACGAGGTCGAGCAGTTCACGATCGGCCTCGTCCTCACCGGCGGCGGGAATGACACCGTCGAGATTCTTGAAGATCATCGACAAGGTCCGCTGCGCGAGATTGCCGAAGCTGTTGGCAAGCTCTGCGTTGGCGCGATTGACGATCGCCTCGGCGCTGTAGCTGCCGTCCTGGCCGAACGAGACCTCGCGAAGGAGGAAGTAGCGCAACGCGTCGACGCCGAAGCGGTCGGCCAGCACCATCGGGTCTACGACGTTGCCGACGCTCTTCGACATTTTCTCGCCGCGGCTGAGCAGGAAGCCGTGACCGTAGATCTGCTTCGGGAGCTCGATCCCGGCACTCATCAGGAACGCGGGCCAATAGACGGCATGGAAGCGCACGACGTCCTTGCCGATCAGGTGGATGTTGGCCGGCCAGTAGCGGCGCCAAAGGTCGGTATCGTCCGGATAGCCGAGGCCGGTGATGTAGTTGGTCAGCGCATCGAGCCAGACGTACATGACGTGGCTGTCGCTGTCCGGCACCGGAACGCCCCAGTCAAAGCTGGTGCGCGAGATGCTGAGGTCCTTCAGCCCGCCCTCGACGAAGCGCACCACTTCGTTTCGGCGGCTTTCCGGCATGGATGAAGTCGGGATTGGCAGCATAATGGTCGAGCAATGGCTGCTGGTACTTCGACAGGCGGAAGAACCAGCTTTCCTCGACCGTCCATTCGACCGGCGTGCCCTGGGGCGACAGTTTGGTGCCGTCCTCGGCGCTGGTGAGCTCGTCCGGCTCGTAATAAGCCTCGTCGCGGACCGAGTACCAACCCTCGTAACGGTCGAGGTACAGGTCCCCCTCTCCTCCATCGCCGTCCAGATCGCCTGGCTGGCCCGGTAGTGCTCGGCTTCAGAGGTGCGGATGAAGCGATCGTACGAGACGTTAAGAGTGTCGCACATCTGCTGGAAAAGCTGCGACATCTTGTCCGCGAAGGCGCGCGGCTCGACGCCATCGCTGCGGGCTGCTTGCGCCATCTTCAGCCCATGCTCGTCGGTGCCGGTCTGGAAACGGACATCGCGCCCCTGGGCACGCTGGAAGCGCGCAATCGCGTCGGCGGCAATCGCTTCGTAGGCGTGGCCGATATGCGGCGGGCCGTTGGGGTAGCTGATTGCGGTGGTGATATAGAAAGGGTCGGACATCGTTGTGCCGAGCCCTAGCGGCGGGGGATTAGCGCTTCAAGGAAGCTGGCGCACCGACCTCAGCGAGAATGCCGCCGATCTGGAACACGGTCGCGGCGGGATCGAGCGAAAGGCGGGGCGCCAGCGCGGCGAGTTCTCTCGCCTTGGCATAGGCTTCGATCGCGCGTTCACGACGAAGTCCCTCCACCTGCTTGGCCTCTCGAGCGATCAGCGAAGGCGCGAGGTCGAGAAACGCTGCATAGCGCTCTGCCGAGGCCTTCTTGCCGAGTTCTAGCGCAAGTTCCGATCGCCGCGCGTTCGTCGGGTCACCTTGTCTGAGGATAGCGAGGGCCGCGTCTTCCAGCTTTGCCAATTCGAGCTCGGCAAAGGCGAGCGCTCGGCCGGCGGAGCCGAAGGACATGGAGATGATCCGCTGACGCTCGGCTCCGCTCAGTGAAGGCGCTTGCTCTTCGAGGACTGACGTCATGGCGGCATCGTCAAGCGGTTGGAAATCGAGCCTCCTGCAGCGAGATCGGATGGTCGGGAGAAGGCGTCCCGGAGCATGACTGACGAGCAGGAAGAGGCAATTCGCCGGCGGCTCCTCGAGCATCTTGAGCAAGGCGTTTGCGCCGGATGGTTCAAGCTCGTCGACCGTGTCGATTACCGCGACTCTCCAACCCGACAGAGCTGGACTAAGGTCGAAAAGCTCGGACAGTGACCGGACCTGGCCGACGCTGATGTTCCGGGCCAAGCCGTCCCCGCGCTCCTTGGGAAGCCGTTCCAGCCAACGCATGTCGGGATGGCTGCCGGCCTCGATCAGCTTGACGATCGAGTGATCAGGCGGCGTTTCGACGCCCGGAAGGTCGAACGCCGGTCCCGCCGCCTCGGCGAGGACCCGCCGAGCCGCGGCACGGGCGAACGTTGCCTTCCCCACACCTTTCGGACCGACAATCAGCCAGGCGTGATGGATCTTCCGCGATGCCCATGCAGCCGCAAACTGCTCAATGGCGCGATCCTGACCGACGATCACGGCAGCAGGTCCTGAAGAGCATCGAGCAGCCGCTCTGTCACCTGGTCCGCGCTGCCCGAGGCGTCGATCAATCGGACCCGGTCGGGCTCTTCCGCGGCGATCAAGCGGAACGCCGTCTCCACCTTGTGGTGATATTCGCGAGGACGGCCGCCGATCCGGTCCGGGGCGTCCCTGTCACGAGCAATAGCGCGGTCCTGCCCCTCCTCAAGAAGGAGAACGAGGGTCCTGTCCGGGAAGTTTTCACCGATTCCGAAGGCGTTGATTGCCCTGACCGCTTCGATGCCGAGGCCACCCGCCCCGCCCTGATAGGCGAGCGAACTGTCGACAAAGCGATCGGATAGCACCCAGCGGCCTTCAGCCAGGGCGGGATGGATCGTCTTATCGACATGATCCGCGCGCGCGGCGGCGAACAGCAACGCCTCGGCTTTGGCTCCCCAGCGCAATTCATCGCCTTGCAGAAGCAATTCCCGGATGGCCTCCGCGCCGCCGCTCCCACCAGGTTCGCGGGTCACGAGGTGCGAGATGCCGCGAGCCGCGAGGGCAGCGGCCAACGCTTTCACCTGCGTGGACTTGCCGACCCCTTCCCCGCCCTCGAGGCTGATGAAGCGCCCGCGCGCCGTCACGACATTCCGAAGAGCTGCTTGAGGCCAATCCAGATGCGCCCGAAGAAGCCGGCGCGCTCGACTTCCTCACCCGCGACCAGCGGGACGACCTGCGGCGGGGTATCGCCGGTCGTGATCACCAGCTCGGCAACCTGCTGACCCTTGGCGATGGGAGCGGTCAGCGGGCCGTTGTAGCGGATCTTCATGGTCGTCGCACCGCTCTGCAGGCCCGCGGGCACCGTAACGGCGAGATTACGCGGCGCGACAAGCGGGACTTCGCTTTCGCTGCCAAGCTGAACCTTCGCCGTGCCGACCTTTGCGCCGGTCTGGAACAAGGGCTTCGCCTGCCATGCACCGAAGCCCCATTGGATGAGGCGCGTCGAATTCCTGGACGCGCGCATTCCAGCTATCGAGTCCGGCGACCACCTCGATCAGGCGCCGGCCGTTTTGGTTTGCGGAGCCGGTGAAGCCGTAACCCGCCTCTTCGGTGTGCCCGGTCTTGAGGCCGTCCGCGCCCTGCACTTTCCCGAGGAGCGGATTGCGGTTCTGCTGCGTGATGTCCTGTCCCGCGCCGAGCGTCTTCCCCCAGGTGAAGCTCGTTTGCGAATAGAACTTCCGGTAGAGGTCAGGATGCCGCTCGACGGTCGCGCGGGCCAGCGTCGCCAGATCGCGAGCAGTGACGTAAGTGACGCCCTCATCGGGCCAGCCGTTGCTGTTTCCGAAATGACTGTTCTTCAGGCCGAGCTTCTGGGCGAGCGCGTTCATCTGTCCGGCGAACGCCTGCTCCGTCCCGGCGATGCACTCCGCGAGCACGACAGAAGCGTCATTTCCCGACAGGGTGACGATGCCGTGAAGCAGATTCTCGACGCTCACCTGCTCGTTCACGGAAAGGAACATGGTGGAGCCGGCCTGTGGCCCGTGCCACTTCTGCCAGGTCTCCGGGCGGACCGTGCACATCTTTTTGAGCGGAAGCTGCTTCTTGTCGATCAGCTCGAATGCGACTTCGGTCGTCATCATCTTGGCCATCGACGCTGGCGGCATGCGCGCATCCGCGTTCTTTTCGTAAAGCACCGCCCCCGACGAGAGATCGAGGAGGAAGGCATATTTTGCCGGCGTGTCGAACTGCGGCGCGGCGGCCGCTGCGGCGGTGGCAATGGCAATCGAGGCAGTGGCGGCGATCAGGGCATAACGGCGCATGAAGGGGACCAGATTCCTACCGTGGGTTGGTGAGAATCCCTGTCTATCGCGCAGCTATGGCATTCGCCAGCAGCCCGATGCCCATCGCGTAGAAATTGGAACAATTGTAATCGAGGATCGCGCGATAGTTGGTCGTCAGGAGATAGCCCTCTGCATAAGCGCCCGGCGTCTCCATCAGCGTGACGATCTCAGAATCCGGGAGTGACCGACCGATTGGCACGACGCCGAGCGACCGCCACTCCGATACCGTCAACCAGCGGCTGTGTCGGCGATAGACGGCCGGGCATCGTGGCGGATTGAGCCTGGACTTGATCGCGGCGCGGTTGAGCGTTGACGGGACCCGCACAGGCACGCCCCACGAAAAATTCCGCTTCCAGCCTGCGTCACGGAGGTAATTGGCGATCGAGGCGAACGCGTCGTCCTCACTGCGCCAGATGTCCGCATAGCCGTCGCCGTCGCCGTCCGACCGAAGGCGTAGCGCAACTGTGGGCATGAACTGCGGATAGCCCGTGGCGCCGGCATAGCTCCCTTTCAGCGTCCAGCGTCGAACGCCCTGGTCAAGCAACTTCAGCGCGGCGATGAACTCGGCCTCGAACATCGTGCGCCGACGGCCCTCATAGGCCAACGTCGCCAGCGCATCGAGAAGGTCGAAACTGCCGGTTATGGAGCCGTAGCTAGTCTCCTTGCCGTAGATGGCGATGATCACCGCTGGATCGACACCATAAGCGGTTTGGATACGCGACAGATTGCGCCAGTAAGTCGAGTATCGTGCCTGACCTCGCCTGATGAGCGACCCGGTGATGTGGCGGTCGAGGTAGGGTCCGAAGGACGGTGGGTAGGCGCTGTTGCTGATCGCTGTCGGGCGCTGGGCGCGGTCGAGCTCAATGACTCGGTCATTCAGCCGCAGATACGGGATCACCGCCTGGATCGTGGCCTCGCGCACTCCAGCCGTGCGCGCACGCCCGGTCAGATAGTTCTTGTAGCGATCCCATCCGCTCGTGACGGGCTGGGCGTAAGCAGGCTGCGAATAGGCTTGCGCCAATTGAGGCGCCTGACCGGAGGCCGAACCGAGCGACGATGCCGCCAAACCAATGAAAATCCAGCCGCTCAACCCACCCACCTTTACGCTCCTCAACTACATCCGAGGCTATGCTGCTGAACCCCGCTTCGACCAGCTTGGTTCAGCGCGTGCCTTGCACGTCCCGTCCCGACACGCGATAGGCATTTCCCCCAAGGAGAGGTGGCCGAGTGGTTTAAGGCAGCGGTCTTGAAAACCGCCGTGGGTGCAAGCTCACCGTGGGTTCGAATCCCACCCTCTCCGCCAAGCCATTGAAATGCCTCTTGTTTGGTCGCAGACATATTGATCTTGCATTCACGCTACAAATGTAGCACTCTACAAATGTAGCGCGACAATTCGGCTGCACATGAAAGGGTTTCGAGAATGCTCAGCAAGCTGCCGCCACGCGAACGCCAGATCGTGGATATCCTCTACGAGCGCGGCCCGCTCCTCGTCGCCGACATCTGCGGCGCATTGCCCGACCAGCTCAGCGGCTCGGCTGTCCGAGCGATGCTCAAGCGGCTCGAGGACAAGGGCTTCGTGACGCGCAGCGAAACCGATCGCGGTTTCCTCTACGCCCCCGCGGTGTCCGACAATCTCGCCAAGAAGTCGGCGTTAAGCGAAATTGTCCGCGTCTTCTTCAACGGCTCGCCGGCAAGCGCCGCGAGCGCGCTCCTCGGAATGTCGGACCGTCTGAAAGACGATGAGCTTAGCGAGATCGAAGAGATGATCGCCAAGGCGCGCAAGGCAAAAGGGGGCCAGTAATGCACGTCCTCATCGAAATCGTTCTCAAGTCGCTGCTCATTGCCGGGCTCACGCTCGGACTGATCGCGCTGATGAAGCACCGTTCGGCCGCCGAGCGGTCCTGGGTCGCGCACATCGGCCTACTCGCGCTGGTGATCATGGCGTTTGCGCCCCTGATCCTTCCGAGTTGGAACGTCGAGGCGCCAGCTTTGATGGGTGAGGCTCCGGCCTTGCAGACGGCCGCAGTCACGCCAGCACCCAATTTGAATGTCGATTCCGACACGGCACCTAAGACTGTCGTACCCGCCACCGTGCAGCCAAAGGCCACCGCCCCGGCCACCTCGTCCGTCGGGACGGTCGGAGTCGCTACCGCCATCTATGCCGTTCCGGCGGCGATCCTGCTGTTCATCACGCTCGTTGCGTTGGGCCGCCTGATTTCGCTCCGCGCACGGGCCGACGTCCTTGTCGACGGCCACTGGCTGAGCGCGCTCGCCCGCGCCCAAAAGCGTATGGGCTTCAAGCACGGCACCGCGCTGCTCACGAGCAACGAACTCGCCTCTCCGATCAGCTGGGGCCTCATGCGCCCGGTCATCCTGCTCAACGATCGTGCAGTCGAAGCAGCGGGCGAAGCCGAGGCCATCATCGCCCATGAGCTTGCGCACGTCGCCCGCCTGGACTGGATCAAGCTGCTCCTGGCGCGCGTCGCCACCGCCCTCTTCTGGTTCAATCCACTCGTCTGGATGCTCGCCCGGGAGGCGCACCAGCTGCGCGAGGAAGCGGCGGACGATGCGGTGCTCGCCGCGGACATTCCGGATACTGACTATGCCGAGCTTCTCGTGGGCGTCGCACGTCACGAATGCCCCGGCCTGTTGCTTGGAGCCCACGGCGTTGCCCCGTCGCGCAGCTCTCTGGCCCGGCGTGTCGCTCGCGTCCTCGATGGACGCTCCGTGCGCGGACCGGTCGCGCGTTCCTTCGCCGCCGGCGTATTCGTCGGAGCCGTTGCGATCGCCGCCCCGCTTGCAGCACTGACGCTGACCCCAAGGGAACGGCCGCGAACGAGAAACTGGTAGCCGCCAACAAGACCAAGGCGTCCGAGCCTGGCTCGGCCTATTACCCGGACGGCTCCGTCCCTGCCGACCTTCCCGGCATCATTAGCCAGGGCGTCGCCACCTCCGTTCAAAGTGCGGTTGCCGCCGTTACTCCCGGCGCGATCGGGCCCAATCCCGGCGACTTCGAATCGATCAGCCCGAACGGTGCGAGCGTGCGCAGCGTCAACGGTGTGACCGTCGCACGAGCTCCCAGCGGCGCCACCGTGACCGTTTACCCGCCCGACAAGAACGGCCGCCGCAAGATTGTCTCAGTCGCACCGAGCGGCGCCTCCGTGACCACTTACGCGGATGACGACGAAGACGTGCCCGGCTTCGACAACCACAAGCGCAAAGCCAAGAGCGCGATCGAAAGCGCGATCGAGATGAAGGCGGTGGGCGTCACCCCTCAATATGTCTCGGCCATGCGAGCGGCGTCGCCAAGGCTTCGAAATGCGGATTCCAACGACTTGGTCGGCATGAGGGCAGTCGGCGTGACGCCCGAGTTCGTTCGCGACCTGGCCGCGGCTGGTTTCAGTAACTTGGACGCGGACGATCTAGTTGAGGCGCGAGCAGTCGGTGTGACGGGAGCCTACATTCGCGAGATGCGGGGCGCCGGCTACAACAGCAACGACCTCGATGATTATGTCGAGATGCGCGCTGTCGGCGTCACGGCTGGCTATGCGAATCAATTCAAGAAAGCCGGATATCGCGCACCGACCGCCGAGCAACTGGTCCGCGCCAAGGCTCATAACATCGATCTCGACGAGCTGCGGGCGCAACCGCCGACGCCTCCTGTACCGCCGCCGACGCCGAGAGTGGAACCGCGTCCCGGCGGCAACGGCGGATAGGCCGGCTGACCAACTAACCGAATACCGACTGAATTGAGTTTTTGAGCGCCCGTTTCTGGGCGGACGGTCGAGCTTTGCCCGACGACTTTGTGAAGGAGAGTGTCAATGAACCGTTCTCTCGCACTGCTTGCCGCCCTGGTCCTGACGGCGATCAGCGTCTCGAGCGCCTGCATCGCCAGCCCAAGTAAGACGATGTCCTTCTCGCTACAGGCCCACGCGGGGCGCCCTGACGTGCAGTTCAGCCTAAACCACGGCGACCGGCGCAACCAGCCGTCAATGTCTGGGTCGTTCGAGTTCGCCGACTTGCCCGGCCTCGACGTCAACGCGCTGCGTCAGCCCGGCCAGCGTCCCATCAGCTTCGCCTATATTCGCGAGGCCGGACGCATCGATTGCAGCGGGACGGGCGGCAACTCCATCGCCAGTGGCCTCTGCAACTTCACGCCAAATGCCGGCTTTTCCGACTTCCTCGCCGCACGCGGCATTGGAAGGCCGTCGCTAGACGAAGCCTACGCACTGACAATGACCCACGCGACGCGGGACTTGGTCGATGCGCTCGCTCAGAACCGCTATCCCCGCCCGGATGTCGAGAAGCTGACCGAGCTTTCCGCCGTGGGCGTCGACCGCACCTTTATCGCCGCCCTCGCCGCCAGGGGCTTCGCCCCAAAGGATCTCGACGACCTGACGCAGTTCGCTGCGCTCGACATCACGCCCGCCTACATCGATGCGCTTTCGCGGGCCGGATACCGCGGGCTTACGGCCGACGAGATCACCCAGTTCAAGGCAGTTGGCGTCGACCCAGCCTTCATCGGCGCGCTGGCGCAGGCGGGCTACCGCAACCTCGCGGCTGACGATCTCGTCCAGTTGGCGGCGTTGAAGATCGATCCGGGCTTCATCCGCAGCTTCGCGCAGATCGGTTATTCGAACCTGCCAGTCGACACGCTCGTCCAATTGAAGGCGCTAGACGTCACGCCCGAATTCGTCCGCTCGCTCAACGCGCATGGGCTTCACCCTCGCTCGGCCGACCAACTCGTGAAGTTGAAAGCCGCCGGGCTGGAAGACTGAAACTCCAAAGAAAGGAGACCAACATGAAACACTGTCTCGTCTTCATGGCCTCGCTGTTCCTGGCATTCGTCGCGATCTCGTCCGCATCGACCGCCAGTCCCGCGGAGTGGACGCGGGTCGCCTCGAGCACCTCGGACCTGACCCTGGCGCAGGCGTCGGGAGGGGGCGACCAGGCATCCTGGATGACCGTCCCCGCCCCCGGCCTCGCCACCTTCGTACTCATCCACCTGTAAAGCCGGCGGGCGGGGGTGGCGCGGCTCCGGCGCCCCCGCTAAGGACGCCCGCACTTCCTTCACAGTTTCGGAGCCGCAACGCCGTGGGCGAGCCTGCCATCCTTCCGTTCGACTGGGCGGATCCTTTCGACCTCAATCACCAGCTGTCGGACGAGGAACGTCTCGTCCGCGACACCGCGGAGGGCTATGCGCAGGAGAAACTCCTGCCCCGGGTGACCTCGGCCTATCTCGAAGAGCGATTCGACCGCGAGATCATGACTGAGTTCGGCGAGCTCGGACTGCTCGGCGCGACCGTCCCGCACGAATATGGCGGCGCCGGTCTCGGTTATGTCAGCTACGGCTTGATCGCGCGCGCCGTCGAGCGCGTCGACAGCGGCTACCGGTCGGCCATGTCCGTCCAGTCGAGCCTCGTGATGTACCCGATCTTTGCTTACGGCACCGAAGAGCAACGGCAGAAGTATCTTCCCAAGCTCGCGACCGGCGAATGGATCGGCTGCTTCGGCCTGACCGAGCCGGATGCGGGTTCCGATCCCGGCGGCATGCGCACGCGGGCCCAAAAGGTGCAGGGCGGCTACCTCCTCTCCGGCACCAAGATGTGGATCACCAATTCGCCGATTGCCGACGTCTTCGTCGTCTGGGCGAAGTCCGACGCGCATGACGGCAAGATCCGCGGGTTCGTGCTCGAAAAGGGCATGGCCGGACTGTCAGCGCCGAAAATCAAGGAAAAGCTGTCGCTCCGCGCGTCCATCACTGGCGAGATCGTCATGGATGGCGTCGAGGTGCCGGAAGAGGCGCTGCTGCCGAATGTCGAAGGCCTGAAGGGGCCGTTCGGATGTCTCAACCGTGCGCGCTACGGCATCAGCTGGGGCTCGATGGGCGCGGCGGAGGCCTGTTACGCCGCGGCACGCCAATACACGCTCGATCGCAAGCAGTTCGGGCGCCCCCTCGCCTCCAACCAGCTGGTACAGCTGAAGCTCGCCAACATGGCGACGGAGATCACCCTTGGCCTGCAGGCCTCGCTGCGCGTCGGCCGCCGCCTCGAGCAGGGCGAGCTGATTCCCGAGACAATCAGTCTCGTGAAGCGCAACAATTGCGGCAAGGCGCTGGATATCGCGCGCATTGCCCGCGACATGCATGGTGGCAACGGCATCTCCGCCGAATTCCACGTCATGCGCCACGCGGCGAACCTGGAGACGGTCAACACCTACGAGGGCACGCACGACGTGCACGCGCTCATCATGGGCCGCGCGATCACGGGGCTGTCGGCCTTCTAGCGAACGATCCTAATGACCCCTATGGTCGTTATTCGGCGATAGGGGGCTTTCGCATGGGCATGTTCGGTTGGATCATTCTGGGCGCAGTCGTTCTGCTGCTGCTCTACGTCATCGGCGTCTACAACAAGCTGGTGAGGTTGCGGGCGCTGGTGAAAGAGGCGTTCAGCGGCATCACGGTTCAGCTGCGCCGTCGCGCCGACTTGATCCCGAACCTCGTCGAGACGGTCCAAGGCTATGCGACCCACGAGCGTGAGGTCTTCGAGCAGGTCACTGCGGCCCGCGCTGCGACGGTTAATGCGGGCAGCGTGGAGGCGACGGCCCAGGCCGACGCACAGATGACGGGCTTGCTCGGCCGACTGTTCGCGGTCGCGGAGGCTTATCCCGACCTCAAGGCAAACACGAATTTCCTGCAGCTGCAGAACCAGCTCGCGAACATCGAAAGCGAGCTCCAGAGCGCTCGCCGCTATTACAACGCCACCGTCCGCGACCTGAATTCGACGATCCAAAGCTTCCCGCCCGTGGTTATCGCGCGTCCGCTGGGCTTCACGGAGGAGCCCTTCTACCAGGACGAGGATCCCGCGATCCAAAGCGCGCCGAAGGTGTCATTCGCCCGTCCGGCGGCCTGACGTGAAGCTCCTTTGGCGGGTCGCCCCTGCCCTCCTGCTCGCGGCAGCGTCGACCGCAGCCCATGCCGACGAGCGGATCCTGCGCTTTCTCAGCGATGTGCAGATCCAGAAGGACTCGTCGCTCCAGGTCACCGAGACAATCGACGTCCGGGCCGAGAACGATCAGATCAAACACGGCATCTATCGCGACTTCCCGACGCGATATCGCGGGCGGCAGGGCGGCCAAATTCGTGTCGGCTTCACGTTCGAGGGCGCAACACTGGACGGTGAGCCGGTTCCGGCCAGCACCGAAGCGCGCGGCAACGGCGTCCGGGTCAAAGTTGGCGATGCCGACGAATATGTCAGTCCGGGCGAGCATCGCTACGTGCTGCGCTACCGCACGACCCGCCAGGTCGGCCGCTTCAAGGGCTATGATGAGCTCTATTGGAACGCGACGGGCAATGGCTGGGTCTTCCCGATCGACCTCGCCGAGGCGCGCATCCGGCTTCCATCTGCCGTCCGCTTCGGACAGCGCGCCGCGTACACCGGCGCTCAGGGCTCCACCGTCTCGAACGCCGAGGTGCTGGAGGAAAAACCGGGCGAGATCCTGTACCGGACGACGGAGGCACTCGGCCCCCATGAGGGCCTGACGGTCGCGGTAGCCTTCCCCAAGGGCGTCGTCGCCGAGGCCACATCCGGCAGCAGGATCCTGGACTGGCTCGCGGATAACGGTCCGCCGGCCGCGGGCGGCCTCGCCCTGCTGGGCCTCGTCGCCTTCTATTATTTCGCCTGGCAGCGCGTCGGGCGCGATCCTCGTGCGGGCACAGTGGTTCCGCTCTTCTCGCCCCCGGACGAGCTCAGTCCGGCGGCTATGCGCTACGTGACGAAGATGGGCGCGGACAACCGCACTTTCGCGGCGGCGCTGGTGGACATGGGCGTGAAGGGACACGTGCGCCTCGTCGAAGAGGAAGGCGGATGGTTCTCATCCGACAAGACGCGCATCGAACGCCAGTCCTCGGCGACGCCGCTGACGGCCGACGAGGAGGCTGCGCTACCCGAGCTCTGCATGACCGGCGAGTCGGTCATGATGGAGCAGAAGAACCACGAGAAATTCTCTTCCGCGAAGAAGAGCTTGGAAGAAGCCCTGAAGAAAAGATACGAAGCCAAGCTGTTCAATAAGAACTGGGGCTGGGCCATCGCCGGCCTGCTCCTCTTCATAGCGGCGCTATGGCTCGTCGCGGCTTCGATCGTTGCGGCCGTTGGCCTCGACATCAGGCTGGTGCTTGTTTCGCTGGGTGCCGCAATGACTGCGGCTCTGCTGATCGTCTGGGTCCAGACGGCGACGGCAGTGGGCAAATGCCTCGCGATGGCGCTTGCAGTGGCATTCGGCGCGCTCGCGGTCGGCACGGGTGCCCCGATCCTCTTTCAGGCGCTCGCCACCGGGTGGCTCCTTCCGTTCGTGCCTGCACTGCTGGCTATTCCCCTCGTAATCTCTGCTTTCTTCTGGATCGACGCGCCGACGAAGGAGGGCCGTGGCGTTCTCGACCGCATTGCCGGCTTCAAACAGTATCTCTCCATCACGGAGCGCGAGCGGCTCGACCGCATGAACCCGCCTCAGGATACGCCGGAGATTTTCGAGCGCTTCCTGCCCTATGCGATCGCGCTAGGCGTCGAGAACCGCTGGGCGGATCGCTACTCGGGGGTGTTGGCGGCAGCGGCGGCTCAAGGGCATCAGGGATTCGTGTGGTACGCGGGCAGCCATAGTCCGTGGGACAATCCTGGCCATTTCACCAATGACGTCGGCTCGTCGCTCTCCAATGCGATCAGCTCGGCCTCGACGGCGCCGGGATCGAGCAGCGGTTCCGGAGGCGGCGGATTCTCGGGCGGCGGTGGCGGCGGTGGGGGCGGTGGAGGCTGGTGAAGCCTAAGCTGCGGCCGGGCGCCTCAGCACGAGCGTGAGCTCGTCGTGATAGGTGCTTTCGCCGATCGTTTGGAATCCAAGCCGTTCGGCAAGTTTGATCGACGGCTCATTCGCAGGAGCGATGATGGCCCAGATGGCTGTCGGCTCGAGATTGACGTCCGCCCAGTCCAAGACGGCTTTGCAGGCTTCGGCCGCCATGCCCTGGCCATGAGCCTCGCCGGCCATGATCCATCCCATCTCGGGCTCCTCGCCGAATTCCGGCTCGATATCGCGCCAGGCCGTGAACAGGCCAACGTTGCCGATCAGCTTGCCGTCGCTCCTGCGCTCGACCGCCCAGGTGCCGAAGCCGTTGAACTGCCAGCCCCCGGCAGACGCCAGGATTCGACGCCAGCAATCCTCGGCGCTCATAGGCTGCGGCCCGAAGTGACGATGCACCTCGGGCTGTTGCATGATTGCGTGGTACGGTCGAAAATCGTCCTTCCGCCAATGGCGCAGGACGAGCCGCTCGGTCTCGATCCGCGGTGCATCGCGGACCAACAGTGCCGTGCTCACTTGTCCCCCGGACAAGCTGTGCGCGTCATTTATTTCTTGGCGAGCGAAAGTCCGCCGAAGCGCTTGTTGAAGCGCGCGACCTGACCGCCTTCCGAAACCTGGCGCGTACCCCCAACCCATGCCGGGTGCACCTTCGGGTCGATGTCGAGGTGCATCGTGTCGCCCTCTTTGCCCCAGGTTGAACGGGTCTGGAACTTCGTGCCGTCGGTCATCTCGACGTTGATCGTGTGATACTCGGGGTGGATACCGGACTTCATCTTTGATTTCCTTGGGTTAGCAGCTGGTTTCCGACCAGCGGCAGCAAGTGTCGCGCGGCCCTAGCGGAAGGGCCCTTTCTTGACAAGGTTTCACTCGGGGACTTAGCCACACGGCCAGGAACAGGGTCCGGCGGTCACGGCTGCCGGCCAAGAAGGAAGCCGGTCCAAATCCGGCGCTGTGCCCGCAACTGTAGGACCGGCCGCAAGGCCGATCGAGTCAGACACTTGCCCTGGTCCGTCGTTCGTTTCCCGGCCGGGATCAGCCATGGAGCGGAGGGTGCGCCCTCTTGTGACGACACGGTTCGTCAACAGGAGGAATGAATGCCCGTCGTCCCAAGCGATACCAACCAAATCGTCATTACCGCGTCGCGCGCGCCCGAGCAGGAGGCTGACACTGCGGCGAGCGTCACGATTATCGACGCCACGCTGCTGGAGCGGCTGGACGAGCCCCTCGCCCGCAACCTGATGCGCCTGGTGCCATCCGCATCGGTCTCGAACTCTGGACCGGCGGGTTCGCTAACGGACGTCCGCATCCGGGGCGCCGAGGCCAACCACACCTTGCTGTTCATTGACGGCATTCGCGCGAATGACCCGGCAACCGGGGACCAGCCTCGTTTCGACCTCCTGAATGCCGACATCGTCTCGCGCATCGAAGTGGTGCGCGGGCCCCAATCCGCATTGTGGGGATCTGACGCGATCGGGGGAGTCGTAGCCGTCAACGGGCTCGCCGGCGTCAACGGCTACGCTGCGTCCGCGGAAGGCGGTTCCTTCGGCTTTCTCCGAGCTGCAGCTTCCGCCTCCGCATCTTCCGAAAAGGGCAGCATTGCCGCCGCCGCGGGGTGGCAGCGCGCGGCAGGAATCAACAGCGTCGCGGGCGAAGGCGACAAGGACGGATATCGCAATCTCTCCGGGCGCATTCGGGGTAACTGGAGGATCAGCCCCAATATCGAGCTTGGCGCCGCAGGGTTCGCGATCAATGCGCGCAGCCAATTCGACGGCTTTAACCCGGCGCCTCCCTTCGAGCACACCGACACACGGGACAGCAGCCGCAACCGGCTAGCCGCAGCTCGACTGTGGGCGCAGGCCGGCGAGGAAGGAGATTCGTGGAGCGGTCGCGTAGGAGCATCACTGCTTGGCTCATCCAACCGCAACGATCTCGCGGAGCAGCAGGTAAACCGTTCGTCCGGGAAACGGCGCATCTTCGACGCCCAAGTCCAGCACCGTTTCCATATCGCCGGCATTCAAAACGTCCTGATCGGCGCGGCCGAAGCCGAACATGAGACATTCCAGGCCCGCGATCCGTTTGGTTTCATCGACCAGGATCGATCCCGCAATCACGAAGCGGTGACGCTCGAATGGCGCGCGGATACGGGCCGGTTCACGGGCGATCTCGCGATCAGGCGCGACGTGTTCAATCGGTTCAAGGATGCGACGTCGGTTCGCGCAGCGCTTCTGACGAGGCTTGGTGGAGGCTTCTCGCTCGCCGGGTCTTATGCGGAGGGAATTGCTCAGCCGACCTTCTTCGATCTCTACGGCTTTTTTCCTGGGAGCTTCATCGGAAATCCATCACTTAGGCCTGAAAGCTCGCGCGGGTTCGAAGGCTCGCTGCGCTACGCGCGGGGACGGTTCGAAGCAAAAATCACCGGCTATCGTCAGCGCCTGCGCGACGAGATTGTCGACAATGAGACGTTCACCAGTACGATCAACGCACCGGGCACCAGTCGCCGTGCGGGCCTGGAAACCGAGCTTGGCTGGACGCTTGCCGACAAAGTGCGGTTGTCAGCGAACTACGCTTATCTGCACGCCACTCAGCCTTCGTCTTCGGGCAGCGGTCAGGTGCGCGAGCTGCGCCGTCCGAAGCACAGCGGGTCGGTCGCAATGGACGGAACGACCGGCAAGCTGACCTATGGCGCGTCCCTCACCTATTCCAGCGCCCACCTGGATGTCAGGGACAGGCTGCCGTTCGATGTCTTGAGGCTCGACTCCTACTGGCTCGCGGGAGCGCGCGTGGCTTATGCGGTTTCCTCGAATATCGAGATATTCGCCCGCGCGTCGAACGCGCTGAATTCACGCTACGAAGACGTATCGGGCTATCGAACAGAAGGGAGAAGCCTTTATGCCGGCCTTCGCCTTTCTCGCCGCTAGCGCAGCAGCGCGGATCGCATCGCTCAATCTGTGTACAGACGAATATCTGCTGCTCCTTGCGGAACTCGCGGCAGATCGCGAGCGTCAGCTATCTCTCGCAAGATCCCCGAGAGTCGCCTCTATGGCGTGCGGCCCGGGCGCATCCGGGCAATCGCGGATCGCTGGAAGACGTTATCACTCTGAAGCCCACGCTTGTCATGACCATGGGCGGCGGGGGACGCGCGACTGCTCTCCTGGCAAGGCGGCTCCACATCCATGCGCTGGACCTCCCGTTCGCGACGAGCCTGACCGACGTCGAACACAATCTTCGGAGGGTCGCCGCTGCAATTGGGTCTCCCCGCAGTGCTGATTCTATGGGTCGCCCGAATCAGGCGGCTCCAGGTCACGGCGCCTGCAAAGGCACGAGACGCGATCTGGATCTCAGGCAGTGGTGAAAGCCTGGCGCAGGACTCACTTGGCTCGCAATGGCTGCGGCTTGCGGGACTTCGGCAACGCGGGCTGCCCGGAAGCCGCGCGTCACTGGAGACTTTGCTGACGAATCCTCCGCAGGTCCTGGTTCAGAGCAACTATCGTTCCGGTCAGATGTCGGGAGGCACGCGATGGCTTAGCCATCCGATCGTCGAACGAGCCGCAGCGACGCGAATCGTGACGGACGGACGCCCTTGGACTTGCATGGGCCCGTTGATGGTCAGCGAGATCGAGCGCTTGCGAAGGCAGTCGCAGTGACGCGAGCGTGGCCCATCCTTGGCGCGCTGCTGCTCCTGACAACCTTGGCGCACCTGCTCCTGCCCTTCGATACCCTCGACGAGCTGCGGCGGACTGCCCCGGACACGGCCCGGCTGCTTCTCAGCGAGATCCGTTTGCCTCGGACTTTGCTCGCGCTCGGTTACGGCGCCGTTCTTGGGCTGACCGGCGCCGCACTGCAGGCCCTGTTCGCCAATCCGTTGGCCTCGCCCGACATCACCGGAAGCACCAGCGGAGCAGCGCTCGGCGCAGTATTCGCATCCTACTGGCTTGCAATCACCAGCCCACTTGCACTTGCCAGCGCCGGAGCCGCGGGCGCAATCGGAGCGCTGGCGATCGTCGTTACGCTATCCGGCCGGCGATCCGATCCGAACGTCCTGTTGCTAGCAGGATTGGCCGTGGCGCTGAGTGCCGGCGCGGCGACCAGCCTTCTGCTCGCATTGGCCCCCTCTCCGTTCGCCTTTTACGACAGCTTCGATTGGCTAATGGGCAGTTTCGTCGATCGGAGCCTGCCTCAAGCCGCGGTGGCCTTGTTGCCCGCCGCTATTTGCTGCGCCCTGCTGCTGTTGCGGGCGCGGGCGCTGGACCTGCTGGCGCTCGGCGAAGACGTTGCTGCGTCGCTCGGCTACGATCCACGCCGCCTCGCTCTCGAGGTCATTATTCTCTGCGCGGTCGCTGTCGGCGCTTGTGTATCGGTGTGCGGCGCAATCGGCTTCGTCGGCCTCATCGCACCCTACGCGGCCCGCCGACTTACGAAGGGTCACCCTGGGCGTGCGCTGGCGCCGGCCGCAATGATCGGAGCAATCCTCCTGCTGGTCGCGGACCTCGCCGTTCGGTTCGGCCCGGCTGGACGAACAATCCCGGTGGGCGTCCTGACGACGGTGGTGGGAGCGCCCCTCTTCATCTGGATCGTCGTGACGATGCGGCGGCGAGTGGCGGCATGACGCCGCTTCTCGAGGCCCAGGGGCTCGCGATCGCGCATCGGCTCGCCCCCACCAATCTTGCGCTCAATGTCGGGCAGCTCGTCGCGCTGATCGGTCCGAACGGCGGGGGAAAGACGACCCTGCTGCGGTCGCTCGCCGGCATCGATCCGGCCGGCGGGGAGGTGCGCATCGACGATCACCGCGTACACGAACTGCCGCCAAGCCGAAGACCCTATGTCTTCACTTTCCTGCCAGCGTCTCGCGAGTTGGTGTGGCCAATCGCGGCCGCCGATGTCATCCGGCTCGGACTCCCCCGACCCGATCCCGAACGTGTCGACGCGTTGATCGATTTGCTGGAGCTTGCACCATTCGCGAATCGTCCAGTCGATCGGCTTTCGACCGGCGAACGTACTCGCGTACTGATCGCGCGGGCACTGGCCCCCCGACCACGTCTGTTGCTGCTGGACGAGCCGTTGTCGAACCTCGACCCCTATTGGGTCCTACGCCTGCTCGAAATTCTCAGGGAGGCGGTTTCACAGGGCACAACCGCGCTCGTGGCGCTGCACGATATCGAGCGGCTGCCAGCATTCGATCGCGCGCTGCTCATGGCCGAAGGCGAGCTTCACGCCGATCTGAAGCCCGAAGAAATGTTGAGCAGTCAGGAATTGGCGCGCGCCTTCCGGATCCGGCGAAACGAAAAGAGTTGGACGGTCAGCCCGACGGCGGATCAGCAATCATCGCGGTGAAGTTCGCCTCGGCGACGACCTTGCCGTCGACGCTGGCGCGGCCGGCGAATTTGCAGACCGTCGTACGCTTCTGCACGAATTCCACGTCGAGTTTCAGGAGCACGCCGGGCTCCACCGCCTGGCGGAACTTCGCGCCTTCGATCGCCATGAAGTAGACGAGCTTGCCCGAGCCGGCGAGATCGAGGGACTCGACGGCGAGTACGCCGGCGGCCTGCGCAAGCGCCTCCACGATCAGTACGCCCGGCATGATCGGCCGACCGGGAAAATGACCCTGGAAAAACTGCTCATTCATCGTCACGGCCTTGATCGCCGTGATCGACTGGTCGCGGTGAAGGGCCTCGACCCTGTCCACCAGGAGCATTGGATAACGATGCGGCAGCGCCGCCATCACCCGCGTGATGTCTAGCTGGGTGGCGGCGCTGGCCGGCTGATCGTTCATGTGGCCGTCAGCGACCCTGCGGCTGCTGGCGCTGCTGCTGCGGCGCAGCCGGTGCGTTCATCTGCACCGAGGGAAGCGCCGAGTTCAGCGCCGTAAGGATGTCGTTCGATACATCGATTGTGTTCGACGCCGCGAGCGTGTTCCCCACCTCTACGAGGACGTTGGCGCCACGGCGTTGCATGACCTGGGAGTAAATCGGGCCGAGCTTCGACGCGACCTGCTGACTGATGTATTGCTGGTCGCGCTGAAGCTGGTCTTGCGTGCGCTGAAGCTCCTGCGCGGCGTTGTTGCGCTTCGTTTCCCACGCCTTGGCGCGCGCTTCCAGCGCAGCGTCGGCCGGCTTGCCCTGGAGCGCCTGAGCAGCGTCGCGGATCGCCTTGCCTTCAGTTTCAAGGGGCCCAACAAGCGTACGCTGGCGGTTCTGGAGAGCCGTTGCCCGGCTCTGCAGTGTCGCGGCAGCCGACTTGCAGGCGTTGCAATCGCGGGTCACGCGATCGAGGTCCACGACGGCAATCACCGCGGCCGGAATGGCTTGGGCGGTTGCTGCCGTCGGAACGATGGCTGCAGCGAGCGCAGCCGTGACGAGCAAAGTTTTCATTAGAATGCAGTTCCCACGTTAAAGTTGATCAATTTGGTCTCATCGCCCTCCTGCTTCAGGATCGCTTTGGCGAGATCGAGGCGCAACGGACCGAACGGAGATACCCAGTTCATGCCGATGCCGATCGAAAGGCGCGGCTTCGGCGAGTCACCCAGATAGACTTCCCGGAATCCAGGTTGGGAGTGCGTCACGTCGTCGGCGTAGCCGGTCACTGTGCCAACGTTGAACTGCGTGCAGCTGATGCTCGACGACCCATTGTTGACGAGCCTCGTCGGCTGTCCCACCGCGCTGCAGAATTTGAGGATATCGGCGGTCTCGGGCCGGGTGAGCGAGAATAGCGATCCCACGTCGATGAACGCAGACGGCCGCATGCCGACGCTGCGCAAGGTGCTGTTGACCGGAAGCTGAAGCTCTATCCGACCCATATAATAGGTCTTGCCGCCAAGCGCGTCGTTGATGCGATTGTTATCGCTGGCGGGAACCAGATTGCCTTCCGCGTCATAGGGGACGCGTTCGATGCGCGGCCCGATGCCACGGATGTCGAAGCCGCGAAGGTCTGGACCGAAGAAGCGGTCGGTGAGCCGGATCGCGTCCTGGCCCGGCCCCGGCGACTTCTGAAGCGCCTTGATGATTCCGCCTTCGACGTGGCCCGAAAGGACCCAACCGCCGCCGAGGTCCTTGAACTTGGTCGCGTCCGCACGGGTACGAAGATAACGGACGTCCCCGCCGAGGCCGGCAAAGTCCTGCGAGAGTGTCGCTCGCTGCCCGCGCGTCGGACGAATGCCGTCAGTATCGTCGAAGATCGTCGAGATTCCGACCGATGACGTGATGCGCTTACCGATCTCATTGCAGAGATAGCGACCCGCCTTGAACGGATCACAGACGGCGGGCAGTGGCCCCGAACCATCAAAGTCCGTGTAGAACGAGCTTTCGTCGAGCGTGATATTATCCAGGCTCAGTGTGTAACGGCTGCCGAAGCTCCAGTATTCCGTGACCGGGAAGCCCATGCGGAGGCCGCCGCCGGTCGTCACCTGCTTATAAGTCGTGTTCCTCTCGTCGCCGACATAGTTGAAGCTGTTGTAGTCCTGCCGGTAGATGCTGCCGCCGACCAAGATCGGCTTGTCGAGGAAATAGGGGTCGCTGAAGCCGATCTGCGCTGACTTCGAATATTGCGAGTAGTTGATCGAGGCGTCGGCCTGCTGGCCTTTGCCCATGAAGTTGTTCTGCGAAACGGCGAGCTGGATGACGAACCGTTCAAGGCTCGAATAGCCGCCGGAAACCGACAGCTGGCCCGTCGGTTTCTCCACGACGTTCGCGGTTAGGACTACGCGGTCTGGGCTCGAGCCTTCGGACTGCTTGATCTCGAGCTTTTCGTCGAAATAGCCAAGGCTCTGCAGCCGATCCTGGCTGCGCTTCAGGCGGAGCGCATTGAATGCGTCGCCCTCGTTGATGCGGAATTCACGCCGGATCACCTTGTCGCGTGTGTTCGTATTGCCGGTAATATCGATACGCTCGACGTAGACGCGAGGCATGTCCTCGACGTTGATCGTCACGTTCATCACGCGCTTTTCGGCGTCGCGATTGTACGACGGATTGATGTCCGCGAACGCGTAACCGAGATTACCCGCCTGCTGGTTGAGGCCGGTCATTGCGTCCTCGACGCGTTTCGCATCGAACCAGTCGCCCGGGCGCAGGTCGATGACCCGCTTGATGAGTTCCGGCGACAGGTCCGGGAGAGCACTTTTCGCTTCCACCGTTCCGAATTTGTAGCGCGGACCTTCCTCGACCACGTAGGTGATGACGAAATCTCGCCGATCCGGCGTAAGTTCGGCGAGAGCCTGCACCACCCGGAAGTCGGCATATCCTTGCGTTAAGTAGAATGCGCGGAGCTTCTGCTGGTCTGCCGCCAGGCGATCCGGATCGTAGGTGTCGTTCGACTTGAGGAAGCTAAGAGGCCCCCCGGCCTGACGCGTGTACATCTCCTTGCGGAGGCGTCCGTCGCCGAATTCCTTGTTGCCGATGATGTTGATCGCGCGGACCTTGGCGAGGTCGCCTTCGTAAATTTCGAAGACGACGTCGACGCGGTTCTGGTCGAGTTGTACGATCTTCGGCTCGACCCGAGCCGCGAATCTGCCCTGCCGGCGATAAAGTTCGAGGATCCGGTCGACGTCCGAGCGCGCGCCGGATCGCGTGAAAATCTGACGCGGCGCGAGCTTGATCTCAGGACGGATCTTATCATCCTTCAGCCGCTTGTTGCCCTCCAGGATGATCCGGTTGATGACCGGGTTCTCGCGGACCGCGATGACGAGAATGCCCGTCTCGCCGCCGGAGATGGTGACGTCGGCGAAGAGCTGCGTCGCGTACAGGTCCTTCAGCGCCTGATCGAGAGTCTCGGTCGTGTAGGACTGGCCCGGAGCGAGGCTCGCATAAGCGCGCACGGTTTCCGACTCGAAGTCGCTGATTCCCGCGCACGGCAATCGAGCGAATAGTACCCTGCAATGGAGCTTGAGGGGCCGCCGCGGGAGCAACCGGCTGCGGCTGCGCGGTCGCCGGAGCTGGCGGCGCCGGTGCAGGCTGCGCTGCCAGCGGGTCCGTGGCCTGCGCGAAGAGAGGCGCAGCCGTTCCGCCAAGCACGGTTCCGACCATCAACAGGGCGCCAGTGCGCCGACTAATAAACTTCGACCCTGAAATCACTCTTCCCCGCCTTTTTGTGCGAAAGGTGCAACGGCGCGCTCCGCCGCGAAGCCCCGGTTATTGCCCTGCCCCAAGCCTCTTAGCCAATCAAGCGCTGAAGCCGATCCCAAAGACCCAGCGAGGCCAAATCATTGACTGTCGTGAAGAGAAGCAAGGCGAGAATGGCTGCAAGCCCGCCCCGAAACGCCCAATCCATCGCCTTCGCGCTGACTGGACGGCGCTGGACGGCCTCCACTGCGTAGAAGAACAAATGCCCTCCATCCAGCATCGGGACTGGCAAGAGATTGATAAATCCGAGATTAATTGAAAGCAGCGCCAGCAAGCCGATGAAGGGGAACAAGCCGAGTTCTGCTCCCTGCCCGGCGACCCGAGCAATGGTGATCGGTCCGCCAAGCTGCTTCGGCGAAACCTGACCGCGCACGAGCTGAACCAAACCATCCCAGATGGCGCCCGTGGTTCGAGCGGTCTGGTCCACCGCCATGGGAATGGCTTCGAGGACCGAAACCGGCTCCCCGATCGTGGTCGTCGACATCACGCCAAGCGTTCCGCCGCGCATTTTGCGGCCCGTCGGATCGGTTTTTTCTTCCGACCCGAGCTGAACGTTCAGTTCCTGCCGCTGCCCGCTGCGTTCGATCTCGATGCGGACGGGCTCATTCGGACGGATCAGGACGACGTTCGCGACATCGTCAAACGTCGGCGTATCGCGATCAGCGACCGAGACAATCCGATCGCCCGGCTGGATCCCTGCGCGTGCTGCGGCCGAATTGGGCAGGATTTGACCGACGACGTTGTTCCGCGGCGTCCCCGCGATCGCGAAAAATGCCGCGAAGATCGCAATGGCCAACAGAAAGTTGGCAACCGGCCCGGCCAGCACAACCAGGAAACGCTGATACACGGGGCGTAGCTGAAATGCCCGCTCACGAAGCTCCGGCGCGACATGATCGAGGTCGGCAGGATTGCTCGCCGGGCTCATGTCGCCAACGAACCGGACATAGCCGCCAAGCGGGAGCCAACCGATCTTCCAGCGCGTGCCCTGTCGGTCGGTCCAACCGACGATCTCGCGTCCGAAGCCGATCGAAAAGACCTCGGCGGGGATCTTGAACATGCGTGCCACGAGGTAGTGGCCGAGCTCGTGAAAGAAGACGAGCGGGCCCAGCGCGCAGACGAATGCGACCAAGGTGAGCCAAAGAGGCGCTTGAGGCCACATCAGTGACAAACAGCCTTCATTGCCAATTCGACGTGTGAACGTACACGCGCATCGACTTCAAGCACGTCGCCGATTGACCGCGGATTGATGAAATCCGCCTCATCCAGGGCATCTTCGACCATGCGCGCAATATCGGCGAAACCCAGCCGGCCTTCGAGGAAATATGCGACTGCGACTTCGTTCGCGGCATTTAGGACAATTGGCGCCGCTCCACCCTTCTCGAGCGCCTGCCGCGCCAGCCGAAGCGCAGGAAACCTTTCGAGATTGGGCCTCTCGAAGTCGAGGCGAGCGATCTCTGCGAGGTCCAGCTTTTGGGCAGGTGTCTCGAGACGTTCCGGCCAGGCCAGCGCGTAGGCAATCGGGATTCGCATGTCGGGGCTGCCCAATTGCGCGAGCACCGAACCGTCGATGTATTCCACCATGGAGTGGATGACGGACTGCGGATGGATCAGGATGTCGATCTGCTCGGACGGCAAGCCGAAGAGGTAGTGGGCCTCGATCAGCTCAAGGCCCTTGTTCATCATCGTGGCGGAATCGACGGATATCTTGGCGCCCATCGACCAGTTTGGGTGGGCAACGGCTTGGGCGGGCGTTGCCGATCGGATGAACTCGGCCGTCGCGGTTCGGAACGGACCACCGCTCGCGGTCAGGATAATCTTTGAGACATCGTCCGCACGACTGCCCGCAAGGCACTGAAAGATAGCATTATGCTCGCTATCAACCGGAAGAATTGTCGATCCGTTCCGCTTCGCCGCGTCGAGCATCAAGGCGCCAGCCGTGACGAGCGCCTCTTTGTTGGCGAGTCCTAAGGTACGGCCCGACTCCACGGCTGCCATGACCGGTCGCAAGCCGGCACAGCCGACGATCGCGGCCATAACGAAATCGGCGTCGGCCGTAGCAGCTTCCACCAATGCCTTTTCACCAGCGGCGGCGCGGCAACCGGTTCCGGCAAGCTTGTCTTTCAGGTCGCCGAGGCGCGTCTCGTCGGCAACGACCGCAAGTTTGGCACCGGTTCGCCTGGCGATCTGGGCCAGGGCATCGACGTTGGTCGCAGCGCTGACGGCGACGACTTCGAAGCGTTCCGGCGAACGTTCGACGAGGTCGAGCGTCGACTTGCCGATGGAGCCGGTGGCGCCAAGGATCGCAATTCTTCGCCTCACGTGAGGCCTAGTAGCTGGGCAGCGGCGGTAAGCACAGCCACCGGCACAAGTCCGTCGAGACGATCGAGTGCTCCGCCATGTCCCGGAAGCCAGCCGCCAGAAGTCCTTCACGCCTGCTCGCCGCTTCATGCTGCTCTCGAACAAGTCCCCTGCCTGGGCAGCGACAGCGAAGATCGGCGCCAGGAACAGCAAAGGCAGGCCGAGCCCCGTTCCGAGAACCCAAGCACCGCCGACCAGGCCAGCGGCGACAATCCCGCCGTACAGTCCCTCAACCGTCTTCCCAGGGCTGATCGAGGGCGCGAGCTTGCGCTTCCCAAATCGGCGCCCCGCGAAATAGGCGCCAATGTCCGTCGACCAGGTGACGAGGAGGGTCCACATCAGCAACTCCACCCCGTGCGCATCCCGTTCCCTGATCCACAGCAACGCCAGCGCGGGGATCAGGGCATAGACGAAGCCGCTGATATACCAGGAGGCGCCCCACCCCCGCGTAATCCGCGTCCATTCGTAGAACATCAGTGCAGCGATCGCGCCGACTAAGCACGCGAGCACCGTACCGCCGACGGCTGTCGCGACCAAAGCGATCGCAATGAGCAGGGCGCCGGTCGCGGTCCTGACTGCGAGCTCGCTCATCGGCCACCGAAGCGGCGTTGCCGAGCGGCGAACTGATCCAGTGCCCCGACAAAGTCCTGCTCATCGAAATCCGGCCAGAGGACGTCGAGGAACAGAAGCTCGGCATATGCCGCCTGCCACAACAGGAAGTTGGACAGACGGACCTCACCCGAAGTGCGGATCAGGAGGTCGAGTTCGGGTAGATCGCGCGTCTGGAGTTCGCCCGAGATCGCCAGTTCATCGATCGAGTCGGGCTGGAGCTCTCCGCGCGCAACTTTGCCTGCAAGCTGCCGCGCTGCCGCGGCGATTTCCGACTGAGAGCCATAATTGAGCGCGACCACCAGCGTCAGCCGCTTGTTGTTGGCCGTGCGCTCAAGAGCGCGATGGAGCCGCTCGACCAGATCCGGCCCGAATGCGGAATAGTCGCCGATGAGCTTGAGCCGGACGCCCTCTTTCTCGAGGGTTTTCAGTTCGCGCTCGAGATAGAAGCGCATCAGTGCGGTCAGGTCCGATATTTCTTCGGCGCTGCGCCGCCAGTTCTCCGACGAAAAAGCGTAGAGTGTCAGGACTTCGACGCCATTGTCAGCGGCGGCCTGCAAGGTGCGGCGAACTGCTTCGGCACCGGCGCGGTGACCGGCCACGCGAGGCAGCCCGCGCTGCTGAGCCCAGCGGCCGTTCCCGTCCATGATGATGGCGATGTGGCGCGGGACAGTCTTGCCGGCTCGGTCGGCCACGCTTTCAGCTCCCTCTGCCGGAGCACGCGAACTCACTTGCCGAGGATTTCCTTTTCCTTGCCCGCAGCCGTTTCATCGATTTCCTTGATCGTGTCGTCGGTCAGCTTCTGGACTTCGGTTTCGAGCCGCTTGCGCTCATCCTCGCTGATGTCGTGTTTTTTCTCGTCCTGCTTGAGATGATCCATGCCATCGCGGCGAACATTGCGGACGGCAATGCGCGCCTTCTCGGCATATTGACCCACCAGCTTGGCGAGCTCCTTGCGCCGCTCTTCCGTAAGCTCCGGGATCGGCAGGCGGATCACCTGGCCGTCGGTGATGGGATTGAGGCCGAGTCCCGCGGAGCGGATGGCCTTCTCCACCGGCTGGACGTTGGATCGGTCCCACACCTGCACCGAAAGCATCCGCGCCTCGGGCGTGGAGACGGTCGCCACCTGGTTCAGCGGCATGTTGGACCCGTAAACCTCCACCTGGACGGGATCGAGCAGGGCCGTCGAGGCGCGGCCCGTCCTCAGTCCCGCCAGATCATGCCTGAGCGCCTCGACCGCGCCATGCATGCGCCGCTTGAGATCAGCCGTACTGACGGTGGTGGTCATGTCTTACTCCCCAGTCTGGACGATCGTCGCGGTGCCCCCACCCGCCAGCACCTGGGCGAGATTCCCCGGCTGACGGACGTTGAACACGACGATCGGAATATTGTTGTCTCGGCAGAGGGCAACGGCGGCCGCGTCCATCACCTTGAGGTCGTCGCTTAGGACCTTGCTGAATGTCACGCTGTCATAGCGTTCAGCGCTGGCGACCTTCTTCGGGTCGGCTGTATAGATGCCGTCGACGCTCGTCCCCTTGAACAGCGCGTCGCAGCCCATCTCGGCGGCACGAAGCGCGGCTGCGGTGTCGGTCGTAAAATAGGGATTACCGGTTCCAGCCGCGAACAGGACGATCCGGCCCTTCTCCAAGTGGCGCAAAGCGCGGCGGCGAATGTACGGTTCGGACACGCTCGCCATCGGGATTGCAGACATCACGCGGGTGTCGACGCCGACCTTCTCGAGCGCGTTCTGGAGAGCAAGCGCGTTCATCACGGTTGCGAGCATGCCCATGTAATCGGCTGTTGCGCGGTCGAAACCCTTGGTCGCAGCAGCCATGCCGCGGAAGATGTTGCCGCCTCCGACAACCAGGCAAAGTTCGTGTGCCTGGGCCTTGGCCGCAGCAATCTCTTCAGCGAGACCTGCAACGGCGTCAGGATCAATGCCGAACTGCCCCTGCCCCATCAATGCTTCGCCCGAGAGCTTCAGGAGGATCCGGTTGAAGCGCGGGCGGGTCATTCGGGAGATTGTCCTCAAGATGTAACAAGGGCGGCCACGCCTTTATGGCGCAGCCGCCCTGTTGCCAACTGCCTTGCAGCAGTTGTTCTCGTTAAGCGACCGGCTCGGCCTTCGAGGTGCCGGCAGCGGCAGCGACTTCGGCAGCGAAGTCTTCCTGCTTCTTTTCGATGCCTTCGCCGAGCTGGAAGCGGACGAAGCCCTTCAGCTCAATGGCCGTGCCAGCCTCCTTTGCGGCGGTGGCAACAACCTCGGCAACCGGGGTCTTGCCGTCCATCACGAACAGCTGCGACGTCAGCGCGTTCTCCTTGCGGAACTTCGCGAGGCCGCCTTCGACCATCTTCTCGATGATGTTCTGCGGCTTGCCGCTTTCCTTCGCCTTTTCCATCGCGATCGAACGCTCGCGCTCGATCAGTTCGGCGGGAAGCTCCTCCGCAGTCAGCGCCACGGGGTGAGCGGCCGCGACGTGCATCGCGATCTGCTTGCCGAGTGCCGTGAGAGTCTCAGCCGGAGCTGCACTATCGAGCGCGACCAGCACGCCGATCTTGCCGAGGCCCGGAACCACCTGGTTGTGGACGTAGGGCACAACGGTCCCCTGCCCGACCTCGAGCACCGCAGCGCGGCGCAGCGACTGGTTCTCGCCGATCTTGGCGATGTTGTCGGTCAGAGTTTCCTGGACAGTGCCACCGCCCGGATATTGGGCAGCGCCAAGCGTCTCGACGTCCGTGCCGTACTCCAGAACGAGCTTCGCGACGTTGCGGACGAAATCCTGGAAGATCTCGTTCTTGGCGACGAAGTCCGTTTCCGAGTTGACCTCGACGACCGCTCCGCGCTTGCCTTCGACGATGGCTCCGACGAGGCCCTCTGACGCCGTACGGCCGGCTTTCTTGGCGGCAGCCGACAGACCCTTGGCACGCAGCCAGTCGATCGCGGCTTCCATGTCGCCGTTGGTCTCGGCAAGCGCCTTCTTGCAGTCCATCATGCCGGCGCTGGTGCGCTCGCGCAGTTCCTTCACAGTCGCGGCCGTGATCTCAGCCATGTTCTCTTCCTCTCGTTCCCCGGCGAAGCCCGGGGTCCAGTCATATCTAGGTAGGGATGCCGACTCTCGCCGGTAAGGATCAGGCTTCCAGCGCTGCCTCGACCGGCGGCTCGGCCATTGCGCCGACATCCTGCCCACGAGCAGCGGCATTGCCAGTCCGGCCTTCAGAGACGGCCTGCGCGATGGCGTCGGTGTAGAGGCGGATCGCGCGGCTGGCATCGTCGTTACCCGGGACGGGGAATGCGATGCCCGACGGGTCGCTGTTCGAATCGAGGATCGCGACGACCGGGATGCCAAGAACGTTGGCTTCCTTGATCGCCAGCTCTTCCTTGTTCGTGTCGACGACGAACATGACGTCCGGAAGGCCGCCCATGTCGCGGATTCCGCCAAGGCTCTTCTCGAGCTTGTCGCGTTCGCGGGTGAGCTGGAGCACTTCCTTCTTGGTCAGGCCGGCGGTGTCGCCCCCGAGCTGTTCCTCAAGGCTCTTGAGACGCTTGATCGAGTTGGAAATGGTCTTCCAGTTGGTCAGCATGCCGCCGAGCCAGCGGTGGTTGACGAAATGCTGACCAGCAGACTGAGCTGCCTCCGCAACCGCGTCCTGCGCCTGGCGCTTGGTGCCGACAAACAGGACCTTGCCGCCGCGAGCGACGGTCTGCTGTACGAAGTCGAGCGCGCGCGAAAACAGCGGCACGGTCTGCGACAGGTCGATGATGTGCACCCCATTGCGATCGCCGAAGATGTACGGCTTCATCTTGGGGTTCCAACGATGGGTCTGGTGGCCGAAGTGCGCTCCGGCCTCGAGCAATTGCTGCATGGTGACGACCGTGGCCGCCATAATCTTTCTCCTTCCGGTTCTGCCTCGACGGAGCCGAATGACCAGCCTTGCGGCCGGCACCGGTATGTAAGCTCCGCCTGCGGGATGCGCGGCCACCTAGCGGAAGCGGCCCTTGCTTTCAAGGGCTTGGCGCCGACCGCCATCGCCCTATTGACAGAGCAGAACAAAAGAGGAACATTGCATCGTCTCAACGAGCCCTATAGCTCAATTCGGAACAAAGCGGGTCCGGATCGGTTAGGCGCTCCCAAAGAAGGATCGACGCGATGATTGCAGCTTTCGGCACCCTCGCCTTCCTCGTCACCCTGTGGATGCTCGTGGTCGTCGGTGCCGCAGTTCTTGAGGAAAGCGGCGTCAAGATCGCCGCTGCCCTCAAGGGCAAAGTGCCGCATCAGGCGATGATTGTGCCGGTACGGGTACGGACGCGTTCGAACCTACAGCAGCCGGCACGCACTACCGCGCGGTTGCGCGCCGCCGCTTGACCCGCGCATAGCTGGCCAGCGCGACCGGGATCATCACGAGATACAGGCCGGACACGATCAGCAGGGTCGGCCAAGGCGCGACGATCAACGCTGCCCCCAGCAAGGCGATACCGGCGAGCGCGAACATCCGCCAACCACTGCGGATGCGAATACTGGACCAGCTGAACGTCGGCAGGCTTGAGATCATCAACGCCGCGATGAACAACGTCCACGCCATGACCACCTGCCAGTCACGGAAATGCTCGTTGCCGGTGATCAGCCACCAATAGATCGGCATGAAGGCAAGCCCCGCCCCGGCAGGCGCTGGAACGCCGGTGTTGAAGCCCGCGGACTTGTGCGGCTGCTCGGCCGCGTCGATCCGCGCATTGAACCGTGCCAGTCTCAGTGCGCAGCACACCGCAAGTGCCAACGCCGCAATCCATCCGAACCTGGGCGCCGTCTGCAGCGACCACAGGAACAGGATCAGCGCCGGTGCTGTCCCGAACGCGATGTTGTCGCTTAGCGAATCAAGCTCTGCCCCGAATTTGCTCTGCGCACGAAGAAGCCGCGCAATGCGCCCATCGAGACCGTCGAGCACCCCGGCGAGAATTATCGCGCCCAGTGCCCTTTCCCACTCCCCGCGAATCGCGAGGCTTACGCCCGTCAGGCCGAGGCACAGCGCCATCGCGGTGATGGCATTGGGGATCATCGCGCGGAACGGGATACCCCGCGGTCCCTGTTCCTCCGTCATTGACTGACGCCGGTCAGCGGTGCGTCCACACCAATCTCCGCCAGCACTGTCTCCCCTGCGATGGCGCGCTGGCCAAGGATCACGCGCGGAGAGGTTCCCGCCGGAAGGTATACGTCAACGCGGCTTCCGAAGCGGATCAGCCCGACGCGCTGGCCGGCTTCAACCATATCGCCTTCTTTCACGAACGACAGGATGCGGCGCGCAACCAGGCCGGCAATCTGCGTGAAACCGATCCGAAGGCCATCCGAGCCTTCCACGACGAAATGCTGCCGCTCATTGTCTTCGCTCGCCTTGTCGAGATCGGCGTTGATGAACTTCCCCGGCACATAGACAACGCGCTTCACCCGCCCTGTGATTGGGGTGCGGTTGATGTGCACGTCGAAGACACTCATGAAAATCGACACGCGCATATATTCCCCGTCGGCGAGCCCTTCCGGGCCGCGCAATTCGGGTGGAGGCGGAACGCGGGCAATCAACGTAATCAGACCGTCCGCGGGAGCAACGATCAACCGATCACCCCTCGGCGTCGTACGGATGGGGTCGCGGAAGAAGGCCGCCACCCAGATCGTCAGCCCGAGCAGCAACCAGGCGAGCATGTCCCAGTCCAGCAGGAAGGCAAGGACCGTGATGGCGCCCGCGATGACGGCAAATTTCCGGCCTTCCGGATGGACCGATGGGAAGCGCCACTTGACCGTGGTCGTGGGCAGCGGCGTTTCGTGCTTGTCGATAGCTGGCATGCGGCATGCCTTAGAGGCGCTGCACTCGGCAGACAACGCCGTGGTTGCTTGGGCACGCCGCGCATCCTAGAGCGCCGCCAAACCCGAAAATCGCAGGAACGAAAATGGCCAAGATCAAGGTGAAGAACCCGGTCGTCGAGATCGACGGCGACGAGATGACGCGGATCATCTGGCAGTGGATTCGTGAGCGGCTGATCCAGCCCTATCTCGATGTGGACCTCATCTATTACGACCTGTCCGTCGAAAATCGTGACGCGACCGAGGACAAGGTCACCGTCGAGGCCGCCAACGCAATCAAGCAGCACGGCGTCGGCGTGAAGTGCGCAACGATCACGCCCGATGAGGCCCGCGTCGAGGAATTCGGGCTCAAGAAGATGTGGAAGTCGCCGAACGGCACGATCCGCAACATCCTCGGTGGCGTCGTTTTCCGCGAGCCGATCGTGATGGACAATGTCCCCCGGCTGATCCCAGGCTGGACCGACCCGATCGTCGTCGGCCGTCACGCCTTTGGCGACCAGTATAAGGCGACAGACTTCCGCGTGCCCGGGCCCGGCAAGCTGACCATGAAGTGGACCGGCGAGAACGGCGAAGAGCTCGACTATGAAGTGTTCGACTTCCCGAGCTCGGGCGTCGCCATGGGCATGTACAATCTGGACAATTCGATCCGGGACTTCGCCCATGCCTGCTTTAACTACGGCCTCAACCGTGGCTGGCCGGTCTATCTCTCCACGAAGAACACGATCCTCAAAGCTTACGACGGCCGCTTCAAGGACCTGTTCCAGGAGATTTACGAGAGCGAATACAAGGCGAAGTTTGATGCTGCTGGTATCGAATATCAGCATCGCCTGATCGACGACATGGTGGCTTCAGCGCTCAAGTGGAGCGGCAAGTTTGTCTGGGCCTGCAAGAACTACGACGGCGACGTGCAGTCGGACCAGGTAGCGCAGGGATTTGGCTCACTCGGGCTGATGACGTCGGTCCTGATGACTCCCGACGGGAAGACGATCGAAGCGGAAGCTGCACACGGCACTGTCACGCGCCACTACCGCATGCACCAGCAGGGCAAGGCGACGTCGACCAACCCGATCGCGTCGATATTCGCCTGGACCGGCGGGCTCAAGTATCGCGGCAAGTTCGACGATACGCCGGAAGTCGTCCGCTTCGCCGAGACCCTCGAGCGCATCTGTGTCGAGACAGTCGAAGGCGGCCAGATGACCAAGGACCTCGCGATCCTCGTCGGTCCGGAACAGGCGTGGATGACGACCGAGCAGTTCTTCGAGGCGATCGTGAAGAATCTCGAAGCCGCTATGGCCTCGGAGACGCAACGGGCGAGCGAACCCGCTCGCGCCTGGACTCCGAGGCCGATCAACCGGCCCGGGATGCGCCGGAGCAGCGGATAACGGTCGAGAAGCCGGACGATGAGCGGCGCGCGCCGGATGGCGGCGCGTGATCGTAGCAGCCTTCCGATGATTCGGTCCTGCGCCAGCTTCTGCGCGCCCTGGACCGCACGTGTGGGCAATAGCCGCCGTTCCTCGACCTTCCTTAGCAGCGGATCGACGTCCTCGCCGCGGGCAAGAGGGCCGGCCAGGGCATTGGCGGCGGCAACCGCGTCCTGAATGGCGAGATTGATGCCGATACCGCCAATCGGCGACATGGCGTGCGCGGCATCGCCGATCGCGAGCAACCCGGGCTTATGCCAGCAAGTCAGGCGGTCGAGCTTGACGGTCAGCAGATGCAGGTCAGTGAATTTCGTCGAGCTGTGACACGTCCAGTTCGGGTGGCGCCGCCGCCGCGACCTCCTCGCGGATCGCCGCGATGCCGCGGGCCTGATATTCCTCAGCTGCGCCCTTTGGGATCAGGAATGCGCACTGCCAGTAATCCCCGCGGTCGATCATCACGAGCAGCCTACCCGGTTCGACATTGCCGCGCAGACCGCCCCTTTCTCCTGGAGATTTGGCAATTCTGAACCAAAACACGTCCATCGGCGCGCCAAGGTCCTCAAGAGGCAGCAATTGGCGCGCGACTGACGACCTCCCGTCGGCAGCAACCGTCAACCGAGCCTGAAGCTCGCGGCCGTCGCGAAGCCGCACCCCGACGACCCTGTCCCTGTCTTCGAGGAAACCCTCAACCGGTTCCTCCATCTCCAGGTGAAATCCTGGAAACGCCTTTGCCTCCTCACGAAGAAAATCGAGAAAGTCCCACTGCGGCATCATTGCGATGAACGGCGCGGGCGTATGCAAATGGCTCAGGTCGCCGATTGTCCATTCCCGCCCCGCCAGCCGAAGCTGGGCGCTGTCGACCTTGTTGTGCGGCCGTTTCAGAAAGCGCTGGAGCATCTCGAGCTGGTCGAGGATCTCCATGGTCGACGGGTGAACCGTGTCGCCGCGAAAATCGCGGAAGAAGTCGGCGTGCTTTTCGAGCACGAGGACGTCGCAACCGGCGCGAGCGAACAAAAGACCCGCCATCATTCCGGCTGGACCACCACCGACGACGATCAAATCCTTTGTGGCAGCGCCTTTTGACGTCATGCCGTCAGGCTGACAGACCCAACAGCATTAGAAAAGCGATCTTCACGCATCAACGCCGAGCGGTGACACTCAGCCCACCGCCTGCTTTAAAGGCGGTATGCACGGCGAATTCGGTACTTCTGGCTTTAGCGATGCTCTGGTGATCCTTGGCGCGGCGGGAATCGTCATTCCAGCTTTCGCGCGCATTCGGATCAGCCCGATCATCGGCTTCATCCTCATCGGAATGGTGGTCGGCCCCTTCGGGCTGGGCGCGATCAGCGATGAGCATCCGTGGCTCCATTATGTCACGATCTCCAATCCTGAAGCGATCGAGCCTTTCGCGGAGCTCGGGATCGTGCTCCTGCTGTTCGCGATCGGCCTCGAACTCTCGTTCAGGCGCTTGTGGAGCATGCGCCGCCTGGTGTTCGGCGCCGGATCAGCCGAGCTGCTCGTCTCCGCGGCAATCATCGCGCTCGGCTTGCATTGGACGGGGCAAAGCGTGGCAGGATCAATCGGTCTCGGGCTCGCCCTGGCCCTTTCCTCAACTGCGCTCGTGCTTCCGCTAGTCGGCACGCACAGTCCGGTTGGACGGGCATCGCTGGCCATGCTCCTTTTCGAGGACCTTGCATTGGTGCCGATCGTCTTCCTGCTCGGGGCAATGGCCCCGCAGGCCGGCGGGGACGCGGTCGGATCCCTGCTCTGGACGATGCTGATCGGCGGAGTGACGGCCGTTGCCATGCTGTTTCTCGGACGGCTCCTCCTGCCGATCCTGTTCGCGCAGGCTGCCCGGACCAAAAGTCCGGAGCTCTTCCTTTGCGCCTGCCTGCTCGTCGTGATTGTCGCGAGCCTTGTGACATCGGCCGTCGGCTTCTCCCTATCCTCGGCGCACTCATCGCGGGGATCGTGATCGCCGAGACCGATTACCGCGGCGAAGTCGAGGTCATCACAGCGCCTTTCAGGGGGCTCGGCCTCGGCCTCTTCCTGATCGCCGTTGGGATGAGCGTCGATTTTCAAATCCTGCTGGAACAGTGGCAAAGTCTCCTGGCGGCGCTTGCAGGCGTCCTGCTCGTGAAGGCGCTGGTTACGGCCATCCTCCTCCGCCTGGGCGGAGTTCAGGGGGCGGTTGCAGCAGAGACCGGCGTGTTGATGGCGTCTCCGTCGGAAACGACCTTGATCGTGCTCGCATCGGCAACGGCGGCCCAGCTCGTCAGTCGCGACACCGCTGCATTCTGGCAAATCGTGACCGCGGTCGGCCTGACCGTCACGCCACTCCTCGCCAAGCTCGGGAGGATGGCGGGCAGCCGCGTTGCCGGGCGCGCACTTGCCGACCACATGGACCGTTCGATCGAGACCGCCGAGCCGGGACAGGTCGTCATCCTGGGCTTCGGCCGGGTCGGCCGCATGGTCGCCGATATGATGGATGCCCACGATAAAGATTACCTCGGCATCGACAGCGATTCCGATGGCGTCTCCGCAGCGCGTGAGGAAGGATATGACGTGATATTCGGCGACGTTGCCCGCCCGGAGCTGCTTGACCGCCTTCGCGAGCGCGAGCCTGTCGCCTTCATCCTAACCATGGACAATCCCGTCCTCGCCAAGCGCCTGACCAGACAGCTGCGCAAAGCTTTCCCGAAGCTGCCGATCGTCGCTCGGGCCCGCGACACAACGCATGCATCGGAGCTCTACAAAGCAGGCGTCACCGACGCGGTGCCGGAAACGCTCGAAGCTTCGTTACAGCTATCGGAGGCAGCTCTCGTCGATCTTGGTGTCGCGATGGGGCCGGTGATTGCCAGCATCCACGAAAAGCGCGCCGAGCTTCGCGCCGAGATCATGCAGGGAGCGGAGATGGACGTGGCGCCGAACTCTGGGCGGACGCAGGCTGAGGGACCGGGCTCCAACTCAAGCGGACGTTCAGGCGGGGTAACCGGCTTTCAATCCCGTGAAGCCGGTTCGAACTTCGGACTCCCGCAATGTAGGTCCTGTGTTCGGGGTCGTCCGACGGATGCCGGTCGCCATCCAGCACCTGGATCTCGCGGAAGTCGAATGGCGACACGCCTTCGAGGCAGGCCACGTTGACGCCGAGCTCGCCGGGGTTCGAGCGGCGCCGGTGGTGGGTGTAGATGCCGCACGCGGTGCAGAAATGATGTTCAGCGGTCTTGGTGTTGAAGCGGTAGGTAGCGAGCTTGTCCGCGCCGCTGGTCAGTCGAAAGTTATCATGGGTCGACGTCAACGCGACGGCGCCCCTCATTCGGCAGAGTGAACAGGCGCAACGCCGCGCCGATGCAAAGCCTTCGGTCAGCAAGGCGGTGAATTGCACGGCGCCGCAGTGACAGGCGCCGTTCAGTACCACCGGCTCGCTCGACTGGGTGTCGATCAAGCCGCAACCTTCTCCAACGCGTCTTTCACGGCTTTGATCGCTTCCTTGGCTTTCGAGCCGTCCGGACCTCCGCCCTGGGCCATGTCCGGCGCGACCGCCACCGCCCTGCCCGCCGAGCGCCGCAACGGCGGCATTCACGAGATCGACCGCGCTGACCTGTGCTGCAAGATCGTCGGTGACGCCGACGGCAACACTGGCGCGGCCCTCGTTCACGGCGATCAAGCGCGCCGATACCGGACCCGAGTTGCCTCTTCATGTCGTCAACAGCGGCCCGCAACCCTTGGGATCAAGGCCTTCCACGACCTGGCCGAGAAACTTGTAACCGTTCACGTTCTCAGGCGCGGCCGCTTCAGCCTTGGCTCCGCCGCCGCCCATGGCGAGCGCCTTTTTCGCCTCAGCAAGCTCGCGCTCGAGACGGCGGCGTTCCTCCACCAAGCGCCGTGATGCGAGCAGGCACTTCGTCGGGAGAGCTCTTCAGGGTAGCCGCGGCCTCGCGCAGCTTGGCATCCCGGTTGCCCAACCACTGCCGGGCGGCTTCGCCCGTCAAAGCCTCGATACGGCGAACGCCAGAGGAGACGGCACTTTCGCCAATGATCTTGAGCAGCTGAATGTCGCCAAGCGCGCGGACGTGCGTGCCGCCGCACAATTCGACCGAATAATCCGTGTCCGTGTGACGGCCCATCGAGAGTACGCGAACCTCGTCGCCATATTTCTCGCCGAACAGGGCCATCGCTCCCGCCGAGATCGCCTCATCCGGGGTCATCAGCCGGGTGTTGACGGCTTCGTTGGAGCGGATCTGGGCATTCACCTCGGCCTCGACGGTCTCGATCTCATCGCGCGTCAGCGCCTTGGGATGGGAGAAGTCGAAGCGGAAATAGTCGGGGGCGACGAGGCTGCCCTTCTGCGTGACATGCGTGCCGAGGTGCCGCCGCAGCGCAGCGTGCAGCAGGTGGGTCGCGCTATGGTTGGCTCGAATACAGTCGCGGCGCTCGGCGTCGACGACCTGGTGCACCGTCTCGCCGATCGACAGTTCGCCCTGCCGCCACCTTGGTGCGAAGCACGTGGAGCTTGCCCAACGGCTTAGAAGTGTCCTCAACTTCGCCGACGAAGCCCTTGAGCGTAGTCAGTTTTCCGGTGTCACCAATCTGGCCGCCGCTTTCGCCGTAGAAAGGCGTTTGGTTGAGCAGTAGCTCGACCGTATCGCCGATCTCGGCGTTCTCGAGCCTCGCCCCATCCTTCACGATCGCAAGGACCACGCCCTCGCCCTCGTCTCCCGAATAACCAGTGAACTCGGTCGCGCCATGCTCCTCGGCAAGGTCGAACCAGATCTCTTCGCTCGCCTTGGCGCCCGAGCCTTTCCAGGCCGCTCGTGCCTTGGCTTTCTGTTCGGCCATCGCCGCATCGAAACCCGCGCGATCGACGTGAGGACCTCGGGAGCGCAAGGCGTCCTCGGTAAGGTCGTAGGGGAAGCCGTAAGTGTCGTAGAGCTTGAACGCGGTCTCGCCGGACAGCGTACCGCCTTCGCCGAGATCGGCCGTCGTTTCATCGAGCAGCTTCAGGCCCGTCACCAGCGTCTGACGGAAGCGCGTTTCCTCCTGCTGCAGCGTCGCCTCGATCAACGGTTGCGCGCGGACAAGCTCGGGATAGGCGGCGCCCATCTCGGCAACCAGCGCGGGCACCAGGCGGTACATCAGCGGCTCGCTCGCGCCGAGAAGGTGGGCGTGACGCATGGCCCGTCGCATGATGCGGCGAAGAACATAGCCGCGCCCTTCGTTTGCCGGCAGCACACCGTCTGCCACCAGGAAGCCCGACGTGCGCAGATGGTCGGCGATGATGCGGTGGCTTGCGGCCATGTCGCCGGCATTGCTGCTGGTAAGCGACTGAGATGCCTCGATCAGCGCCTTGAAGGTATCCGTTTCATAATTGTCGGTCGTGCCCTGAAGGATGGCGGCGATCCGTTCGAGGCCCAGGCCTGTGTCGATGCTCTTCCTCGGCAGCTCGGAGACGATTTCGCCTGCCGCCTGCTCGAACTGCATGAAGACCAGGTTCCAGAACTCGACGAAGCGGTCGCCGTTCTCGTCTGGGCTCCCTGGGGGGCCGCCTGCAACATGCTCGCCATGATCGAAGAAGATTTCCGAGCACGGGCCACAAGGACCGTCGTCACCCATCGACCAGAAATTGTCCTTGGTCGGGATGCGGATGATCCGGCTCTCGGGCAGGCTGGCGATTTTCTTCCAGAGCTCGATGGCTTCGTCGTCGGTGTGATAGACCGTGACGGTCAGCCGGTCCGCCGGGACGTCCCACTCCTTCGTGATCAAGTTCCACGCGAGCTCGATCGCACGGTCCTTGAAATAGTCGCCGAAGGAGAAATTCCCCATCATCTCGAAGAAGGTATGATGGCGGGCGGTGTAGCCGACATTGTCGAGGTCGTTGTGCTTCCCGCCGGCGCGGACGCATTTTTGCGAGCTCGTCGCCGTGACATACGACCTCGTCTCGAGCCCCGTGAACACGTTCTTGAAGGGCACCATGCCCGCGTTCACGAACATGAGAGTGGGATCGTTCTGCGGCACCAGCGGCGCGGACGGCACCCGCGCGTGACCATTCTTCTCGAAATAATCGAGGAAGGAGCGGCGGATCTCGTTGGTCGATGTCATGTTCGCGATGTAAATGTTGCGCTGCAGTGCGGCAAGGACGGGTCTTGGCACTGTCGCCAAGCGGCGGCTAGGGCGCGGCCATGGCAAAACGGCCCCGTTCGACAATCCCGCAGTACAAGCGCCGGCGCAAAGGCTCGCTGATTGGCCGCATCGTCGGCTGGATCGTCAAGCTTATCATCGCCTTCCTGATCATCTCCGTCCTGTGGGTGCTCGCCTACCGCTTCGTGAACCCGCCGATCACCTTCACCATGATCGGCGACGTCGTCGCGGGCAGCGGTGCGCACAAGGAATGGATGCCGATCACGCGGATCGACCGCGACATGGTCCGGGCGTCAATCGCCGCGGAGGACAGCAAATTCTGTCCTCATGGCGGCTTCGACTTCGAAGCCATTGAGGATGCGATGAAAAGCAATGCGTCCGGCGGGCGCATCCGCGGCGGGTCGACGATTAGCCAGCAGACCGCGAAGAATGCCTTCCTGTGGCAGGGGGGCGGCTATTTCCGCAAAGGCATGGAAGCCTGGTTCACCTTCCTGATCGAGCATCTATGGGACAAACGCCGGATCATGGAGGTGTACCTCAACCTCGCTGAAACAGGGATCGGGACGTACGGCGTGAACGCCGGGGCCGACCGCTACTTCGGCCATGATGCGAGCGCGATGAGTTCGCTCGAAGCGGCCAGGATCGCTGCCGTGCTTCCCTTGCCGAAAATCGCGGGGCGCGACCGCGCCCAAGGGCTTCACCCGTCGCTACGGCAACACCATCGCCGCGCGCATTGGGGTCGTGGGTCGCGATGGTCTCGACGCCTGCGTCTACAAGGGTGCTACCGTGCCGGTGAACAAGGCGCCACCTGCAGTGACCAAGAAGGCGCGGCCCCTGCCGGGGCAGGAATATGAGAGCCCCAAACTGCTCCCCCCGGTCGAGAATGTCATCCAGGAGCTGCCGCCAACTTCGACTGAGCCCCTGACGGTTCCGAACGAGCCGACCGGCAACAGTGCTGACCCGGCTCCGCCCGTTGAACAACCCGTCGAGGAGGCCGCAAACGGCGTTTGACGTCATGCGCCCGGAAGCAGCGATGAAAGCGTTTCGCAACAGGAACGCCGCGCCCTCGCCGTCCGTTAGAACCGACAAATCCAGCCAAGGAGGAGTTCTATGGCAACGCGTACCCAAAACCAATCCAGCCGGACGACGTCCAGCCGCAGCAGATCGAAGCGCGGCGAGACTGAGAACCGGAGCGCCTTCTCCTGGGGCGAGAATAGCGGCCCTCTCCTCGGCGCGGCCCTTGCCGGCGTAGCGATCGGCTTTGCCGCAAATTACGGACGCAAGGCACTCATGCAGGGCATGGAAGCGGCCGTCGGCGACTGGGACGAGATCCTTGCCACGGAGCACGACATGGCGCTCGCCATCTTCGACAAGATGCTCGCGACCGACCAAAGCCAGACCTTCAAGCGCAAGATGCTATTGATGAAGCTCAGCCATGCGCTCGACAAGCATGCGCATCAGGAAGAAATGGTCGTCTACCCCGCTCTTCGCGAAGCAAACCAGACGACCGACGCCGACCGGCTCGAGGGCGAGCACGGCTACATCAAGACCTACATCTATGAGCTCAACGAGATGGGCCCGGATGGCGCCAATTGGCTCGAGAAGGTTCGCGAATTCCGCGCACTCGTCTCCCGCCACGCGCACATGGAAGAGGAAGAGGTTTTCCCCACCTTCAAGCAAGCGCTGACCGAGGAGCAAAATGCCCGGGTCACGAGCCTCGTGAACCGCGACGGTTTCTGGATGGCGTAACGCTTATCCGACGAGGGCGAGCTTCGGCGGCTCCTGAACGGAGAGGTCGACGCTCCCCTCGCCGGTAATGCGCTCGATGCGGGCGGCGACTTCGCCGTCGAGCGCGAAATCCCGACCCGCGACGATGGTCGCCTCTCCACCTGATGCCAGTTGCACATTGAAGCGAAGCACACCGTTGCCCGCGCGGCTGTCAGCGAGCTCACGCACGATTTGCTCGGCCAACGCTCCGTTTTGCACGCGCACGGTCATCTGGAGGCGCGTTCGCTTCGCAAGGTCGCTGAGCGCCTGGAAGCGCTTGATCGTGACGCGCGGTGTCTCGTCGCCTGCGCGGCGGTCGAGTTCGACCCCGAGCAAACCGCACAGCCCGGCCTTCGCCGCAGCTTCCAACGTCGCGGTCACGTCGTCGTCGAACGCCGTCGCGACGAACTGGCCCGAACGGTCGCTAAGCGTAGCCATCATGTAACGGCGGCCCTTTGCCGAGGTCCGCCAGCGCGCTTCCTCGACCAGGCCTGCCATGCTTGCGCCGATGCGCTCCCCTTCCGCGATCCGGACATCGGCCAGCTCGGCGAAGGTCCGAACCTTGTGGGCGGCCAGCAGATGCCTCGACGCATCCACCGGATGTGCCGAGAAGTAGAAGCCGAATGCGTCGCGCTCTGCCGCCATCCGCTGCGCCAATGTCCAGGAGGCATCGCGCGGCAAGCGGATCGGCGCGGCCTCTGCCACACCCGAGCCGAACAGGCCGGCCTGGCCGCTCGTGCGCTGCTCATGTGCGCTCGCCGCGTGCGCGAGGATGGTCTCGGCCGCGGCGAAGACGGCCGCTCGTTCAGGCTTGATCGAATCGAAGGCCCCCCCACCAGCCAGACTTTCAAGTTGGCGCCGGTTGAGAAATCGCGGATCGATACGCGCGGCGAGGTTCTCGAGGCTTTCGAAGGGACCGCCCCTTTCCCGCTCCTCGACCAGAGATTCCATCGCTTTCTCGCCCACACCCTTGAGGGCGCCGAGGGCATAGCGAACCGCGCCTTCCTCGACCGTGAAATGCGCATGGCTTGCGTTGATGTCCGGCGGCAGGCAGTCGAGCTCTCCGCGCCGCATGTCCTCGACGAAGATGCCGAGCTTGTCGGTCAGCGCCATGTCGAAGCTCATCGACGCGGCGTAGAATTCGGCGCGATGATGCGCCTTCAGCCAAGCCGTGTGATAGGCAACTAGCGCGTAGGCGGCCGCGTGGCTCTTGTTGAAGCCGTAGCCCGCGAACTTGTCGATCAAGTCGAACAGCTCGTTCGCCTTTGCCGCGGAAATCCCGTTGTGCGTTGCGCAGCCCTCGACGAACGTCGCGCGCTGCGCGTCCATCTCCGACTGGATCTTCTTGCCCATCGCGCGGCGAAGCAGGTCCGCGCCGCCGAGCGAGTAGCCGGCGAGCACCTGCGCCGCCTGCATCACCTGCTCCTGATAAACGAAGATGCCGTAGGTCTCGGCCAGGATGCCTTCTAGCAGCGGGTGCGGATATTCGATTTCCGCGCGGCCGTTCTTGCGATCCCCGAACAGCGGAATGTTGTCCATCGGTCCTGGCCGATAGAGCGCCACGAGCGCGATGATGTCGCCGAAGCTTGTCGGGCGCACGGCGGACAGGGTCCTGCGCATGCCTTCGGATTCCAGCTGGAAGACACCGACGGTGTCGCCACGCTGGAGGAGTTCGTAGACCGCCGGATCGTCCCACGCCAACGCGCCAAAATCGACGTGGACGCCTTGGTCCGCGAGAAGGCGCTGGCCTTCCTTCAGCACCGACAGAGTCTTGAGGCCGAGGAAGTCGAACTTCACCAGCCCCGCCGCTTCGACATATTTCATGTCGAACTGCGTCACCGGCATGTCCGAACGGGGGTCGCGGTATAGCGGAACGAGCTCGTCCAGCGGGCGGTCCCCAATGACGACACCGGCGGCGTGGGTCGACGCGTGTCGCGGAAGCCCCTCCAGCTTCATGGCAAGGTCGAAGAGGCGCCGGACGTCCGCGGCTTTATACTCGGCAGCGACCTCCGAAATGCCGTTCAGCGAACGCTCCAGCGTCCAGGGATCGGTCGGATGGTTCGGAATGAGTTTCGCCAGGCGGTCAACCTGGCCGTAGCTCATCTGAAGCACGCGCCCCGTGTCCTTCAGCACGGCGCGCGCCTTCAATCGCCCGAACGTGATGATTTGCGCGACCTTGTCGCGGCCATACTTTTGCTGAACGTACGAGATCACCTTGTCGCGGTGCGTTTCGCAGAAGTCGATGTCGAAGTCCGGCATCGACACGCGCTCGGGATTGAGGAATCGTTCGAACAGCAGGTTGAGCGCGAGTGGATCGAGGTCCGTGATCGTGAGCGCCCAGGCAACGACCGAACCCGCGCCCGATCCGCGTCCTGGCCCCACCGGAATGTCGTTGGCCTTCGCCCATTTGATGAAGTCGGCGACGATCAGGAAGTAGCCGGCGAAACCCATGCCGGTGATGATCTCGAGCTCATAGTCCAGCCGCTTGCGATAGGCTTCGTGCTGGTCGGGCGAGCGGGCCTTCAGCCGTTCTGCAAGGCCGGCATGAGCGTCGCTCCGAAGTTGTTCATCCTCGTTATCGCCGAGCCTGGGCAGGATCGGCCTGCGCTTGGGCGCCGCGACGGCACAGCGTTGCGCAATCACCGCGGTGTTGGCGAGCGCTTCGGGTAGGTCGGCGAATAGCTCGCACATCGCCGTGCCGTCCTTGAGCCAGGCATCGGCCGACGACGTCACCCGCTCGGCGCTTTCCACGTAGGCGCTGTTGGCGATGCACAGCATGGCATCATGCGCGGCGTGATAGCTGGGGTCGGCATAAGCCGCCGGGTTGGTGGCGACGAGCGGCAGGTCGCGCGCGTAAGCGAGGTCGATCAGCCCTTCCTCGGCCGCTTCTTCCGCTGGATCACCGCGACGGCTGATTTCGATGTACAGCCGATCACCAAACAGCTCCTGGAGCCGGTCCAAATAGGCTTCGGCTTTCACCGATTGGCCATCGGCGAGCAGCCGTGCCAGTGCGCCTTCGCTGCCGGCTGTCAGGGCAATCAGTCCCTCATTCAGCCCTTCGAGCCTGCCCAGGTCGACATGCGGATCCTGCTCGACGGGCCGATCAAGGTGAGCCGCCGAAACCAGCTTGCAGAGATTGGCGTAGCCCTGATCGTCCTTGGCTAGGAGGACCAGCCAGTCGATGGCCTCGCCGGCGGCCAGATCGCTTGGCCGCGCGACGCCCAGCATGGCACCGATGATTGGCTGGATCCCCTTGCCCATGCACGCTTCACTGAAGGGCATGACGCCGTAGAGACCGTTGCGGTCTGTGATCGCGACCGCGGGGAAGCCAAGCTTCGCCGAGCGCTCCGCGATGGTCTTCGGCTCCATCGCGCCTTCGAGCATGGTGAAGGACGAAAAAACGCGGAGCGGCACATAGGGCTGAAGTCACAGCCCGATTATGGTGCGCTTGATGTCAGGTGAGAAGCAATCGGCCAGAACTTATCCACCAATTACCGCGGGGCCTGCCACCGGCCTCCCATGATGTCGCTGATTTCGCGCATGCGCCCAGTATAGGCATCGCCCATGCAACGCGTGTTCGGGCAGCGATCGCGATAGCCGAGAAAACGGTCACGAGTGCGGCGAAGCAGTGCCTGTTGCTCGGGTGACGCCGAAGCCATGGCGCGGCCGTATTGCGCGGCCATGTTGCGATCGAGGGAGGCCAGGCCCGCGTCGGAACAGACAGCGATTTCCCCGCGAGTACTCGCATTAGCGCAATTGAAGCTAGGACGGGCGGCCATGGGACGCGGGGCGGCCGGCGGAGCCGGTGCGGCCGACACCTCCGCTTCAGGCGCGCCCACCTCTTCTGCGCGGGACAAATCCTGGCCTGAGCCGGCGGGTTGCTGTGGCTCACTGTTGCGGGTGAGCGTTGCAAGCGGCGCGATGATTCCGTCCGCATTACGGAGAAGGACGACCGTCCCACTGCCATCGGCTGCAGGCTGGACCGTGTAGTCAACATCCGAAGTCAGCGAGCGCCGTCCACCCGCGACCGCCACGCCTGGCGGAACGTCGAGCGAAAGTGAGCCTGAGCAACTGACGGCTCCAGTGGCCTCATTCTCGCCTTCCAGTACCGGGTTCTCCATGCGAAGCGATGCGTAAGCGGCAAGCCGGTCGTAGGCCGCCTGGTCGCTGCCGCGCAGTTGCGCTGCTCGCCGGAACAGGTCGCGCTTGACCAGGTCGTAAGTCGCCTTGCTCGAGCATCTCTTTTCGGGAGACTGATCTGCTCGCGAGCTGGTGCTCGTGATTTCGAAATCCTTCAGCTTGTCCTGGTCGGGATCGTGACTGCTCGCGAAATAAGCGATCAGGAGGAGCAGGACGACAAGGCCTGCGAGAAGAGCCAGAAGCGTGGGATTGAGCCGGCGCATTGGGCGCTGAACGTCCGCAGGCCGCTCAGGCTCCCTCATTCAAGCCGACCCTCGTGAAGCCGCACTACGCGATCCATTTTCGCCGCGATGCGCTCATTGTAAGTCGCGACCAGGGCAGCGCTTCCCTCACCACGAACGAGGCTGAGAAACTCGCCGAAGACGATGTCTGCGGTGGCTTCGTCGAGATTGCCTGTCGGCTCGTCAGCCAGCACCAGTGGCGGCTTGTTCGCGAGCGCCCGCGCCACGGCGACACGCTGCTGCTCGCCGCCTGACAGTTTCGACGGCCTGTGATCAAGGCGCTTGGCGAGACCGAGCGATGTCAGGAGCTGTTCCGCGCGCTTCGCGGCGGCATCAGGTTCGGCGCCCTGCACAAGGCGCGGCAGGATGACGTTCTCCCGCGCGGTGAATTCGGGAAGCAGGTGATGGAACTGGTAGACGAAGCCGAGCAGTTCGCGGCGCAAGCGAGTCCTACCGTCATCGTCGAGATCCGCGGCTTCCTGCCCGCCGAGCCGGATTGAGCCTTCGAAGCCGCCTTCGAGGAGACCCACGGCCTGCAACAGGGTCGATTTGCCGGAGCCGGAGGGACCAAGCAAGGCAACGATCTCGCCGCGGCCGACATCGAGGTCCACGCCACGAAGCACCTCGATGGTGACGTCGCCCTGCGTGAAGCTGCGCTTGAGGCCTCGCGTCGCGAGGACCGGCTCATTCATACCTGAGCACCTGGACAGGATCGGTGCTCGCCGCCTTGTAGGCCGGATAGAGCGTCGCGAGGAACGACAGGATCAGGGCCGTGAGCACGATCAGCGTGACCTCGATCGGATCGGTTTTGGATGGCAGTTCGGTCAGGAAGCGAACGGACGGATCCCAGAAATTCTGGCCGGTCAGAACCTGGATGGCGTTGACCACGTCCTGGCGGAAGAAGAGGAAGATCGCGCCGATGATGATGCCGAGGATGATGCCCAGCGAGCCGATCGTCACGCCGACGGTCACGAACACCTTCATCATGCCACGCCGGCTCGCTCCCATTGTGCGGAGGATCGCAATGTCGCGGGTTTTTGCCCGGACCAGCATGATAAGCGAAGACAGGATATTAAACACGGCGACCAGGACGATCAGCGACAACACCACGAACATCGCGACCCGCTCGATCTCCAGCGCCTGGAACAGCGCAGAGTTCATCTGCCGCCAGTCGGTCACGATACCCTTTCCCTGAACAAGCGCCTTCAAGGGCGCCACGATCTCCTGGACACGGTCCGGATTCGTCGTTTGGACCTCAATCATGCCAACCTGGTCGCCCATCAGGAGCAATTCCTGGGCGTCTTGCATCGGCAGGATCACGAACGCCTTGTCATAGTCGTAGACGCCGACCTCAAAGATCGCGCCCACGGTATAGGTCACCTCCCGCGGGACGGTCCCCACGACCGTCGAACGGCCCTCCGGATTCCACAAAGTAATTTGCCCGCCGGGATAAAGACCCAGAGTTTCGGCAAGGCGCGAGCCCACCGCGACGCTGTTGCTTCCGGGACGAACTGAGCGGATGTCCCCCGCAACTATGTGCGACGTGAGGGTGCGATTGGACCAGACATCCTCGATGCGCATTCCGCGCACCAGGACCCCTTCGAACCGTCCATTGGCCGTTGCCATCAGCGGCTGCTCGATCAACGGAACCGCGGACGTGACGCCTGGAGTCTGCTTCGCGGCGACCGCAATCTTCTGCCAATCCGCGAGCCGCCCGTCGAAGCCCTGAACTACGGCATGTCCGTTGAGACCGACGATCTTGTCGAACAGCTCCGCGCGGAACCCGTTCATAACGCTCATGACGATGATCAGCGCGGCGACCCCGAGCGCCACTGCCACCAGGCTGATGGACGCGACGAGGAAGATGAAACCTTCGCCTTTTCCAGGAAGCAGGTAACGGCGAGCGAGCATGCGCTCGGCGCGGTTGAGGATCATCCGGCGAACCTCGCCAGCGCCGAATTCGACGCTGAGCTCCTGCTTCTCGCCGGTTTCCCGCTTCTTGAGCTCGACCGTACCGGCCGCGATCCCACGCGGGCCGACGATGATCTGCCACGGCAGCCCGATGAGATCCATGGAAGCTAGCTTCGCTCCACCCCGTTCGTCGCGATCATCGTAGAGCGTCTCAACTCCTGCAGCGATGAGCCCTTCATAGAGCGAATCCGCGGCCTTCGTGCTGGCCTGGTCGTCCGCGCGCATGGTCACGATCCGACCCGCCACGGGGCTACCGCTTCAGGCCAGATGATCCCCGCATCGTCGTGGCTCGCCTCGATGATTGCCGCGACTAGCCGCGAAACGCCGACGCCATAGCTACCCATGAGCGGGGTTACGGGATGACCGTCGGGACCTGAAACCTTCAATCCCATCGCGCCGGAGTATTTGTCGCCGAAATAGAAAATGTGCCCGACCTCAATCCCGCGGCCGGTGCGGCGTTTGGCTTCAGCGACCTTGTTCCAAAGCCCCTCGTCGTGGGTCTCGTCCGTGGCGGCGTAGGTTGAGCTGACGCGCTCAAACAAGCGGCGAAGCCCCCGCTCGTCACCGTATTCGACATCGGACTGCGCCCAATCGATCTCCTCGAACGCGGCGTCGTAGAAGACTTCGCTCTCGCCCGTGGGAGCAAGCACGATGAACTCGTGGCTGAGATCCCCGCCGATCGGTCCTGAAGCGGCCTTCATCGGTACGGCCTGAATGCCCATGCGCTGGAAGGTGCGCAGGTAGGCGAGCATCTGTGTGTAATAGGAGATCCGCGCCCCGGCCTCGTCGAGGTCGAAGCTATAAGCGTCCTTCATGAGGAACTCGCGGCCCCGCATCACGCCGAACCTCGGGCGGACCTCGTCGCGGAACTTCCACTGGATGTGATAGAGCGTACGCGGGAGGTCGCGGTAACTCTTGGCCTCATCGCGGAAGATCGCGGTGATCATCTCCTCGTTGGTCGGGCCGTAGAGGATCTCGCGCTCGTGACGATCGCGGATCCGCAGCATCTCCGGCCCGTAGGCGTCGTAACGGCCGCTCTCGCGCCACAGCTCGGCCGATTGCAGCGTCGGCATCAGCAATTCGATGGCGCCCGCGCGGTCCTGTTCCTCGCGGACGATTTGCTCGATGTTCTGCAAAACTCGATAACCGAGCGGAAGCCAGGCATAGATGCCTGCTGCCGTCTGCCGGACCAGTCCAGCCCGAAGCATCAGCTTGTGGCTGACAATCTGGGCGTCAGCCGGGCTTTCCTTGAGGACGGGGAGGAAGGCTCGAGACCAGCGCATGGCGGGCGCTCTAGGGTGGACCCCGCCGACTGGCAACTGCAACAGCTGTGGCGCCCCCGACACAGGCGGGGCATAAAAGCAACCTCGATTAATTTTTGGAAGTGACAGGCCCTGCCCACTGAGCCTACGCAACCCATCGACCGAACGAACTGGCCCTTGGGTCGCAAGTTCGGGATCGCAGCTGCAGCGACTGGGGACGCTCGCTGCGAGAACATCAAAGGGGGCTGACGAGCAATCGTCACGCAGGGCGCCCGGATCGCTTGTCGATCCGGGCGTTTGCGTTTGCCCTCCTCGCGCGCACGCTTTGTCCTTGGCGCCGTTTGATGTAGTGACGGCCTCCTTGGCCGGCGCTGTCGGTCAAGCGCATGATCAGCGAAGGAGGATGCCAATGCCTTGGCGCTTGATGCTCGCGCTGCTTTTCATGACCGCTGCCGTCGGTCCCGCTTCCGCGCAGAATGTGCAAGCCGGCGGCCTCCCTACGGAAACGCAGGAGCGGATGGCCGCTCAGGACAGCAACGACTTGATCTGGAACCTGATCGGGCTGCTCGGCCTGATCGGCCTGATCGGCCTGATGCCGCAACATGAAGAAGACAGCTACCACCCGTCATCGTTCGACGAATGACACGATCAAAAAGGAGGCGTTCGATGCGGCTTTCCAATGCTCTGATCCTTGCCGGCGCTTTAATGGCCGCGGTGCCGGGCGCAGCCCAGGACAATGCGGCAGCACCAGACGCGAACATGACCGCCAACGCCACGGCGCCCGCGGCACCAGAACCGACGACCGCCACTCCGTCGGATGCCGCGCTCGCACCTGATGCAGCCGTTCCAGCGGAACCCGAGAATGTAGCGCCGGTCCAATCCAGCCGAGGCTTCCCGTGGGGCGTGCTTGGCATTCTCGGTCTGCTCGGCCTTCTCGGCGTCAGGAAAGTGAAAGGCTGACGGCGATCCGGGTGGTACCCGGAGCGTTCCGATGACCGACGACAAGGGTCCTTCGACTCGCCTCGTCGAGGGGGGCCGCCGGAGAGAATGGCGAGGCCGCCTGGTCAATCCGCCAGTTGAGCGTGCTTCGACGATCCTGTTCGACAGCGTCGCCGAGATTGATGGAAGCAAGCCGAATTAGGCGAGTATCGCTATGGCCTGCAGGGCACTGCGACACATTGGGCGCTGGCCGAGGCCCTGACGGAACTCGAGCCGGGCGCCGCAGGAACAGCTCTATTTTCTTCCGGACTTGCGGCGATCACGGCCGCGCTGCTGAGCGTCCTCTCGTCGGGGGACGAGCTGCTCGTCACGGACAGCGTTTACGGGCCGACGCGCAAGTTCTGCGACACGATCCTGAAACGGCTCGGAGTCTCGACGCGATATTATGATCCGCTGGCGGGCGCTGGCATCGCGGACCTCATTGGAGGCCAGACGCGCGCGATCCTGCTCGAAAGCCCGGGCTCGCTGACCATGGAAGTGCAGGACGTCCCGGCAATCTGCGATATCGCTCGTCGACGCGACGTCGTGACCCTGCTCGACAACACCTGGGCCACGCCGCTCTTCTTCGAGGCGATCCGCGCAGGCGTAGACATTAGCGTCCTGGCGGCAACTAAATATGTGGGCGGGCATGCGGACGTGATGATTGGCGCCGCCACCGCGACGAAGACGCATTTTGATCGCCTTCAGCAGACCGCATGGGACTTAGGCCATGCAGTGTCTCCCGACGATGCGTGGCTCGCGTCGCGCGGGCTTCGAACCATGGCTCTGCGGCTGCGGCAGCATGAAGCATCAGCACTCAAGATAGCGCACTGGCTCAAGGAACAAACGGCCGTCGGCGCCGTGCTCCACCCTGCACTCCCGGACTGTCCCGGCCACGAACTGTGGAAGCGCGACTTCAAAGGCTCGTCGGGCCTATTTGCGTTCGAGCTCAAGGGCGATGCCAGCAGTTTCGTCGATCAACTCCAGCTATTCGGTATTGGCTTCAGCTGGGGTGGCTACGAAAGCCTCGCGCTTCCCGTTCGGCCGCATCGATCCGCTTCGACGGCACCAGCCCCGAACTTGGTGAGGTTGCACATCGGTCTCGAGGACCCCGAGGATCTTATCGAGGACCTTGGCCGCAGTTTTGCGCGGCTGGCTACCTAACCGACTGCCCGCGGCGACGAGCCGAAGGAGAAAGCTGGTGCTGGCGCATATGGCCGGGCCGGAGGCAGTTTCACGGTTACGGACGCGCCGGACTTGGGCTGTGATGAAGCGTCGCATGCGGCAATCGAGCATGCAGCAGCAAGAACGAGTAAATGCCTCAAAGCCCCAACTCCCCGGAGTTGAGACTGTTGTGCGCGGCGGGTCCTAAGGAACTCTTAGCAGGATCGGCGGCGCTAACCCCGCAGTTACAAGTTCGTCAGAGGTCGCCTTGTTGCGCGCCGCATCGCAGCGCCAACCAGTCCGAAGCCGAGCAGCATCATCGCCCATGTTGACGGCTCGGGCACGGGTAGGATCTGACCGCGGATCTCCCCGCCCGCGAACTGAACAGTGTGGAAGTTCATGTAAGACAGCCCGGCCAAAATGTTCGGAATCTGAGCCGCCAGGGTGGTGCCTCCGTTTCCTTCTGGTAGATTCCATATCGAGCTGAAGGTGCCCCCCACGTCGCCTACGAACGGCGTGAAAACCAGATTGTCTGGATTGTTGTCGTTATCCGGTGACCCGAAAAACCCCCAGACAACGCCCCCATTCGTTCCAGGGCTTGCAGGCGCGTGAATATGCGCGTTGGTCAGATTGTCATTGATATCCGCTGTTTGCGTTCCCGTGACGTCAATGTTGAAGATCGTCGCGGTAAAGCTCATTTCCGTCATTGCGGCGTTCAGCGTGAACGTCGCCGTCCCGAACGAGGCAGGTCTCGGAGCTCCACCCGTCGTGGTCGGGTTTACCGGCGTCGTCTCCTGTCCGTTGGTGAGATTTGCCGACAATGTCGTTTGAGCCTGCGCGGGCACATGCAGGCCGAATAGTGCGATTCCTGTCGTTGCGATGAGCGCTAGTGCTTTCATGGATGCGCACTCCCTATCCGAGAGAAGAGGTCCGCGAGTTCAATGTGAGTAACAGAAAATTACCCAGATGTTAATCGCGCGAGCCTGACCCAGTCTCGATCGAGAAGTTGGGGTGGTAGCGGAGGAGGGACTTGAACCCCCGACACGCGGATTATGATTCCGCTGCTCTAACCAGCTGAGCTACTCCGCCCCAAGGCATGAAAGCGCCGCGATCGCACGGGCGCCGGAGGCGCGGCATATAGGTAAGCGATTTCGGACGGTCAACGCGAGGAACCGTCAACCGCTGCTCTCGTTGTGCGGCTGTTGGAGAGATATTGAATGGACCCGCTGACACCGCTTGAGACACTTTGCCGGATCATTCTTCGCGCACGCGAATATGAAGGGCAGACCGCCAGCGACTATGACCGCGGCGAAGACCCGGACAATGTCGATGACGAGCAGGAAGGCGCGCTGAGCGTCCTCGAGGACGAAATCAACACCAGTGTCGAGGAAGAGCTTCAGGCCGTGTTTGAAGATCTCGGCGAGGACCAGCTGGCCGAAGTGATCGCCTTTTGCTGGGTCGGTCAGGGCACCTACGACGCGGCGGACTGGGACGAAGCGATGGACGAGGCGACGACGCTCGTACGCGACGGAACGGATGGAGCGATCGAGGAGCTGTTGGAACAGCCAATGCTCGCGTCGGTGCTCGAATCCGGCCTCGCCGCGTTCGACCTCAGCTGCAACGGCGTCGGGGCCATGAGCTAGCGTCCACGGAACGGATAGACCGCTATCCGTTCCCAGGGACCATCCAGATAGCGGTGCAGGCCCAGCCCCGAGACCGACAAGGCCCGCGGCGCGAAGCCGCGCTGTAAATCGTCAAGAAGCGCACGGGCGACCTTAGTCGCGACCTTGTTCTGGATGGTGACGTGGGGTCGCCAGCCGCCCAAATCCTGCGCGCTAAGCGATCCGTGAAAAACCTCCGCGAGTTCGTTGCGGATCGCGTCCAGCTCGGGCGATACGATCCTGTAGGCGACGCCGCCGCCAAGGTTCATCAGGCCTTCTATCCAAGCGTGCGGAGCGACTGCCCGGGCCAGGTTCGACAGGCGCGACCGTAGCTCGCCCTCGGCTGAAGGCGGCAACGCATGGAACATCGTAAGGTGCGCAGGCAGGCGGTTCCGCTCCGCCGGATAATGGACGCGTCGCAGGCGATCGAACCAGGCGAGGTCCGCAGGCCCAAGCTCGGCGGTGACGATCAGCGCGCCGGCCATTGGTCTCGCGGAAGTTCGTCCAGACGCTCGAAGTCGCTGCTCGAAACGCTGGCGATGACACGCTCGTCCCGAACCTGTGCATCCCGCCAGGAAAGACGCCGGAGTGTTTCGCCGACGCCGGCGACGCCGCCTTGGGAAACGACGAGGTAACTGAGCCGCCCGCTCCCGCATCCGGCCATCGCGTCGACACAGGTGCCGACCTGCTTGTCGGAGCATTCCACAGCTGCGCTCGTAAGGAGCGACACTGGGAACAGCGCCTCGCCGGGCGTCAACTCACTGGCGTGCGCGGCACTGCGCGCGCCCTCCTCCACCCGGGATTGCCGGCCGAGCCAGCGCCAGATGCCGAAGATGTTGAGGATGGTGAGGACGATGTTCGTCCAGACCAAAGCAGGCTGGTCAGACATCAGGCCCGTGGCAAGCCAAGCCACAGACCCGACAAAGAAGACCGCGAACCCATAGCCCGTCACTCGCGAGCCCAGGTTCGCGGCCGTCATCGAAGCGGCAACGATAGTCGCGATCGTCGCGATCCAGGAGATGCTTTCAGCCATGGCAGCGCCAATGCGCGGGCTAGCGCGAAGGTTCAGATTTCGACCTGGCTTCCAAGCTCGACGACGCGATTCGTCGGAAGCTTGAAGAACTCCATCGCGCTTTCCGCATTGCGCAGCATCCAGGCGAACAGCTTTTCGCGCCAGATCGCCATCCCCGGCCGCGACGAAGCGAGCAGCGTCTGGCGGGCGAGGAAGAAGCTTGTGTCCATCATCTTGCACTGCGGGCCGCAGTCCTTGAGCTGGGCGAGCGCCGCGGGGACGTCGACCTCCTCCATGAACCCGTAGCGAAGAACCACTCGGAAGAAGCCAGAGCCATAGTCCTTCTGCTCGACCCTCTTTTGGCGCTGGACGTACGGCACGTCTTCGATCTTGACCGTCAGCAGGATCACGCGCTCGTGAAGCACCTTGTTGTGCTTGAGGTTATGAAGGAGCGCGTGGGGCACGCCGCTTGCCGAGCTGGTCATGAAGACAGCCGTTCCGGGAACCCGCGCAGCACTCGGGGCCGCCGACTTGATGAAAATCTCCATCGGCAGGCTGGCTTCGTTCATGCGGTTGATCATCAGCTGCCTGCCCTTCGCCCACGTCGTGAGCAAGGTGAACCCGATCGCGCCAACGAGCAGCGGGAACCAGCCGCCGGCTGGGATTTTTAGCAGGTTCGCGGCCAGGTAAGCGCCGTCTACGGCGAAGAACAGCGTCAGCAGGACGATGACAAGCGACCGATTCCAATTCCACATTTGGCGCAGGACGACGGCGATGAGCACGCTGTCGATCAGCATTGCACCGGTCACCGCGATGCCATACGCCGCGGCAAGATTGGACGAGCTGCGGAAGGTCAGCACGAGCAGTATGACCATCGTCATCAGCGCCCAGTTGACGACCGGGATGTAGATCTGACCTGCCGCCGCTTCGCTGGTGTGCGTGATTCTAAGGCGTGGAACGAAGCCCAACTGGATCGCCTGCTGGGTCACGGAGAAGGCACCCGAGATGACGGCTTGACTGGCGATGATCGTCGCGCATGTAGCAAGCAACACCAGCGGCAAGCGAAACATCTCCGGTGCGAGATAGAAGAACGGGTTCTTCACGGTCTCGACGGCCTGCGAAAGATCCTGGGATAGGATCATTGCTCCCTGCCCCATGTAGTTGAGCAGAAGCGCCGGGAGCACAAAGTACAGCCAGCTGAACTTGATCGGGCGGCGGCCGAAGTGGCCCATGTCCGCGTACAATGCCTCCGCGCCGGTCACCGCGAGAACAACGGAGCCCATCGCGATGAATGCGCGGATCGGGTCAACCACAAAGAAATTCGCCGCATGGAGCGGATTGATCATCGCCACGATGACTGCGGGCTGCTTGGCGATATGCGCGATGCCCAGACCCGCGATGGTAATGAAATAGACCATCATCACCGGGCCGAACAGCAATCCGACGCGGGCAGTGCCGCGTGCTTGGATTGCGAACAATCCGATCAGGATCGTGACGGCAATTGGAATGACATAGGGCTGGAGGCCGGCATTGACAGTCGTCAGACCCTCGACCGCCGATAGTACCGAGATCGCCGGCGTAATCATGGAATCGCCGTAGAAGAGCGCGGTGGCGAACACGCCAAGCATGATGATGCCGCCAGTCCAGCGTTTCTTGCCCCCGAGCGTCCGGTTGATCAGCGCCAGCAGCGCGAGGCTTCCGCCCTCGCCCTTGTTGTCGGCGCGCATAATGATCGTGACGTACTTGAGCGTCACGATGATCATCATCGACCAAAAAATGAGGCTGAGCACTCCGAAGACGTGCAGCTGGTCGGGGATCAGCGTGTGATGGCCCGCGAAGGTTTCGCGAAACGCGTAGATCGGCGACGTCCCGATATCGCCGAACACGATGCCGATGGCGCCGATCGCGAGCTTCCCCAGCGAGCCCTGTGCGTGGCCATGCGCAACGTCTTGCGGCGGCCCCGCTTCGGCCCCTCCGTTTGCAGTGATGCTCATTTCGTGATGTTCAGCGTCGACCTCGGCCCCACACATGTGCGGGCGCCCCGGCGGTAGCACTGCCGTTACGGCGCTGCAATCTGTGAGGACAGCGGCCGAAACCCCGTCTATAGGCCCGCGCAAACAACATAAGCGGAGCGAACGAATAAATGCGTATCGGGGTGCCGAAAGAGATCAAGGTCCATGAATATCGCGTCGGATTGACGCCAGCTTCGGTCGCCGAGCTGGTCGCCAACGGACACGAGGTCGTGGTTGAGACCAACGCCGGCAATGGCATTGATTGCCCGGACAAGGCCTTCGAGAAGGCCGGCGCGAAGATTCTCCCGGACGCTGCGGCCGTGTTCAAGGCGGCCGACATGATCGTGAAGGTCAAGGAGCCCCAGCCGCAGGAAATCGCGATGCTGGAGCCTCGCCATATCCTCTTCACCTACCTCCACCTCGCGGCCGACAAGGCGCAGGCCGAGGGGCTGATGAAGTCCGGCGCGACCTGCATCGCCTACGAGACGGTAACGGGCCGCAACGGTTCGCTCCCTCTCCTCAAGCCGATGAGCGAAGTTGCGGGACGCATGTCCGTGCAGGTCGGCGCGCATTACCTCGAAAAGGAACAGGGCGGCCGCGGCGTGCTGCTCGGCGGCGTTCCGGGGGTCAGTCCGGCGAAGGTCGCCATTCTCGGCGGCGGTGTTTCCGGCGTGAACGCGGCGCAGATGGCGACCGGAATGCGTGCAGACGTCACGATCTACGACATCAACAACGACCGCCTGGCCGAACTCGACATGTTCTTCTCGAGCCAGATCAAGACGGCCTATGCGTCGCGCGCTGCGATCGCGAATGCGGTCAAGGAAGCGGAGCTTGTCATCGGCGCGGTGCTCGTGCCGGGCGCGGCTGCGCCCAAGCTCGTCACGCGCGACATGTTGAAGACGATGAAGCGCGGCTCGGTGCTCGTCGACATTGCGATCGACCAGGGCGGTTGCTTCGAGACTTCGCATGCAACAACTCACGCCGATCCGGTCTACGAAGTCGACGGCATCATCCATTATTGCGTCGCGAACATGCCGGGCGCGGTGGCTCGGACCAGCGCCTTCGCGCTCAACAATGCGACGCTGCCTTTCGCGATCAAGATTGCGAATCTCGGCGCCGAAAAAGCGATGCGCCAGGATCCCAACCTTGCCGAGGGGCTGAACGTGTCCGGCGGCAAGATCCGGCACAAGGCCGTCGCTGAAGCTTTGGACCTGCCTTACGAGCCGGTCGCGGCCTGAGGCGGGGCGGCGCTCGGTTTACTGAGCGCCGCGACACCCTGCTCGACCAGCGGACGCCAACTTGCGTTTTTCGGCGCAATTGCCAGCACCTGCTTCCACATCGCGATGGCGGCCTGCCGGTCGCCCGAACGTGCCAAAGCCAAGCCGTAGAAAAAAGCTGGAGCGGGGGTGCCCGGCGCAACCTCTGCCGCACGTCGGTACGCAAGCTCCGCAGGCGGCGTCAGGCCGTGCGCATGATCGACGAGCGCATTGCCTAGCCCGATCCACAATTGTGGGTCGCCGGGGTACTTGCCGACAGCATTCTGCAAAATGCCGACCGAGTCCGCAGCGTTGCCTCCACGAGCCAGTGCCTCCGACATGGTGAGCCAAGTCTCGGCCGCCGTGAAACGGCCGAAGAAAGCGTGACGCGCTTCGGTCAGCGGCAAGACCTCACGTAGATCGGCTGATCGGGCATCGGCGCTCGGCAAGTCCGGATTGCCCTGAAGCGCATAACCGGCTGCACCGAGGAAAAGCGCGGCGGCGGCCGCTTTTGCAAGCCCACCCCGGACCCCGAGCAACCAAAGCGCCGCGAAACTGACCGCCAGCAGCAGGATCAGAACGGCCCACCCCATTAGCGGCGCGCCTTCAGCTTGATGCGGCGCCGAATCAAGAAAGCGCCGACCAACAGCAGCGCGAGTGGTGCAAGCCACAGGGGCCATGAGGTGGGCTCAGCCGTGGGTCGATAACTGACCCAGCTTCCGTAACGCTCAATAAGCCAGGATCGGATTTGGTCGGGGCTTTCGCCGGCCGCGATCCTCCGCCGGACGAGATCCCGCATGTCGCCTGCCAGCTCGGCATCGGAATCGGCGATCGACTGCCCCTGGCAAACGAGGCAGCGCACTTCCTCCATCAGCGATTGGGCCCTCGCCTCCTGCCGCGCGTCGGGAAGCTGGCGGTTAGCCCAATAGGCAGGAGGCAGATTGCTGTCCGCGAGCAGCGGTTGGGCCAGCATCACTGCGAGGAAAATCGCAAGGAGCCTCACCGCGCCTCCTCCAGCTTTTTCAGGATCTTCGGAACGTCGGACGCTTCGATGGGGCCGATGTGCTGGTAGCGGATGGTGCCCTTCCCATCGACGATGAAGCTCTCGGGCACGCCCGATGAGCCGAGCGCGATTTGCAACGCGCTCTGTGGGTCCGCGCCAATTCGTTCGTAGGGATCGCCATTGCGGTCCAGAAACGCCGCGACGTCTTGCGGACGATCGCGAATGGCAATGCCGTCGATGTGAACGCCTCGTCTTTTCAGCGCCTGGAGTACCTGCACTTCGCTGATGCAAGGCACGCACCAGCTGGCGAAGATGTTCAGGATGCGTGGCTGGCCGGTCGCGAAGTCCGCCGCCTCGAGCGCCGCCTTCGGCGGCACGGCGGCAGCGAGCCGGAAGACAGGCAGCGGCTTGCCTTCCAGCTTGGACGAAACGGTCGTGTTCACCGGCGTTGCAAGCCGCCAGACGAGCGCAACGATGACGACCAGCAGAAGCGCGAGCGGCGCGAAGCGGATAGCGCGGCTCATGCGTAGCGCTCCTTGCGCCATTCCGGCCTACGCCGGCGTTGCCGCCGAACGCGGCCGATCAACGCGATCGCTCCTCCCAGCGCGATCAGTCCGCCGCCTGCCCAGATGAGGGTCACGAAGGGCTTCCACCACAACCTCAGCTGCCACCCGCCCGATGAGTCCGGCTTGCCGATGACGGTATAAAGCTGGCCGTTCCAGAACGTGTCGATCGCCGCCTCATTCGTCTCCATCGGCGGATCGGTGAAATAGCGCGTTTGCGGCTTCAACACCTTGATGCCGTGGCCCCGCGTTGCGCGCAGCTCCGCTTCGATCGCGGTGAAATTCTGGCCGGCAGCCGGAGTGACCTCCTTGAGCACGACGGTCCAGGGTCCGACGGTGAGCGTCTCATTGGGCCTGACCACGGCGAGGCGCTCGCTGGTGAAGGCCGCGTTCATGGCCATTCCGACGAGCGACACTGCAATCCCCAGATGCGCGACGACCATGCCCCAGGTCGCGAGTGGCGCCCGCAGGGGGTTGCGGCCGACGAGCGGCAAGATGCTCGCGCCCGCCAGGAACATGGCCACGGGCAAGCCAACGCGCGGGAGGACGCCCATGGCCGGAGCCACGATGAAGCTGATCACGAAGACCGTCACCCCAAGCAGCGCGGGCACCGTGAGCTGCTTGAAGACGGGTCGCCGTTCGCGGCGCCAGCTCAGCAGCGGCCCGATGCCGACTAGGACGGCGAGGATCAGCGCTAGCGGCCCCGCAACGGCGTTGAAATAAGGAGCGCCGACGGAAAGTTTCTCACCGCTGACCGCTTCGACGAATAGCGGATAGAGCGTACCGAGGAACACGATGCCCAGGATGACGCTGAGCAGCAGGTTGTTGACGACCAGGCCCGTTTCGCGGCTGACCAGCTCGAACGGCGCGCCTTCCTTGAGCGTGGCGCCGCGCACCGCGAACAGTATGAAGGCGGCGCCCACATAGATGGCGAGCAGCGCGAGCAGGAAGGTGCCTCGCTGGGGATCGATCGCAAAGGCGTGGACCGAGGTCAGGATACCCGACCGGACCAGGAACGTGCCGACCATCGACATCGAGAATGCGACGACCGCGAGCATCATCGTCCACGCCTTGAGCGCTCCGCGGCCCGCGAGAACGTTGATAGAGTGAAGCAACGCCGTCGCCGCGAGCCACGGCATCAGCGAAGCATTCTCGACGGGGTCCCAGAACCAGTAGCCGCCCCAGCCCAGCTCGTAATAGGCCCAGTAGCTGCCGGCCGTGATGCCGAGCGTCAGCAGCGTCCACGCTCCGAGCACCCAGGGCCGCATGGCCCGCGCGAGCTTGGCATCCACTTCGCCAGTGAGCAACGCACCGACGGCAAGGCTGAATGCCACCGACAGACCGACATAGCCGAAGTAGAGGGTTGGCGGATGGAAGGCCAGGCCGGGATCCTGCAACAGCGGGTTGAGCCCCTTGCCCTCCGGCGGCACTGGAAGGAGCCGCGCGAAGGGATTCGAAGCGATCAGCAGGAAGGCATAGAACCCCAGCGCCAGTGCTGCCTGCGCTCCAAGTGCCGCGACCAACGTCCGCTCATTCGTTTGCCGCGAGAGCAGCCCAAGGCACGCCCCTGCACCGGAGAGCACGGTGACCCAGAGAAGCATCGAACCTTCGTGATTCCCCCACGCGCCCGCGATCTTGTAGATGAAGGGCTTCGCCGTGTGGCTGTTTTCGAAGACCAGGGCGACGGACATGTCGCTTCGAGCGAACACGAGAAGCAGCATCACGAATGCGGTCAGCGCGAGAGCGCCCTGGACCGCCGCGACCGCGCGGATCGTGCGGCCGACGTCGAGGGTCGTGCGAAGCGCGATCACCATCAGCAGGAACTGCAGCGCCGCGAGACCGGCGGCGAGCCACAGCGCGGCAAGACCGGTCTCCGCGATCACCGCTCGAGGGTCTTCCCCGCCTTGCGCTCCGCCGCAAGGTTGCCGAGCTCCGGCGGCATGTAGCGCTCGTCGTGCTTGGCGAGGATGGTGTCTGCGACGAACGTGCCGTTCTGCAGCCGTCCTTCGGTGACAGCGCCGCTGCCTTCCCGGAAGAGGTCGGGCACGATGCCGCGATATATGACTGGCGTGCGGCCTTCGCCGTCGGTCAGGACAAAGCGGATCGTGACGCCGTCAGGCTGCGGCTGGATCGATCCCTGCTCGACCATCCCGCCGAGGCGAGCGGCCTGTCCCTGGGCAGCCTTGCCCGCCGAAATTTCCGCCGGCGTGTAGAAGTAGGATGCGCGGTCCCTGAGCCCCCACATCGCGAGCAACACGGCGACGAGCACCGCCACCATTGCCGCTGCGACCAGGATTAGCCGCTGGTTCTTTGGTTTCATGATCGCTTGAGGAAGTCGGCGGCCGCTTCCGCACGCCGCATCGAAGCGAACGCCCACAGCAGCAGCACAGCGGTCAGCACAATCGCGAAACCGTAAGCGGCGATGACGAACGGCCACGGATTCATTCAGCACTCATGCGACGCATGCGCGCCTCGACCTTCGCTTCGGCGAGCTCCGCGCGAATACGCATCAAGGCTGCTGCACCGAAGAGGCAGGTGAAACCGATCATCGTCAGCGGCAGCGGCCATAGAAGGCTGTTGTCGATGCTTGAGCCGGTCACGCCGATGCTCGATCCCTGATGGAGCGTCCGCCACCACAGGACGGAATAGTGAATGATCGGCAAATTCACGACGCCGACAATGCCGAAGATGGCGGCGATCCTGCCGTCGCCTCCGCGCTCACGCTCCGCCGAGGCGAGCGCGATGTATCCGAGATAGAGGAAGAACAGGATCAACATCGACGTCAGCCGCCCATCCCACTCCCAATATGTCCCCCAGGTCGGTCGGCCCCAGATGGAACCCGTGATCAGGCAAATCGCGGCGAAGGTCGCGCCCGCTGGCGCAACTCCGCGGCCCGCAACCGCCGCGAGTGGATGCCGCCACACGAGCTGGCTAACGGATGCTGCGGCAATGCCGAGCCATCCGGCCATGCCGAGCCATGCGGACGGCACGTGGATGTAGAGGATGCGGACGGTCTCGCCCTGCAGGTAATCCGGCGGAGTCAGCGTCAGCCCAGCGAACAAACCGATCGCCGACAGCGCCAGCCCGATCAGCAGCAGCCAGGTCGTCGCGGGCCTCGCGAACCGAAGGAAACGTGCGGGATTGGCGAGCGCGTGCATTGCGCCTGTCGCTTATCTTCCGATGAGGCGCTGCGCCATGGAGTCGGCAACTGCGGCGGGATCGCGGCCACTGCTCGCGCTCTCGGCCCAGATCTGCTCCAAGCGCACGGGAATGCCCTCGATCCGACTGCGGACCAGACTCAGGTCGCCGTCGCCGAGATATTCGGTGCAAACGTTGATGATACCGCCCGCGTTGATCACGTAGTCGGGCGCGTAAAGGATGCCGCGCTGGTGCAGGCGCTGCCCATCTTCGCGCGTCGCGAGCTGGTTGTTCGCACCACCCGCAACGATCGGCGTCTTCAAAGCGGCGATCGACTGCTCCGTCAGGATCGCGCCAAGCGCATTGGGGCTGACGACGTCGGCTTCGAGGCTGAGAATTTCGTCGGTGGAGACGACCGTACCGCTCGTCGCGGTGGCGAGCTTCTGCGCCTTGGCCTGGTCGACGTCTGCAATGCTGAGCCTCGCGCCTTCCGCGCAAGCGTGCAGCGCGACGCCGGTGGCAACGCTGCCCGCGCCCTGCATCGCAATGTGAAGGCCTTCGAGGCTGTCCTTGCCGAGCGCCTGCTTCACCGCGGCCTTGATGCCCAGGAACACGCCGAGCGAAGTATGCGGACCCGGATCGCCGCCGACGTCGCCGGTAGAATTGGGAAGGCCGGCAACGAACTTGGTTGAACGCGCCACCTCGATCATGTCGGCGACGTTGATGCCGACGTCTTCCGCGGTGACGTAGCGCCCGCCGAGATGATCGACGGCCTTGCCAAATGCGTGCAGCATCTCGGGCGCCTTCGTGCGATCCGCGTTGGCGAGAATGACCGACTTGCCGCCGCCGAGCGGGAGCCCCGCCATCGCATTCTTGTAGCTCATTCCGCGCGACAGGCGCAGCGCGTCTACGAGCGCATCCGCGTCGTCGGCATAGTGCCAGAAGCGCGCGCCGCCGGCCGCGGGGCCAAGGTGGGTCGAGTGAACGGCGACGATCGCCTTCAGGCCGCACTTCTCATCGTCGATGAAATGGATCTCTTCGTGTGCGTCGAAATCGGGCAGGCCCCAAGGCGTTGTCATCGTTCGCGAATTTCCGGTCCAAGAGAGGAAGAATGGGGCGACCGAGGGGACTTGAACCCCCGACCCCTGGTACCACAAACCAGTGCTCTAACCAGCTGAGCTACGATCGCCATGCATGCGTCTTGGGAGCGGTTCCCTTGGCCGCGCGGGCCACTTAAGGGGCGCGGCTGTGGAACGCAAGGACGGGCACAGGCGATGAACCCCACGATCGAGAAATTCGGCTATCCGGCAACACTGCTGCGGGAGTTCGAGCACTGGCTTGTGCTGCTTCGGCCGGCGCAGGTGACGCTCGGCTCGCTTGTGCTGGCGGCGAAAAGTGATGTGACAGCCTATCACCAGCTCCCCAGACCAGCTTTCGCCGAGCAGGCGGACGTCATTGCTGCGATCGAGCGCGTCCTTTCCGACTTCTGTGCGTACGAGCGCATCAACTACCTAATGTTGATGATGGTCGACCCGAACGTCCATTTCCATGTGATCCCGCGGTATAGCCAGGCGCGGCAGTGGGATGGCATCGAGTTTCCTGACGCGGGCTGGCCGGGTCCCCCGCATTTGGGCAGTGCGGTCGCACTTGGGGAAGTGCAATTGGCTCAGTTGGCGAGCGAATTGGCTCCGAAATATATCTAACGGCCTTTGCCTATAAGATATGTTATAAGATGCTTCGCCTGCTCGGGGCGGCGGGGAAGCGCACCCGTGGGCGGGGAGACATGCGATGGCCAACCGCCGCTCTCGAATGCCCGCGCCGGGCGTATCGCTACGCGATACCCTTGTCTCCGCGGGGCTCGCCGACGAACAAGCCGATCTCCTTGCAAGCATGCCCCACAAGTCATTCCAGGTCGATCCTCGCAGGCCCTTCCGGGAGCCTGGCGTTCCACGCAACGAAGTCATGTTCGTTCGGTCCGGCATCCTCTCCAAGTTCAAGACGGACAACTCGGGGCGACGGCAGATCGTAGCGCTTCGCTTTCCGGGCGAAGGGATCATGCCTAATGAGGGCATGGCGGAATATGGGCTTCAGGCAGTCGTGCGGAGCGAGGTGCTGATCGGCAAGGCGGAGGATTTCGACCCCATCGTCGATGCGCATCCGGAGATGCAGAAGTTCTTCCGCCGTCTGATCCAGCGCAACGAAACAATCGGATACGAATGGCTCGTCAATTGCGGGCGCAGGGACTCTACGGCTCGTGTCGCTCACCTGCTCTGCGAAACCGCAGTCCGCATGAACGCAGGCGAAGGAAAGATGGTGAACCCTTTCACGCAGCAGCAGATCGCGGAGATCACTGGCCAGACTTCGGTCAACGTGAATCGCGTGCTCGCGGACATGGAACGGCAGGACCTCATTCGCCGCAAGGGCCGCGAGATCCAGTTCGTCGACTGGGAAGAAATGCGCCGCGTCGCAAGCTTTCAACCGAGCTATCTCGAGATCTGACCGCAGCGTCCAAAGCGTGGTGGGCGCGACAGGGATTGAACCTGTGACCCCACCCGTGTGAAGGGTGTGCTCTACCGCTGAGCTACGCGCCCACGCTCCTGCGAGGATGCGGCAGATAGGGAGGCTCTCCGCGAGTGTCCAGCGGCGCGTTGTAGCCCACGAAGGTCAGCCTCCATCGAGACGACGGCGCGCGTAGACGTCACCTACTCATTGCTGCCGTGATTACTGAACGGCGTCCTTGAGGACTTTGCCGGGACGGAATTTCGGCTGCGAGCTCGCCTTGATCTGCATCGGCTCGCCGGTGCGGGGATTGCGGCCAGTCGACGCCTTGCGGCGAGTGACGGAGAAATTCCCAAAACCAACGAGCCGAACCTCGTCGCCGCGTTTCAGCGTTGAGGTGATGACTTCGAGCATCGTTTCCACTGCCCGCATCGCGTCGTTGCGGCTGAGCCCCGCGCGATCGGCGACATGGCCAATCAGTTCCTGCTTGTTCATGGGCCCGGCTCTCCCCTCACCCGCCGCAAGACTCGGGCGCGCGGGGTCGCAATCTTAAGGCAAGAGATCGGTCCTGAGTCAAAGGCTAGTGACGAACAGCGGCGCCAGTCTCTGACCCAGGCGGGGACACTGGCGGTTCGGCCGCATGCTCGTCGTCGTCAGTCCACTCGATTGGCTGAAGCGTCTCGACCAGTGCACGCGTGAGCACTTCGTCGACATGCGTCACCGGAATGATCTCGAGGGCCTCCTTCACGGACGCCGGAATCTCCACGAGATCCTTCTCGTTCTCACCGGGAATCAGCACCGTGCGAATTCCACCCCGCAAGGCTGCGAGCAGCTTCTCCTTCAGGCCGCCGATCGGCAGCACGCGACCGCGAAGCGTCACCTCGCCGGTCATCGCAATATCGCGACGGACGGCGACGCCGCTCAGCGTCGAGATCATCGCCGTGACCATGCCGATGCCTGCCGACGGTCCGTCCTTTGGCACCGCGCCTTCAGGCAAGTGCACGTGGATGTCCTTGCGCGCAAAGATGGACGGCTTCACGCCATAGGCCGGGGCCCGGGCCTTCACGAAGCTCATCGCCGCCTGGATCGACTCCTGCATGACTTCGCCAAGCTTGCCAGTCGTCTTGATCTGACCTTTGCCCGGAACGGTGACCGCTTCGATGGTGAGCAGCTCACCGCCGACTTCGGTCCAGGCGAGACCGGTAACGGCGCCGACCTGATCTTCCTCCTCGCCGATACCGTAGCGATATCGCCGAACGCCGAGGAAAGTGTTGAGATTGTCCTCCCGGACGACAACGCTTTCGTACTTGCCTTCTAGAATCTGGCGAAGCGCTTTGCGGGCAACCTTGGCCAACTCGCGCTCCAGCGTGCGAACGCCGGCTTCACGCGTGTAGAAGCGCAGGATCCCGCGCAACGCCTCGTCGCTGAACTCGAGCTCGCTGTCCTTCAGGCCGTGCGCTTCCATCTGCTTTGGAATGAGATGGCGCCGCGCGATCTGGACCTTCTCGTCCTCGGTGTAGCCCTCGAGCCGGATGATTTCCATGCGGTCGAGCAGCGGCTGCGGCATGTCAAGCGAGTTCGCGGTCGTCACGAACATCACGTCGGACAGGTCGTAATCGAGCTCCAGATAATGGTCCTGGAACTTGTTGTTCTGCTCTGGATCGAGAACCTCAAGCAAAGCCGAGGATGGGTCACCCCGGAAATCCTGTCCAAGCTTGTCGATCTCGTCGAGCAGGAACAGCGGGTTCGACGTCCCGGCCTTCTTGATGTTCGAGACGATCTTGCCCGGTAGCGAGCCGATATACGTGCGGCGGTGACCACGGATCTCGGCCTCGTCGCGCACGCCGCCAAGCGACTGGCGAACGAACTCCCGGCCCGTAGCGCGCGCGATCGAGCGTCCAAGAGACGTCTTGCCGACACCGGGTGGTCCAACAAGGCAAAGGATCGGGCCCTTGAGCTTGTTGGTCCGAGCCTGGACCGCGAGATATTCGACGATCCGGTCCTTCACCTTCTCCAAGCCGTAATGGTCCTCGTCGAGGATGTTCTGCGCCTCGGCAATGTCCTTCTTGAGCTTCGATTTCTTGCCCCAAGGCAGGCCGAGCAAGACGTCGAGATAATTGCGAGCAACCGTCGCTTCCGCCGACATCGGCGCCATGGCGCGCAGCTTCTTGAGCTCAGCGTTGGCGCGGCTTCGAGCCTCCTTGCTGAGGCGCGTCTTGCGAATGCGTTCGGCGAGCTCCTGCAGCTCGTCACCGCCCTCCTCGCTCTCATTGCCGAGCTCGCGCTGGATCGCCTTCAGCTGCTCGTTCAAATAATATTCGCGCTGCGTCTTCTCCATCTGGCGCTTCACGCGACTGCGGATCTTCTTCTCGACCTGCAGGACGCCGAGTTCGCCTTCCATGAACGCGAACACCATCTCTAGCCGCCGCGATGGGTTGAGCTCACCGAGGAGTGCCTGCTTGTCGGCAACCTTGATCGAAAGATTGGAGGCGACGGCGTCAGCCAGTGCCGAAGGATCTTCAATTTCGCCGAGCTGAATGCCGGTTTCCGCAGGAAGCCGCTTGTTGAGCTTGGCGTAATTCTCGAACTGATCGATCACGGAACGCATCAGCGCCTGGGCTTCTGACCCCGCAGCGGCCTCCTCCTCGACCTCTTCGACTTCGGCCGCCACGAAGCCGTCGCGCGGAACGAGGTTGACGAGGCGGGCCCGCTTCACGCCCTCCACCAGGACGCGGACAGTACCGTCCGGGAGCTTCAGGAGCTGCATCGCGGTGGCGATGACGCCGAGATCATAGACCGCGTCGCGATCAGGATCGTCCTCGCCCGGATCGAGCTGCGCGACGAGGAACAACTCCTTGTCCGCGGCCATGGCCGCTTCGAGTGCCGCAACCGACTTCTCGCGCCCGACGAACAGGGGAACGATGCGGTGAGGGAAAACGACGATGTCGCGAAGGGGAAGGATCGGCAGGAAGCGAGTCATGCTGGAGTATATGGGCGGGGCCTCCTCGTGGCGCAACAAAGGCCCGGAACAATCCACACGAATCGCTCGCTTGATCTTGCAGGAAGGAGGCATGCGATGTCGGACGACAGGGAAAAGATCAGCACTGGCCCGAACGAGCGGGCGCTCAATGAAACAATCGCCGGAACTGGACCCGGAATTCCGGATGAAGCGCTGGCTCCAGGCCAAGAACTCCCCGAGCCTCCGAGCGACGAGGAAGTTGAGCGGATCGCCAAAAAACTGGATTCGCCAAAGGCAGAACGAGACACACTTCCGTTGGAAGGTGAATGAATCGCGCCAGAACTTAACGCAAGATTCTGTAACCGTTCAGTTTTCATGACTATCTAAGAGGCGTGACTATGCGACACGCCCTGATTGCGCTCAGCGCCCTGACCCTGCCGGCAACGGCTCTGGCCCAATGGAACGGCAACTGGCCCGTCCCCGGACCCGTTCCGCCGCCTCCACCGCCGCGGGCGCCCGTCGCCGAACCGTGGATGGCGCGGCCGATGCCCGCGCCGACCACCCAGGGCTGGCGAGCACCTACTGCCCCGTCGAATCGCTCGCCGGCGCTCGAGCCGATCGATCTGCCGCCCGCCATCGAGCAGGGCGTGGACATGATCTACATTGACCAGGAGCTGGTCCCGAACGCCGTTCAGGACCGTAGCCAGATGCACGACATCTCGTTCGATGCATGGAGCGGCGCGCCGGTCGATCTCTTCGTGTCGGTCAATCCGATCTACACCGACCTGCGCCGCGGACTGGTCAAATACCGGCAGCGCTGGGGCGGTTTGCCCGAAGTTGCGATCCCCGCCGGCGCTGCGCTCAAGACGGGATCGACGGGGGAACGCGCGGCGTTGCTTCGTGAACGTCTCGGCCTCGCCGCGGGCGACAAATATGACGCTGCGCTGGCCGCTAAGGTGAAGGAATTCCAGTCCGTCCATGGAATCAAGGCGGACGGTATTGCCGGGGCAGGCACGATTGAAGCTCTCAATCGGGGCCCGTCCTATTTCGAGCAGTTGATCATGATCAACCTGGAGCGCGCCAAGCGCCTCCCGGCGCCGCAGGAGCAGGCCAAATACGCTGTGGTCGATGCCGGCGGCGCACGACTTTCCCTGTGGGAGAACGGCCGCAAGGTCGACGAGATGAAGGTCGTGGTCGGAAAGGCCGAGACCGCAACGCCGATGATGGCTGCGTACATCAAATTTGCGAGCGTGAATCCCTATTGGAACGTGCCGCCGGAACTCGTGAAGAACCTGATCGCACCGCGCGTCGCTGCTCAGGGCGTGAGCTACCTGACCGATCGCGAGTACCAGGTTCTCACCGACTACGGCGATAATGCCCAGACCATCGATCCGCACACCGTCGACTGGCAGGGCGTAGTTGACGGGCGGGTCGAGGTTCGGCTCCGCCGCCTCCCTAGCCCCGCCAATTCGATGGGAATGATGAAGTTCATGCTGCCGAACTACTTCGGCATCTACCTGCATGACTTCCCCGAGAAGGCTCACTTCACCAAGAACGAGCTGTGGATCAGCAACGGCTGCGTCCGTGTCGAGGACTACAAGCGCTTCGCACGCTGGCTCTTCAATGGCCGCGTGCCGAGCGGCAGCAACCCCAAGGTCGAGGAAGAGGTGAACCTGCCTCAGCAGGTTCCCGTCTACATGACCTACCTAACGGCTGCTCCGACAGCAGACGGCGTCGTGTTCATTGCCGACCACTACGGCCGCGATGCGCATTTGATGGAACGCTACGGATCGCAGCTCATGGCTGCCGTCCGCGGGACTAAGCTCTAGGCTGTAAGGCTGTAGGCCGGCCGACGCTTAAGCGGCGTCGTCGGCCTTGTCCTTGGCGGCGTAAACGCGAACAGGCTCCTTGCGGCCTTCCACGACATCCTTGTCGATGTGCACCTCGTCGACGCCGTCCATCGACGGAAGGTCGAACATGGTGTCGAGCAGAATCCCCTCGAGGATCGACCTCAGGCCGCGCGCGCCGGTTTTGCGCTCGATCGCCTTTTTCGCCACGGAATGAAGCGCGTCGTCCGTGAATTCGAGCTCGACGTCTTCCATGTCGAACAGCTTCGCGTACTGCTTCACCAGCGCGTTCTTCGGCTCCACCAGGATCTTGACCAGCGCGGTCTCGTCGAGGTCCTCGAGCGTCGCGATCACCGGCAGGCGGCCGATGAACTCGGGAATGAGGCCGAACTTCAGAAGATCTTCGGGCTCGCAATTCTTGAGCACCTGACCCGTCTTACGCTCGTCGGGAGCCGCGACATGCGCCCCGAAGCCGATCGACTTGCCCTGCAGACGGTCCGCAATGATCTTCTCGAGACCCGCGAATGCGCCGCCACAGATGAAAAGGATATTGGTCGTGTCGACCTGCAGGAATTCCTGCTGCGGATGCTTGCGGCCGCCCTGCGGGGGAACGCTGGCGGTCGTGCCTTCCATCAGCTTGAGCAGCGCCTGCTGCACGCCCTCGCCCGATACGTCGCGGGTGATCGATGGATTGTCCGACTTGCGGCTGATCTTGTCGATCTCGTCGATGTAGACGATGCCACGCTGGGCCTTTTCGACGTTGTAGTCCGACGCCTGAAGCAGCTTGAGGATGATGTTCTCGACATCCTCGCCGACATAGCCGGCCTCCGTGAGCGTCGTCGCATCGGCCATCGTGAACGGCACGTCGAGGATGCGCGCGAGAGTCTGCGCGAGCAACGTCTTGCCGCAGCCCGTCGGGCCGATGAGCAGGATGTTCGACTTGGCCAGCTCGACCTCGTTGCCCGCCTTGGAGCCGTGGTTGAGTCGCTTGTAATGGTTGTGCACCGCGACCGAGAGCACGCGCTTCGCGCGGTCCTGGCCGATCACGTAATCGTCGAGGACCTTGCAGATTTCGGACGGCGTCGGGACCCCATCACGCGTCTTGACGAGCGCCGACTTGGATTCCTCGCGGATGATATCATTGCAGAGCTCGACGCATTCATCGCAGATGAAAACCGTCGGCCCGGCGATCAGCTTGCGGACTTCGTGCTGCGACTTACCGCAAAACGAGCAGTAGAGGGTGCTCTTGCCATCGCCGCCGCCTGAAAGCTTGGTCATTCCCGTCCTTATACCTCGGCCGCGGACGGCCGTCCTCTAGTGGGGCATGCTACCCCAGTTTGTCGCACAATCAACTCTGCTGGAATCTTAACGCGTCCCGCTTCGAGATTGCTCCTTTGATCTCAACAATATGGATGGGGGGTGCCCGCCTAGCAAGGCCACCGGCGCTCGCTACTCAGCGCGAAACGGCCCGGCGAGCTTCCCTCATCGCCGCTTGAAACTCGGATCGGGCATAAATGTCGTTGTGCCCCGCTCGGTCGATCACCCGGTCGTAAGCGAGCTGCGACACGTGCGAGCGGAGCGCATCAGTGCGCGCATGCGGCACGATCTCGTCGCGTGCGGCTTCGACAATCGCGACCGGGACCCTGACCTTCCTCAACGCGCCGGCAGCGTCGATCTCATGCTGGAAGAAGGCGCCGACCGGCAGCCACGGGTACATCGACTGGGCCACCGCTTTCAGGGAATCGAACGGAGTGACGAGGATCAATCCGTCGAGCTTGCGGCGCCCGGCAAGCTGGGCGGCAATGCCGCTTCCAATGCTGAAACCAACCGCCACGACACGCTTCGGCTTCAGTCGTTCGACGGCCAGATCGTAAATCAGGGGCGCGTCCGCGATCAGCGCCTCGGCCGAGGGCGATCCGGCCGATGGCCGGTAGCCACGATAATGGAACGCGACGACGTGGTCCTCCGGGTAGAGTTCGTGGAGGTACTCGGCGACGTCCTGCGCATTCCACCCATTTCCCCCGAAACCCAGGATCAAGGTCTTTGACCCGCCCTTGCCGGCAGGCAGATGAATGCCGGCCAGCCTCGCGCCATCCTCCGAGTCCACGGACCATTTCTCCGCTTCCGCGGGCAGCGGGCCCGGATCGGGTACTGCATGCGTCGGAAAGATCAGGTGTGATTGGAAATCCAGCATAGCGATGGTGAGACCCGTCAGCGCGGCGGCCGCCGCAATGCCAAGCCCGATCTTATTACGCCAACGCAGCTTCGATGGCCGGAGTGACCCGATCGACAGTATAGGGCTTCTCGATCACGGGGGCATCGTCGAATTCGGGCGGCGGCGGGTCGACGTGGCCGCCCGTGGCGATGACGAACGGGACGTTCTTCTCGCGCAGCTTCGTCGCAACCGGCCAGACGTTCTCGCCTTTCAGGTTCACATCGAGAATGGCGAGATCGAACCCGCCCTTCTCTACCTCCGCGAGAGCGCCTTCCACCGTGTCGCAGGTGCCACGAACATTGTGACCCAGAGAGTCGAGAAAATCCTCGAGCATCATGGCGATAAGAGGCTCATCCTCGACAATCAGGATCGAACGCGCGTCTTTCATATGGATGATCGCATAAGCCGGGATCGAAAATCCGCAAAGCTTTATTCGGCGTTCACTTCGTCCCCGCCGCGTTGCGCGCAGCTTCGGCAAGCTCGGTCACCGAGAAAGGCTTCGGCAGGAAGTTTACATTCTCGATGTCGATCGATTTCCTGAGCTGTTCCTCCGCATAGCCCGACATGAACAGGATCTTCAGCTCGGGGCGCGACTTGCGCGCCTCCCGCACCATCGTGGGACCGTCCATCCCCGGCATGACCACGTCGCTGATCAATAGGTCGATGGGCTCACCGCGGTTGAGGATTTCGAGCGCTTCCTCCCCGTTGTCCGCCGTGATCACGGTGTAGCCGTGCCGTGTAAGCGACCGTTCGGCAACGCTTCGGACCATCGGCTCGTCTTCCACTAGCAGGATGGTGCCGCTGCCCCACAGCTCGCTGGGCTTGCCTTTGTCCGGCTTGCGGGCCTTCTTCGTGACGGAAGCTTCCTCGCGATACACCGGAAGATAGATGACAAAGCGCGTTCCCTCGTCGACGCGGGAATCGGCGAAGATGAAGCCGCCCGACTGCTTGACGATACCGTAGACCGTCGAGAGTCCCAGGCCGGTTCCTTTGCCGACTTCCTTGGTCGTGAAGAAGGGCTCGAAAATCTTGCCCAAGACGCTCGGCGCGATGCCGCAACCTGTGTCGGTGACCGATAGCGCGCTATAGTCGGCAATCGGCAGGATGTCGGAACCCAGCTCGGCAACCTGGTCGGCCTTCACCGAATAAGTCTGGATCGTGAGAATGCCTCCTTTCGGCTGCATCGCGTCACGCGCATTGACGGCGAGATTGATGATCACCTGCTCGAGCTGGCCGGGGTCGGCTCGGACCGAGCCGAGGTGGCGCCCGTGCTTCACGACCAGCTCGACATTCTCGCCCAGAAGCCGCTTCAGGAGATGAGAAACTTCAGACACCACATCAGGGAGCTGCAGAACCTGCGGCCGAAGCGTCTGCTGGCGTGAGAAGGCCAGCAGCTGCCGGGTCAGTCCTGCCGCCCGGTTCGAGTTCGACTTGATCTGCTGAATGTCGTCATAGTCGCTGTCCCCTGGCGTATGACGCATCAGCATCAGGTCGCAGTGGCCGATGATGGCGGTGAGGATGTTGTTGAAGTCGTGCGCCACGCCGCCCGCGAGCTGTCCCACGACCTGCATCTTGGTTGCCTGGGCAACCTGGCGCTTGAGCTTCGCCTCCTCGCTATTGTCCTTGAGCAGGAGGAGCACGGCCGCGTCCCCCAGCCCACGCAGGCCGGCGATTGTCAGCGCCACGGGTTCCGCCGATTGCCGCACGAGGCGAACCGCGAGATCGCCGGTCATCGCCGGACCCCGCGCGTTCCGGCGCACGGCGTCAGCGACGGCGGCCTTGTCCTCCTTCACGACGAGATCGCCCGGATAGACCGGAAGCGATGAGCCGGCGACGCCACCCGCCCTGCGGAATGCCTCGTTCATGGTCAGAAACCGACCGTCACGGTCGACCAGCGCAAGGCCGATCGGAAGGACGTCGAGCAGGGCCTGGAGATTGGAAGCCTGCGCTGCGGAGGGCGCTTCGCCCTCTTCGAACAGTAGGAAGGTGCCCTCGCCGCCCTGCCCGTCCGGATCCGCCGGCACGTGCACGGCGCGCAGCGGCGGCGCGGTTTCGCCGGATGTAACGAGGCGCATCCGGTGATCCTCGCCGACGTCGACCACGTCGCCGAACTCCACGGTGCCTTTGATTTCCTCAGAGCGCAGGGCCCGCTCCTGGAACAGCCGATTGGCCGCGAGCAGGCGTCCCTTGCCGTCAACGACCGCTGCCATCACTCCGGCCGACGCCAGGCGTTCACCGGTCAGACCCTGGACGCTTTTCACGGCGCCAGTCAGGGGATCGACAGGCGAAGGATCCGGAAAGCGCCACAGCAGGAGCTCTTCCCGAGCGCCCACCCGTTCAACTTCGACAGGGCTCCAGCCGGCTATGGTTGCAATCCTCGCCACGCATCCAGCGCCATCCCGCGATGCCATCGATCGGGCGAGCTGAAGCCCCTGCTCAGCTTGCTCGTCCGCCCCCAATTCAAGCGGAGGGCGAGCCCCCCCGAACCGTTCGCGATACGCCGGGTTGACGATCAGCAACGAGCCCTCGGCCGACGTCAGCGCCGCGGCATCCCGGCCAAGAGCGAGCGCGGAGCCCACAAGGGTGAAGTCCGGGCCGACCATTAATGGCTCGTCGCCACTGTTGATTGCCTCATCCTTGATAAGGACAACCGCCGCCGCGGCGAGACCCGTGAACAAAGCTGCGGCTGCAAACCATAGTTGCCCGATCAGCAATAAGAGAAGTGCAGCGCTAAGGGCGGCGCCGGCAACCACTGCCGGCACGAGCCATCGGCCCCACGCATTTAGGGGAGTCGATTCAATCCGCGGAAGCTCCTGGTACAGCATCTGGCAGCGGCTATCCTACCAGCACTTCGTCAACCTGCTAGATGGCCTGGAACCTTCCCCAACGGCTAGCGCTGCTTCATCAGCCGCTGCTGCTCACGCTTCCAATCGCGTTCCTTGATCGTGTCCCGCTTGTCGTGCACCTTCTTGCCCCGAGCGAGCGCCAGCTCGACCTTTGCCCGGCCTCTCGCGTTGAAATAGATCGAGAGCGGCACGACCGTTAGCCCCTGGCGGGTGATCGCACCCTGAAGCTTGGCGATCTCGCGATTCTTGAGAAGCAATTTTCGCGGCCGCCTCGGTTCGTGATTAAGCCGGTTTCCGTGGCTATATTCGGGAACATGGCTGTTGATCAGCCAGATCTCGTCGCCATCGACGTTCGCATAGCTCTCGGCGATCGAGCCCTCCCCGTGACGGAGGGATTTCACTTCCGTCCCTGTCAGCTGGATGCCAGCCTCGAACTTGTCCTCGATAAAATAGTCGAAGCGGGCGCGGCGGTTCTCGGCCACGACCTTCTGCTTGTCGAACGGTTGCGGAAGCGGCTTTGCCATCGTCGGATCAGATCAAGCCCGCGTGCTCGAGTGCGGCGTCCACGGCGCGCTTGGAAGCGTCCGAGGCCTCCACCAGCGGCAGGCGAAGATCGGTCGGGAAGCCTGGGCTGACCCTCGACAAGGCGTATTTGGTCGGCGCCGGCGAAGCATCGCTGAAGAGGGCTGCGTGCAGCGGATAAAGCCGGTCCTGCAGCTTCAGCGCGTCCTCCCAGCGCCCCTCGCGCATCGCCGTCTGGAAGTCCGAACAAAGCCTTGGAGCAACATTGGCCGTCACGGAAATGCATCCGGTTCCGCCCATGGCGTTGAATCCCAATGCCGTGTCGTCATTGCCGCTTAGCTGGACGAAATCCTCTCGGCACGCGAGCCGCTGTGCCGACACCCGACCCAGGTTGCCGGTGGCATCCTTGATGCCGACGATGTTCGGATGCTCGGCGATTTTCGCGAGCGTCTCGACGGAGATGTCGGCCACGGTGCGGGAGGGCACGTTATAGACAATGACCGGTAGCGCCGATGCCTCGGCGACGGCCAAGAAATGGGCGGCCAGCCCGCTTTGGCTCGGCTTGTTGTAATAAGGGACCACGACCAGGGCTGCGTCGGCCCCGACGTCGGCAGCGGCTCGGATGAGCTCGATCGCCGCCCCCGTGGAATAATTGCCGCAACCGGCAATGACCGGGACCCTCCCCTTCGCCGCCTGAACTGTGGCGGCGATCACGGCGCGATGCTCTTCCCGGCTCAGGTTCGCGCTCTCGCCTGTTGTGCCGCAAGGCACGAGGCCATTGCTGCCTTCCGCTATTTGCCAATCCACAAAATCCCGGACTGTGTCCTCGGCAACACGGCCATTCGAAAATGGGGTGACCAGTGCCGGGATTGACCCAAAAAACATGAACTTGCCTTTCTTTAGCGGCGTTTCTGATGGAGTTTGGGCCGGCGTTATTCAGGGCCTGATAAGGAGCGGGGCTGCACTATGTCCAGCATGTGGCGTGCTGCTGTAATTTTGCCCATCGTACTCGCTGCGACGGCCAGCGGTTCGTCGGCACAATATGCGGCGCCGGCCGCATCCTCCTACAGCTACGCGCCTCCTGCCGCGAACGTCGGCTACGCGCTCAACCAATGGCGCCAGCTTCGCCAGAGCAGCGGCTACAGCTTCGCCGACTACGCTCGCTTCCTGAACGTCTATCGCGACTGGCCGGAGGAATCGAAGCTGCGCGGCTGGGCCGAGCGAGCGATGCGGCCCGGAGAGAATGCCAATTCAGTCATCACCTTCTTCGCCTACGATAAGCCGAAGACTGGCAACGGCTGGGCACGACTTGCCGACGCTTATGCCGCAAGCGGCCGGTCGGCGGATGCGCTGAATGCGGCGCGCAATGCCTGGGGCGAGCCCGACCTGAGCGTCACCGATGAGCAGGCATTTTGGTCCCGCTACGGCAGCAGCTTCACGCGCGACGACCATGACCGGCGTGCCGACGCGCTGCTGTTCGCCAAGAGGCCAAGCGACGCGGCCCGCTTCTTCACTGCCGTCACACCGCAACGCCAGGCCGCCTTCGCCGCCCGGATAGCAATGCAGAGCGGGTCCTCCGATGCAGAAGCCCGCTACGCGGCAGTCATTGGGACGGTGACGAGCGACGCCGGGTTGATGATGGATCGCGCGCGCTACCTTCGCGCCGGCGGCTACGAAAGCGCGGCCCGTGATCTCGCTGCCCGTTCCCACAATTTCACCTACCGGCCGACGGATCCCGAACGCTTTTACGAAATGCTGCTCCTGCTCGCGAATGGCGCGGCGCAGGGCCGGCAATGGCAGACCGCCTATCGGATTGCGTCCCAGCTCGACGATGTCCTCCCGCCGGGCGGGCAGGTCAGCGACCAGCCAGTCGGAATCCGGGACCACTACACCAGCCTCGCCTTTCTCGCGGGCAGCATCGCGATGGACCGGACCAACCAGCCATCGAATGCAGTCGCGATGTTCGACCGGTACGGGCGTGCAGGACGGTCGCTGCAGGTCCAGACCAAGGGCAATTACTGGGCTGGGCGCGCCGCGCAGTCGACGGGAAGGCACGAGATCGCGAACGGCCATTTCCAGCGGGCTGCGGCTTATCCGGAGCTTTTTTACGGACAGCTGGCCCTTGAAAGGCTTGGACGCCCGGTTTCGACCCCGCCACAGGCACTGCCGCAATATGTGACCACCCCCGCCCAGCGCGCCGCCTTCAATAATCGATCGCTGGTCCAGGCCGTGCGCCTGCTCGGCCAGCAAGGCCGGTCGAACGAGCAGGCCCTGTTCGTGAGGGCGCTGGCGGAATTGCTGGACAACGATTTCGGACCGCAACCTGACCGTGGACCTTGCACAACAGGTGCGGCGTCCGGACCTGTCAGTGTGGACCGCCCGGATGGCGCGGGTGAAGGGGTCGATGTTCTACGTGCGCCAGGGATATCCCACGTTCGGCGGATCGGTCCCGGGAGACCTCTGGTCGCTGTCGCACGGCATTGCACGCCAGGAGAGTTCCTACGACCCCTACGCCATCAGCCACGCGGGCGCTCGCGGCATGATGCAACTCATGCCGGGAACCGCGCGCGAACAGGCTGGCAAGCTCGGGCTGGGTTACGACAGCTACCGCCTGATCAGCGACCCGGATTACAATGTGATGCTCGGCTCGGCCTATTTCCGCCGAATGATGAACACATGGGGCGGTAACGTTCCGCTGGCCGTCGCGAGCTACAATGCCGGCCCAGGGAACGTCCGCAAATGGGTGAATGCATATGGCGACCCGCGCGGCCAGGTCGACGTCCTCAAGTGGATCGAAGCAATCCCTTACTCGGAAACCAAGGCTTATGTGCAGCGGGTTATCGAGAATAGCGTCGTCTATGACTCGATGCGCGGCTCATCCCAGCAGACTGCGATGCATGTCTCACGCTATCTGGGGAAAAGCCGCCCCGGCTGATAGTTAGCCGCGATGGCCGATTTACCGCCACGCTTCATCACGCCCGACGGCTTCGCGCGTATTCGCTCTGAGTATGACGAGCTTTTCGGTAGCGAGCGCCCCAAGTTAGTCGAAACGATCGCCTGGGCCGCTGCGAATGGAGATCGATCCGAGAACGGCGACTATATCTACGGACGCAAGCGCCTTCGAGAGCTGGACCGGCGGCTGTCGCATCTTGCGCGGATCATGAAGGCGGCAAAAGTCGTAGATCCAGCTACGCAGAGTGCCCGTGACCAGGTACGCTTTGGAGCCACCGTCGAACTCGCGGACGAGGACGATCACCGCCGCCTGCTAACGATCGTCGGCGACGATGAAACCGATGCCGGTTCTGGGAAGATCGGTTGGAGTGCACCCGTCGCCCGCGCCCTGATCGGTGCACGCGTCGGTGACGAACGGATCGTCCGCCTCCCGTCGGGGGAGAAGAGCTACGAAGTCGTGGGGATCAGCTACCCGGCCAGCAGCTAGGCCGCCCGGGTGGGAGCGCTGACGAGCCGCGGCGGCTCCGCCGGCATGGCCTTTTCCCAGGCATCGACGACGGCGGCAAGCGCGGTCACGGCCGCTTCCTCTTCATCGTCACCGTCGATGATCCGCCAAGGCGACCAGCGTGTATCGGTGAGCCGCTTGAGGTCGTCGAGCGCGCGTCCGTAGCCCGTCTCGCCTGCGCTCACGCGCTCGCCGCGCCTCAAAACGCGGAGCCAGGGATCGTCATCGCGCTGCTTCAGCCTCTGCTCCTGAACCTCCGGCGAGACGTCGAAGTAGAGCTTGACGATCAACGTACCGTAATCCCGTTGCTGGGCCTCGAACTCGTTGATTTCGTCGAACGCCCGGGTGACGGCCGCCTCGTCGATACGCCCGAGAATTCGGTCGTCCAGAACACGGCGGTACCAGCTGCGGAAGAAGATCGCAGTGTGTCCAGCGCTCGGCAGGTCGCGCCAGAAACGCGCGAGCCAGTGTCCGTCAGAGGCTTGCCGACGGTCGAAGCTGATCGTGTGGACCGCAAAATGGCAGGGATCGAAGGCGGCCGCGACATGCCGCAGCGCGGTCTTCTTCCCGGCGCCTTCCGGGCCTTCGAAGAGAATGATTGCTCTACGGCCGTGAACGATCTGAGGAACCTGCAGCGCGCGCAGATCATCTCGCAACCGTTCCAGTGCGGCGCTTACTTGGAGTTCGGATTCGTGAGGATCGACGTCAGGCACGGGGGTAAAAATAGGCAGCGCGCCGCGCGACCTCAATCGGTTGGAAATCTATCCACAGCTTTTTCGTCCCGTTTCGGGAGTTCAGCTCGGAAGCACCACCTTAAGGTGCAGCTCCTTAAGCTGCTTCGGCATCACTTCCGCCGGCGCGTTCATCATCAGGTCTTCGGCCTTCTGATTCATCGGGAAGAGGATGACCTCGCGGATGTTCGGCTCGTCAGCGAGAAGCATGACGATCCGGTCGATGCCGGGGGCCGATCCGCCGTGCGGCGGAGCGCCGAACTTGAAGGCGTTGATCATGCCCGAGAAGTTCGTGTCGACCTCCTCCTTCGTGTAACCGGCGATCTCGAACGCCTTGTACATGATGTCCGGGCGGTGGTTCCGGATCGCGCCCGAGCTTAGCTCGACGCCGTTGCAGACGATGTCGTACTGCCAGGCGAGGATATCGAGGGGATCCTTGTTCTCCAGAGCCTCGAGCTCGCCCTGCGGCATCGAGAAGGGATTGTGGCTGAAGTCGATCTTCTTCTGCTCGTCGTTGTACTCGAACATCGGGAAATCGACGATCCAGCAGAAGCGGAACGAGCCCTTCTCGATGAGGTCCAGCTGCTCGCCAACGCGAGTGCGCGCCTGTCCGGCCAGCTTCCCCGCTTCCTCTTCCTTGCCAGCGGCGAAGAAGATTCCGTCGTCTGGACCGAGCCCCATTGCCTCGGCGATGCGGTTCATCCCCTCTTCGCCGTGATTCTTGGCGATGGGGCCACCCCATTTGCCGCTCTTCCGGGTCGCATAGCCCAAACCGGCAAAGCCTTCGCTTCGCGCCCACTCGTTCATGTCGTCAAAGAACTTGCGGCTCTTCTCCGCAGTCTTGGGCGCAGGCACAGCCCGAACGGCCGCACCCTTCTCAACGAGCCCGGCGAACAGGCCGAAGCCGGAGCCCTTGAAGTGCTCCGACACGTCAGTGATCAACAGCGGATTCCGCAGGTCGGGCTTGTCGCTGCCATACTTTAGGAGCGCTTCCTTATACGGAATGCGAGGATATTCGCCCGCCGCCGTGACCGACCGGCCATCCGCAAATTCCTCAAACACGCCCGAGAGCACCGGCTCGATGGCGTTGAAAACGTCGTCCTGCGTCACAAAGCTCATCTCGAAGTCGAGCTGGTAGAATTCGCCCGGTGAGCGGTCGGCGCGCGCGTCCTCGTCGCGGAAGCAGGGTGCGATCTGGAAATAACGATCGAAGCCGGCGACCATGATCAGCTGCTTGAACATCTGCGGCGCCTGCGGGAGCGCGTAGAACTTGCCCGGATGGACGCGGCTTGGCACCAGATAGTCGCGCGCACCTTCGGGCGAGCTGGCGGTCAGGATCGGCGTCTGAAATTCGGTAAAGCCCTGGTCGATCATCCGCCGCCGGATCGAGCCGATCACCGACGAGCGCAGCATGATGTTCGCGTGGACCTGCTCCCGGCGGAGATCGAGGTAGCGATACTTGAGCCGGATCTCCTCGGGATAATCCTGCTCCCCGGCAATCGGCATCGGCAACTCCGCCGCCATGGATTGAATCGTCACTTCCCGGCCACGCACCTCGATCTCGCCGGTTGGGAGATTAGGATTGACTGTCTCGGCGGAACGCGCCACCACTTGGCCATCGACCGTCACGACCAGATTCGACACGAAGACGGTCAAGCGTCCGGAAGGCCGGCGAATCCGTGTCCACGACGATCTGCGTGATCCCGAAATGATCGCGCAAATCGACAAAGAGCAGATGGCCATGGTCGCGCTTGCGGTGCACCCAGCCCGAAATCCGGATGGTCTCACCGACGTTGCTCGCGCGCAGCTCGGCGCAGGTGTGGGTACGATAGGCGTGCATATTCGGGCTCGGCTTTGCTCAAGCGGGAAATGGGGCGGGAAACGCGGGGCCGCGCTTCTAGGCCGGAAACATTTTTGTCAACCCGCGAGGCGCGCGGCTAAAGCCGCCGCGAGACTCATGCATATTCATCCTCTGATTACGAAGTCTGACGACCTCAAGGCTCTCGTCAACCGCCTCTCCTCCCACCCCTTCGTCGCCGTGGACACGGAGTTCATGCGGGAGAACACCTATTGGCCGGACCTGTGCCTGATCCAGGTCGCGAGCACCGAAGAGGCCGCCGCGATCGATCCCATGGCCGAAGGTATCGACTTGAGGCCGCTGCTCGACCTGTTCGTGAAAAACGAAGAGGTGTTGAAAGTCTTCCATGCGGGAGGCCAGGACCTGGAAATCATCCATAACCTGACGGGCAAGGTCCCTCACCCGCTGTTCGACACGCAGATAGCGGCCATGGCGCTCGGCCACGGCGAGCAGATCGGCTATTCGAACCTGATCGAAAGCCTGCTTGGTCACAGCCTCGACAAGGGCGCGCGCTTCACCGACTGGAGCCGCCGCCCGCTCGACAAGCGTCAGATCGATTATGCGATTGCGGACGTGACGCACCTCGCGACCGTTTTCCCGCGGATGGTCGAGAAATTGAAAAAGACGGGTCGGGGCGCTTGGCTGGACGAGGAGATGGAGCGGCTTGCCGACGCGTCGACCTTCGCATTTGCGCCGGAAGACGCGTGGAAGCGCCTGAAGCTCCCCAGCAGAAACCCAGCCGTTCTCGGTCGCTTGAAAGCCATCGCCGCGTGGCGCGAAACCGAAGCCCGTTCGAAGAACCTGCCGCGGGGCCGGATCGTGAAGGACGACACGCTCAACGAAATCGTGCTTCACCCACCGAAGAGCCAGGAGGATTTGGGGCGCATTCGCGGTCTGTCGGCTGGGTGGAAGACCAACGACATCGGCGCGAGGCTGATCGCCGCCATCGAGGCGTCCAAGCCGCTCGAAGGTTCCGACTTGCCCGACCGCGAGCCCAGGCGGCCGGGGCTGACCAAGGATGCGGTGCTGGTCAGCGACCTGCTCAAGCTGCTGCTGAAGATCCGTTCCAAGGAGACGGGCGTCGCGGCGCGCCTCATTGCCCGTTCGGACGACTTGGAGGCTCTTGCCGCGGGCGTCCGCAAGAACCTCAACATCCTGAACGGCTGGCGGTTCGAGCAGTTCGGGCGGGACGCACTCGATCTCGTCGAAGGCCGCCTTGCCTTCGCGATCGAGAACGGAAAGCTCAAAATGAGCCGTGTGGCCGAGGTTGAACGGGTCGATGCGTAACGCCGCGGGGCTCGCTCTGACTGCTGGCCGGCTGCGCGACGTCGTCATCTGCGCCGCCGGTGGGCGCCGATTCCGCGGAATCAAGCCTGCAATGACGACCGCCTGGCGCAATTCATTGGAAGCGCGGCAACCGTACAGCTCGGTACCGATATGCTCCGGGCGTCGGGAGCGCGGTCAGTCCGCTGGGTTCCGTTCGGGGCGATGATCACAATGGAATTCAGCCCCACTCGCCTGACCGTCCAGCTGGACCAGCAGAACAGGGTCGAACGCGGCCAAATGCGGTTAGGCCGCTTCCCGGATCATCTTTGCTTCAATGAGAGCGCGGCGGATCGTCGGCAAGGTCAGCCGCGCGCGTTCTGAAATGGCAAAGCGGTCCACCGCTTCGACCGCGCGCTCCGCAGTCCAATAGTCCCGGTGCAGTCGGCCGGCCATGAAGCGCAGGGCCTCCGCCGGAATATGCAGTCCGCGATCGGCGAACAGGAGCTGGATTAGCGCGGCGAACAGCGCGTCGTCCGGGAGACCGATTGAAACGACTGGCGTGACCGCAAGCCTCGTCCTCAGGTCGGGCAACTTCGGCGCCCAAGCCGGAGGGGCCTGATCCGCGACCATGACGAGCGGCCGGCCGGTATCCTGCGCCTGGTTCCAGGCGTGGAACAGCTCCTCCTCGTCCCGCTGCTCGGCTTCGTCGAACAGGCGCCCACCCACGCGTTCGACGAAGCTTCGCGCGAGCAAAGTACGTCCCGACCTGCGTGGCCCGGTGAGGATCGTCGCCTTTACCGGCCAGAGACTCCACTTCGTGAAATGTTCGAATGCGCTTCGATTGGCGTCGGAAACGATGAAACGGGCGTCCCCTCGGTCTGCGGCCAATCAAGCGGGAGCGCTATCTGGTCCGGCCCCTGCTTCATTCCTGGCGTCCGGACACCTGATTGGTCGCGGGTTGCGGCTGAGCCGGGGTCGCGGGTTGCGGCTGAGCCGGGGTTGCTGGCTGCGGCTGAGCCGGTGCCGGTGGCGGCGGAAGCGCGGGCGGCTTGCTGGACAAAGACTTGATCCTGACGATCGTGCCCGACGTTTCAACGACCCAACCTCGCGCCGCTAGCGCCGCGGCAAGCTGCTGAATGCTGCCATTGTAGGATACAAGCACGTAGCTGGTGCCGGCGGGGTTGATCTGTTGCGGTGTCGCGGCGGCGATGCCGGCGAGCGTGCGCAAATGCGCCATCGCGAAATTGTACACGTTCACATCGCTGCCACTGACCTGAACCTGGAATGCGTTTGCCGTGGAGGTCGGTCGTGCGATTGGCCTTTCCATCGGCAATTCCGGCAGCGGCGGCGGAGGCGGCTGGTTCAGCGACGGATCGCGTGAAAGGGCTCCCGCAGAGAGCGCATCGCTGAAAACCTGATCCATCCGCTGCACGCCTTGCGCCAGCATGGCGGGTATCGCATCGCTGTTCGGAGCCGTCAGGGTGAAGCCGCCGACGATCTGGTTGTCGGGGCCGTGCCGGGCAATGAAGCGCGCACGCGCCGGGCCGCCAGGATAGAGCCGCTGCACCTGCACTTCCGCGACCAGGATGTCGGCCGCGCCGTAGAGATCGATGATATTGCGCCACCAACCGCGGCCGGGCGCGCACGTCTGCGCCGCGTTGATCAGCATCGGGTCAGCGCCGAGGCCGCTCACGCGAACATAGTCGATCGGACTCTGCGAGGTCCGGAACTGTGCCCACGCCCGCTGCCAGGCGTTTCGCAGTTCCACCGTGGTCGCGGTTCCGCCCGAGACCATCACCGGGACAAGCAGCATCGGCACCGACCGCTGGACCTCGCCGCCTTCAACGCCAAGAAACTCTGCGGATCGGGCGCGATCGAACAGGACTCCGAGATCGGCTATGTAGCGGTTCGGACCGATCTGCTCGCGCTGAACGACGATCGAACTCACGATCTGGTCCAGCGTGCCGTCGGGAAGGTTTGGAGCCTGGTTGATCGGCGACTTGTGCATCTTCGCCCACAGAGCACGGAAGCCCTGCCGCTGCGCAATCCTCCATCCCGCGAAGCGAGCGGACTGCGCGTCGGGACCGCCGACATCGACGTGGATGCCCTTGATCTCGAGCGTTCCGGAGCTATCGATGGGAAGGATGCCGCGGTCCGTCGTCTCGAGCTGCGCATAGAGCGCGCCGGAAAGCCCAGCGGCAGCGAGCACGATCAGAATGGGAATAACGACTTGGCGGCGCAGCATTCGGCCGTCTTTTGGCGACAACGGCGTGGAAATCCAAGCGGCTTGTCTCTATCGCCCCGTCGCAATGAGCCAGAAGCCCCTCACCTACGCGGATGCCGGCGTCTCGATCGAGGCCGGAAACGCGCTGGTAAAGACCATCGGACCACTTGCGCGCGCGACCTCGAGACCCGGTGCCGACGCGGAACTGGGAGGCTTTGGCGGCTTCTTTGACCTGAAGGCTGCAGGCTATCGCGACCCATTGCTGGTCGCGGCGAACGATGGGGTCGGCACGAAGCTCAAGCTTGCGATCGAGACCGGGCGTCATGACGGCGTTGGGATCGATTTGGTCGCGATGTGTGCAAACGATCTGATCGTCCAAGGCGCCGAGCCGCTGTTTTTCCTCGATTATTACGCCTCTGCGAAGCTCGATAACAAGGTCGCTGCGGCCGTCGTCGCATCGATCGCGGAAGGCTGCCGACAAGCGGGATGTGCGCTGATCGGCGGCGAAACTGCCGAGATGCCCGGCATGTATGCGCCCGGTGACTATGATATCGCAGGCTTCTGCGTCGGCGCGGTCGAGCGGGACAAGGTCCTGACCGGCGCCGAGATCTCGCCCGGTGACGTCGATTCTGGGCCTTGCGCAGTTCGGGCGTGCACAGCAACGGATTCTCGCTGGTCAGGCGGATCATCGAGCAGGAGGCTGGGATCTTGAGCAAGCTCCCCGATCGCCGGTGGCCGAACGCTTGCCGAGGTGCTGCTCGAACCCACGCGCATCTATGTGCGCTCGTTGCTGCCGCTGGTACAGGAGCGGCGCATCAAGGGTCTCGCACACATAACAGGTGGCGGACTTCTCGAGAATATTCCGCGTGTTCTGCCGCGGGGCTCCCATGCGATCGTAGAAGCCGATCGTTGGGAACAGCCGGCGATTTTCGCGCTCCTGCAGGCCGGCGGGCGAATCGCGCCGGAAGAACTGGCCCGCACCTTCAACTGTGGCGTCGGCATGGCCGTCATTGTCGGCGAGGATGCTGTCCAGGACGTGACCGCAGCTTTGTCGGGCGCGGGCGAGACGGTCTTTGAGGTGGGCCGCATCGAGGCAGGCGAGCGCGGCTGCACCGTGCGCGGCCCGCAGGGCGCTTGGGGTGCTGCCGAGGCCTGGACCGCAACCCACCATGCCTGAGCGCGCCCGCGTCGCGATCCTGATCTCGGATCGCGGCTCGAACATGGCCGCGATCATCTACGCGGCCCGCGCCGACAACTGCTCGCTACCAGGTCGCGCTGGTAAGCGGCGACCGCCCTGACGCGCCCGGCCTGACTCTCGCAGAGGCGGAGGATGTGCCGGTTGAGCGACTGGACGCGAAAGCGCTCGGCAAAGGCTTTTGGGACCAGCTTCAGCGCGCGCTCGAAAAGGCGAGGTCGAGTTGATCGCACTCGCGGGGTTCATGCGCATCATTCCCTCGGAATTCCTCGTCCGGTGGGACGGCCGAATCCTCAACATCCACCCGTCCCTCCTGCCGAAATACAAGGGGCTCGGGACTCATGAGGCCTGCCTCGCCGCCGGCGACGCAAAAAGCGGCGCAACCGTGCATCTCGTCAGCCAGGAGCTCGATTCGGGTGAGGTACTCGGCCAGGTCGAAGTCGCGGTCCTCTCCGGCGACACACCGCAGACGCTGTCCGACCGGATATTGATCGCGGAGCATCAACTCTATCCGCGAGTCCTCAGCGACTATGCCGCGCGCCCTTTCGACGCGAGCTGGATCGAATCGCAGGTCGGACGCGCTGGCCCAGGAACTGCCGGAAGTGGGCCGGAAGACCAGCCACGGCTCGCCCGGCTGGTCGGTTGGAGGCGAAAAGGGGAAGTTGTTCGCGATCATCGCCGACCACCATCACGGCGAGGAAGCCGTCGGCCTGCTCGTCAAGGCGAGCGGCCCGGACGAGATGACCGGCCTCATCGAGGCCCAGCCAGACATCTATTATTGGCCGAAATATTATGGAGCGAGCGGCTGGCTCGGCGTGATGCTCAACCGGCGCGACGTGGACTGGGACCAGGTCGGCGAATGGCTCGAACGAAGTTGGCGTGCCTGCGCTCCGCCCAGGCTCACGAAGCTAATGCGCGCGGCAGACGAATTCTGATCATCGCAAGGGAGGGCTCATGATGCTGATGTGGATAGTGCTGGCGGCAGCGGAAGCGGCGCCGATGCCGGCGTTCCTCGCCGGGTGCTGGGAGGAGCAGCGTGCCGAGCAAAGCTGGACCGAAGAGTGCTGGACCAGCGGGCGCGGCGGCCTGATGATGGGATCGGGCCGAAACGGCAAGGACGACACCGTCGGCCACTGGGAGTGGATGCGGATCGAACGCGGCGCGGATGGGGCGCTGACTTTCTACGCCTCACCGAAGGGCGCCAAGCCCGTCGCCTTCAGGTCCACCGCGGCGGACGCCAATTCGGTCACATTCGTGAACTCGGCGCACGATTTCCCACAGCGCGTGCGTTACGAGCGCACCGCTACCGGCCTTGATGCCGAGATTTCTCTCGCCGACGGAAAGAAGCCGGTCCGGTGGAGTTATCGCCGGACCGGTAGCGCCACGAAGGACTAGCCGACGATTTCTTCCGGCTTGAAGAAATAGTCGATCTCGATCTGAGCGTTTTCGTCGCTGTCCGAACCGTGGGCCGAATTGGCCTCGATCGATTCCGCGTAGGTCTTGCGGATCGTGCCCTCGGCGGCCTGCTCCGGGTTGGTCGCACCCATGACGTCGCGGTTGCGCTGTACGGCGTTTTCACCCTCGAGAACCTGAACGACGACCGGACCGGACGTCATGAAGGTGCACAGGTCGTTGAAGAATGGCCGCTCCTTGTGGACGGCGTAGAAGCCCTCGGCCTGGTCGCGGGTCATGTGGATGCGCTTGGAAGCGACGACGCGAAGGCCGGCTTCCTCTAGCATCTTCGTCACGGCGCCTGTGAGGTTGCGGCGAGTGGCATCGGGCTTGATGATCGAAAAGGTGCGCGTCGCGGCCATGACCGGGCGATCTCCTGTGATTTAGGGGGTTGGAATTGGGTCGGGCGCCTAGCGGTCGGGGCGGCTGCGGGCAAGTGTCAGGCTTGCTGCTTCCAGCGACCGTCCGTCTGCGCCCAGTACCGGCGCTCGACGCCGTCTCTTCCGGCGAGAAGCTTCCAGGCCAGGCGTGCAGCTTCGAGGGTACTCGAATCGAAAAGATAGAAGCTGCGGTCGTAGGAGAGCGCGGCGTCACGCCATTGTCCGTCGGCGATGAGCATGTTCCTGGCCTGGTTGGGCGCATCTGGGCTTGTCGACAGCAGGATCGGCTGGCGAGCGTCATCCGCACCGCCGGCAAGACCGTGCGGCAGGAAGTTTGTCGCGCCCTGATCCCAAAGCAGCCGGTCAAGGCGCGCGAGGAAGGATCCGTCTTCGGCTATGACGAGGAGGCGCCCGTCCGCGCCGAGTACCTTTCCGGCAATGCTCGAAATCACCTGCTCCGCAGGCGTTTCGCCGAGCTGATAGAAGTCGACCTGCACCGAGACCCGGCTCAGCGCTCAAGCACGTCCGACACATATTCGTCGAGCAGGCGAACCCCGAAGCCGGTGGCACCCTTGTCGTACGTGTTCGCCGGCTTGTCCGACCAGGCCTTGCCGGCCATGTCGATGTGCGCCCAACGGATGCCGTTCTCGACGAAGCGTTGGATGAATTGCGCAGCCGTGATCGAGCCGCCTTCGCGCGGCCCGACGTTCTTCATGTCAGCGATCGGCGAATTGATCAGGCGATCGAACGGCTCCGCGAGGGGCATGCGCCAAAGCTTATCGCCGCTCGCCTCACCCACCTGCTGCAGCTGTGCCGCTAGTTCTTCATTGTTCGAGAATAGGCCAGCCCACTCATGGCCGAGACTGATCAGGATCGCGCCGGTCAGCGTCGCCAAATCGATGATCGTCGATGGCTTGTAGTTGCGCTGCACGTAAGTGACGGCGTCCGCGAGAACCAGCCGGCCCTCGGCATCGGTGTTGATCACCTCGACGGTCTGGCCCGACATGGTCGTGACGACATCGCCCGGCCGCTGCGCCGTACTTGAGGGCATGTTTTCGACAAGGCCGCAGATCCCGACGATATTGGCCTTCGCCTTGCGGAGCGCGATCGCTTTCATTGCGCCCGCGACGGCGCCTGCGCCGCCCATGTCCCACTTCATCGCTTCCATGCCCTGCGCGGGCTTGATGGAGATGCCCCCGGTGTCGAATGTCACGCCTTTCCCGACGAATGCCACCGGCTGGCCGGCACCCCCGCCATTCCACCGCATGACGAGCATGCGCGCTTCGCGTGCGGAGCCCTGCGCCACGCCCAGCAGCGCGCCCATCCCGAGCTTTTCCATCGCAGCGCGATCGAGCACCTCGACCTCGACACCGCTGCCTTCGAGCGATTTGCAAACCCGCTCCACGAACGTCTCGGGATAGATGATGTTCGCCGGTTCTGTGACCAGCTCACGCGTCAGCGATACGCCCTCGTACACAGGAGCCCAGCGTTGCTCGTAGCGCTGTGAAGCGCCCTTCCCGCCACCAACGATAACGACCTCGTTAAGGGTCGGCTTCTGCTTGTCCTTGAGCTTGGTCCGGTAGCGGTCGTGACGCCAGGAACGAAGCGCGGCGGCTAGCCCGACCCGGGCGGCGCCGTCTTCATCGAAGCTTGACCCTGCCAGGTCCACTACGACCTTCGTTTCGCCGGAAGTGAGCAGACGCGCCACCGTCGCGCCACCCAGCTTTTCCGCAGCCTCGCGCGTCACGTCATCCGTGCCGATGCCGACGACCAGCACCCGACGAACGGTTCCGCCGTCATCTACGAACTGTTCGGCGACGCTCGAGGCATCACCTTCGAACCGCTGCCGATTCAGGGCCGCAGCAACGGTTTGCTGAGCTGCGCCAAGCGACGCGAGGCTCGAGCGATCCTTCCCCGCCACCGGCAGCACCAGCGCATATTCTCCGTCGGGCCGGCGGTCGGCGAAAACAATCTTCATGTGAGGCGATCCTTGGAAAGGCGAATGTCTTGCCGCGCCTTTAAGATGCAAGACCTGTGTTGGCAAAGCCACGCCTCAGACGATTGTCGCCGCGCGTCCGGTGCGATAGGCGGATGAGGTTGGGTTTTTTGCGAACGGCGGGACGGGGCAGCGTTGCGGACGAGATTTGTCTGGTGGTCGGCGCTCCCGATGCTTCTTACCCTGCCCGCGCCCCTCGCGGCGCAGACGCAGAGCGTCCAGCAGCCAGGGCCGATCACGGTCACTGACGCGGCGCCAAGCCCCGATCAGTCCGTTTCATTCACTGCCGATCAGGTCGTTTACGACAGCGACGCGGACGTCGTCACAGCCTCTGGCGCAGTGCGGATAGCGCGCGACGGAAATTATCTCGCCGCCGACCAGGTCGTGTGGAACCGCAAGACCGACGAAGTCCGGGCCCGCGGCAACATTGTTTTGCTCACGCCGGAAGGAGACAAGCTCGTCGGCGAGGACGTCGTATTGTCGGACCAGTTCCGAGACGCTGCCGTGAACAATCTCTTGGTCGTGCTCGACAATGGCGCCCGCATCGCGGCCCAGCGCGGTACGCGGAAGAACCAAGTCACCACTCTGGAGAATGCGGTTTACTCGCCCTGTCCGGTTACGACAGAGACCGGATGCCCGAAGCGGCCGAGCTGGGCGATTACCGCAGCACGGGTGATCGACGACCCCGCCCAGGGGCGCGTACGCTTCGTTGGAGGCCGTCTCCAGCTATTCGGCGTCACCCTTCCGCTCCTGCCCGTGTTCAACATCTCGCGCGGAACCGAGGGCGCGACGGGATGGCTCGTACCCGACATCAGCCTGTCCACTCGCAAGGGTCTTGAGGTTGCTCTGCCCTACCATTGGCAGATCTCGCCGAACCGCGACCTCACGCTGACGCCGCACGTCTACACCGGGGTGCTTCCGGCCCTCGAAGCCCGGTACCGCGAGTTGAACAGCCTCGGCGCGTTCCAGCTCGGTGGCTTCCTGACCTACGGACGTATCGACAAGGTCAATCCGAACGTCGAGTCGACGCGTGACGGGTTCCGCGGTTATTTCGAGGCGAACGGCAAGTTCCAGCTCGATCCGGTGTGGAGCATCACCAGCGCGATCCGGGTTGCGTCGGACAAGACCGTCACGCGCCGCTACGACATCACGACTGACGACCGCCTGCGAAACGTCATCAACGTGGAGCGGATCAGCCCCAATTCCTACATCACCATAGCGGGCTGGGCGTTCGAGGGACTGCGAGCGGAAGACGATCAGAAGAAAATTCCGATTGCGCTGCCGGCAATCGATGCACGCTTCCGCAAAACCGACATCGTCGGCGGCACCCTCGAGCTGCAGGCCAACAGCCTGGCGATCCTGCGGCTCGACGGGCAGGATACGCAACGCGCCTTTGCACGAGCCCAATGGGACCTAAAGCGCCTCACCCCATGGGGCCAGCAACTGACCCTGACGGCTTATGGCCGTGCCGACGTCTATCACACGGACGAATCCGCGGGCACTATCGTGCCGATCTATCGGGGGATGGACGGCTGGCACAGCCGCGCGATCGGGGCTTTGGCCGCTGACCTTCAATGGCCTTTCGTCGGGCCCCTCATGGGTGGCGTGCAACGCCTTGTCCCGCGCGTTCAACTCGTGCTGACGCCGCCGACGTCGAACCTCGACATACCGAACGAAGATGCTCGTTCCGTGGACCTTGAAGACAGCAATCTGTTCGCGCTCAACCGCTTTCCAGGATATGATCGCTGGGAGGATTCTTCCCGCGTGACTTATGGCCTCGAATGGAACTTCGAGCGGCCCAACCTCGCAATCGACACCACTGTTGGACAAAGTGTTCGCTTCCGGAAAAGTCTGAATATTTTCCCGGAAGGTACGGGACTTAACGATCCTGTTTCAGACTTCGTCGGAAGAACTCGCATCCGCTACGGACGCCTGATCGACATCACGCATCGGTATCGCGTCGACAAAAGCAATTTCGCCGTCCGCCGCAACGAGGTCGATCTCACGATCGGTACGGAGCAGACCTATGCGCAAATTGGCTACCTGCGGCTCAACCGAGACATCAATGCCGCAATCGAGGACCTGCGCGACAAGGAGGAGCTCAGGCTCGCCGGCCGCGTGCTGTTCCAGCGCTATTGGTCGATCTTCGGCGCGACCGTGATCGACCTGACGGACAGACGCGAAGATCCTCTGTCGCTCGCCGATGGGTTTCAGCCGGTGAGACACCGGCTCGGCATTCAATATGAGGATGATTGCCTTCAGGTTGGCGTCACTTGGCGACGGGACTATGAGCAGATCGGAGCCTTCCGCAAGGGCAGCACCTTCAGCCTTCACTTGGCTTTCAAAGGACTTAATCGCTAAGGCTGCGTTCAGCGGATTCAGCGCAGAGCGCCGACCGCGCGCCGGTGGGTTGGGGATCAAGGGAAAAACGGATTGTGGCAGGAGTGTTTGGGTTGAATTCGACGCGCGTAACGATCGCTGCCGCAGCTATTGCGGCAGCTGCAGCCACCTCTGCAATCGCTCAACAGCAGGCCGGTCAGCCGGGGGCGCCGAGCGCGCCGAGCACCACGCAGGCGCTACGCTTGCCGGAAAACCCTCAGGTATTCGGTTCGGCTATTCCTTCGATCGTCAAGGCGACGGCCATTGTAAACGGCGACATCGTCACCCAGACCGACATCGATCAGCGTGTCGCCCTCCTGGCGATTGCGAATGGTGGCCAAATCCCGTCCGAGGAACTTGAACGCCTTCGTCAACAGGTTCTTCGTAACCTGATCGACGAAACGCTTCAGATCCAGGCGGCGAGACAGGAGGAAATCGAGATCAAGCCGGCGGAGATTGATCGCACCGTGCAGCGTGTCGCAACCGGCCTGAAGATGACGCCGCAACAGGCGACCGATTACCTCCAATCACGCGGTTCCTCGATCCGGGCACTCAGGCGCCAGATCGAGGGCGAGATTGCGTGGCAACGGCTGCAGCGGGCGAAGATCGAAAGTGGCGTTGTCGTTGGCGACGAGGAGGTCAAAGCCGTTCTCGACAAGATGAACGCGTCGAAGGGGACCGAGGAATATCGCGTCGGCGAGATATTCTTGACGGCGAGCCCGGCGACGGAATCGCAAACCATCGCCAACGCAAACAAAATTCTGGAGCAATTGAGGAGCGGCGCCTCCTTTGCCGGTTATGCACGTCAATATTCCGAGGCTTCGACTGCAGCCGTCGGCGGAGACCTCGGATGGGTTCGCCCTGAGCAGCTGCCGGCTCCGCTTGCGGCAGTCGTTCGGCAAATGGGCCCCGGGTCACTCAGTGCTCCCATTTCGGTTCCAGGCGGCGTTTCGATCCTGGCGGTCCAGGACACCCGCAAGATCCTTACGCGCGATCCGCGCGACGCCGTCCTGAGCCTCAAGCAGGTCTCCATCGCCTTCCCGAAGGGAACGTCTCGATCAGTCGCTGAACCGATGGTCGCCCGCTTTGCGGCGGCGGCACGTAACGTCGGAGGCTGCGGCGGCGCCGAGAAAATTGCGGCCGAGTTCAAAGCGGAAATCGTCCAACAGGATGGCGTGAAAATGCGGGACCTGCCCCCGGCGCTGCAGCAGATGATGCTTCAGATTCAGGTGGGACAGGCCACTCAGCCGTTCGGCTCCCTGGATGAGGGCGTGCGAACACTCGTCGTTTGCGGGCGCGACGAGGTCGACCCCACAGCTCCGAGCTACGACGAGGTCTACAGCCAGATCAACGAGGAGCGGGTGAACAACCGGTCTCGACGCTACCTGCGCGACCTGCGCCGCGACGCGATCATCGAGTTCCGGTAGGCCGTCGACGGCGCTAAGAGCCGCCGCCGTGGCACGATCGCAGATCTCTCCACTGGCAATCTCGCTAGGCGACCCTGCGGGCATTGGTCCGGAGGTGATCGCGAAATGCTGGGATCACCGCTCCCAATACGGATTGCCGCCGTTCGTCGCTATCGGGGACGGCCACTCGATCGCCGCCGTTTGGGATGGCCCGATCGAAGTGGTGGAGGATCCAAGGCAGGCCGATGCGGCGTTCGACCACGCCCTCCCCTTGATCCAGGTTCCGTCGGCTCAGGAGGACGTGCCGGGGCATCCGAGCGTCGCCGGTGCGCATTGCTCATTGGACTCGCTGGAGCTTGCAGTGGGGCTCGCGCGCTCCGGTTCGGCATCTGCGGTCGTCACTGGGCCAGTGTCCAAGGAACAGCTCTACGGCATCGGCTTCCAGCATCCCGGCCAGACCGAGTTCGTTGCCGAGCGGTGCGGGATTTCGCCCGGCAACGTCGTCATGATGCTCGCCGGTGCAACATTGCGTACCGTCCCTGTCACGACGCACCTGCCGCTCAGGGATGTCGCCGATCACCTGACCAGCGCGCTAATCGAGTCGCGCGGGCGCGCCACCCTTCGCGGCCTCCAACGCAATTTCGGAATCGCCGAGCCCCGCCTCGCGGTTGCGGCCTTCAATCCCCATGCGGGGGAAGGCGGGAACCTCGGGCGCGAGGAAATTGAGATCATTGAGCCCGCCATTGCCGCCCTCGCGGCGGAAGGATGGCGAGTTACTGGCCCCCTCCCCGCAGACACGATGTTCCACGCCCGCGCGCGTTCGGCCTACGATGCTGCGCTCTGCATGTACCACGACCAGGCGCTCATCCCGATCAAGGCGATTCACTTCGAGGACGCCGTTAACGTTACGCTTGGCCTACCGATCGTGCGAACGGCACCGGATCATGGAACGGCTTTCGATATCGCAGGGCGCGATCGCGCGGACGCCCGGCCGATGGCGGCCGCGATCCGGATGGCCGCGGAATGCTCGTTTATCCGGGCCGAGTCCGCTTGAGCGATACGCCCGAGCCGCTTCGGGATGTCATTGCTCGGCATGGGCTCAGCGCCAGCAAGGCTTTGGGCCAGAATTTCATCCTGGATCGACAGTTGCTAGCGCGGATTGCTGCCATTCCCGGTCCGCTCGCAGGGGAGCGCGTCTACGAAGTCGGCCCGGGCCCAGGGGGCCTGACGCGCGCGCTTCTCGACTCCGGAGCGTCTGTCGTCGCCGTGGAGCGCGACCGCCGATGCATCCCAGCCCTCGCCGAGTTGCAGGAAGAGTACCCCGGTCACCTAGAAGTCATGGAGGCCGACGCCCTCAAGATCGATGAGGTCGATGCGGTCGGCGCGGGCGCCCATGTTGTGGCCAACCTGCCGTACAACGTCGGAACGGCACTGCTCCTGAAATGGCTCGGCGGGAGCTGGCCGCCCTGGTGGCTCTCGCTGACGCTCATGTTCCAGAAGGAAGTGGCAGAGCGTATCGTGGCAAAGCCCGGTAGCGAAGCCTACGGCCGTCTTTCGGTGGCGGCGCAATGGAGAGCGGCGCCGAGAATCGCCATGAGCGTCAAGCCGTCGGCGTTCGTGCCGCCCCCCAAGGTAACGTCCGCAGTCGTCCACATCGTCCCTGCGGAAGCGCCGGAAGGCATCGATTCCAGAACTTTGGAGCGCCTCAGCGAAGCCGCGTTCGGTCAGCGACGCAAGATGCTCCGCTCAAGCCTGAAAGCATTCCCGGGCGCAGCCGAAGCTGCTGAAAAGCTCGGCATCGACCTGCAACGCCGCGCCGAAACGCTCAGCGTCAAAGAATTCGTGACAGCTCGCTCGCGCGCTGAGCTAGTTCTTCTTAGGACTGTCGGGCGCCTTCGCGGAGGCGACTGTCGGGCCGCGACTGATCGCCGACGAGAGCTGCGCAATTTGAGGACAGCCTTTGGCGCCGCAGATTTGCTGAAGCTTCTGGAGGTTGGCCTGCGCACGAGCCATTGCGCCCATCTCGACCATCGCTTCGCCTTGGACGGCGATGGCGTCCGGATCATTCGGCTCGATCAGCAGGGCCCTGCTCGTCATGCGGATCGCCTTGCCGTAGAGGTGCTGCTTCTCGGCAACGCGGGCGAGGTCGACGAATGCCCAGCGGTTACGCGGGTCGACGGCCAGCGCGGTCTCGAGCACGTCCTCCGCCTGCTCAAGCTTGCCTGCGCTCAGCAATGCCTTGCCTTCACGCTGTAGCGAAACGGAGCGCGGCTGAATCTGATCGTCGGAGCGCTGACTGAGCACCGGAGAGGCCAGGGCAACGCCCGCAAGACCAACCAGCAACAGGCGAGGCAAGGACCGCATCGAAATTCTCCACTTCCTTACAGTCGCCTAGCACGGTCGCCCGAGCCGCGCGACGAAAAACCCGTCCGTACGGTCGTGGCCTGGGGTCAACAGCAGCCCATGCCCGTCCGCACGCCCTCCCGAGATGGGCGCAGGCTCACTAATCCACGATGAATGGCGTTCCAGGAAGCGGTCAATCTGGCCTGCCCCTTCGCGGGACAGCAGGGAGCAGACCGCATAGACGAGGCGGCCGCCGGGGCGGACCATCTCGGCGGCAATCTCGAGCAATCGACCCTGCACAGCGACCAGCTTATCCAGGCGCGCTGGCGTCAACCTCCAGCGGCCCTCCGGATTGCGGCGCCAGGTGCCACTCCCCGAACACGGTGCATCCACCAGGACGAGATCGGCGTGGCCGAGCCAGTCAGAAAGATCGGTGAGCTCATGAGGCGGATTGAGGAGCCGTGTGTCGATGGCCGGGCCCGCACGGATCGCGCGTTGCGGGAGGTGCGACAGCCGCGATCGATTGCTGTCGGTCGCCAATATATACGCTCCCGGCGCGGCGGCTGCGAGCGCGAGGGCCTTGCCGCCTGCCCCCGCGCAAAGATCGAGAACCTGTTCGCCGGTCGCTGGTTCGCAGGCCAGGGCGATCAGCTGGCTCCCCTCATCCTGCACCTCGATGAGGCCGCTCTCATAGGCGGGATGGTCATCGATACGGCTATCGGCGGGAAGGCGGATGCCCCACGGGCTGAGCGATGTCGGCTCGCTGCCGGACACCTCGGCCATCACAATGTCGCGAGAAGTCCGGGCGATGTTCACTCGGAGGTCGAGCGATGCACGGTCCAGAAGACTGGGCCATTCGGAACGTTCGACCAGCGGAGATAATTCGGGCTCTAGCCACCCTGGCACCCACAATTGCGCGGCGACCGCTTCCGTTTCCTCCGCGAGCTCCGGGCCCCGAGGCTGGCCGAACAGCGGAAGAAGAGCCGGATCGTCCTGGGCAAGGCCCAAAATTGCGGCACGGCCGCTCGGGGGCCGCTCAGCCGGCCGGCGAACCGCTCGGAACACCAGTTCCCGGACAGCGCGGCGATCCTTCGATCCCGCATAGCGCCGTTGCTTGAAGTAGCGCGTCACAATCACGTCCGCCGGCGGACCGTCCGAAGCGGTCGACGCGATCACTTCATCCAGGACTTCGATCGCAGCCTGCAGGCGCGCGGCCGGTGTCATAGCCTAGCGAGTGGGATAGTTGGGCGCCTCGCGCGTGATCGCGACATCATGCACGTGGCTTTCGGACAGACCGGCATTCGTAATCCGAATGAAGCGGGCCCGCTTCTGCAATTCGGTGATCGTCGACGATCCCGTGTAGCCCATCGCGGCCTTCACCCCGCCGACGAGCTGGTGGACGATGTCGCGCGCGGGCCCCTTATAGGGCACCTGGCCTTCGATCCCTTCCGGTACGAGCTTGAGGTGGTCGCGGATGTCCTGCTGGAAATAGCGGTCGGCGGAACCCCGGGCCATGGCACCTACCGAACCCATCCCCCGGTACGATTTGTACGAGCGCCCCTGGTAGAGGAAGATATCCCCGGGTGCTTCCTCCGTCCCCGCAAGGAGCGAACCGACCATGACCGCCGATGCGCCGGCGGCAAGGGCTTTGGCGATGTCGCCGCTGGTCCGGAGCCCGCCGTCGGCAATTACGGGCACTCCATTGGCAGCCCGGGCCGCCTCCATGATCGCAGTCAGCTGCGGAACGCCCACCCCGGCCACGATGCGGGTCGTGCAGATGGAGCCGGGACCGATGCCGACTTTGATCGCATCGGCGCCGGCATCGACGAGTGCCTTGGCCGCGTCGGCTGTCGCAACGTTTCCGGCAATGACCTGCGCCGAATTGGACAGCGTCTTCACGCGCTCAACGGCGCGCGCGACATCCGTATTGTGGCCATGGGCCGTGTCGATGACGATGCAGTCGCATCCTGCCCCGATCAGCGCCTCCGAGCGTGCAAAGCCGGCGTCTCCCACCGTCGTCGCGGCAGCGACCCGCAAGCGCCCCTCCGAATCCTTGGTGGCGTGCGGCGCAGCGACCGACTTCTCGATGTCCTTCACGGTGATGAGACCGACGCAATGATTGGCGCGGTCAACGACCAGCAGTTTTTCGATTCGGCGCTGGTGGAGGATTTTCCGCGCCTCGGCCTCCGACGTTCCGACCGGAACCGTTGCGAGATTGTCCCGCGTCATGAGCTCGCTCACGGGCTGGCGAGGGTTCTCGGCGAAACGGACATCGCGATTGGTCAGGATGCCGCAGAGTCTGCCCGTTTTCTCGACAACCGGGATGCCGCTGATCCGGTGGGTCTTCATCAGCTCGAGAGCCTCGGCGAGCGTCTGACCCGGCGTCATCGTGATCGGATTGACGACCATGCCGCTTTCGAAGCGCTTTACCTGGCGGACGGCGGCCGCCTGTTCCTCCACCCCAAGGTTTCGGTGAAGGACACCGATGCCCCCCAGCTGGGCAAGCGCGATGGCCATGTCCGCTTCGGTCACCGTGTCCATCGCGGACGACAGGATTGGGATGTTCATCGTAATTTCGCGGGTCAGGCAGGTTCGGGTGTCCGCCTGGCTCGGAAGAACCGAGGATTCGAGCGGTTGCAGGAGGACGTCGTCGAATGTCAGTCCGAGGGGAATGCCAGCGGTTTCGGGGAGTTGGGCCATATCGGCCCATGACAGGCGGCGCGCGATTCGCCAAGGGCCGGTTAAATGGCGGCCCTCCGCAGGACCCGCTGCGCGGCTTCGACGTGCATGCGCTCGATCATCTCGTCGCCGAGGCGCTCGGCTCCGCCTTGGTAGGCCTCGACGATTTGCCGCGCCCGGTCCAGCTCCGAAGCGCTGGGAGCGAAGGCGCAGTGACCGGGCTCGATCTGGTTCGGGTGGATCAGGCTCTTGCCGTCGAAACCTAGCCGCCGTCCCTGCTCCGCCTCGCGCATGAAGCCATCCGGATCCTGCAGACCGTTGAACACGCCGTCGAACACGGCAACGCCCGCCGCCCGGGCCGCGAGCACGATCATCTGCAGGGCGGCGGATATGGGCTCGCGATCAGAGTCGAGCGGAAGTCGAAGGTCCGACCGCAGATCGTTCGTGCCTGCGATAAGCCCGGCGGTCGCAGGTGCGATTTCGGGCGCAGCAAGGACTCCTGCCGCGGTCTCGATCATCGCAAGCACCGGCTTGCTCACCGCCTCGGCAACGCCGTGAACAAGATGGGCAGAAATTGCGCGGGGCACGACGACGAAATCCGCCTTTGAGCGCGCGGCGGCATCGACGTCCAGGGAATGCCATTCCGTCCCAACGCCGTTCACGCGGATCGCGACCGGCATCTCCCAGTCCGTTTCGACAGCCTCGAGCGCCGCGGACCGGGCCGCACGCTTGTCGCCGGGCTTCACGGCATCCTCAAGGTCAAGCACGACCATGTCGGCGCCGGACTTCACGCGCCTTGGCAATGGCGCGCGGATTCGAGGCGGGGAGGAACAGGAGCGACCTCACCCCGAACAAGTCGATGTCGATGCCGCTCGTCCCCTTGATCAAGGCCATGCCCCATCATGCCCCCGAACGTCGCCGCCGCGAAAGGGGTAATCCCGTTCCGCGCAGCTTCTGGCGCCAGTACGGGATGGCAAGCCGGCCTAGCGCGCCCCGAGAATGTTCTTGAGCCGCAGTGCCGCCCGAACGCCCATTCTCGCAATCGGGTCGGGAAGCTTTGTGATTGCGGCTGCCAGACGCGCTTTTCCGAGCGGCTTGCGTTCGTAAAGGCCAAGGAGGGCACGCGCCCGCTCCAGCTGACCTGCTCGGACGGCTCTCACCAGCGATAGGCCAATCCGTGAGTCCATATATTCCACGATGTCCTGGCGAAGTTCGAGATCTCGAATATCGGGCAGGCGACTGGCCAACGTCGGGATGGTCGACGAAAGGTCTTCACGTCTAAGCGCTGGGGTCGCCGCTAAAGATTTGCCCTTTTCGCGGTCGGTGATCCCGCCGGTATCGATACGATAGTTCACAGTCCGCTTGGTCGAGCTTGCAACTGAACCGTGCAGGGCGAGCCGGGCCCAGAGCTCGACGTCTTCGTTGCCCGGCAAAGGCTTGAACTCACCGACGTCGGCGATAGCCGACCGCCGGACTGCCACACTGCTCGTAATGAAGGGCTGCCGGCCGCGCGCGGATTCCGCGAAATAACGCGAAAGACGCCGCCGTCCCCTCCCACTCCTACGGGATCTCGGAGTGCCCTCTCCCTTCAACCGCCGATAACCGCATCCGATCAGGACAGTTTGCGGAAATGCCTGTTGGACCGCGTCCAGTTCTTCCAGGTGATCCACATTCCAGACGTCGTCCGCGTCCAGGAAGGCAATCCAATCGGCCGACCCTTGGCGGATGGCCCGGTTGCGGGCCGGTCCCACGCCTTCATTCGCCTGCCGAATTAACTGGATTCGCTCATCCGGGTAACGTTCCACGATCGCGGGTCCATCGTCCAAGGACCCGTCATCAACAATGAATAGCCGCCAATCTTCGTAGGTTTGCGCGAGGACAGACCCGATCGTGGCGCCGATGAACCGCTCCTTGTTGTACAAGGGTATGACGACATCGAACATCAGGCGGGCGTCATCAGGTAGTTTTGATATGGCAGCCAGGCGAAGGCGTTCACGGCATAGTTCAGCCAGACGTAAAGAACGGCGGCTGAGTAGACGATCACTGCTACGGTCCACATGAGCCAGCCCTTGCGGACGAGGCCGAAGCAATACCCGATGCGCGCATAGACGAAGATCTGGACTGGAATGAGATAGATCGCGAGCCGGTCAACGATAACGTTCGAACTGATGAACGGCATTGCCAGCCCGCCAGCAATGCAAAGAGCGGCATAAGTCCGCCACACGGAACGCTCCTCCCCGGACCAGCAGAAGCGGTGGCTGAACACGAGAAGTAGAACAGCTGGGACGACGTTCATCAAGACGCGGATCCCGGCGCCCGCGGCGGTGTAAGTCTGACGGATATAGCCAGCCCCATATTGGTCCATGGCGCCGGGAAGGACTACGAAATAGGCGAGGATCAGCGAGCACAAGACCAGGGCGGAGGAAGCGACCTTATTCCTGACCCCCGCAACTAACATCACAGGTACGAAGATGAGAACCGTCCTGTGAAAAAGTGCGCCCGCGAGGGTCCACAAAATGAACTGGATAGGCGGTCGCCGGTCAATGATCTTGGACAGGCCAATCATCAGAAAACCCATTGCAGCCGCCTGCCGCGTGTACCCCATGCCGACGACGATGATCAGGAATGGCGTTGCAACGACGAGCGCCAACCATGGGTTTGGCTGCTGCCGGCAAATGCGAAACAGGCCATAAGTAAACGGCAGGGCGCACAGGAGATTGACCAGCCAGATGCCCGCTCCAAGCCGCGCCGCGACAAGGTTGATGAGGGTGTATGCCGGTTCTTGGCGCGAACCGAAGAGCGCGGAGGTGATCTCTTGCGGGGCGAGCCGCCGATAGATGTCGAGGTAATTTTCCCAATCGCCGCCGACGTCGTACCGGAGCCCAATCAGCAGCAAAAGCGCAAGGGCAGCCGCCGACAGAACGATGGAGCGTCGTGAGGCCGCTTCGGCGATGGGCCCGCTCACCGGAACGAAGCCGGGACGCGCCAAAGTCGAAGCGTAAGAGATCGCACCGACCGAGAAAGCAGCAAAAATCAGCCAATAAACGAGCACTACGGTGGATTGGCCTGCAATTGGGCTTACAGCAACAGCCGAAGACACCGCATGCAGCCAAGTCGTACAAACAGCGGCTCGCCGCCACGCATCCTAATCGTTGGCGGGAACCTGTCGACGGGTGGCGGCGTCAACAAGGTTATCCGCGACTTGGCGGCGCTGTTCGCGCGAGAACTGGACGCCGACGTGACTGTGGTCGGCGCCCGCAGTGATGAGGCACCGACCTATCCTTTCCCGCCGGCGGTTCGGGTCGAGCGGTACGGGCGCCAGTCGCTCCTGGCCTATTTCGGGCTGCTTCTGCGATTGAGGCAACGGCGGTTCGATGTCGTCATTAGCCCGTGGACACAGGATAACCTCCTGGTCGCACTGGCGTTCGCATTATCGCCTACGAAGGTCGTGCTCATGGAGCACGCGCCGTGGCATTTTCCTCGGAGGGCCATCCGCGCGGCGCGTCGGCTCATCTATCCACTCGCATCCGCGCTCGTCGTCTTGAACCGCAATGATCTTGCCTATTACCGACGCTTCATCCGTGATGTGCGCCTGATCCCCAATCCGGTTGCCGCGAGGACGCCTGGGTTCCCGGACTCAAGAGAACCGCTCGTCCTTGCGATCGGGCACCTCGAACCGCTCAAGCAGTTCGATCACGCGCTGCGCGCGATGGCGGCATCAGGCATCGAAACGCAGGGATGGAGCCTCACCGTCATCGGTTCGGGTCAATGCGAACGGGAATTACGAACGCGGGCCTATGAGCTTGGGCTGCGTCAGACGACTTTCCGCACGGGGCGGGAGAATCTCCGGCCATGGTATTCCAGGGCCTCACTCCTTCTCGTACCCTCGCGCATGGAGAGCTTCTCACTGGTGCTGGCCGAAGCGATGGCCGCGGGAGTGGTCCCAATTGCCTATGCCAGCGATGGTCCATCGATGATCCTCGAGGAGTTTCCGGAGCAGCTCGTGCCGATAGGCAACCTCGACACACTGGCCGCCACCCTTCGCCGTTACGCGGAAAATACGGAGTTGGCGGCGTTGCGGAAGGAGTTGTCGCGATCCGTTGAGCGGCGCTTCGATCCCGCGGTTGTCCTGACCGAGTGGAAGCAGCTCCTGCGTCTGCGTCAGTCCCCATGAGCCTTCCGTCCTTGGTGACTGGTCTGTTCGAGAGGCTCGGTATTAGAGGCGCGCCGACCCTGCTCCGCCAACTTTCCAAAACACCGCTTTCGCGCGAAGTGGCGACCGTGACGTTAGCGGCGGGGCAGACCATCTCCTTCCCGGCGTACGACGAATATTGGGCGCGGCACTTCTACGCGGGCGTACCGTTCGAGCCCGATGTCGAGCAAATCTTCCGGCGGTTCGCGAAGGGCCGAGTGCTGATCGATTGCGGCGCGAACATCGGATACTGGTCCGTGCGGGCGAAGGAATTGGGATTTACCGGCGCGATCGCGATCGAAGCAAACGAAGCACTGATCCCGCTGCTGAGCCTGAACCATCAGGGATCGGTCATCCACGCTGCCGTTCACTCGAAGAGTGGCGAGACCCTCTTCTTGAAAGGCGAAGGTGCCGCTGCTGCGCTTGCCAGCGAGGGAAAGCCCGTGAAAACGCTCGCCTTGGCAGACTTGCGCGTCGATCGCCCGGCGATCGTCAAGCTGGACGTGGAAGGCGCCGAGATCGAGGCGATCAAGGGCGCCGGAAACTTGGACGCGATGTTCGTCTATGAAGATTGGCCGAAGAGCGGGATGCCCGTCACGGAATACCTGCTGCGGAACGGTTACGCCTTATACGGCTTCGACATGACCCGCATCCGCACTCGTGACGAAGCATTCACGTTCAACGCCCGAACGCGCGATACCTACGGGCCGTCCAACTTCCTGGCGACGCGCGTACCCATCTGAGGCGCGCTTGCCAGCCGTCAAAGGCTTGCTACGGCTCTCCCATGTCCGGCCACACTGACCCAGTCGACCTTGCGGCGCGCCTCATCCGGTGCCCGAGCATCACTCCCGCGCGCGGCGAGGTTTTCGATGTCCTGCAACAGGCGCTCGCTCTGCTCGACTTCGAAGTGCACCGCTGGATCATGGGGGACGCCCCCGACGGTCCGACCGAAAATATGGTCGCCATCCGCGGTTCAGGCTCTCCGCACTTCGGCTTTGCGGGCCATCTCGACGTCGTTCCGCCCGGGGAAGGCTGGAGCGTGGACCCATTCGAAGGGTCGATCCAGGACGGACTATTGGTCGGTCGCGGCGCGAATGACATGAAAAGCGCGATCGCCGCGTTCGTCGCCGCGGTCTCCCGCATGGAACCGACAGCGGGCACGATCTCCCTGCTCATCACGGGCGATGAGGAAGGCTATGCGACCTATGGCACGCCGCGCATCATCGACTGGCTGAATGAGCGTAACATCCGGCCGGACATGATCCTGATTGGCGAGCCCACATCGGTCGATCGTCTAGGCGATACCGTGAAGATCGGACGTCGCGGGTCGGTCAACATGTGGATCGAGGCGCCGGGCGTTCAGGGGCACGTCGCTTATCCGCATCGGGCGACCAACCCAATCGGCCCCTTAGCGCGCATCATTGCGGCTCTGGATGCCGTGCACCTCGACGACGGAACCGACGTCTTCCCACCGTCGAACATCGAGTTCACGGCGATCTCGACACCCACCAGCGCGAGCAACGTCATTCCCGGCTCAGCGACCGCGCAGCTCAACATTCGCTTCAACAACCTGCATCGTGGTGAAGACCTCGTCCGCATGGTCGAGGAAATCGCCGAGCGCGAAGCGCCGGGAAGCCAGGTTCGCGCGCGAATCTCAGGTGAGGCTTTCCTCACTCCGCCGGGGCCGTTGTACGACGTGGTCGTCGCCGCCATCCAAGAGACGACCGGTGCGGCGCCCGAGTTGTCGACCAGCGGGGGGACCTCCGACGGGCGCTTCCTGATCCAGCTTTGTCCCGTGGTGGATTTCGGCTTGCCCAATGCCACCATGCACAAGGTGGGAGAGTGCGCGGCGATCGAGGATATTCGCGCCCTCTCGAACATCTACGAAAAGATTTTGCGGAACGTCCTGGGCTAGGCGACCGATTTGGCGCCGCGGTGGGCGTTGCCGATCCACGCCAAGAACTCATCTTCGAACATCGGCTCCGCGAAGACGTAACCCTGAACGGTGTCGCAGCCCATCGCGCGAAGAATATCAGCTTGAGCCACGGTCTCGACGGCTTCGGCGACCACTTCGGCTCCGACGCCCTTGATGAGCTGGATGACGGCCTGGATGATGACCCGCGCCTTTTCCGAAGAGTCGATATCCGAGATGAGCGAGGGGTCGAGCTTGACGCGGTCGAGCGGCATAGCGCGAAGCCTCGCGAGGTTCGAATAGCCGGTGCCGAAATCGTCGATCGCGATACGGGCGCCGTCGCTGCGGAGCGTCGCGATCTCGCGAAGCACCGAGTCGCTGACTTCCATTGCGGCGCTCTCGGTGAATTCCAGCTCGACCATCGTCAGCGGGACCTCGGCATCATTGAAGGCGTGCCGAAGCTTGCCGAAGAAATCGGCGCGATCGACCTGGCGGGGGCTCACGTTGAAAGCCAGCCGGCCGTCGAAGCCGTTGCGGCGCCAGTTGCCCAGGACCGCGGCCACTTCGGTCAGGACCCAGTCCCCGATCTCCGCGATAACGCCAGTCTTCTCCGCGATTGGGATGAAGCTGTTCGGCATGCGCAAACCGTCGCGAGGGTGATTCCAGCGAAGCAGCGCCTCGGCACCGCAAACCTCACCGGTCACGAGGCTCATCTGGGGCTGGAAGGCGAAGAGGAAATCGCTGCGCTGAACGGCCTCGGTCAGTGCCTTCTCGGTCTCGACCTTTTCCTGGTGCTCGGAGGCCAGTTTTGCGTCGAACAAACAATGCTGCCCGCCGCCGACCGACTTGGCACGATACATCGCGATGTCGGCAGCTCGCATCAGCGCCTCGATGCTGGTGCCGTGATCCGGGGAAAGGGCGACACCGATCGATGCGCCGATGTCGACGCTGTGCGCGCAGAGCTCGAAGGGTTCGGAGATTGCGAGGACTACCCGACGCGCAATCCGCTCGATTTCATCGGCCGACGCGACCTCAGGGAAGAACATCGTGAACTCGTCGCCGGCGAGCCGGGCGAGCAGCGGCCGGGTACGGACGTTGCCGGTGAACTCGGCGTTGACGACGACGCGCAGCCGGTTGGCGACCATGATGAGCAGTTGATCGCCGCGCGCGTGGCCAAGGCTGTCGTTGACGTTCTTGAAGCGGTCGAGGTCCACGAACAGCATCGCGGAGCTGGTGCCCTCGAGCGATTCGTTGAGCAGCTTGTCGGCCTCGGAGCGGAAATGCAGCCGGTTCGGCAGCGAGGTAACGGGATCGTACATGCCCAGCGCATGGGCATTCTCGATCGAGGCACGGACTTCCGCGAAGAGCGAGTTGACCGCCGCTGCCAACTTGGGCATCGAGTGACGCACGCTTGCCGGGGCAGGCGAAACAAGGTCGCCATCTTCAACGGCAAGCAGGCGTTCGCTCAAGGCTGAAAGCGCGCGAGCGCCTTCGCTGTTCGGCCGTTCCGAAGCAATGTAGCTGATGAGGAGGCAGAATACCCCGGCCGCCAGTGCTGCTACGATCTTCTGGTCGAATTCGGTGAGGAAAAGCAGCGCGGCGAGCGAGAATATAAAGGACGCAAAGCCGGCGGCACACGACAGGATCGCGTTGCTGATCTTCTGAGCCGTGCCTGCTTTCATCGGTCTTAGTGCGCCCCGCGCGACGGCAATGCCCGCCTGACACACTCGCGTTAAAGAATAGGGGTTAAGAAAAAGTCATCGGCTAGCCGGAATTTAACGTCTCAGAATGATATAAAGGCTGCCGCCGCCGCCATGCCGCAGGTGCGCGCCGCGCACGGCTGCAATCCGCGATGCATGGCGAGAGGCCGCAAGCCAGTCGTGAACTGCCGCTCGGATTTTGCCGCGATGGACGGGCGGCTCGCCAGCGCGGTGGTGGCCGGTAACGAGCAGCACGACCCGGTCGCCGCGTGCGATGGCCTGCTCGAGGGTGCGGTCGATCGCGTTCCACGCCTGATCAAGATTGTAACCGTGGAGGTCGAGGACACGATCGGGTTCGACATTGCCGGACTGAAGCTTGCGGTCCCAGCTCCCGTCCAGCGTCAGACCCGGCGCGGGTCTAGCGGGCGTGGCGGGAGCTCGAGCGCGGACCGCCGCTTTGACAAGCGCCGGCTTTGCGACCGGCTTCTGGGTTTCAGCTGGTGGGGTTGCGAGGCGTTCGCGCGATAACGGAGCGATCGTGGCGGTTACGCGAGCCCAGAGCTCCGCTTCTTCAGGGCTGAGCGAACGCACGCGCGGCCGTGCCCTTTGGCAGCAGGATCAGTGCCTGCCCCGAAGCAGACATGCCGCCGGCCGTCGCCGTCGCCTGCGGGCCCCCGCCCCAGTAAGTATCGAAACGATTGGCCCCCTTGATGGCCCCGCCAACATCCTGGGCCACCCAGAAGCCGTTGGTTTCAGGCCGGTCCATCGCCGAAAGGAACACCGGCGCTCCCAACGGCGTGAAATTCGGATCGGCGGCAACCGTGCCGTGCGGCGTAATGGGCAGGCCAAGCGAACCGAGCGGAGGGCCCAACAACTCCTTGAAGAAGATATAGGAGAGGTTCTCGCGCATTAGCGCGCGCCCCTGTTCCGGATTGGCGCGAATCCAGTCCTTGATCGACTGCATGTTAGCGCCGCCCGGTGGGAGGATGCCACGATCCCGCAGCAGCCGGCCAATCCCGACATATTCACGACCGTTCTGGTTATCGTAGCCAATCCGCATAACGCTGCCGTCGGGCAGCCTGAGCTCGCCCGATCCCTGGATCTCGATGAAGAAGAGCTCGACCGGATCGGCCGCCCAGCCGATTTCGAGGCCCTTGCCGGCCAGCGCGCCGTCCTCGATCTCAGCGCGCGTATGATAAGGGACGCAAGCCCCTGTCTCATCGATCCGGGCCCGCCCGGTCGTGCCATCGGGCCTCGTGCAGCGGATAAGATCGGGCGGCGTACGGTAGACAGGCACCGCGTAGCCTGTGCCCGGCGTCCGCGAACCCAGCGCCTCTGGGATGTAATAACCGGTTGCGAACGCCTTTCCTTCGCCGATCCGCACCCAGTCGAACCGATCTCGGAAAAAGGCTGCGGCGCTTCCCGGTGGAACCTTCGCAGCCTCCGCGCAAACCGCTGCCCAATCCGATCCGTAACTCAGGAGCGACTTGTCCTGGCGACGCTGCAGCGAAGGGCAGCTGATACGAAAGGCACGCAGGGCCCGAGCCGCCGACGTATCATCGAGAGTAGCCGGGGGCACAGCCACAGAGACGCCGGCCTCGCGAGCATTCGCGGGTGGCGGCGGAGTGACCACGGGAGGTGGCACGACAACCGGCGGGGCTGGCTGAGGTGGTGGCGGCTGCTGCGGCGGAACCTGGACGGTCTTGGCGCAGGCAGCGACGAGAATGAACGAAGCGAGCGCAAGCGCTCTGGCGAATGACCTCACTCTTCCTCGTCGGTTTCGATCAGCAGCCAATTGGGATCGCGCGACGAGAGGTCGCGCCGGAAGGTCCACAAGTCGCGAGTTTGGACGGCATCGCTCAGCGAGCCGGCGACGACCTGCCCCTCTGAATTGCGAGTCACGGCGGCGATATCAGCCTCAAAACGCACCGTAAGGACCGCCACTCCGCGTTCAGCCGACGCCTCGGAAATCACCGCCTGGTCGATCCCGACGAGCCGATTTTCGAGCGTGAGCCCCTCAGTTGCACGTTGCGCGATCGCCCCGGAGAAGGTCTCGTAGATATGGTCGTCGACGTGCGGACGAAGGACGTCGGCCTCGCCTTTCCAAAACGCCTCGAGGATCAAGCGGTATGCCCCCTTCGCGCCTTCGAGGAAGCGGGCCACATCGAAGCTGGGATCCGCAGCCAGGATGGCGCGGACACCCGGACCGGCCGTCGGAAGGAAGGCCATGTCGGCGGATTCCGCCGAACTCACCGGTGCAGCCGCCGGCTGGCTTACGCGCGGCTCAACTCGAGCGTCCGGATCGGCCGGCTTCAAGATCGGCTGCTGCTCGTGCCCGGTCCGCTCGCCGAGCACGCTGTAGAGGCGAAGCCCAACGAACAATGCGACGAGCGCGAGGATAACGATAACGGTCAAGCTTCAATCCTATCAGAAACGAAATTCCAACATAGTGCTGGACACGTAAAGATTCCAACTCCTTGCAACGCGCGAGCCAGCATTGCGCCCCATATTCGTGGCTGCTAGTCGCTCCGACCGACGCGCCGCGGCTCCGCGCGGCTCCCTAACAGCATAAACTTCTGCAAGGACAATATGGAAATGGCGGATCAGGAACCGACGGGCGCAGGCAATGGCTCGGGCGACATGAGCGATGCACCCCAGGTGAACATTCTCGCGCAGTATACCAAAGACCTGTCGGTCGAGAATCCAAGCGCGCCTCAAGTTTATCAGTGGCAGGTTCAGCCGCATCTCGACGTCCAGTTCAACATCAACGTCCAGAGCGCCGCCGAGGGCGTCCACGAAGTCGCGATCAAGATCGAAGTCACCGCCAGTTCGGACAATAGCGTGCACTTCGTCGTCGACCTCAGCTACGCAGGCCTCTTCGGCCTCCGCAACGTTGCTGCAGAGGCCTTGCAGCCGTTCCTGTTGATCGAGGCGCCGCGCCTCCTGTTCCCGTTCGCTCGCCAGATCATTTCCGAAGCGGTCAGCAACAGCGGTTTCCCGCCCCTCCTCCTCGACCCGATCGACTTCACGTCTGCCTACATGTCGCAGGTGCAGCAACAGGAAGGCATCGAGGGCGGCGGCGCCGGCGGCGGCGAGACGCCTAGCCCGACCCAAGCGTAACGCGTTCTAGCGATCCTCGCGCGCACATGAATCTGCTCAAGGCCACCGGCACGATCGGCGGCTTGACGCTCGTCAGTCGGGTGCTCGGCTTTGCCCGGGACATGATCGGTTCGCGCGTGCTCGGGGCGAGCAACGCGAACGACGCCTTCAACCTCGCTTTCCTGCTACCTAACATTTTCCGTCGCCTGTTCGCGGAAGGGGCATTTTCGTCGGGTTTCGTGCCGCTCTTCAGCCGCCGGCTCGCGTCTGGCGGTCACGCGGACGCCGTGCAATTCTCGAACGAGATCCTGGCCGTTTTCATGCCCGCCCTGCTGCTGGTCACGATCGTCGTCGAGATCGCGATGCCGGGCTTCCTCCTGTTGATCGCATCCGGGTACAAGGAGGTACCGGGCAAGTTCGAACTCTCGGTCGAGCTCACCCGCTGGACCTTCCCCTATCTGCTGTTCATCAGCCTCGTGGCGCTGCTCTCGGGCGTGCTCAACTCACTGACCCGCTTCGCCGTCGCGGCGTTCGCGCCGGCCTTGCTCAACATCGCCTTGATCATCGGCTTGCTCCTCGCTCCTCCGGACAGTGTCGCTACGGTCCGGTACATGGCGGTTGCGGTACTGCTCGGCGGCATCGCGCAATTCGCCCTGTGCTGGATCGCCGTGCGCCGCGCAGGCGTGCACCTTCACTTCGGCCGGCCGCAAGTCACGCCGGCGGTGAAGGAACTGATCGTGCTGATCCTTCCAGCCACGGCCGCGGCGGGAGTCTATCAGATCAGCCAGCTCTTCTACGGCTACTTTTCGACGCTGCTGGGCGAAGGCGCGCTGACGATGCTCAGCTATGCGGACAGGCTCAACCAGCTTCCGCTCTCGATCATCGGCACCGCACTTGGCGTAGCGATCCTGCCGGCGATCAGTCAGGCGCTCGCTCGCGACGAAGACAATGTTGCTGCGGACGTCCAGGCCCGCGCCTTCGATCTTTCGATGCTGCTTACCCTGCCCGCTACTTTGGCCCTGGCGGTCGGAGCGGTGCCGATCATCGGCGCACTGTTCCAGGGCGGCCATTACACGGTCGAGGCGGCTCGCACGACGGGCAACATTCTGTCGATCCTCGTGACCGGATTGCCCGCTTATGTGCTGGTGAAGGTGCTGACTCCTGCCTTCTACGCGCGCAAGGACGTGAAGACCCCTGTCGTGATCGCCATGGCGGTGCTTCTGGTCAGCATCCCCGCCAACTTCCTCCTGATCCCGCAGATCGGCATTTACAGCCTTGCGACGGTCACGTCCGCGGGCGCCTGGATCAACTTCATCGCGCTCTTCACCATCCTCTATAAACGTGGCCACTTCCGAATGCCGGCGTGGCTGGTTGGCCGTGTCGCGAAGCAGCTCATCGCCGCGCTGATCATGGCGGCGGCGCTATTTGTCGTCCGCGCAGTTCTTGCGGACTGGTACTTCGCTGGCGCCGCCCAACGTGCGATCGCGCTCGCGGCGCTCGTCGGCGTCGGCGGGTTGGTCTATTTCGGGGTGGCGTTCCTGATCGGCGGCGTCGATCGGCAGGCCATCGCATCGCTTAGGAGGCGGAGGGTGCCGCAATGAGGGTTGTTTCGGGCATTCAACCGACTGGTGACCTCCACCTTGGCAACCTGCTGGGCGCGATCCTGCGGTGGGTCCGCATGCAGGATGAGGCGGAGTGCCTCATCTTCCTCGCGGACCTTCACGCCCTGACGGTCGAAGTCGATCCGGCGAAGCTGTCGGCGAGCATCCGCGAAATGGCTGCGGCGCTGATCGCCAGCGGTATCGATCCGGCGAAGTGCACGCTCTTTCGGCAGAGCGCGGTCCCCGCCCATGCCGAGCTTGCGTGGATCCTCCAGGGAACCGCCCGCATGGGCTGGCTCAATCGCATGACGCAGTGGAAGGACAAGGCGGGCAAGAACAAGGAAGGCGCGTCCGTCGGCCTGTTCACCTATCCTGTGCTGCAAGCTGCGGACATCCTCCTTTATCAGGCCACTCACGTGCCCGTCGGCGAGGATCAGAAGCAGCATGTCGAGCTGACCCGCGACATTGCGCTCAAATTCAACACCGATTTCGACGTCGACCTCTTCGTTGCACCGGAGCCCTATATTGGTGGCGGGACGGCCGCACGCGTCATGAGCCTGCGCGACGGCAATTCGAAGATGTCGAAAACGGACCCGTCCGACCAAAGCCGGATCAACCTGATCGATAGCGACGACCTCATCGCGCAGAAGATCCGCAAGGCGAAGACCGACCCTGAGCCGCTTCCCGCAAGCGCCGAAGGTCTCGAAGGCCGGCCGGAAGCGAAGAACCTCGTGGGGATTTATGCGGCCGTGACCGGTGAAACGGTCGAACAAGTCCTGCAGCGCTTCGCCTGCCAGGGCTTCGGATCCTTCAAGCCTGCGCTTGCGGACGCCCTGATCGCGTTGCTGTCGCCGCTTCGCGCTCGGCTCGATCACTTCCGGCAAGATCCCGCCGAGCTTGATCGGTTGCTCGCACAGGGGGCGCAACGTGCCGCGGAACTTGGAAGGCCCGTGCTCGAAAAAGCGTATGCGTCAGTCGGCCTGACGCGCTGAAAAAACGCTTCATCGACGGTTCAGCGGTTTCGGTGGTATAAGGCGACGGATTGTTCGCCCATTTCCCGCTCGAAAGGGACCTCCGATGCGTATCCGCCAACTCGCAGCTGCTGTTGCCCTCGGCAGCGCAGCCATCGCGCTTTCGGCCTGTGCCACTTCTCTTCAGACCGAGGTTTCGCGCTATCAGGCCATGCCCGCACCGCAGGGGCAGACGTTCATTGTCGTGCCTGGCGCCGGCAAGGCTCGCCCTGGAGGCCTGGAGTTCGAACGCTATGCCGCGCTCGTCGCCCAAAACCTCGCGGCGCAGGGCTATCGGCCTGCTGCGAACGCCCAAGCCGCAAACATGATCGTCGAGCTCGGCTACGACGTCGACACCGGCAAGACGCGGATCAACGATTACGGCCCGACCTACGCGCCCTTCTGGGCCCATGGCGGCTGGGGCAGCCCCTTTTATCCTCGCTACGGCTACTGGGGGTCGCCATTTTACTACGGGTGGAATGATCCCTTCTGGTACGGCGGCGGGATCGACAGCTATGTCGAATATCATAGCCAGCTCGAACTCCACATCCGCGCGAACGGCAGCAACCTGCCCTTGTTCGACGGCCGCGCGGAGGCTCGGTCGACCACAAATCGGCTCGACGCACTGCTGCCGGGCCTCGTCCAGGCGCTCTTCACGGGCTTCCCGGGCCGCAACGGCGAAGTCGTTCGCATCACGATCCCGCCGGCGAACAAGGCTGCAGCGCGCGCATACTAAGCGGGAATCCGAAGCAATGGGGGGCCGCCGGAACCACTCCGGCGGCCCCCTTTTCTTTGTCCCGCTGCGTCAGCCGCGGATGCCGATCAGCCCTCGAGTTGGCGGGTCAGTAGCCGGATGTCGGCATCCAGCTCGGCATCGCTCGCGCGAAGCTTTTCGATCTGACGAACAGCATGGATGACCGTGGTGTGATCGCGGCCACCGAAGCGCCGGCCGATGTCCGGAAGCGACTTCGGAGTCAGCTGTTTCGAGAGGTACATCGCAACCTGGCGCGGGCGAGCCACTTCGCGGGCGCGGCGCGCTGAGGTCATTTCGGCCTTGCGGATGCGATAGTGCTCGGCGACCTGCGTCTGGATCTCGTCGATCGAAATGCGGCGCTGGTTGGCGCGCAGGACGTTCGCAAGCACCTCTTCGACGAATGCGACATCGATCGTCCGGCCCGTCATCATCGCATAAGCACCGATGCGGTTGAGCGAGCCTTCGAGCTCCCGGATCGATGACGTTACGCGGCGCGCGAGAAAGTCGATGACAGGCCTTGCCATCTCCACGCCCGGGAGCGCCTCAAGCTTTGCAACGATGATGTTGAACCGCAGCTCATAGTCAGCCGCGTTGATGTCAGCGACGAGGCCCCACGACAGGCGCGAAAGGATGCGCGGTGCGATGCCGTCGAGGTCCTGCGGCGCACGGTCGGACGTGATCACCAGTCGGCGGCCGGCGGTGATGATCTCGTTCATCGTGTGGAAGAATTCTTCCTGCGTCGAATCCTTGCCGGCGATGAACTGGACGTCGTCGATCAGCAGCAGGTCGGCGTTCCGAAGACGCTGCTTGAAGCCGATCGTGTCGTTCTCCTTCAGCGCGCGGATGAACTCGACCATGAACTTTTCCGCGGACATCGAAACGACCCGCGAACCCCGGTTGTGAGCAAGGAAGGCGTGACCGATGGCATGCAGAAGGTGCGTTTTGCCACGCCCCGTGCCGCCGTGGATGAAAAGAGGATTGAAGCCCACGGACTTCGAAGTCGCGAGTGTCCGGGCGGCAGTCGCTGCGACCTCGTTCGCCTTGCCGACGATGAAAGTTTCGAACCGGTAGCGCGGATCGAAATTCGGCGCGTTCGGGTCGCGCTCGGACGGCGGCGGAGATTCTTCGAGAATAAGCAGCGGTGCGGGCCGCGGAGCATCCGCCGCGGCAATGAGCCGGACATCGCGTACGATCGGAAGGACCGTTTTCCAGGCAAGCGCCAGCCGCTCACCAAAATGGGAGCGAACCCAGTCGGCCATGAACTGGCTCGGAAGCACGAGGTCCAAGATTCCGCTGTCTGGCTCGAACTGCCCGAGCTCGGCGGGCTTCAGCCAGCCGTCGAAGGTTCGAGCGCCGAGGTCCCTTCGAAGCCCCGAACGGATCAATTCCCACGCCGCTTCGAGCGGTGCGGCGACTGTTCCCCCGGATTGCACGGATTGTTCGACAGCCGAATTGGCCCCTGCGCCTTGCACTGGCTCGCGCCTCCCTCTCCCTAGCCCCCAAAACTCAAGACAAAAGCACCCTCTCGCCCGCGAATCGAGTCGCGTGGCCAGGGTTTTCTCTTCTCTCCTTACGCCCGGCGCGGATTCGCGCCCGGAAGGCTGTTTCTGAAACTGCAGCGCGCAGCTTTCAAGAGCCGTTTTTTCACACAAGTGAAATAATGGCTATTGACATCGGAAATAGGCCGAAACTTAAGAGGAATGGCGGAAAACAGCCATTTTCTTGGTTAGCAGCGGGTTAACAGGCGCGCGAATCGCGGGAATTGCTGCATTTTTCTAACAGTCCCGAAACGGAACGAGCCGCCGGTCTCCCAGCGGCTCGTCTGAACCCAAATTTTCGAGGGCAATTTAGCCCAGCGAAGCAACCCGCTTTGAAAGCCGGGAAATTTTCCGAGACGCAGTGTTCTTGTGGATCACGCCGCGCGCAACGCCGCGGGCGAGCTCCGGCTGGACCTTCTTGAGCGCCTCGGCGGCATCGGCCTTCTGGCCCGACGCAAGCGCCAACTCGACGGCCTTGATAAAGGTCCGGATGCGGCTAACTCGCGAATGATTGATGACCGTCCAATTCGCGTTGCGACGGATGCGCTTTTTGGCCTGCGGCGTATTCGCCATTGTCTTCCTCTAGCTCAATGAAAAACGGCGCGGCCCGCAGGCTCGCACCGGAAGTGGCGTTCCCCTAGCTTCAAGTGCCGCGAAGGTCAACGCTGGCACTTGGGGCAATAGAAGCTTGAACGGCCGCCCTGGACGATACGCTTCACGGTGCCGCCGCACTCGCACGCCTTCCCTTCCCGGTCGTACACCGCAAAGCGCTTGGAGAAATAGCCAAGCTCGCCGTCCGGGCTGGCGAAATCGCGAAGCGTCGATCCGCCTGCTTCGATCGCCTCGGCGAGCACGTCATGGATCGCAGGCACCAGCCGCTTTAGTCTTGCCAGCGATATGGATCCGCCGGACCGGCGCGGGTGGATCCCGGCGCGGTAGAGCGCTTCGCACACGTAGATGTTGCCGAGTCCGGCGACGATGCTCTGGTCGAGCAGCAGCAGCTTGATCGCGGCGGTGCGGCCGGCGAGGCGCCGTCTCAGTTCGCGGGCATCGAGGTCGAGGGGCTCCGGCCCGAGTGCCCGGAACGGCGGCCACTCTTGAAGCTCGTCTGTCCGCACGAGGTCCAGCGACCCGAAGCGCCTGGCATCGTTGAGCGCGACGCGTCGCTCGTCGTCTGTCTCGATAATGAAATGGTCGTGCTTCTCGGTCTCGGTCGGATCGACGCGCCACCGGCCCGACATACCAAGATGAAAGACGAGCGTGTCGCCGCGGTCCGTATCGATCAGCCCGTATTTCGCTCGCCGCCCAAGCCCGGTGACGCGCGCGCCGGTCAGCCGCTGCCCAAGATCCACGGGAAGCGCCCGACGGAGGTCCGGGCGCCGCGCTTCGACGTACGCGATGCGCCTTCCCTTGAGGACACGTTCGAGGCCGCGAACGGTCGTCTCGACTTCGGGAAGCTCCGGCATGCGGGCGATATGGCGGAGCCGCGACAAGCCCGCTAGAGGCGCAGCCCTATGACCGATCAGGTGAATTTCGGCGACGAGCTGGTCAGCCCCGAAGAGAAGACGCGGCGCGTCGGCGCGGTCTTCAGTTCGGTCGCGCGCCGGTACGATGTGATGAACGACCTGATGTCGGGCGGCATGCACCGGCTGTGGAAGGACCGTTTCGTCAATCGCGTGAAACCGCGGCCTGGCGAAAACATCCTCGACATGGCGGGCGGAACGGGCGACGTCGCGTTCCGCATGGCTCGCCGCGGTGCCCATGTGACCGTCTCCGATATCAACGCCGAAATGCTGGAAGTTGGCAAGGAGCGGGCGAACGCTCGCGGACTGACGGGCCTGTCGTGGAAGGTCGAAAATGCGGAGACGCTCAGCTTCGCCGACGCGGGCTTCGACGCCTACACGATCGTCTTCGGTATCCGGAACGTCACCGACATTCCTGCCGCTCTGCGCGAGGCGCGTCGTGTGCTGAAGCGCGGCGGGCGTTTCTACTGCATGGAATTCTCGTCCAGCGACTGGCCGGGCTTCGCGAGCATCTACGAAACCTATGCGTCTAGGGTGATCCCGCGCGTGGGCAAGGTCGTGGCCAATGACGAAGAAAGCTACCGTTACCTGGTCGAAAGCATTCGCCGCTTTCCGCGTCCGGAAGCATTCAAGCGCATGGTCGCCGACGCCGGCTTCGTTCGAGCGGCCGCCGACCCGATGCTTGGCGGTCTTGTGACCATTCATTCGGGCTGGAAGATTTGACCTCTTCGGTCACCCATCTGTGGCGTCTGTTGAAGTGGGGCCGAACGCTGGCGCGGCACGGCGCATTGCGGGGCATCGAGCAAGACCCGATGACGCCGCCGCCGGTTCGCCGGCTCGCGCGCATTGCCCGCTTCGGCGCGCGTATCCCCCCGACGCCGCAATATGCGACAGCGCTGGTCGCAATCGGTCCGGCGGCGATCAAGCTTGGCCAGGCGTTGTCCACGCGACCGGACCTCGTCGGCGAAAAAGCTGCCGAGAACCTGTCGCAGCTGCAGGACGACCTGCCGCCCGCGCCCTTCCACCTCATCCGGCAAACCATCGAACAGTCGTTCGGAGCGCCGATCGAAAGTCTCTATTCCGAATTCGACGAGCGACCCGTAGGCGCCGCCTCGATCGCTCAGGTCCATCGCGCGATCACGACAGAGGGCCGCGAGGTCGCGGTAAAGGTGCTTCGCCCGGGCATCGAGGAAGAACTCGCCAAGGCGATAGAGACCTACGAATGGGCAGCAGCGCACGTCGAGGCCTACGGCGGAGAGGCCGAGCGTCTGCGCCCCAGGCTGGTCGTCGCGCAATTCCGGCAGTGGACGGCGCGAGAGTTGGACCTGCAGCGTGAGGCGGCGTCCGCGTCCGAGCTCCGCGAAAACATGGTGGCCGAGCCGGGTTATTATATTCCCGACATCGACTGGCGGCGCACGGCCCGCCGCGTGCTCACGATGGAGTGGCTCGACGGCATCAAGCTCAACGATCGCGATACGCTGATCGCTGCCGGCCAGGACTGCGAGGCACTCGCCGCGACTCTCGTCCGGGCCTTCCTCCGCCAGGCGGTCGTCGACGGATTCTTTCACGCCGACCTCCATCACGGGAACCTGTTCGCGCTTCCGGACGGCCGGATCGCCGCCATCGATTTCGGAATCATGGGCCGAGTCGATCGCCGGGCCCGATTGTGGCTTGCCGAAATCCTCTACGGACTCATCACCGGGGGCTATCGCCGCGTCGCTGAGATCCACTTTGAGGCGCAATATGTGCCGGCTCACCACAACGTCCAGGAATTCGCCACGGCGCTGCGGGCCGCGGGCGAGCCGATCCGCGGGCTTCCGGTGAAGGAGATTTCCGTCGGCCGGATGCTCGAAAGCCTATTCTCGATCACCCGCGATTTCGACATGCCGACACAGCCGCATTTGCTCCTGCTGCAGAAATCGATGGTGATGAACGAGGGCGTGGCGACGGCGCTCGATCCCGACATCAACATGTGGGAGACCGCCGAGCCATTCCTGAAAGAATGGCTCCGGTCGGAGCTCGGGCCCGAGGCCTATGCGGCCGACCGGATCATCGACGTCGTGCGTGCGGTAAAAAAGATCCCGGCGCTGATTGACCGTCTCGACGAATATTACCCGCCGAGGGGCGCCGCCCCGCCCCCGCCCCCATTGCCCGACATCGCAATTATCGAGCGCGGCAACTGGCTGGGCTATGCGGCGGCCGGCTTCCTTGGTGCGGTCATCGGCGCACTATTGCTGAATGTGCTAGGCTAGCGCGATGGCACGCGTGCTCCTCATCGTCGGCGGCGGGATCGCCGCGTACAAGTCTCTCGAGCTGGTCCGCCTGCTCAAGAAGGCCGGTCACTCGGTTACGCCTGTCCTCACCAAGGGCGGAGAGCATTTTGTCACCGCGATGAGCCTTGGCACGCTCGCCGAGAGCCAGGTCCACACCTCGCTGTGGGAGCTGAAGGACGAGGTGGAGATCGGCCACATCCAGCTCAGCCGCGCGGCCGATTTCGTCCTGGTCTGTCCGGCGACGGCGGACTTGCTCGCGAAGATGGCGGCGGGGATCGCCGACGATCTGGCGACGACCCTGCTCCTCGCAACGGATAAGCCGGTCGTGGTCGCGCCGGCCATGAACGTTCGGATGTGGCAACACGCAGCGACGCAGCGAAACATCGCGCAGCTGAAGGCCGACGGCGTGCGCGTGATCGATCCTGCGGAAGGCGAAATGGCCTGCGGCGAGTTCGGTCCGGGGCGCCTGCTCGAGCCGCAGGACATCCTGGATCAGCTGTCCGACCTGCTCGCGTGACGCTCGCCGGCAAGCACATTCTCGTCACTGCCGGGCCGACATATGAGCCGATCGACCCTGTCCGTGTGATCGCCAATCGCTCCTCTGGGCGCCAGGGCTATGCGATCGCCGCCGCAGCGGCCGAGGCTGGAGCGCGCGTGACGCTCATATCGGGGCCGGTCACGCTGGGAACTCCCGAGGGCGTCCACCGTGTCGATGTCGAGACCGCCGAAGAAATGGCGGATGCCGTCATGGCGTCACTCCCCGCCGACGCGGCGATCCTCGTAGCGGCAGTTGCCGACTGGCGCGTCGAGCCTTCCCCGAACAAGCTCAAGAAAGGCTCCGGGCCGCCGCAACTCAACTTCGTTCCGACGCGCGACATCCTGGCCGAGTTGGGCGTCGGCGAGCAGCGCCCCCGCCTCCTCATCGGCTTCGCGGCGGAAACGGAGCAGGTCGTCGATCGAGCCGTCGCGAAGCGGAAGTTGAAGCGTGCGGACTGGATCGTCGCGAATGACGTTTCCGGCGATGTCATGGGCGGACACCGCAACAAAGTGCACCTGATTACTGGCGAAGGCGTCGAAGACTGGCCGGACACCAGCAAGGATGAGGTCGCGCGCCATCTGGTCGCGCGCGTAGCGCAGGCTCTAGGCTGACCCGCAGGCGCCGCACGCGGGATCAGCGGGGATCCGAATTTCGCGCCAGCTGAGCTTCTCCCCTGTGAACAGGTGGAGCTTGCCCGCCGGATCGTCCCCGATGCCGACAATGAAATTGATCGCGAGCAACGCCGCGAAATTGCCGACCGTACCGGTCAAAGCGCCGAGGACACCGAGTTCCGCACAATTGTCGCAATCGTCCGTGTCGAACGCATCTCCAACGAAGCAGCGATAACAGGGCTTTCCCCGGAACAGGCCAACCTGGCCCTGGAATTGGACCGCGGCAGCGGAAAGCAATGGAACGCCGATCCGCACGCACGCGTCACTGACTGCCAGCCGCGTCGCGAAATTATCGGTGCCGTCGATCACGAGATCGTGGCCGGCGAGCAGACGCCCGGCATTGTCGGCGGCAATCCGCTCCTGGACCGGCGTCGCCTTCACGAAATGATTGAGGCGCTGCACGAACTGCAGCGCTAGGTCCGCCTTCGAATAGCCGGCGTCGCGCTCACGGAAGAGCAGCTGGCGATGGAGGTTGCCGAGCTCCACCACATCGTCGTCGATGATCGTGAGCTGGCCGACGCCCGCGCCGGCGAGCGCGGGGATCACCGCACTGCCGATACCTCCCGCGCCGACCACCGCGATCCGCGCTTCCTTGAGCTTGCGCTGCCCGACGCCACCGACCTGCGGCAGCACGATGTGCCGCGCGTAGCGTTCGAGCTCCTGGTCTGAAAGGCTCACCGGCCGGTGGAGCCGAAACCCCCGGCTCCGCGGCTTGTGTCGCTCAGGTCCGCTACCTCGCGGAAAGCTGCCTTCTGGACGCGCGCCGGAACCAGCTGCGCAATACGCTCTCCTCGCCGGACCTCGAACTGCTCGTCACCCAGATTGGCGAGGATGACCTTCACTTCGCCACGATAATCGTGATCGATCGTGCCTGGCGTGTTGAGGCAGGTGATGCCGTGCTTCAGCGCGAGTCCGGAGCGCGGACGCACCTGGACCTCGTATCCTTCCGGGATCGCGATCGCGAAGCCGGTCGCGACCGCGTGACGCTGGCCGGGAGCAAGGGTGACATCCTCCGCGGCCAGGACATCGAGGCCGGCAGCCCCATCGGTCGCGTATGTTGGCGCCGCCAAACCCTTACCGTGCGGTAACCATTGCAGCTGAATATCGATCACTTCGCCTTCCTTCGCGCCGGTTTCCTGCCGCCCTTTTTCTTTGTCACCGGACCCTTGGCCGCGCGCTCATCGATGAGGCGAACGGCTTCGTCCAATGTCACCGCCTTTGGGTCGGTGCCTTTGGGCAGCGTCGCGTTGGTCGTGCCATCCGTTACGTAGGGTCCGTAGCGGCCTTCCATCACCTTGATCTCGCCGCCACTGGCCGGGTGCGCGCCCAGGGTCGCGATGGGTTCGCGCGAGGCACCGCGTTGCCTGCCGCCCCCCGACGCCGCGTCGGCCAGCTTCGCCACCGCCGCGTTCATGCCGGTCTCGAACACCTCGGCCGTCGATCCGAGTTTCGCATATTTGCCGTCGTGGGCGAGGTATGGGCCGTAGCGGCCGATGGATGCGGTGATCGGCTTGCCTGTCTCAGGGTGAGCGCCGATCTCGCGAGGCAAGGACAGCAGCCGTTCGGCGACCTCCGTCGTCACGTCCTCCAGCGAGATATCCTTGGGAATCGACGCCCGTTTGTCCTCGCGCTCGACATAAGGTCCGAAGCGCCCGCTCTTAAGCGTAATTCCGTCGCCAAGATCCTGCGGGCCTTCGCCGGCCGTACTACCGCCAGGCTGGCCGAACTTCTGCGTGTAGCGGCAGTCGGGATAATTGGAGCAGGCGACGAATGCGCCGAACTTGCCACCGCGAAGCGACAACCGGCCGTTGCCGCACTGCGGGCAGACGCGCGGATCGCTACCGTCGGCCCGAGGCGGATACAGCCATGGGGCGAGGAACTCGTCGAGCGCCTGGGTGATCTCCGACGGCTTCTGGTCCATGACCTCGCCGGCCTTCGGCTTGAAGTCGCGCCAGAAGTCGTCGAGCAGCTTCTGCCAATTGAGCCGGCCGCCGGACACGTCGTCCAGCTCCTCTTCCAGCTCCGCCGTGTAGTCGAAGCTCACGTATCGTTCGAAGAAGCGTTCTAGGAACGCCGTCACCAAGCGACCGCTCTCCTCCGGAATGAAGCGGTTCTTCTCGACCCGCACATATTCGCGGTCCTTGAGGGTCTGCAGCGTCGCGGCGTAGGTCGACGGGCGCCCGATCCCCAACTCCTCGAGACGCTTGACCAAGCTCGCTTCCGAATAGCGCGGTGGCGGCTGCGTGAACGACTGAATGGCCTCGACACCGGTCTTAGCGGGGACATCGCCCTTGCTGAGCGCCGGCATCCGGGCGCCGTCCTCATCGTCAGCCTTCTCGTCGCGTCCTTCCTCATACAGCGCGAGGTAGCCGGGGAAGAGCACCACCTGCCCAGTTGCGCGGAGTATGGCCTTCCCGGTCCCGTCGCTCAGCTCCACGGTCGTGCGCTCAAGCCGGGCCGACGCCATCTGACTTGCGAGCGCACGATTGTAGACCAGCTCGTAAAGCCGCGCGTAATCGCCCGACGCCGCGCGCGAACGGCTGAAGTCGGTCGGCCGGATCGCCTCGTGGGCTTCCTGCGCGTTCTTGATCTTGCTTTGATACTGCCGCGGCCGGTCGGGCACGTAGCCCGCGTCATAGCGGTTGGTGATCGCCTTGCGCGCCGCGCTGATCGCTTCAGGCGCCATGTCGACCCCGTCGGTCCGCATGTAGGTGATCAGCCCGTCCTCATAGAGCCCCTGCGCCACGCGCATCGTGTGGCTGGCCGAGAAGCCGAGCTTGCGTGCGGCTTCCTGCTGCAGGGTTGAGGTGGTGAACGGAGGTGGCGGGTTCTTGGCGAGCGGCTTGGTCTCGACCGAGGCGACGGTGAACCGCCCAGCCTCGACCGCGGCCTTCGCGGCGTCAGCCTCGCCTTTGCTGCCGATGGTCAGCCGCTCGATCTTCTTGCCGTCGAGCTGGACGAGGCGGCCAATGAAGCTCTGCCCGTCCTTTTCGAACGTCGCGCTGACCGACCAATATTCCTGCGGCTTGAAGATCTCGATCTCGCGCTCGCGGTCGACGATGAGGCGCAGCGCAACCGATTGCACGCGTCCCGCGGACTTCGCCCCCGGAAGCTTGCGCCACAAGATCGGCGAAAGCGTGAAGCCTACAAGATAATCGAGCGCGCGGCGCGCCCGGTAAGCGTCGATGAGGTCTTCATCGAGGCCGCGAGGCTTCTTCATCGCCTCGGTCACCGCGGAGCTGGTGATGGCGTTGAAAGTCACCCGCTGGACGTTAGCCGGCAGCGCCTTCTTCTGACGCAGCACCTCCTGGACATGCCAGCTGATTGCCTCGCCTTCGCGGTCGGGGTCGGTCGCGAGAATGAGCGTGTCCGCTTTCTTCGCTTCGTCCGTGATCGCCTTTAACTGCTTCGAGCGATCGGGTGAAACCTGCCACTGCATGTCGAAGCCTTGCTCCGGATCGACCGAACCGTCCTTCGGCGGCAGATCGCGCACATGGCCGAACGAAGCCAGCACCCGGTGCCCGCTTCCAAGATACTTCTCGATGGTTTTCGCTTTGGCCGGCAATTCGACGACGACCAGCTTCACAGGATTCTCTCACGCATACGCGTAAGGTGGGGACGCTCGATTCCGCTCGTCAAGCCGTCCTCAGGCTGACCTTGTTGCCGGCGTGGCGGTCGAGACGGCCGGCGAGGTCCAGCTCGAGCAGCGCCATCTGCACCGCGCCTGAGCTAGCGCCCGACAGGCGGATGATCTCATCGACGGGCACGGCCGATGGGCCGAGCAGTCCCTCGACCACGCCGACCGCATCATCGTCGCCATTCACCAGCACGGAGTCGAGCGGTACGGCGTTGATGCCGAGCGCACGCGCGCCTCCATGGGCCGGAGCTCTTCGACGACGTCGCGAGCGGTCTGGACCAAGGTCGCGCCGTCGCGAATGAGCTGATTGCAGCCTTGCGCTCGCGGGTCGAGCGGGGATCCCGGCACGGCCATGACCTCCCGACCCGCCTCGGCGGCCAGTCGCGCGGTGATCAGCGAGCCGGAACGAGGTGCGGCCTCGACGACCACAGTGCCAGCGGTGATTCCGGCGATGATCCGGTTGCGGTACGGAAAATGTCGAGCACGCGGCTCAGTGCCCGGCGGCATTTCAGCCAGCACTAGGCCACGCTCGTACAAGGTGCGCTGCCGCTCCTCGTTCTCCGGCGGATAAAAGACGTCGATGCCGCCGGCGATGACCCCGATCGTCCCGGTGTCCAGCGCGCCCTCGTGGGCAGCCGTATCGACGCCCGCGTGCAAGGCCCGACACAACGACCAGATCATCTTGCCCGAGGTCGTGGGCAAGCCCGCGAGCAAAGCGACACGCGGCTGCCGAAGCGTTGCGTGCCCCGACAATCGCTATGGCCATCCGGTCGAGCAGGTTGAGATTACCCTTTGCGATGAGAAGCGGTGGCGCATCTTCGAGTTCCGCCAGAAGACGCGGATAAAGCGCCTGCCCGAGCGTCAGATATCTCGCTCCGAGCTTCTCAACCCGGGAGATCTCGCGCGCTGCCTCCGCGCGGTCGAAGAGCTTGGGAGGCTTTCCACCACCCCGGCGGGCGAGGACTGGAACGGCATCAAGTGCCGCCGCCGCGGTCCCGAAACGTCGTAGCAACTGTCGAAAAGTGACCGGCCCTATGCCGGGCGAACGAACCAGCCTCAGCCGATCGACCAGGTCTTCGTTCAAGCCCTTGCCCTCCCAATGCGTGGCTCGGTCCCAGCCTTCAGGCGAAGGATGTTCTCGCGGTGCTTCCAGAGGATGAGCAACGCGAAACCGAGCAGCATTGGGAGGAGCGATACGTGAAAAATGGCGGCCATGATCGGCGCGCTCAGTGCCGCGGCCATTCCCGCAACGGACGAGATTCGGATCGTCAGCAGCAGGAGGACCCAGACCAGGGCATAAACAATCGCTGCGGGCCACAGTAAAGGGATCAAGACGCCGAGGAAGGTGGCTACGCCCTTCCCGCCCTTGAAGCCGAGCCACACCGGATAGAGGTGGCCGATCATCGCCCCGGCGCCGGCGACAGGCCCCCATTCGGAGCCCCAAAGACGCTGCGCGATCAAGACCGCTGCCGTTGCCTTCAGGCAATCCAGCACGAGCGTCAGAGCAGCGAGAGGCTTGCTCCCGGTGCGCAGGACGTTGGTCGCCCCGATATTGCCGGAGCCGATGTCGCGGACGTCACCTTTGCCCGCGAGCCGGGTCAGTACGAGACCGAAGGGAATTGAACCCAGCAGATAGCCGAGCGCCAGCGCGAAGAGCGTCTCTTGGGTCATAGGCGGCGTGAGTAGCAAACCGGAACGGCGGCGCAACTTGCGACTGTCGCCACGGCGCGCCACACAGACGTCGTGGACGCAAACGCACCGATACTCTTCTTTGATTCCGGCGTCGGCGGGCTGTCCGTGCTGGGCCCCACGCGCGCGCTGCTTCCGAACGCGCCGATCGTCTACGCAGCAGACAGCGCCGGTTTTCCCTACGGCAAGCGCAGCGAAGCAGAGATCGCCAGCCGGGTCCCGGCCCTGCTCGGGCGGCTTGTCGAGCAATTCCACCCACGCCTTGCCGTCATCGCTTGCAACACAGCCTCGACCATCGCCCTCGATCACGTACGCTCGGCTCTCGACCTCCCTGTCGTGGGCACTGTTCCCGCCATCAAGCCGGCCGCCGAGATGTCGAAGAGCCGCGTGATCGGCGTGCTCGGCACCGAAGCGACGGTGCGCCAGCCATATGTCGACGATCTCGCCACGAAGTTCGCTGGAGACTGTACGATCATCCGCCACGGATCGCCCGAGCTGGTCGAACTCGCAGAGGCGAAGCTGAGCGGCGGCGACATTTCCGTGGAGACTGTGGCGGCGGCCGCTCGGCCGATGTTCGATACTGCAAGGGGTTCTCGGATCGACACCGTGGTCCTGGCCTGCACCCATTTCCCGCTGCTCGAGGACGAGTTGCGTGCAGCTTTTCCGCAGGTCGCCTACGTCGATGGTGGCCCCGGCATTGCACGACGCATTGCCTATTTGACGCGAGAGCAGCCTTGGCCGGGGGCGCCGTCGCAAGGGCTGATGGTGTTCACAGGGCCAGCGCGGCACCCAAGCCTCAGCATGCTCGGGCGCTACGGGATCGGCGAAATCCAAGGATTGTGATGGCGCCTTTTTGCAAGTCGTTCGCAATGGCCTTGCCCGAAGGGCGAAGCTAAAGGGGCCGCAAGCGAGAGTTGGGCCTTGGATTACGACCGCATCTTCAAATCCGCGATCGAGCGCCTCCACGAAGAGGGCCGGTATCGCGTGTTTATCGACATCCTGCGGACGAAGGGTAATTACCCGAACGCGCGCTGCTTCGGCGGCAACGGCCCGAAGCCGATCACCGTCTGGTGCTCCAACGACTATCTCTGCATGGGGCAGAACCCCGCGGTCATCGAAGCCATGGAAACCGCACTTCGTGAGGTTGGCGCCGGATCGGGCGGCACTCGCAACATCAGCGGGAATACCCATTATCACACTGAGCTAGAAGCGGAGCTTGCCAGCCTTCACGGGAAGGAAGGCGCCCTGCTCTTCACCTCCGGATACGTCTCCAACGAGGCGGCACTCTCGACGCTCGGCAAGCTTCTTCCGGGCTGTGTGATCTTCTCGGACGAGCTGAACCACGCCTCGATGATCGCGGGTATCAAGAACAGCGGCTGCGGCAAGCGCGTGTTCCGGCACAACGACCTCGAACATCTCGAGGAACTCCTCTCTGCCGAAGACGCCGAGACGCCGAAGCTGATCGCGTTCGAAAGCGTCTATTCGATGGACGGCGACATCGCTCCGATTGCCGCGATCTGCGACCTTGCCGACAAGTACAACGCGCTCACCTACCTGGACGAGGTCCATGCGGTGGGCATGTACGGCGATCATGGCGGCGGCATTTCCGAGCGCGACGCGGTCGCAATGCGGCTGACCATCATCGAAGGCACGCTCGGCAAGGCGTTCGGCGTGATGGGCGGTTATATTGCCGCAGACCGGACCATCATCGACTGCATTCGCAGCTACGCACCTGGCTTCATCTTCACCACGTCGCTGTCGCCAGTCCTGGTGGCCGGCGCGCTGGCGAGCGTGCGGCACCTGAAACAGTCGGACGAGGAGCGTCGCGCCCAGCAGGAATCGGCGGCAATGCTCAAGGCGAAATTCTCGGCTGCGGGCCTGCCACTGATGCCGAGCGTGACGCACATCGTGCCGCTGCTCGTCGGCTGCCCCGTCAGGGCGAAGCGCGTCAGCGACATCCTGCTCGCCGAATACGGGCTTTACGTTCAGCCGATCAATTTTCCCACAGTGCCCCGCGGCACCGAGCGCCTGCGCTTCACGCCCGGTCCGCACCACAGCGCGGAAATGATGAACGAGCTGACGCAAGCACTCGTCGAGATCTGGACCCGCGAAGAGATCCGGCTCGCAGCTTAGGCTGTCCGACACGACCGCTTCGGGTTCTAACCCGCGGCGGACCCATGAGCAGTTCAATGTCGTTCGGGCGCATCGCCGGCCAAGACGTTCTCGTCACTGCGAACTTTGGTGAACATTGGCCCGGTGGCGCGCGCCGGGATTGCAAGCTAGACACCGCAACATGCGCATAGCCCTCGCCGCCGACCATGCCGGTTACGACTTGAAGGACGAGCTCGTTACCTGGCTGCGCGACCAGGGGCATAACGTGACGGACCTCGGCACGAACGGCCCGGAAAGCGTCGATTATCCGCAATTCGGGCGCAAGCTGGCGGATGCGGTTGCCTCGGGCGATGCGGATCGCGGCATCGCCGTTTGCGGCTCGGGGATCGGCATCTCCATCGCCATAAATCGCGAGCCCGCGTGCCGCTGTGCACGGGTCGACGATCCTCTCACAGCCCAGCTTGCCCGCGAGCATAACGACGCAAACGTTCTCGCGCTTGGGGCGCGCCTGATTGGCGGCGACATGGCGAAAGCCTGCGTCGCGGCATTCCTGGGCACGGATTTCGCAGGCGGCCGGCATCAGCGCCGCGTCGATCAACTTTCACAATTACTGCAGGACAGCGACTGATGGCCACCGCCGCCGACCTAGACCAGCGTCAGAACTATCGCGTGCCGCACGGCTTCTTCAGTAGCGGCCTGTCAGAGACGGATGCAGCCGTCGAAGACGCGATACGATCGGAGCTTCGGCGCGAGCAGACCCAGATTGAGCTGATCGCCTCGGAAAACATCGTCAGCAGGGCCGTGCTCGAGGCGCAGGGCTCGGTCCTCACCAACAAATATGCCGAGGGTTATCCTGGTCGCCGCTACTATCAGGGCTGCGCGCCTTCGGATGCCGTCGAGACGCTGGCGATCGAGCGGGCGAAGAAGCTGTTCGGCTGCAGCTTCGCCAACGTCCAGCCCCATTCCGGCGCCCAGGCGAATGGCGCGGTGATGATGGCACTGCTGAAACCCGGTGACACGATCATGGGCCTAAGCCTCGCCGCTGGCGGGCACCTGACGCACGGCGCGCCGCCGGCTCAGTCCGGCAAGTGGTTCAACGCTGTGCAGTACGGAGTTCGCCAGGACGACCATCTCGTCGACTTCGACGAGGTCGAGCGCCTGGCGAAGGAGCATCGCCCGAAAATGATCATCGCGGGCGGCTCGGCCTATCCGCGTCATTTCGACTTCAAGCGGTTTCGCGAGATTTGCGACGAGGTCGATGCCCTGCTGCTGGTCGACATGGCGCATTTCGCGGGGCTGGTCGCGGCCGGCGAGCACCCGACGCCGTTCGGCCACGCGCACGTCGTGACGACGACGACCCACAAGACCTTGCGGGGCCCGCGCGGCGGCATGGTGCTGACGGACGACGAGGCTATCGCCAAAAAGATCAACTCGGCCGTATTCCCGGGTCTGCAGGGAGGGCCGCTGATGCACGTCATCGCGGCCAAAGCCGTCGCCTTCGGCGAAGCGTTGCAGCCTGAATTCAAGAACTATGCGAAAGCCGTGATCGCGAACGCGAAAACGCTCGCCAACCGGCTCAAGGAGCGTGGGGCCGACCTAGTCGCCGGCGGCACGGATACGCACCTGGCCCTGGTGGACCTCCGTCCTCTCGGACTTACCGGCAAGGATGCGGACGAGAGCCTCGAGCATGCGGGGATCACGTGCAACAAGAACGGGGTACCGTTCGATCCGCTGCCGCCCGTGAAGACGAGCGGGATTCGCGTCGGCTCCCCCGCCGGGACGACACGCGGCTTCGGCGAAGCCGAGTTCGCGCAGATTGGCGATATGGTCGCCGACGTTCTCGACGGGCTCGGCAAAAACGGGCCGGACAACAACAGCGAGGTGGAGCGCGAAGTGAATGAGCGGGTGCGTGAACTCTGCTCGCGCTTCCCCATCTATCAGGGATGAGGTTCGCTTAGCGCATGCGCTGCCCATTTTGCGCGCACGAAGACAGCCAGGTTAAGGACAGCCGGCCGAGCGAGGACGGCGCCGCGATCCGCAGGCGCCGCCAATGCGAGGCGTGCGGAGCGCGCTTCACGACCTTCGAGCGGGTCCAGCTTCGCGATCTCACGGTCGTCAAGAAGGACGGCAAGCGCGAGCCATTCGACCGCGACAAGCTTGCCCGGGCCATCGGCCACGCCTGCCGCAAGCGGGACATCGACCCCACGAAGATCGACCGGCTCGTCAGCGGCATCCAGCGCCAGATGGAGACGCTCGGAGACGAGGTAAAAACGGCACGCATCGGCGAGGCGGTCATGGCCGGCCTCAAGTCGCTCGATCATGTCGCCTACATTCGCTTTGCGAGCATCTATAAGGACTTCAGCGACCCCGGCGACTTTGCGGAGATCGCAGAGCGGGTCGAAAAGGAGTCGACGCCTCCGGACCACGACAAGCTGCTGTGAGTTCTTACGACAAGCCGGTCATTGTTCTCGTCCGTCCGCAGCTTGGCCAGAATATCGGCAAGGCTGCGCGGGCGATGCTCAACTTCGGGCTCACCGAGATGCGGCTCGTCACCCCTCGCGACGGCTGGCCTAATCCTGACGCGGGGCCTGCCGCGAGCGGTGCCGACATCGTGCTGGAACAGGCGCGGGTCTTCGACAGCGTCCAGGCGGCAGTCGCGGACTGCGCCCACGTCTTTGCCTCCACCGTGCGCCGTCGGGACCTTGTCATGCCGGTACTCGGGCCGAAGGAGATGGCGAACCGCATGGCGGAGTCGACCGCGCGCAGTGCAATCCTCTTTGGTCCCGAGCGATCGGGTCTTGAGACCGAAGACGTGGCACTTGCCAGTGCGATCGTCACCGTTCCGATCAACCCGGAGTTCGGATCGCTCAACCTAGCGCAGGCGGTGATCTTGCTCGCTTACGAATGGTCGAAGCGAAGCGAGCTCGCCCAACCGACCGCGAAAGAGCTCGAAGAACCGGCGCTGCACGGCGAGCTCGAAGGCCTGATCGGACAGCTGGACGCAGAACTCGAGGCCAAGGGCTATTACCATCCTCCATCGCGGACGCAGGCGACGAAGAACACGATCCGCACCATTTTCACCAAGACCGGCTGGTCATCGCGCGAGGTGAAGGCCGTCCGTGGCATCATTCGAGCCCTTGTCGGTCCTGCCCGGAACCGGCCTAAAACTTGACCTCAACGCTCTTCGCCCCTAGGTGCGCCGCTCGCAATTGATCCCGCATGCCCGGTGAAGCGGTGATCGCGCCAGTCGCAAGGATTGGCGGTGCGGTCCCGGGCACCTGTGAGAAGCAAATTGGAGAACGACACGTGACGAAGCGCACCAGCGCCAAATATAAGCTCGACCGCCGCATGGGCGAGAACGTCTTCGGACGTCCGAAGAGCCCGGTGAACCGCCGCGAATATGGTCCCGGCCAGCACGGCCAGCGCCGCAAGAGCAAGATCAGCGACTACGGCATCCAGCTCCGCGCCAAGCAGAAGCTAAAGGGCTATTACGGTGACATCACCGAGAAGCAGTTCAAGAAGAACTACATCGACGCCAGCCGCATGAAGGGCGACGCTTCGCAGAACCTCATCGGCCTGCTCGAGCGCCGGCTCGACATGGTCGTTTATCGCGCGAAGTTCGCGCCGACGATCTGGGCGGCCCGCCAGCTGGTCAGTCACGGCCACATCCGCGTCAACGGCGGGAAGTGCAACATCGCCAGCCGCCGCGTCGACGTCGGCGACGTCGTCGAGCTCGGTTCGAAGGCGCAGGAAATGGCGCTGGTGATCGAGGCGCAGGGCCTCGCCGAGCGTGAAGTTCCCGACTACGTCGTGCCGGACGGCAACACCAAGGTCACCTACACCCGCGTTCCGAAGCTTGACGAGGTGCCCTACCCCGTCCGCATGGAGCCGAACCTCGTGATCGAGTTCTACTCGCGCTAATCGATTAGCCGAGACGAACGAAGCGGGCGGCGCAGCGATGCGCCGCCCTTTTCGTATCTAGTGACCGATCGTCCGGTCGAGGAGCTCGCCGGCCTTCGTCAACACGGCGATCCTCGCCTCATTGTCGTCGAGCTGGTGATCCAGTCCCTTGAACGTCAGGAAGTCCACGGGCTTGCCGGCCTTCTGCAACGCGCCTTGCATGGCCCGGCTCTGGCGAATGTTCACGTTCAGATCCATGTCACCGTGGGCGAGCAGGACCGGAACCTGGATGCGCTGTACATTCTGAAGCGGCGAACCCTCGGTCAGGTGGGGTCCCGAGCCGATGAACTTATTTACGAGGTCACGATCTGTATAATATTGGGCGTCTGTCTTGGTCATGGCAAAGTCAGTGACTGGCGCGATGGCGATCGCTGCCTTGTACAGGTTCGGCTCCGTCGCGACCGATTGAAGCGCAGCATATCCGCCGTACGACCAGCCCATGATCGCCAGCCTGTTGCCGTCCGCGATCCCTTCGTAGACGAGGTATTTCGCGGCCGCGGTGACATCGCCAATGGAAGTCCGCCAGCCCTGGAATCCATTCTTCGCCAGCCAGGCGTCACCATATCCGTCGGACCCGCGGTAATTCGGCTGGATGACGACGTAGCCGCGCGCGGCCAGGAACTGAGGAATCCAGTCGTAGCCACCTTCGTCCCGCGCGCTTGGTCCGCCGTGTGGAAGGACCACTGCGGGCAGGTTCTTGCCTGAGCTGCCCGGCGGCAGCGTCAGGTATGCCGGTATCCTGACACCATCCGCAGCAGGAACCTCGATCGCCTTTACGGTCGCGAGCGTTCGATTATCGAGGCTAGGGTTGGCTCTACCCACCTCGGTCAACGACTTCGAGGCTCGGTTGAAAATGTACATCACGCCCGGGTTCGTATCGCTCGAAGCGAGGATCAGCAGCTTCTGTCCATCGCGGCTGGATTCTTCGAAATCGATATCGGGCATATGGGGGAGCGCGCGCGACAAGGCGTCGTGCAGATTCTTGAACTCCGGATCGAAGTAGACGACCTTCCGCCGCTCATCGGCGAAAGTGTATCCGATCACTCGCTGGCCGCGGCCAAAACGAACCACGCCATCAATATCGACGCGATCGTTCTTGGCGATTACGCTAATGGTCTTGGTACCGTCGAGCGCGATCTGGACGAGGGCATCGCGACCGCTGAGCCTTTGTGTCGCGAACAGAGCATTGCGATCGGCGTCCACCGCGAGTGGCCGGATGCCTTCGCGCGAGATTTCGCTGTAATCGCCGAGTTCGATCCACTCGCGGCTGCCCGGCTTCCGGAAACGGGTGCTGGCTACGCCCGTGAGCTGGCCGTCACCCCTCGATCTCCACGATGTCAAAAGACGCACGTTGCCACGGCCGTCGCTGAGGTAGGTGCCTGCGTCGGCTCGTGCCGGCTCGACGGACGAACTCTTAAGGCTGTCGAGGTCGATCAAATCGACACCGAGGCCCTCCTTCTTTCGGCTGATAAGATGCCCAGTTCCGCTGTAGTCCGGCACGTATTCGCGTGCCATTAGGAGACGTCCTTCTGAACTAGTCATCCAGTCGACGATCGCGCCATCCGACTGCATCGCATATGCGGCGCGACCATTCTCCTGCTGTCCCAGCTGCCGCATCTTTGTCCCATCGGTCTTGACCGCGAACAGACGCGAGAAACTCACAAGATCCGTATCCAGGTGAGTAACGCCGCCGAACTGGCAAACGACATGCTCTTCACCAGCGAAACCGCACCAGTAAAGCTTTTCTGGCCGACCGGTCGTTGCGGCGATCCTGGTCGCCTTGCCGGTCGCGAGGTCGATCACAGTCGCGGTCGTCGCAGCACCCTGGGCGGAAGCGAGGAGCAACACCTTGTTCCCGCTCGGGCTGATGTCGGCTCCCCGAAGGAAATCGCGGCTGCCAAATGCTTTCGCATCTTCGGCAAGGCTATGTGCGGGCTCGGCACCCGCAGTGGACGCAATCGCCAACAACGCGGCGGCAGCTGCCCCACGCAACAATAGATTTCGCAACTCGTATCCCCCCACTCAATCCCTCGGCAGAGACCGAAATTGCCAGAACTTTCCGTCAAGGCAAGTGGCTTGGCGCTCGCGCGCGCGGCTGTTAGCGGCTCCTCATGTCTGCCAATTCATCTGCCCCCCTCCCGGAATGGGCTCCCCACCAAGCCGTGTGGATCGGCTTTCCGAGCGATCCCGAGTTGTGGCTCGGCGATCTTAAGGAGGCGGAGCGCGAGGTGGTGGCGTTCGCGAACGCCATTCACGCCGGCGGCAAGGGCGAAATCGTTCGGCTGGTCGCTGCACATGATGGTGCTGCCGAAAGCGCCCGGAAGCTTGCCCCTTTCGCCGAAGTGATCGTCGAGCCCTTCGGCGATATCTGGCTGCGCGATACGGGGCCGATCCTGTTGGGCAATGGCGCCGAGCGTCGGGCGCAGGGCTTTGGGTTCAATGGCTGGGGCGGAAAGTACGATCTCGATGGGGACCAGGAAATCGGCGAACGGATCGCCCGCGCCGCCGAGATCCCATTTTCCAAGGCGGATTGGGTTCTGGAAGGCGGTGCGATCGACGGAGACGGATCGGGCGCGGCCGTCACCACCGAGCAGTGCCTGCTGAACCCCAATCGGAACACGCTCACGCGCGACCAAGTGGAAGCGAAACTGCGGCAGGACCTCGGCTTCACCCGAGTGATCTGGCTGGGCTCGGGGCTGCTGAACGATCACACCGACGGACATGTCGACAATCTGGCCCGGTTCGTTGCTCCGGGTCGCATCGCAATTCCGACGGCGACTAACGACGACCCCAACGAGACCGTTTATCGCGACGCGGCTCAGCGCCTTGCGTCGGAACAGGTGGATATCGTGACCCTGCCCTCGCCCGGCCGGGTACTCGATGAGGACGGCGACGTTATTCCCGCGAGCTACATGAACTTTTACATCGGCAATGCGGCCGTCGTGGTCCCGCAGTACGGAGCGCCCAACGACAAGGCCGCCGTGGACGCCATCCAGGCCCTCTTCCCCGATCGCGTTGCAATCGGCCTGCGCGCCGACCACATCCTCACCGGGGGCGGAAGCTTCCACTGCATTTCCCAACAGGTCCCCGCATGAGCAAGCTTACCGTCGCCGCCCTGCAGCTCACCTTCTCAGAAGACACGGACGCGAACATTCGCGCCGTCAGCGAGCTCGTGCGTGAAGCAGCAGGCAAAGGTGCCGAGGTCGTGCTTCCGCCGGAGCTGTTCGAAGGCCCTTACTTCTGCCGCGTCGAGGACGAGAGCCTGTTCGCGACTGCCCGTCCGACCGCGGAGCATCCTTCGGTGCTCGCGATGCAGAAGCTGGCCGAGGAGCTGAAGATCTGGATTCCGACCAGCTATTTCGAGCTGGACGGACCCCACCATTACAACTCGCTCGCCATGATCGGGCCGGACGGAAAGGTCGCGGGCGTCTATCGCAAGAGCCATATTCCCGACGGACCGGGGTACGAGGAGAAGTTCTACTTCCGCCCTGGCAACACCGGCTTCAAGGTTTGGGGTGGCCCGGACCGTTCCACCCTCGGCGTCGGCGTGTGCTGGGACCAGTGGTACCCGGAAACGGCGCGCGCGATGATGCTGATGGGCGCCGATATCCTGTTCTACCCGACGGCGATCGGCACCGAGCCGCATGACCCCGACCTCGACACCTCGCGCCTATGGCGGCGCGCGATGATCGGCCACGCCGTCTCCAACGTCGTGCCCGTCGTCGCTGCGAACCGCATCGGCACCGAATGCGGCCAGCGCTTCTACGGCCACAGTTTCATCTGCGACGAGCGCGGCGACATTCTCGAGGAATTCGGGGCTGACGAGACCGGCGTGCTGGTCGCGACCGTGGACCTCGCCCAGGCCAAGAAGCATCGCGCGGCGTTCGGCTTCTTCCGCGACCGCCGGCCGGAGCTCTACGGCCGACTGGTCGAGGACCGCTAATCGCGCCGGAGGTGCAGGAGCGGGTAAGGGCGGCCCCGATCGTCGAGTTCTGAGCGCCCCGTCACCTCGAAACCGAGATGGCGATAGAAGGCCACTGCCGCTTCATTCTGTTCGTTGACGTCGACGGTGGCGGGCCGGGGCACCTCATCGGTCAATCGCTGGCCGACACCCCGTCCCTTGTATTGTGTATCGACGAACAGCGCGTCGATCTTCTGTCCGGTCGTACCCATGAAGGCCACGGGCACGCCGTCGATCATCGCAACCGTCAGCGGCGCCTCGCGGACGTAGCCGGCGACCACGGGATCTATTGCGGCACGGTCCTCAGAGCTCAGGAAGCTGTGGCTGGCATCGACGGCCGCTCGCCAGATGCGAAGAAGGTCATCCGCATCATCGGGACGGCTGGCGCGGGTTTCGATCACGAACGAAGCCTCAGTGCCTGCTGGAAAACGGCTTCGAACATTTCGGCAGTCAGGCGGCCGGTGTTCTGATTGTATCGGGAGCAGTGATAGCTCGACAGCAATATCCGGCCGTCGGGCGCGGCGGCTTGCGCACCGTGGCCAAACTTCGTGGACGCGGGTGGCAGGCCCATCGCTCGCGCTGAGGCGACATGGGCGATTTGCCCCAGCGCTACCACGACGCGAACGTTGGGAAGTGCGCCGAGTGCCACCTCGAAATAGCTCCGGCACGTCGCGATCTCGCGCGGCTCGGGCTTGTTCGCTGGCGGAAGGCATTTGACGGCGTTGAGGATCACGGCGCCTTTCAGCTGCAGTCCGTCCGCCGGATCAGCCCCATATTCGCCCTCGGCGAGCCGAAACTTCAACAAGGTCGCGTAGAGAAGCTCGCCGGCGAAATCCCCGGTGAAAGGCCTTCCGGTTCGATTGGCCCCGTGCTTTCCCGGTGCCAGCCCGACGATCGCCAACCAAGCTTCCCGGTCGCCGAACGCGGGCACGGGCGCGTTCCACCAAGTGGGGAACTCCACCCGGCATTCTTCGCGAAATGCGACAAGGCGCGGACACAGCGGACAGTCGCGGGGCGCTTCCGCCTCCGGCAAGGGCGATAGCTCAGCGGGGGTGGCGAAGCGCATGGACCTGACCTAGGCGAGCCGAAGTGCCAGGCGCAACGTACCTCTACGCGATCGCGATCGGCTCCAATCGGCCGCACGGGCGCCACGGCCGGCCCGCGGGCGTAGTGGAAGCCGCGATCGCGGAACTCGATGGCAAATTCGGGCTGTTCGATACATCGCCCATTGTCCTCAATGCAGCGCACGGCTGTGCCGGCCGCGATTTCGCCAACGCGGTCGCCTTGGTCGAAACCGTTCTCGGACCGACCGAGCTGCTCACCCAGCTCAAGAGCCTCGAACATGAATTCGGCCGACGATCGGGCAAGCGTTGGGGACCACGGGTGCTCGATCTCGATATCGTGCTGTGGAGCGGCGGGACCTTTCGATCGCGCGGCCTCAACATCCCGCACCGGGAGATCGACCATCGAACCTTTGTCCTTGAACCGCTCGCAGCCATTGCTCCTGGCTGGCGAATTCATGGCTCGCGGACGGCTCGCCATCTCGCTCACCGCCTTGCCCGCCGCCGCCCTCGCAGGTAACGGGGCCGGGCTGGTCGGGCCCTTAGCTCAGTCGGTAGAGCAACTGACTTTTAATCAGTAGGTCGCTGGTTCGAATCCAGCAGGGCTCACCAGCGCTTCCGCTTTCGAGGCATTGCCCGAAACAGATCCGGTCGCGCGCGTGCGGCGAGCATTAGCAACGTTGGCAAGAGCATCGTCAGAGCCAGATCCTTGGCTCCCTCCCCGAATTGCATCCCGGCGTCTGGCCAGCGTTCCACCCACAGGTCGACCGTCTCGTTCCAGAAAATGAACGCGAAGGTCCATGCCCACGGGACCCAGGCGGTGAGCGGTCGGCGCGACACCAGCGCAACCACAATCCATACGAGCACACCAACGATCAGGTGAAGCAAGTCATGGCTGATGCTGACGGCGTGCTCGATGAACAGCTTGCCCTGATGCCACGACGCCATCGCCGCCACGAGGCTTTCCCAAAACCGGCCCAGCAGGAACTCCTATTTGATGACCACGTGGCGGGCCGCGCGCCAGTCGGAGCCGGTCCTGCTCGAGAGGGGCGGCCGTTCGACGAGAAGGGCGAGGCACATGGCGAAGACCGCAGCGATCGTCGCTGTGCGAAGCGGAAAATCGACCAGGCTGTGAACGAGGATGGCGGCCGAAGCGATCGTCGCCGCGCGTGCATAGGCGTTGGCGTCAGCGCCGGACCATGCTCGCCAGCTTGCCCGTCCCCACCAGCCCAGGAATAGCAGGAGGAACAACACGCCCGGCAAACCGGCCTCCAGCGCCAGCTCGACATAATCATTGTGCGCATGACTGACATAGGTGCTCGTCACCTCGGCCGGATCTTCGTAGAGCTGGTAGATGCTGCGGAATGTGCCGAGACCCGAGCCCCAAGGCAGGTAATCGCGGAGCGCTTCAGTCGCGGTTCCCAGCATCTCCTGCCGGGAACTCGACCGAGATTCCCGCGTCGGTTTCAAAGGTACCTCCGCGCAGGCTGGTGGTCGCCAGCAGAATTGCGGCCCCGAGCGCCAGCAACGCAGCGGCTGCGGCCGCGACGCGGGGCGCGTTCCCGCGTTTAAGAAAGAGGATGAGGGCGCTCGCAGCGAGGACTGGTGGCGCTAGTCCGTAGCCGGCAAGCGAGCGATTGAGCAGGATGCCTACAAATAACAGGACTGCCGCGGCGGCGGTGACCGCCATGACCATCAAGCTTCGCTGCCGATTGAAGCCCTGAGCCGACCGTACCAGCGCTGCAAGAAACGGGATCGTCGCGACCAAGAGGGTCGCCATATGATTGCCGTTGGCGAAAAAGCCGGTCGCGATGCCGAAGCTGCTCTGGGCATATGGGTACCACGAGGTGGCCTCGGAGCCCGCTGCCGTGACCTGCAGGGCTCCGAGCACGATGCCGCAGACCGTCCCACCGACCAACGCCGCGACGAGCCAGCTGCGCCGGTACGCTCCCAGGCTTGCGATCGCGCAAAAGAGCGCGAGCGGCGGAATCAGTCCGAGGAGCGCATCGAACGTGCGATATGGCGCCAGCGATAAGGGAAGCCACGGCGCACCCAATCCGAGGGCGGCATTGCCATCCACGATGATCTGCCGGCCGCCGAGCTGCATCCAGAGCGACGGGGGAAGCGGCAGCATTTGCAGAGCGATCAAGCCGACTGCGCCCAGCGCAAGGAGCAGCAAATGCCGCCCTGCCGGCGTCAATCCTTCTGGCGACGGAGATGCCGCTGCCAGCGCGAGGATGGCCACGCCAAGCAATTGCAGCACCATGTTCGCCCAAACCCCTTGTGCACTGCCGCCAAGGACGATGCACAGAAAGAGGTAGAGCGGCGCGACGCTCTGTCGGATCGGGCTAGTCATTCGCGGGTTCGCGCTCGAGCTTGAGTTGGCTGATGCCGACATCGAGCTGCTGGGTCACCTCGCCGGATACGCCGGACAGCTCCAGCCATTGCGCGCGGCATCCCGGAGGCACGTCGAACTGCCACGGTCGAGCCGAGGCGACGTCGAGCGAGATGGCGGCGAACGGCACCTGCAATGGATTGCAGCGCAGCGACCAATTCAGAGCGCCGCGCTTGTCTCCCGCACCCGTTACACTCATGGACATGCGATAACGCCCTGGATGCAGCAGAAGCAGCTGACGAGCGAGGAGCCCGTCCTGCTGGCCATAGAACATGACGTGCAGGCGGCCGCCCGGCTGACGTTCGGCCAGCCCAACGCTCGAGGACGTCAGTTCCCAGTTGAACGGAGGCGGCGAAGTCAAATCCGCAAATCGCGGATCGTGCAAAATTTGTTCGCGCGTCCTGTACTGGCGCGTCACGGTCAGCCAAATTCCGTGAGCGCGCTCATAATGCTGCGCTTCGATGAGCTTCGCGAGCAAGATCTGGAACCAGGCCGCGCCCGAAATCCGCTGCTCGTGACCGGCAAGCGCCATGATCGCGTCCGCATTGTCCGGATCGTTCGCAAGCGTCGCCAAGGCCGCAGCCGCGAGCGAGGGGTTACGATCGAAGATTTTGCGCAGCTGCGGCCACGCTGATCGCTGCTTCCCGTACGCGGCGAGATAAGGTGCCGCACTTGGAATGCCGCCCGGGGCAAGCCGGGCAAGAGCCGCGGCTTCGACCAGGCCGCGGTCGGCATTGCCGGTCCGGAAGAAATGATCCGCGAGGAAGTAGTGTGCGGGAAGCGAGCGCGGGTCCCGGCGCTCGGCCGCGAGAAATGCTTGAAGCGCCTCTGGTAGGCTTCCGGACAATTGCCGCTGCACGCCGCGCACAAGGAATGGCTCGGGAGAAAGAGGCGCGCCACGTGCCGCATTCCGCACCGCATCGAGCGTCGGCGCAGGGACCGGGGTGCCCTCGCGAGCTGACTTCGCGATTTGGGTGAGGCCTAGAGATATCGCGGTCGCCGGATGGTCGCGCCAGATGCGCGCGGCCGTATCGGGGGATCGCGCGGCAAGCGCAGACACCCCCGCATTCCGGACGATCTGGATCGCGATGAGCAGACCGACTGCAACTGCGAGCAGCAGGCGCGCCATCTCAGCTTGCTCCCTCGCCGCTGGGTATCAGCTTTCGGGTCCCTGCGGGATCATCAGGATCTCGGTCCGTTTCCTGTCCAGTGCCTTCTGGCCGTAGGAATAGCCGTAACCGTACCGCCCATAGCCGTAAGCCGCATCCGCCGGAGCCTTGGTCAAGGCCGCGCCGAGGACATGAACCCCCGTTGCTTCAAGGCGATTGAGAGCCTCGATCCCGGCGCGCGTGCGCGTCGATCCGCTTTCGACGACGAACAGCACGTTATTGGCGGCGGATGCGAGAAGCGGGGCGTCGGCAAGTCCAAGCGTCGGCGGCCCGTCGATGATGACCAGGTCGAATTGCATCTCTCCGCTTCCGCGACGATTTTCCGAATGCGACCCGTCGAAAGCAGGTCCGCGGGGTTCGGTGGAACGGGCCCACTCGGAAGAAGCCATAGGTTCGTATGTTGTGTCTCGAGGACATGACCGCGCAAAGGGTCGTCCGTTGTCAGGAGCTTGCTCAGCCCGACTTTGTCGGTGCCGCCCTTGAATGCCGGCTTGCGCAAGTCGCCATCGATCAGAAGCACCGTTTTCTCGCGGCGTGCCGCATTTTGCGCCAAAGCCAGTGCGCTCGAGGACTTTCCCTCCGCGGACTGCGTGCTGGTGACGAGCAGGACCTTCGGCATTCCCGCCTCAGTGCTGAACCGGAGCGCGGCGACGATGGCTGAATAGGCTTCGGATATCGCCGACGTGGGATTCTTGAGATCGTCGACGAATGCGTCTCGCGCAGCGGTCTTCGGAACTGCGCCAAGGCAAGGAATGCCCAGCTTCTTGCGGACGTCCTCGCGTGTCTTGATGGTGTCGTTGAGGAATTCCGAGCCCCACCGCCCCGGCGATGCCCGCAAGCAGGCCCGCCCCAAGGCCGAAGAGCAGGTTCATCAGCAGGTTCGGCTTGTATGGAAGACCGGGAACGTCGGCGCGATCGACGATTGACACTGGCGCGGTTCCCACACCGCCGGCCACACCGATCTCTTTGTAGCGCTGAAGCAGGGCGTCGTAGAGGCTTCGGTTGGTATCCACCTCCCGTTGCAGGATATTATACTGGATGCTTCGCCCCCGAAGGTTGAGCACTGCACCTTTGAGACCCGCGACGCGCGCCTGAAGCGCTCGTTCCGCGAACTCGGCCGCGCGATAATCGGCAAGGAGCGAGTTGTTTCGTCCGGACGACATTTGCGCTGCCATTCCCGCGCAATCTGCTTGTCCAACTCGTCGATCTGCGAGCGAAGGCTGAGCATTTCAGGATGCTCCGGCTTCATGAAAGTGCGCTTCTGCTGAAATTCGGCCTCGAGCGTCGCGCGCTGCGACCGCAAAGCTTGCGTGCCGCTGGTGACTTCGCTCGTCGGGCCGGTTGCGAGCGATTGCCGATAGGCGCCTTCGGCCGCGACGCGACGCGCCGTTGCATCGGCCAGCGCCTTGTTCAAGGTCACCAGCGACTCGCCCTGAAGGGAGTTGGTGTCCCCAGGCGGCGCATTGCCTTCCGACGGCCCGGCCGTATTGATGATGCCCTGAGCCTGTGCGTAGCCGACGAGTGAGCGTTCCGAGCGCTCCAGGTCGCCCCGCGTTTTCGCGATCTGCCGTTCGAGGAAATTGCGCGCATAGGCTGACGCCTCGTATCGACGTTGCAGCGCAGTGTTGATGAAACTCTCGGCAATTCCGTTGGCGATCGCCGCTGCAAGCTGGGCCGACGTGGAGTCATAGCTGAACTTGATCAGCTGGCCTTCCAGGGGCGGCAGGACGTGCAACCCGCCGGAAACCACCCCGGTCGCAATCTTCAGTCGCTGCGAAGCATCGACATTCTGCGGGACGACGGTCGGATTGTCGGGAAGATTCAGCTCCTGCGCGGCCCGCTCGGCAACGCTCTTGCTTGAGACTAGTCCGACCTGCGTCGCGACGAAATCGTAGGTGTTGCTCGTGCTCGCGTCGCGCTCACGGGATTGGTCGTCACTGACCGAAAAAGCGGGCGGATTGGCTTCGAGCGTGACCCATGCGCGGTAAACCGGAGGCGTAACTAAAGTTATGAGGATAGCGGCGATGAAGCCCGCGGCGACCGCGCCGATCACTACCCAACGCCAATGCTGGATAATCCGAAGCAGCATTGAAAAATCGAGAATGCTCGTCGCCGAATAAGTGCGCTGACCGGGGGCCGGCTGGGCCGGCGGAGCGTAGTTCGAGATTGGCCATGAGCCTTGATTCGGGACAGGCAGGTTGTTGTTCATAACGGCCCCTGCCCTTCGTGGATTGGCTCAATGGCCACTCAGAGGGGCCCGAAGATGGCGAACAGCGGAATGCTTTGGAGCAAACGCTTTTCGAGCGATTTCACGGAGGATCCATCGACCACGATGATGTCGCCGGCGTAGACTGCGGGGTCTTCCGACTGGCCGCGGCGGATGGTGGTGAGATCGAATGCGGCGGCCTGGCGTTTTCCGTTGATCGTGCGGAAAATGGCGACGCGCCGCGGATTGGCGTCTTCACTGGTGCCCTTAGCAAGCGCCACGGCCTGCAGCAGCGTCATATTGCCGGCGATCGGGAACGACCCGGAATCCTTCACCGCGCCATCGATGGTGACCATGCGGCCTGTCGACTGCTTGATGCTGACACTGACGTCAGGGCGCTCGAGATATTTCTCTCCAAGCTTCTGCGACAGCCTGTCGTCGAGCTCCGCGGTTGTAAGGTTCGCCGCATCGACCTCGCCAATCAAAGGCAGCGAGATATGGCCGGCGAGATCGACGTCATAGTCGCCAGTAAGGTCCTCGGATTTGAAAACCTTGATCGCCAGCTTGTCCTTCGGCGCAATCTTATAGTTAAACTCGAGCGTCTGGAGCGATGGAGCGTCAGGAGGCGCAAAGGACTGGTCGTAGGCGATCGGGCCGCCACGCGTATCAGTGCATCCAACGAGCAAGAAGACCGCTGCGAGCGATCCTGCAAGACGAAGACGAATGGGGGCAAGATCAGCAAACACGATCACTCCTCGCATCAGCGAGATCCCCTCAGTTATGTTCAAGGTGGAAAGGATTAGCGCCCGGAAGGGATCAGTTCAATGTAAGCTCGGATTGATCGCCGTGCGCTCAACTACCTGTGTCGAGGTACCAGCGATCGCGTCCTTCGACGGCGAGCGCAGTCAAGACGCCGGTCCGATAGGCGCCCGTGTCGATCCCGATCCGGTTCCCGCGCTCTTCGACAGCCTCACTGATCGTGTGTCCATGAACCACCACACAGCCATGATCAGTGTCGTCCATGAGGAAAGGCTCGCGGATCCACCGAAGGTCGGACTGAAGCTGCTCATCGATGGGAACATTCGGCCGGATGCCGGCGTGGACAAACAAATAATCGCCGAAGCGACACGTATCGACGAAGCTCTCCAGGAATTTCAGGTGCTCGGCCGGGATCGCGGCCCGGATCGCCTCCAGCGCTTCGCTTTCCGGACTTTGCGCGACGCGGCGCGCATCGCCACCGTAGCTCTCAAGGCATTGAGCGCCGCCAAAGCTAAGCCAGCTGGGCACAAGCGACGTCTCGCCACCGATGATCCGAAGCAGGACCTCCTCATGATTGCCCAAGAGAAAAACCATCTCCGCGCCGGGAGACGCATAGGTGCGAAGCCGCTCGATCACTTGCGCCGACTGAGGACCGCGGTCGATCAGGTCGCCTAGGAATACGAGCACGACTTTTCGAGCCCGGACGCTCCGACCAGTCCCGTTCGATGCGTGCCAACAGCTGTTCGAGAAGATCGAGACGGCCGTGAACGTCGCCGATCACGTAAGCGCGGTAACCCCTCGCGCCGCTCGGTTCCGAATTACCGCTTCGCATGGCACCTCGTTTCGCCACGGACTCCGTCGGCGGCCTTGTCAGGCCCCGAGGAGCTGGAATCGGGGAATGGCGACATCGAAGGCGGTGCCGTCTTCGTCCACCATCCGATAGCTTCCGCTCATTGCTCCCGATGACGTATCGAGCGGACAGCCGGACACATAATCGAAGCTTGCGCCTGGAGCGATCAGGGGCATTTCCCCGACAACACCTTCGCCGACGACTTCGTGCACGGTGCCGCGCCCGTCGATGATGGTCCAACTCCGCGACAGCAGCTGCACTGCCCGATCGGAGCCGTTCTCAATCCGCACATGATAGGACCAGAACCACCGGTTGGAGGATGGGTCCGATTGCTCAGCCAGGAAGCTGACCGCCACCCTCACCGCGATCCCACGGGTCACAGAGACGTTCGGAAAGAGCATGGCCAGTGCGTCGGTGGTCACGAGCGCAACCTAGGCGAGACCACCCGCGCGGCGCAACCGGTCGACGAGCCGCTCGCGGGACTCGGAGATTGGACGCAAGCCGTCCGTGATGACGTCGCGGAGGAGAAAGTGGCCGGTGAGATCGAGGCCGTCTGCAATCTCCTGCCACGATGCACGGCCGCCTACCCTGACGAACAATGGCAACGGCAGGAGCTTGCCCGCATATGGCTCAGCCTCTGCGGCGCTGACAGCGCGACCGGACCTGGGGCTGACCGCGACCAGATCGTTATTACCGCCGCTCACCGCGCAACGATCGAGATCGAGCCCGAAGCCGAGTTCGGCAAGGAGTAGCAGCTCGTAGCGCACCATCGCCGTTCCCCAGCCGAGCGCCGAAGGTGCTGCCTCGATCGCGTCCAGCAGCGCTTCCAGTGCCTCGTACAGCCTCGGGTGAGGCTGGCCCTCCGGAAGCGCAGTCGCGGTCAGAACCGTTGCCCATTCGATCGCCGCCGCCGGCAGCGGCTCCGACAGAAGAGGCGCACGGCTGTGGAGCAACTCGACGGTCGCTTGCGGAAGTTGCGTGTCCGTGCGCGCCGCGAGCTGTGCCTGCACCAGATTTCCGGCAATCAGCACGGGACGCATTCGACGCCCTCGCGCGCCGCGCACGTATGCCGCCTGCAGGCCGTGCTCCGAAGTCATCAGGCGCACGACCGCCCCATGCTCTCCGTGATTTCGGAGTGCGCAGACGATCGCCTTGGCTTCAAACCTCATCCGCGCGGGTGGAAATAGTCGTAGAGCTGACGCGCCGTCGCCTTGCTGATCCCGGGCGCCTTTTCGAGGTCCTCCAAGGCCGCACCTTTCACTGCGCGGGCAGTGCCGAAATGCATGAGAAGCGCGCGCTTGCGATTAGGCCCGATGCCGGGGACCTCGTCCAGCGTCGACGTGGTCAGGCTCTTGGCCCGCTTCGCTCGGTGCGTGCCGATCGCAAACCTGTGGGCTTCGTCGCGCAAGCGCTGGAGATAGAACAATGTTGCCGAGTTCGGCGGAAGCGTCAGCTCGCGTCCGCCGGGAAGATGGAAGGTTTCGCGCCCTGCGTTGCGATCAGGACCCTTGGACACCGCGACGACAGGGACGTCGTGCACGCCTGCGTCCTCCATGACCTCGCACACCGAAGAGAGCTGGCCCTTCCCACCATCGATGAGAAGCAGGTCCGGCCATTCCCCGCTGCTGCGGTCGGGATCTTCCTTCTCCAGCCGGGCAAACCGGCGCTCGAGCACCTCGCGCATCATCGCGAAGTCGTCGCCGGGCTGCGTCTCAGGCCGCTTGATGTTGAACTTGCGATAGCTGTTCTTTCGAAAGCCCTCGGGCCCGGCGACGATCATCGCACCGGTGGCATTCGTCCCCATGATGTGGCTGTTGTCGTAGACCTCGATGCGCTTTGGAACATCGGGCAACTCGAAAGTGTCCGCGAGCTCACGCAGGATCTTTCCCTGCGTGGTCGTCTCGGCAAGCCGGCGATCAAGCGCCTCCTCGGCATTCCGCTGGGCCTGCTCCAGCAGCTTGCGCCGCGCGCCGCGCTGCGGTCGCTCGATCACGACCTTGCGCTCGGCACGCTCGGACAGTGCTTCTTCGAGCAGTTCGCGTTCGGGCAATTCGCGATCCACCAGGATGCGCCGCGGAGGCGGCATGTCCTCATAGAATTGGACAAGAAAGCTTGAGAAAACCTCGGCTTCCGGGACTTCGCTCGTATGCGCAGGGAAGAATGCACGATGACCCCAGTTCTGCCCGCCACGAATGAAAAAGGCCTGGATCGACATCGTCCCGCCCTTGCAGGCCAACGCGAACACGTCGGCATCGCCGAGCCCTTCGGCATGCACTGTCTGGCTACCCTGGATGTAGGTCAGCGCGCGCAATCGATCGCGATAAACCGCGGCCAGTTCATAGTCCTGCTTCTCCGCGGCAGTGGCCATTTGCTTGCTTAACCGCGCTTGCACGCCGGTGGACTTGCCGGCCAGGAACTCCTTTGCCTCGTCCACCAGCTCGTCATAGTCGGCTTCGTGGATGCGACCGACGCAGGGGGCCGAGCAGCGCTTGATCTGATAGAGCAGGCATGGTCGCGATCTATTTTCGAAAAAGCTGTCGGAACAGCTTCTTAGAAGGAACAGCTTCTGCAACGCATTAAGCGTGCGGGTCACCGATCCGGCGCTGGCGAACGGCCCGTAATATTGCCCTTTGATGCGACGCGCGCCGCGGTGCTTCTGCACCCGCGGAAAGGCATGATCCTCACGAAGGAGGATGAACGGGAAGCTCTTATCGTCGCGGAGCAGCACATTGTACGGCGGCCGGAAGCGCTTAATCAGCTGCGCCTCCAGAAGCAGCGCCTCCGCCTCCGTCCGGGTCGTCACGATCGTCATCGACCGCGTCTGCGCCACCATCCTCTGCAGCCGCTTCGTCAGCCGCGCGACCTGCGTATAGCTCGTCACGCGGCTCTTGAGCGCCCGCGCCTTGCCCACGTAGAGGACGTCCCCCCGAGTCCTGCATGCGGTACACGCCGGGCCTGACGGGAAGCGTCTTCAGAACCTCGCGGATCGCGGCCACGCCTTGCTCCAGGTCCGGCTGGTCCGAACCGCGCACAGCATAGGTCGCCTGCTCTTCATTGAAGCGCTCGGCGGCTCTTGGATGATCGGGACGGTCGGCCGGAGTTCGGTCCATCCGTCCGACTTAGTGCGTACCGTCCTTGCTTGCGAGGGCAGGCTTGACGGACGCCGCGGCAAGCCCCTGGACCGAGCGCCGCCGGTTGGGAGCGGCTGCCAATGCTCTTTCGAACGCGTCGGCGGCGTCGGCCTTCTTTCCCACGGCAAGCAACTCCTCGCCCAATAGCTCGGCGCTGGGCTTCGCCAGGACCGGAGGGCCGAACGGAACCGGAAGCTCAGCTTCGGCTGCAGCGGCGTTCCTCAGCTGCCTTATCCCCTCGTCGTGCTTGCCCTGTGCCAGCGCAAGGATTGCCTCGCCCTGAGCGACCGCGCGGTCTAGCCAGGGCATGAAATCGTCGCCGTCGGGCATGTCCTTGGCCATCACTGCCGCAATAGCAGCACGGTCGGCTTTCATGTCGGTGAGAGCAGCCGTCGCACGGCGAACGTCGCGGCGCGAAGACAGCAATCGCGCGTAGTCGAGGTTGAAGCGAGCCACGGCATAGCGGCCTGCCGGCAGCTCGAGGGTGGCCGGGAACTCACCCGTCTCGACCATTTGCATTAGCGCCATGTCCGACCAGCTGCTCACTTGGCTCCGGACGCTGCCCAAGGCCGACGTCTCCTTGGCGGCGGCTAGCTCGGCGGCGGCCTGGGCGCGACACCTGTCAATCAGCGGCCGTGCGTCGCGACCCTGCTGGAGCACTGAATAGACCTGCCATTCGGCATAATGGCCGCATGCTGCGGCAGGTTGGCCGCGACTGGCCCGTGCTTGATTCACGACGCGCATTGCGTTCACGTTTGCCGTCTCGACTTCGTGCCAGCGGCCAAGCGCGAGATAGATATGCGAGACCATGTGCTGGGCATGACCGGCATCGGGAGCGACGGTCGCGTATCGCGCCGCCGCTCGCTCACCCAGCGGCGCGTGTGCCGGATCGTCGTACGTATGGATCAGGTAGTGCACCACTCCGGGGTGGTCGCGGTGCTGCGGGAAGGCTTCCTCGAGCAGTGCCGCTGCCTGCATGTAGAGCGGAATGTCGCGTCCGCTGTGCGCCAGGCCCATGATCGCCAGGGCGCGAAAAGCTCGAGCGTCGACATCGGCTCGATCCGCTTCGAACAACGCTTTCATCTTATCGGCATAAGCGAAGTCGCGCTCGATTTTCGTTCCGCCGCCATAGAGCGCCTCGACTGCCGCAAGCCACTGCCCCTCACGAGCGCTCCGGACCTTCGCCCGCCGCGCTTCCTCGGTCGGCGCAAGCTTTGCCAGAACCGCCAGTGCGGCCTGTGCGTCCTGCTCGGCCCAAAGCGGATGATTGTGGGTCATCGCCTCGCCCCAATAGGCGAGCACGAAGCCGGGATCCGCGGCTTGTGCGGACCGGAACGCTTCCGCCGCGGAGGCATATTCGAAGTTGTGGAGCAGCGCGACGCCCCGCTTGAACGGGAGCTGCGCCGCGGGATTGCCGTCGTTCTTCAAATTGACGGAACCGACCCGGTCGGCAGTTGCCGTCGAAGCTGCATGCTCGTGCTGGGCGGCTGCTGGTGCCGTAACTGCCAGAAGCGCCGCGCCCAGAGACAGAATTGCTCGCATGGCCACCCCTTTCTCGGGGCGAGGCTAACCTCAACTCTCGGTCAGGGCAATCTTGGCTCAGGCGGCTGCGCGAGCTTCCGCGGCAACCTCTTCGGCGAGCATCCAGTCGACGCAGGCGCGCGCGTGGATGACCGCAGTGTCGTAGACGGGAAGGACGTTTGCACGAACGTCGACGGCCATGACCAGCTCGGTGCAGCCCAGGACGACCGCCTGGACCTTCTGCTTCGACAGCTCAGTAATCAGCGTCTTGAGCTTGCGCTGGCTGTCGCGAACCACGCGGCCCGCGGCAAGCTCTTCGAAAATGATCCGATCGACTTCCGCTATCCAGACGGGATCGATGGGCGCGAGCGAAATCCCCCGAGCCTCGAAGCGGCTGCGAATGTGTGGCTCCGTCATCGTGAAACGGGTTCCCAACAGGGCAACACGCGAGCACTTGTCGGCTGCCAGCTGCTCCGCCGTAAAGTCGCCGATATGCAGCATCGGCACGCCGATGTTGGCAGCAACGGCCTCGAAAACCTTGTGGCCCGTGTTCGACGTGATGATCACGCCCTCCGCACCTGAAGCCTCGAGCCGACGCGCCGCTTCGAGCGTGACGCGCGCGACGCCGTCCCAGTCGCCCGAAATTTCCATTTGCGCGTAGGGCGCCAGATCGAGGCTTTCGATTGCGAGAACGGCGCTATGCAGGCCACCTAGCCTGCGGGCCACCGCGCGATTGATGTGCTCATAGTAAAGCGCCGTGGACGACCAACTCGTCCCGCCGATGATCCCAAGCTTGCGCAACCTGCGCCCCCTTCCCCGCTCTCGCTTCATGGCCGATCGGAATCAGCCGTTGCGTTTTGTCGAGCAACTTGACAGCGCCGACAAGCGGTTAAAGTGCTGGTTTAGCGCAGGTTTAACACGGTTGCGACAAGTTGAGAGCAGCCGCGATCAGCCGAGGGCTTTGACGATCTCGTCGGTCATCTTTTTGGCGTCGCCGAGCAGCATCATCGTGTTGTCGCGGTAGAAGAGATCGTTGTCGATGCCGGCATAGCCAACGCCGCCCATCGAGCGCTTCACGAACAGCACCGTTCGCGCCTTCTCTACGTCGAGCACGGGCATGCCGTAGATCGGCGAGCTCTTGTCACTCTTGGCGGCGGGGTTCGTCACATCATTCGCGCCGATCACGTAGGCGACATCGCTCTGGGCGAACTCGCTGTTGATGTCCTCCAACTCGAAGACTTCGTCGTAGGGCACGTTCGCCTCGGCCAGCAGTACGTTCATGTGGCCGGGCATGCGGCCGGCGACGGGATGGATCGCATATTTGACCCTCACACCCTCCTTCTTGAGGAGGTCGGCCATCTCGCGGACGGCATGCTGCGCCTGGGCGACGGCCATGCCGTAGCCAGGAACGATGATCACCTGCTCGGCCTGCTTCATCAGGAACGCCGCATCCTCCGCGGAGCCGCGCTTGTACGGTCGATCGATTGCCGCTGCCTCGCCGGCACTAGCCACCGCGCCGAAGCCGCCGGAAATCACCGAGAGGAAGCTGCGGTTCATTGCCCGGCACATGATGTAGGACAGGATCGCGCCCGAGCTGCCGACCAGTGCGCCCGTGATGATCATCGCGCTGTTGTGGAGCGTGAAGCCCATCGCCGCAGCGGCCCAGCCGGAATAGCTGTTCAGCATCGAGATCACGACCGGCATATCCGCACCGCCGATCGGGATGATCAGCAAGAAGCCGATCGCGAAGCTCAGCCCCATGATCGTGAAGAAGACCCACGGATCCTGGTCCTGCGTGAAGTAGGCAATCAACGCGAGGATCGCGAAGAGCGTGCCAAAATTGATGACGTGGCGGCCGGGCAGCAGGATTGGCTTGCCCGACATGTTCCCGTTGAGCTTCAGGAAAGCGATTACCGAACCGGAAAAGGTGATTGCGCCGATCGCGACGCCCAGTCCCAACTCGATCCGGCTGACCGGTAGGATACTGATGATCGACGGCCCAAGGATCGGCGTGATGCGAGATGCAATACCGAACGCTTCCGGGTTCAGGTAGGCGGCCGCGCCGACCAACACGGCAGCCATACCGACCAGACTGTGAAATGCCGCAACCAGCTGCGGCATCGCCGTCATCTGGATCTTCCGCGCGGTGATCAGCCCGATCCCGCCTCCGATCAGCATCGCGCCCGCGATTTCCGGAAGCGAGGCGATCTCGTGGATCGCAAGCGTCGTCGCGACCGCAATCGCCATGCCGAGCATGCCAGTGAAATTGCCGCGGCGGCTGCTCTCGGGACTGGACAGGCCGCGCAGGGCAAGGATGAAGCAGACGCCTGCGATCAGATAGGCAAGCAAAACCCAAGACGGTTGAGCGACCGCCTCATGCATCGCGGCGCTCCTTCTTCTTGTACATCGAGAGCATCCGCTGCGTGACGGCGAACCCGCCGAAGATGTTCACGCTCGCGAGCGCGACGGCCGCGAGCCCGAGCCACTTCGAAACCGGGCTTCCTGCAGTAGCCGCGGCGATCAAGGCTCCGACGACGATCACCGAGGAAATCGCGTTGGTCACGGACATCAAAGGCGTGTGAAGCGCCGGCGTGACCGACCAGACGACAAAATAACCGACGAAGCAGGCGAGCACGAAAATCGACAGGATGGAAATGAAGTCCATGACCCCTCCGGCGAGCAGCGCGGCATTGATGGCGGGTCGCTGGCTCAGTGTCGAGTGCCGGTGGGCAATCCGGCTGTTAATCCGAATGCGGTTATCAATTTTCTAACCTTTTCGCGCGCATGCACGGGCGGCTACTCGAAGGAAGCACGAGCCCGGTGTCGAAGCGCAGCAGACTGAATCTGGATCGCAAGCAGTGGAAGCTGCTGCTCTGGACGGCTGTTGCCGGGCTGATCTTCGGGCTCATCGGCTTTGGCGACATCGCCGAAGGATGGCTCCGCACCGCCCGCAACAGCCTGCACTGGCACAAAGCAAGCGGAGACATCGTCCTCATCAAGATCGATGACGATTCATTGCGGCGCGTCGGGCGGTGGCCCTGGTCCCGCCGGCACCACGCGCGGCTTGCCGACCAGCTCAGCGAAGCCGGCGCCAAGCAGATCTTTTTCGATTTGACCTTTTCGGGCGCAGGCAGCGCCGCGGATGATCGAACGTTTCGGGATGCCATGAAGCGCTCCGGCCGCGTGATCCTGGCTGCCCGCACGCACGCGGACCCTGCGGACGTCAGCGAGGGAGACGGCAGGCCGCTGCCCATGCTCGCTAACGCTGCGAAGGGTGTGGGGTCCATTAGCTGGCGCTATAATTTCCAGCTGGCGGTGACAGGCATTCCCTATGTGGCAACCGTCGACAATAAGGTCATTCCGTCCTTCTCATCGATCATGGCCCGTCGGCGCGGAGCGACGGAGGGCACCTTTGCGCCCGACTATTCCACCGATCCCAAGTCCATTCCGACGATTTCAGCAGCGAACATCATAAAAGGCGATTTCGATCGGCGTTCCATTGAGGGCAAGGACGTTGTGATCGGTGCGGCGAGCGAGGAAATCGGCGACCAGTTCTTCCTGCCGGGGACGGGAAAGATGGGCGGCGCCTATGTCCACATCATCGGCGGTGAGACCTTGAAGTCCGGCCAGCCGGTCAACGTCGGTTGGACACCCCTGTTCTTCTTTGCGCTGGTAGTGAGTGCGATTGCGCTCTCATGTCGCAGCGCTAGGCATCAAGGCCTTTTGCTAGGCACGGCGGTGGCCGCGATGCTGATTGGCCCGGCTCTCCCCGAGAGCCACCTCATTTCAATGGACGTAACGCCCGGTCTCTTCGTCGTGATCATCATCGCGAGCGTGCTCGGCTGGCGGAGCTACAAGGCTCTCGGGCTGGTCAACCCGCTGTCCAACCTGCCCAACCTCAATGCACTCAAGGGCAACCGCGAAGGGCGTGAGCAGGCGCTGATCGCTGCGCGCATCCTGAACTACGAGGAGATCGTCGCTACTCTGCCGCCGCAGAGCGAGGCACAGCTGATCGAGCAGATTGTCGCCCGATTGAAGGTCGGCTCTCCCAACAGGACGCTCTACCAGGGCGACGCCGGCATCTTCGCCTGGCTCGCCAACTCACGTGAGCCTTTTGGCAACCACCTCGAGGCGCTCCACACCTTGTTCCGTAATCCTGCGCGGATTACCGGCCTCGCGATCGACCTGTCGATCTCGTTCGGCGTGGAGGTCGGTAGCGGTCGGTCGGTCGCCAATCGGCTTGCTAGCGCGTTGGTCGCCGCCGATGATGCCGCCCACGACGGGCTCAAGTGGAAGTATCACGACCCAGAGAGCCTCGAGAATGCGTCATGGAAGCTGTCCATGCTCAGCCAGCTGGACGAAGCCATTGACCGCGGCGAAGTCTGGGTTGCCTATCAGCCGAAGCTTGACCTGAAGTCGCGTCGCATCGTCGGCGCCGAGGCGCTGGCGCGCTGGACCCATCCGGAAAAGGGGCCGATCGCCGCGTCGGAGTTCGTCGCGGCTGCCGAACAGAGCAACCGTATTGGAAAGCTGACGGACTTCGTGCTGGAGCAGGCGGTCGCCGCCGCAGCGCAGATCAATAAGCGCGGGACCGAGTTCGAGATCGCGGTGAACCTCTCCGCGCGCCTGCTCACCGACAAGGGCTTCACTCTACGGCTCTCGGCTCTCCTTGCCCGGCACCACCTCGCGCCGCACCGCCTGACCCTCGAGCTCACGGAGACCGCCGCGCTCACCGGCGGCGAAGGGCTCGACATGATCACACGGCTGTGTGACCTCGGCATCAACATTTCGATCGACGATTATGGCACCGGCCTGTCGACCCTCGACTATCTCAAGAAGATTCCTGCGAGCGAGATCAAGATCGACCAGAGCTTCGTCAAAGGCATCGTGGAAAATCGGAGCGACCGATTGATGGTCCAGTCTACGATTGGCCTCGCTCACTCGCTCGGTCGCAAGGTGGTCGCCGAAGGCGTCGAGCATCGCGACGTCCTCGACGTCCTGGCCGAGATGAACTGCGACATTGCGCAGGGCTTCGCCATCGGCCGGCCCATGAGCCTCGACAGCCTGACGAAGCGCCTGTCCACCGACCGCAAGCGCGGCGCGGCCTAAGCAAAGATCAATCTGATTTGTCCCGTCCCGGAACGGGATTGGCTGCGCGCGCAATCGAAACATGGTTACCCATTTACTAACCAAGAAAAGTAGGATTGATTGCCGCTGTCGAATCGTTGGGAAGGGGTTCCGAAGTGAAGAAGATCGATCCGCGCCGTGGCATCTGGGACTGGCTCTTCGGCGGCGGTTGGGCCGGTGGCGGCGCTGGCGGCTGAGCTCGCTGTCCCTTCAATCAAAGATCGAAAGCGCCCGCGTCCACGCGGGCGCTTTTTTTTGATGTTCGAACGGTCGGCAGGCGCGCCATTTGTTAACCATTACTCGTTTGCTAACCACAACGATTAAGGTTAATATCATCGCAACTGCAAAACCGCAGTTCGTTGAACAAGGGGCTTGGCAATGAAGAAGATCGACCCTCGCCGCGGCGTCTGGGATTGGCTGTTCGGCGGCGGCTGGTGCGGCGGCGGCGCCGGCGGCTGACGCCCGGTCCGTCCGAAGCTTCGGACAAAAATCAATTACTTAGGAGCGCCCGCCTTTTGGCGGGCGTTTTCGTTTGAGCTGACAAACTTCCCCTGCTGGCGCGACCGCGCTCCCATGGCTAGGCAGCACTGATGCTGCGCCAGTTCGGCTACATTCTCCCGATTCGCGCCGTGCGGCCTGGGCTGCACGAATTCACGCCTGAGGTGGCGCGCTGGGTTCAATCGACCGGCATAGATGAGGGGCTGCTCACCCTGTTCTGCCGCCATACGTCGGCTTCGCTGGTCATCCAGGAAAATGCCGCTCCGGCCGCACGTCGCGATCTGGAAGCTTATTTTGCCAGTTTGGCTCCCGAGGGTGGCCCCTACGAGCACGACGACGAAGGCCCAGACGACATGCCGGCCCACCTCCGCTCGGCACTCACACAAACGCAGCTCACCATCCCTGTGGCCGGCGGCCGCATCGCGCTTGGCACCTGGCAGGGCATCTACCTATTCGAGCATCGGCGCGGCACGCCCGAGCGGCAGGTCGCCCTCCATCTGATCGGCGAATGAGCCTTGAATCCGTCCGCGACTGGCTCGAAGAGCATGCACCCGACCTTCAGCTTATCGAGGTCAGGGAGACGACAGCGACCGTCGAGACGGCAGCGAAGGCGCTCGGCGTCGAGCCGGGGCGCATCGCCAAGACCCTGGCGGTTCGCGCCGGAGATCATTTGTTCTTGCTAGTCGCCCGCGGGGACGCGCGGCTCGACAACCGAAAATGCAAGGATGAGTTCGGCGCACGCCCGCGAATGCTTGGAGCAGAAGAGACGCTTGAGATCACGGGACATCCGGTGGGCGGCGTGAACCCATTCGGCCTCAGCAGGCCCCTGCCCATCTATCTCGATGTCTCGCTGCAGTGTTTCGACGTCGTTTATCCCGCGGGCGGATCGCTCAGCACATCGGTTGAGGTACCCACCGAACGCTTGTTCGACCTGGTGGCCGACCGTTGGGTCGACCTATGCCGGCTCCCGGAAGAAGCGTCCGGGTCGTAGCGCCTCGGCACTGACGGGCGGTACGGGCCAATCCCTTTCAAAAATCAACGCTGCGGCGATACGCGCCAGCGCCGGCGAGGTTTGCAGGCCGAACCCGCCCTGTCCCGTCAGCCAGAAAAAGCCGGGCGCGTCGGCGGCAAAACCCACGGCCGGCCGACGGTCCGGCGTGAAGGTCCGAAGTCCGGCCCAGCGGCTATGTATGCGTTCGACCTTCACGATCGTGCGCTCCTCCATCCTGAATGCGGCGAGCGCGACTTCTAGTTCATCCGGCTGCGCGTCGCAGGGATCGCTCGGCACTTCGTCCATCGGCGAAGCAAACAATCTGCCGCTCTCCGGCGCGAAGTAGAGTTCGTCGTCGACTGTCTTCGTGAAAGGTAGGTGCTTCAGATCTGTGCCGGCTGGCCCGTCGAAAGTGATGATCGTCCGGCGCTTCGGCTCGTGGCCCAGCGGCGCGACGCCTGCCGCACGCGCAATCTGGTCCGCCCACGCACCGGCTGCATTCACGACGATCGCGGATGAGTAGACCGCGCCATCCTCGGTAGTGACTCGCCATCCGCCAGCCTCGGGTAAAATGGTGGCGACACGACGATTGGTATGCAGCTCGCCCGCATTCCGCAGTGCGCGGAGATTTGCCTGAAGCATCGCATGGGGATCGAGGCGAATGCCGTTGAGGTCGGCAAGCCCGTGGCACGCATTTTCCTTTAACAGCGGACAGAGCTGATGAACCTGTTGCGCGTCGAGCCGATCCAGTGCTGCGAACGGCGCAATCTCGGCATCGAGGGCATCGAGCGCCTCACGTTCGTCGTCCCACGCATAAATCAGGACCGGCATACGGCGCCCGAGAGGCGAGTCTGCAAAACCGGCGGGTGGATCATCGAAGAATGCCCGGCTCGCGAGCGTCAATGCGCGGACGACTGAATCTCCAAGCGCGTAATGCAGCATCGTCGCGCTTCGGCCAGACGCGTGGAAGCCGATTTGCCCTTCGGCCTCAAGCACGATGACCTGCGCGTGCTTCGATAGCTCGGCCGCGGCCGACAGTCCCGCGATACCGCCGCCAATCACCAGGATGTCGGCTGTTTTAGCCACGCTTAGGCAGCGGTTGTGAGCCGCTCGTTCACCACCTTGCCACCTTGGGTCAGCCGAATTGCTCGAACAATCTCGTCGTCGTCCGGAATGACCGGCCGACCTTGGTCTTTGTCCCAGAATGCGCTGAGGAAATTGTATAGATTGCGGGCAAAGAGCGCTGATGCGTCAGCCGGCAGGGTGCGCGCGAGATTGGCTGCGCCTATGATCGTCACGCCATGCTTCACTACGCTTTCACCGGACGCGGTGCCCTCCACATTGCCGCCAGCGTCCGCCGCCATATCGACGATAACGCTCCCCAGGCGCATCGTTGCAATCTGCGCGTCGCTGATCAGGCGCGGCGCCGGCTTGCCCGGAATCAACGCGGTCGTGATGACAATGTCCTGCTTGGCGATATGCCCCGACACCAGCTCGGCCTGCGCCTGCTGATATTCCGGCGACATTTCGGTTGCGTAGCCGCCGGATCCTTCGCCCTCGATCCCGGCGACGTTCTCCACGAAAATCGGTTTCGCGCCCAGCGACTGAATCTGCTCCTTGGTAGCTGAGCGAACGTCCGTCGCGCTGACCTGGGCCCCGAGCCGCCTCGCCGTGGCGATGGCTTGCAGGCCGGCCACGCCGACGCCCATGACGAACACCTTCGTCGGGCTGATCGTCCCCGCCGCCGTCATCATCATCGGAAAGGCTCGCCCGAAGGTCGCGGCCGCATCGACGACGGCCTTGTAGCCCGCAAGGTTCGACTGCGATGAAAGGATGTCCATCGACTGTGCGCGCGTGATTCGCGGCATCCACTCCATTGCCAGCGCTTCGAGCCCCGCAGAGCCGTAAGCCTCGATCGCATCGCGCCGGCGGACCGGATCGAGCGCGCCGACCAGCACGGCATCTTTGTCGGCACCCTTCAGGGACGGCGGCTCGGGACCGTCGACACACAGGATGATTCCCGCGCCTTTGAGGACATCCGCGCGGCTGCCCACCTTAGCGCCCGCCGATTCGAATTCGGCGTCGGAGATCGCGGCCGCCACGCCGGCGCCCTTCTCGACGGCAACTTCCGCACCGAGCGCCGCAAACTTCTTCACGGTCTCGGGGATCGCCGCACAGCGGGATTCCCCCGCCGCTTCCTTGAGCACCGCGATTTTCATGATGCGGATGTGGCTAGCTGATGATGAGGATAACGGCGAACCCGATGATGAGGCAGACAATCGCGCCCCATTTGATCATGCCGGTGAACTTCTCATAGTCGTGGACGTGCCGCGCAACTTCCGGGGTAGGAGGACTCGCCAGCAACGGCTCAACGTCATGCGCCATAAAAACCCCTTTTCGAATTCGATCTGCGTTCGTCCATAACAACGCCCGGCGCGCTGCCCAAGTCCTGAACCTACGGCATCGACGTCTTAAGGCGGCATTTACCCCTTCACGCATAGGCTGAGTGTCCCATGCCTGTGCGCGAAGAACCCACACGTTGCCTTTTGCTGCTCGACACCGACGTCGATGAGAGGCGGTTGATCTCTGCAATCGCGGCCCGCGCGGGCTGGAGCGTGGTCGGCGCGTCTGACGACGAGGGCGGTATCGCCATCCTGCAGAGCAGCCATGGCCGAGACATCCGCGCCGCCCTCATCGGCCGCTGGGATTCCGAGCGAGGCCCTGCCCTCATCGCCACGCTTCGCGAGAAGCGCGAGGAGCTCCCGGTCATCGTGCTTTCGCAAAGCGATACCGTCACGGTTGCGGTCGAGGCCATGCGGGCCGGCGCGTCCGATTTCCTCGTTCGGCCGGTTGCGCCCGAGCGGCTGCTCGAAGCGCTTGCGGCCAATTCCGATCGGCGCAAGGCTGCCGGCGAGCTCGCACCGGTTTCCGAAAAGCTAGCGCCCGAACTCGCGCTCGAGCAGCTGGTCGGCGCAGCGCCCGAATTCCGGGCTGCGCTCGCCGTGGCCGCGAAGGCGGCGCGAAATCGTCTTCCCATTCTTATCATCGGCGAACCGGGTACCGGCAAGGAAACCGTCGCCCGCGCAATCCACGCGGCAAGCCTGCGCGCCAAGGGCCCGCTTCTGTCGCTGGACTGTAAGGCCATCGCCGCCAACATTATCGACAGCGAACTTTTCGGCCATGAGAAGGGCGCGTTCCCGGGGGCATTCGCGCCCAAAACCGGCAAGCTCGTTCATGCCGATACCGGCACGTTGCTGCTCGACGAAATTGGCGCCCTGCCGCTGGAAACCCAGGAGCGCCTGGATCGCGTGCTCGCAACCGGTGAAGTAAGGCCCGTCGGACTAAACGGTAGCCAGTCGGTCGATGTGCGGATCATCGCCACCAGCAGCCACCCGCTGCCGGAGGATTTCCACCCTCCGCTTGCAGAGCGGATCGCAGCGACCACGGTCACGTTGCCGCCGCTTCGGGACCGGAGCAGCGACATCCCGTCACTTGCCCGGCACTTCCTGAATCGCCTTTCCGAACAGACCGGCCTGCGTCCGCTGTCGATCGGCAATGACGCTCTCGCCATCCTGATCCGCTACGGATGGCCAGGGAACGTACGCCAGCTCGCGAGCGTCCTGTTCCGGGCAGCGCTCCAATGCGACAGCCAGTCGCTCACGGCGGAGCATTTCCCGCACATTGCAATTCAGTCGCGTTACTCTGGCCGACGCACCGACTTTGCGCCGACGCTGAGCGAAGCGCGCAGCGACGCCGCCATCGCCGATGCTCCCGCAGTCACTCTCTACACCAGCGAGGGCCACCTGCGTCCGTTGGAAGAGATCGAAGCGGACATCATTCGTCTGGCGATCGGCCATTATCGCGGGCGCATGACCGAAGTCGCCCGCCGCCTCGGCATCGGCCGCTCGACCCTCTACCGCAAGCTCGGCGATCTCGGGATCGACACCGCCGCGTAGAACGAGGGCGCTGCGGCCGCTAAGAGCCGCTGGTGGACTTCAGCGGCAAAACCATCCTCATAACAGGCGCGGCGTCAGGCATCGGCTTGGCCTCTGCCGAGTTTCTGGCATCAAAGGGAGCCGCGCGGCTCATCCTCATCGATCGTGAAGCGCAAGCGCTCGATCGAATAACGTTTCCCTGCGAGATCACCCGCTCGGCGGGCGACGTATCGAGCGAAGTCTTCTGGGATCACGCCGAAATAGGCTCGATCGACCACGCGATCGTCAACGCCGGTGTTGCAGCGGCCGGACCGATTCTCGATCTGGAGTTCGCCGAATGGCGCCGCGTCATGGCCGTGAACCTCGATGGCGCGTTCCTGAGCTTGCGCGCCGCATTGCGCAGCGTTCGCGACGGCGGCTCAATCGTGGGCGTTGCGTCCGCGGCCGGGATCAAGGCCGAGCCAGGCATCGCCGCTTATGCCGCCTCGAAGGCCGGGATGATCCAGCTCTTGCGGGTTGCCGCGAAGGAGGCCGCCCCGCGCAACGTTCGCGTAAACGCAATTGCACCCGGAGGCGTGGAAACACCGATCTGGGACGCGGTTCCCATGTTCGCGCAACGGGCAGCGGAGATCGGCCGCGACGCGGCGTTTGGCGAGCTAGGGGCAATGGCAACCCCTCTGAAACGCTATGCGAAGCCCATCGAGATCGCGGAGCAGATCGCGTTTCTGCTCTCCGACGCCTGCAAGACGGTGACCGGGAGCGTCCTCGTCAGCGACGGGGGCTACACGCTCTAGCCGAGACGCGGCGTTAGAGCCTGGTCACGGAGGCCGCGCCAGATCCTCACCGCCTGCACGGTCTCGGGTACGTCGTGAACCCGAATGATGTGCGCTCCCTGCTCCAACGCCTTCAGCGCGAACGCAATGCTCCCGCCGAGGCGCTTGTCGGCAGGCGCTTCGCCGGAAAGAGCTCCGATGGTCCGCTTGCGGCTCGCTCCGACCAGGATCGGGCAACCGAGCGAATGGAACAGCGCCAGACCGTTCATGAGCTCGAGATTGTGGCCGACATTCTTTCCGAACCCGAAGCCGGGGTCGACCAATATGCGATCTCGCCGAATTCCCGCCTTTTCAGCAGCTTCGATTCGCTCCTCCAGCCACAGGTACACTTCGATCAAGACGTCATCGTAACGAGGATCATCCTGCATGGTCTCGGGAGCGCCCTTGTGGTGCATCAGCACGATCGGCACCGAGGATGCCGCGATCAAGTCGGCCGAACGGTCATCGTACGTCAGCGAGGAGACATCGTTGATCATCCGCGCGCCGGCCTCGATCGCTGCCGTCATGACGTCGGCCTTGCGCGTATCGATGGAAACGGCTGCACCGCCGAGCGCGAGTTGGCGAATGACTGGAGCGACACGCTCGATCTCGTCGCCTTCCCAGACAGGCTTGGCTCCAGGGCGGGTCGACTCGCCCCCAACATCGATGATGGCGGCGCCCTGCCCCGCCATGTCAGCGCCCGCCTCCGCAGCTGCGGCGGCATCCGGGAACTGGCCGCCGTCGGAGAAACTGTCCGGCGTTGCGTTGACGATGCCCATCACCTGCGGCTGATCGAGGCGGATCGTCCGCTCACCAAGCTGCAGAGGGGGCCGCGGCGAGGTCAGGCGCTCCCAGGCCAGGACCGCATCCGGCGGCATGCTGTCGATCGTCTCAAAGATCCGCTCGACCGTGACGAGCTCGGTCGAAACGCGGCGAGAGCCGTCCCACTGGACCGCCTCGACGGCTGCGAACCAGTTCATGCCACCCGCAAGGCGAGCCACCTTGCCGTCATTGCCGAACGGCGAATCGACGAAAGCGGTCGGACGAAGGAAGCTTCTCATGGAGCCGCGCTATAGCGCGGAGAGATGCTGTTGCCGCAAGCTGTCGAGCGGCTGTAACGAGCCGGCTTGTTCGACATGCCAGAACGTCCAACCGTTGCATGATGGCGCGCCCTGCAAGGCCGCGCCAACCTTGTGAATCGAGCCGGCATGGGCATCGGAAATGAGGGATCCGTCCGCGCGAACGGCTGCCGTCCATCGCCGCTTGGCATCCGTAAGGATGGTTCCAGCCGGCACCAGTCCGCTTTCGACCAGGATCCCGAAGGCCACCCGCGGCTGCTCGCGCTTGTCAGGCACGGTCTGCATCGCGCTTTCGTCGAGGGGCAAGGTCGAAGCAATGCGCTCCCTGGCGACTTTCACGTACGAGGATTCACGCTCAATCCCGATCCAGCGCCGTCCCAGCCTCCGCGCCACCGCGCCCGTGGTGCCGGTACCGAAGAAGGGATCGAGCACGACATCGCCGGGCTTCGTGCAGGCGAGCAAGATACGATAGAGAAGCGCCTCGGGCTTCTGCGTCGGGTGCGCCTTCGCGCCGTCGTCGCCCTTGACCCGCTCCGACCCACTACAGATCGGTAGAAACCAGTCAGACCGCATCTGAAGATCGTCGTTCAACGCCTTCATTGCGCGGTAATTGAAAGTGTAGCGTGCCCGCTCGTCCTTGGCGCACCAGAGCAGCGTTTCATGAGCATTGGTGAAACGCGTTCCGCGGAAGTTCGGCATCGGGTTGGACTTGCGCCAGACGATGTCGTTGAGGATCCAGAACTCGGCGTCCTGAAGCAGTGACCCGACACGGTAGATGTTGTGATAGCTGCCGATCACCCAGATCGTGCCATTGTCCTTGAGGATGCGGCGCGCTTCGGCGAGCCATTCGCGGGTGAAATCGTCATAGACTGCAAGGCTGTCGAACTTGTCCCAGTCGTCATCGACGGCATCGACCCGGCTGCCCTCGGGCCGGAACAAGTCGCCGCCGAGCTGCAGGTTGTAGGGCGGGTCTGCGAAGATCATGTCGACGCATTTGTCGGGAAGGCGGGCCATCTCGGCGATGCAGTCGCCCTGGAGGATGCTGTCCACCGGAAGCTCACGCTTGGCGGCACGTGCCGGGCGAAACGAAATCGGCTGCTCCGCAATGCGGGCGATGAGATTCATATGCCTGTAGCCCCCTTGATCGGGCTGGAAGGTGAGTCAGGCCGGACTCGCGGTCAAGCGATCAAGGGTTAATTAGATCCTTGCGCCCACCAACAGCTAGGCTGCGGGTCGGGGCTCCGCCACAACATGTTGAGTCATCGTAACGGTTGCGGACTCAACCGCTGGTGGGTGTGACTCAAAGGAACTCGACGCTCTCGAAAACGAGCTCTGGCTGCTGATCGCGCTCAATTGCGGCGCGAACGCGGGGGAAGCTGCGGCGATGCAGCGGGGTCGGACCCAATGCGTGAAGCGCGCGCCAGTGATGCGGCGTGCCGTACCCGCGGTTCGTTTCCCAACCGTAGCCGGGGTACTGGATCGCATATTCCGCCATGATCCGGTCCCGCGTGACCTTGGCGATGATCGAGGCCGCGGCAATCGACCGGCATTTGGCATCGCCTTCGACGATCGCTTTCGAGGGGCGCTGCCACTTGGGACAGGCGTTGCCGTCTACCAGGACCCAGGCGGGCTCCAGGCCGAGCGCCTCGACCGCGCGAGTCATTGCCAGCATCCGCGCCCAGTAGATGTTGATCTGGTCGATCTCGTCGACCGAGACGATTCCGACGCCCCAGGCCGAGCATTTCACAAGCTTGGCGTAGATCGCCTCGCGCTTCTCGATGGGCAGGTTCTTGGAATCGTCGATCCCGCGCGGGAATTTGTCGCGGTCGAGGATGCAGGCGCCGGCCACCACCGGTCCCGCCAATGGCGCGCATCCGGCCTCATCCACGCCCGCGAGAGGCTGCGGAAATTCGAGCTCAAGCTTGAAGGAACAGCGCCGCGGCATCGGCCCAAGCCTATGGAAGCGCGTGATGAGTCGCTAGCGGCTTTCGGGATTTTCTGTGGATGAGCCTATCCGCCACGGCGGGAAACGGCGCGCCTCGCCGGCCTTGTAAAGGAAGATGATGTTGCCGTCAGGGTCGCGAAGCCGCGCCTCGCGCCACATCCACGGCTGGTTGCGTGGGCCATGCTCGAACGCGATCCCGCTCCTCGCCATCTGTTCGACCCGCTCGTCGAGGTCGTCGCATTCGAGGTAGATCGCAGTCGTTGCGATAATCTTCTCTTCGGGATCAATCTGCACGGACAAGGTCGCGCCGCCGGCGGTTTCGAACCGAGCGTAATCCGGCGGATTGTCGACGATCTGCTTGAGACCGAGATTCTTGTAGAACTCAACTGAACGCTCGTAATTCGTGCCGGTCACAGTGACCTGGTTGAGGCGAGGTCCTTCGCCGACGTCGAGGCGCACTCGGCCATGTCCGATCGGCCCCGCGCCCTGGCCAAGCTCCGGCGCATCGTGAAGGGCGACACGGACGAACTCACGAGCGCGCGCCACCGCATCGGACAGCGACGCGCCCTCGGCGAGGAAAACGGCGATTCCGCTCGCCAGCGTGCAGCCGGTGCCGTGCGTGCTCGTCGTGTCGATCCGCTGGCCCTGCCAGCTGGTCATATTGTCTTCTTCGATCAGCGCGTCGGCGAGGGCGTCGCCTTCCTCGTGCCCACCCTTGATCAGGACTGCGCACCGATGCTCGCCGACCAAGTGGAGCGCCGCCGCGACGGGGTCTTCCTCGCTGGTCAGCCGATGGAGTTCCGGCAGGTTCGGGGTAGCGATGGTCGCTACGTCCATCAGCCTTCCGAAAGCGGCAATGGTCGAGTGATCGGCAAGCGCCGAGCCGCTGGTCGCGACCATCACCGGGTCGAACACGATCGGAAGACCGGGCTGTTCGATTTTCAGCTGTTCGAGCCGCCGAGCGACCTGCTCAGCGGCGAATGCGCTTCCGATCATGCCGATCTTCACCGCGTCGACGCCGATGTCGCTGACGACCGCGTCGATCTGCGCGAGGATCATTTCGGCCGGGATCGGGTGGACCGAGGTTACACCCATCGTGTTCTGGGCCGTAATTGCCGTGACGGCCGTCATGGCGTGGCCGCCCAGCATCGTAACGGTCTTGATGTCCGCCTGAATCCCCGCGCCGCCGCCCGAAGTCCGAGCCGGCGATAATGAGGACGCGGGCGGGCTTCGTCATGGAAGCCGCCTTTGATCCGCTCCTCGGAGCGAAATTCTCCATGTGCACAGAAACATCGTTTGGCGGACAAATACCAAGAAAGCGTTCACGCCGCCGACTGAACCGCCTCGCAGATGTCGTCGACAACTCGCTGGACGAGCGCTGGATCGTCGCCCTCTGCCATGACCCGGATCAGGGGCTCTGTGCCCGATTTGCGGATGACGAGGCGGCCCCTTCCCTCGAGTTCGGCTTCGGCGGCCGCGATTCGCTTGCGCACGCTGTCCGCCTCGAGCGGAGCGCCACCGTTGAAGCGGACGTTCTTCAGAAGCTGCGGAAGCGGCTCGAATTGACGGAGCAGCTGGCTTGCCGGCGCCTGCGCTTCCACCAGCGCGGCCAGCACCTGCAGGCCCGCGACCAGGCCATCGCCGGTCGTGGCATGATCGGCCAGGATGATATGCCCGGACTGCTCGCCGCCGATGTTGCAGCCGCTCTTGCGCATCTCTTCGAGCACGTAGCGATCGCCGACCTTGGTCCGCAGAAGCTTTAGGCCCGCGTCGCCGAGCTTCCGCTCAAGCCCAAGGTTGGACATTATGGTTGCGACCACGGCATTACCCTTGAGGGCGCCGCGGCGCTGCAAGCCGAGCGCGATCAGCGCCATCAGCTGGTCGCCGTCGACCATCTGGCCCTTTTCATCGACGACGATCAGCCGGTCCGCGTCGCCGTCGAGTGCGAGCCCGATGTCCGCGCCACTCGTGACGACCGTTTCCTCGAGAAGCTTCGGGTGCGTCGAGCCGCAGCCGTCGTTGATGTTGAGGCCGTTGGGCGAAACGCCGAGCGGGATGACCTCGGCACCAAGCTCCCACAGCGCCTCGGGCGCCACATGATAGGCGGCGCCGTTCGCGCAATCGACGACGACCTTGAGCCCGTCGAGGCGCAGATGTTCCGGGAAGGTGGACTTGGCGAAGTGGATGTAGCGACCGCGCGCATCGTCGATCCGGCGAGCACGTCCGATCAGCTCGGGGTCGGCCAACTTCGGGCCTTCTTCGAGCCTTTTCTCGATCGCATGCTCGTCTTCGTCGCTGAGCTTGTAGCCGTCAGGGCCAAACAGCTTGATGCCGTTGTCCGCGAACGGATTGTGCGAGGCGGAAATCATGACGCCGAGATCGGCCCGCATCGAGCGCGTGAGCATGGCAACTGCGGGCGTCGGCATAGGCCCGAGAAGGACGACGTCCATCCCAACGCTGGTGAACCCAGCCACCATCGCCAATTCCATCATGTAGCCGCTGAGGCGCGTATCCTTGCCGATCACCACCCGATGGCGGTGGTCACCGCGAAGGAAGTGCGCGCCGGCCGCCATCCCGACGGTGAGCGCCATTTGCGCCGTCATCGGCTCACGGTTGGTGAGGCCGCGGATCCCGTCAGTACCAAAGAATTTCCGTGTCATTACCCGCGCCTTAGCGCGTTTAGCCGATCCAGCGCCAGAAGCCCGCGGGAACCGGGTGCGCCCATGTTGCAATAAGGAACAGCAACGTTCCGCCGACAACCGCGATCAGGCCGGGATTTGCGACGCCGCGAGTGAACGGGATGAAGGCCGTCTGCGCGGTCCATTCGTGCCAGCGTTCTCCCATCAGCGCCGCCTTCTTCCGGTCCTGTCCAATGGAGCCGCCGAGAGCGAGCAGCAGGATCGCGCCGTCGAGTACGACCGCCTTCCCCGTTCCGACTACGATGAGGTGGCAGATCGCCCACAGCGCGAAGCCCCACATCATTGGGTGGCGAGTGATGCGCAGCACGCCTGCCGGCGCTCCACGCGGCCCCGGCGCTCCGACGAGCGCCGGATTACCCGAGAAGGAGCCGACGAACAGGATCGAGCCCAGCCACATCAGGATGCTCGCCAGCAACCAAAGCGATGTCGCCCGCCGTCCACATGATCGCGTCACGGCCGATCGCCCGATAGAAATAGATCATCAGCCCGAACGTGATGAGCGCGACAAGCGAGTAAATGCCGCGGAACGGGCCCCCACCCACGGCACGGACAATCGGTGCCCGAAAAGGATGCGAAAGCAGGAAGTGCGTGCCGACGAACGCGATGGCGGAAATGAGCAGGGCCATTGGCGGCGTGAGCATGTCTGTCCCCCTGCACTCAGAAGGCACAGTTTAGCAGCAAATCCTACTTCAGCGCGACAGCCCATTTCTGCACTGCTCAGACAAGGAACAGGAGCGGCGCACGAGCGCCGCTCCAGATTCGTCCTGGCCGGATCAGGCGCGCGCGGGTCCGGGCGTCGTTTCGTCCTGCGGCCGCATGCCGGCGCGGCTGGCTCGGCAAGTTCGCCGAACGCCCGCGAGGTCATCGTCGTCCCGCAGCGTGTCGAGGTGCATCAGCCGCTTGATGAACGGCGACACGCGCAAGCACCGCGACGCCGACGCCGACCGCCACCCAGCCGATCGTGTTGTAGATCGACAGCGTCGCTTCCTTGGTCATCTCGCCGTCGTGGCCGCCGGTTGCCTCGCCGATCTTGCCGGCAACGAAATTGCCGACCGCCGTCATGTAGAACCAGGCGCCCATGATCAGCGACGCCATGAACTTCGGCGCAAGCCGGTTCATCGCGCTCAGGCCGACGGGCGACAGGCACAGCTCGCCGGTGGTGTGCAGCAGGTAGATCAGGAACACGAAGATGACCGGCGTCATCGCTTCGGCACCGACGCCAGCTTGGCGCCCCAGACGAAGACCAGGAAGCCCGCGCCGACCTGCAGCAGCGCAAGGCCGAACTTGGCCGGCGCCGAAGGCTCGAGCCCGCGCTTGCCCGAGCATCACCCACAGCCCCGCGAACAGCGGCGCCAGCAGGATGATGTAGATCGGGTTGATCGACTGGAACAGCGAGGCCGGAACGCCGCCGCGATCGACGATAGCGGTCGGTGTAGAGGTTGAGGCTGCCGCCCGCCTGCTCGAACAGGCCCCAGAAGAGCGGGTTGAGCGCGATCAGGAACAGGATCGCGAAGATCCGGTCGCGGGCGTGCGGCTCAGCTTGAACGCCTCGTAGACGACATAGCCGAGCAGCGCGAGCCCGGAGACGATCAGCAGGTCTGGATGACGTCCTGATACTGGACCAGCCCCCAGATCACCGCGACCGCGGCAACGCCGATCGCCGTAGAGCGTCCACTCCGTGTTGACCCGGTAGCGCGGCGCGGCGCTTCGCCGGCGCCGCGCAGCGGCTTCTTGCCGAGCACGAACACGATCAGGCCGGCGAGCATGCCGATGCCGGCGAGCCCGAAGCCGTAGCCCCAGCCGATCGGTCTGGCCGAGATAGCCGACGAGGATCGTGCCGATCGCGGCGCCGACGTTAATGCCCATGTAGAAGATGGTGTAGGCGCCGTCGCGGCGGATGTCGGTCAGCTTGTAGAGCTGGCCGACCATCACCGAGATGTTGGCCTTCAGGAAGCCGGAGCCGACGATGATGAACGCCAGCGCCAGCCAGAAGACGTTGATCGTCGGGTCGTTCTGGCCGCCGATCGCCTTCGACCGCCATCAGGAAGTGGCCGAGCATCAGCAGGATGCCGCCGAACAGCACCGCCTTGCGCTGCCCGAGGTAGCGGTCGGCGAGATAGCCGCCGAGCACCGGCGTGATGTACACCAGGCTGGTGTAGGCGCCGTAGATCAGGTTCGACTTGCCGTCGTTGAACAGCCAGTGCTGGGTCAGGTAGAAGATCAGCAGCGCCCGCATGCCGTAGTAGGAGAAGCGCTCCCACATCTCGGCGAAGAAGAGCATGTAGAGGCCCTTGGGATGGCCCAGGAATTCGGGCTCGCGCCGGGCGCGCGATCGTCGCTCCGACGGCCAGGAAAGCAGCAAGACGAAAACGGCGATGGCGGCGATCCAGTCGCCTTCGTGCCATTAGAAACGGGTTTCAAGCCGGTACCATGAATAACTCCCCGTGGGGGCCGCTCATAGCCCGCACCCTAACGACGGAAAATGCACTTGTGAAGCGGATTGTTGCGACCGTGCGCCCTAGCTGGCCGCTGCGATGCTCAACGACCGCTCTTCGCATCCTGTCGCTGCTCGAAACCCGCCGCTCCGGCCAAGCCGCGCGAACTGGTCGAGCCTGGTCCGACCGCAGCAGGAGATGGAGCGCATGCTGACCATCGCCGCGCGCACGCCGGATCATGGCAAGCTCTGCCCCGTGGCGCTTCGTCACCGTGGCGCGCGACCAGCGCGACGCGCTTGCCGTGCTGTTCCGCCAGGCGCTTGCGAAGGAAGATCCCTGCGCGCCGCCGGCGCACCATGAAAAGGCCGATGAATTCGCGCATTACGCTGGGCAGCTGGTCGTGCTGATCTCCGCGCCCGTGCCCGACCACAAAATTCCGGTCTGGGAGCAGGAATTGTCATGCGGCGCGGCCGGCAATGAACTTGCTGCTCGCGGCGCATGCGCTTGGCTATGTCGGCGGCTGGGTCACCGGGTGGCACGCTTATTCGGAGCGTGTCCGGCAGCGCCTTCTGCGGCCCGGGCGAGCGGATTGCCGGCTTCATCTTCATCGGCCAGCCCGCGCGCGGACATCGAGGAGCGGCCTCGCGCCCGACTCTCGACGGTCTGGCAGCGCCTGGCAGCCGCCCGAGCTTTAAGATTTCAGATTGAAACTTACGCGAACCGCTGTATTATGACAGCATGACGCTCCGCAACGCAGCACGAAAAGCCCGTTTATGTCCGTCTCCGCGAGACGATCGCCGACGCGATCATGGCCGGCAAATATGCGCGACGGGGAACCGCTGCCTTCTGTCCGTGCCCTCGCTGCCGAGGAGCAGGCGAACCCGCTGACCGTGGCGAAGGCCTATCAGGGGTTCCAGGACGAAGGCCTGATCGTCGTGAAGCGCGGCGTCGGCATGTTCGTGGCGCCGGGCGCTCGCGGTCGCCTGCGCGAATCCGAGCGCAATCGCTTCCTCAAGGAAGAATGGCCGGAGATCGCGCGCGGATGAAACGCCTCGGGATCGACGCCGGCGAGTTGATCGAGGGACGCGCCTGATATTCCCGCCGCGAGGCGAATGCATCTAGCCGCGTCGAATGGAGACGCGGGTCCTGA
>CAWHBP010000006.1:0-10549 GCA_963827675.1 uncultured Alphaproteobacteria bacterium
ACTGGCACGAGCCGAGGGGCTGGTTGCGCAACTTTCTTCGATGCAGCCGCCTCGTGATCACCGCATTGAAGAGAAGGCGGACGTAGCTAGTCCTAACCAGATGCTCGGCCTATTCTCGACGCGACGGGGGCCAGAACATGTTCCGCAAGATACTTTGGCTGACGGGTGCAATGATGGCGTGTCCGGCCATTGCTCAGGACCACGCCGCCGCTCATCAGCGAATCGACCGCAAAGGCGATCGCGTCGGAAGTATCTGGAACGGCGGCAAAGCGGACAGTCCAATCGCTCTCAATTCATCACCGCATGCGCGGCTCAGAAGGCTATCGCGCCGCCGCGGAGTTGATCCGCGACCAGCTTGTTTCCTTTGGTCTGAAGGACGTCGAGATCATCGCGCTGCCGGCGGATGGGAAGATCTTCTACGGCACACAGCGCGCCAGGCCGGCGTGGAATGCCGGCTTTGCCGAGCTCTGGGAACAGCGCCACGACGGTTCGGCGTGGGTCGATTCCGACAAAGTGGCGTCCTGGAAGGAGGAGCCGATCACCCTCGCCCAGGACAGCGTCAGTGGCACGCGCCAGTGCTGAGCTGATCGACGTCGGGGCAGGTACCGCCGAGGCGGATTATGCAGGCAAGGACGTTCGTGGAAAGCTCGTACTGATATCCGCTCAGCCAGAGGACGCGGCCGAGCTCGCCATCACCAAACATGGCGCGGCCGGTATCATTTCCTGGGCTCAGAATCAGAAGCAGGCCTGGTGGGGAGAGGATGCGCATCTGATCCGCTGGGGGCATCTCAACACTTGGAAGGATCCGGCATTCGCATTCATGGTCTCGCCGGCCCGCGCACGACGAATGGCAGGAGCGTCTTAAAGGCGGCGAGGCCGTTCGGCTTCGCGCGCGTGTCGAGGCGGGTAGGTCGCCAGGAGCGTATCTCATCCCCACCGCTGTCATTCCGGGCCAGGACCGTTCTAAGGAGATCGTCTTTTCCTGCCACCTCGACCATCCGTCGCCGGGCGCCAACGATAACGCTAGCGGCTGCGCGGGCGTGCTCGAAGTCGCACGCGTTCTCCACCGCCTGATTGCCGAAGGCCGCTTGCCGCAGCCGCAGCGGACGCTCCGGTTCATTTGGCCGTGCGAGGTGGAATGCACCATCGCCTTGCTCAATGCGCGGCCCGAATTTGCGCGCCGCACGCTGGCGACGATCCATCTCGACATGATCGGCGGCGATACGGAGAAGACCAAGTCGATCCTGCGGGTGGAGGGGTCGCCGCCGAGCCTTCCAACGTTCGTCGATGATGTCGCGTTCGCGATCGCTAAGTGGGCCAACGCAGAGACCCTGGCGTTCGCGGACACCGGCACCGGCCACTGGGCTCTACTCGATCCGGAAGGGAGCAGGAGGCCGCTACAGGCGAAGGTCGGCGGTTTCTCCGAGGGCAGCGATCACACAGTTTGGGCTGAAGGCAGCTGGCGAATACCCGTCATCTATTTGGCCGACTGGCCGGACCGCTACATTCACACTCAGCGCGACGTCCCTGAGAACCTCGATGCAACGAAGCTCAAACGCGCAATCTTCATCGCCGCGAGCGCAGGTTGGCATCTCGCCAACATTGGGCAGAATGACGTACCCGCGCTCGAACAGGCAATGATGGCGGAACATCTCGATCGCCGTTCCGACGACATACGGAAAATGAGAAGCCTCGTTCCAGCGGATGCCGCGATTGATTGACCGATTAGCCCCAATCGCGGAAAAGGCTGAAGCGGCATCGCTCGCAAGATTTGGGCTTCGAGCGCAGCGTTCGCTGGATGGGTCTCACGCAACGACTTTCGCCGGTCAGAACATCGGACACTGCAGCGGCCACAATTTACAGAGGAAGCCCGCGCCGAAGGGACCGATGAGCGGCTTCGGCTATTCCTGGCTTGACGACCAACTCGAGAGAACCGGGACTAAACGGCCCTCTCTGCTTGATCGGGCTGGCCCTCGCGATGCGGCAAGCTTTGCTTATGAGGCGCTGAACCTTGTCGACGGCGGCCGCAACGTGCTGGATATTCGTGATTTTCTTTCGGCGACGATCGCGCCCGTGCCGCTCGAGGCCGTTGCCGAATATCTAGCAACATTGGAGAAGGTCGGGCTTCTCGATCGGTAGGAGTTGCCAGCGAGAATGTCCGGAGGGGCACAAGCGGACCGAAGGCGAACAGCTGCTTCGTAACGTGCGATCATCTTCGCTGAGTTGAGGATCTAAGGTTTGTGGACGATGGCGCGCCTGCCCCGATTACCCGGCTGTCCCTTTTGAGACCGGCGGGATGTGGTGCCTGATCAATGGCGGTGGGACACTCGTGTCGAGTGTCCGCAATGGGTGGAAAGCGGACGCTCTCTTTTTGCGAAACTCGCCCACAGCACCGATGCTGTCAGCGCTTGTGAAGCTCCTCAGCGACAATCGGGCCGACGCGTAGCACCATCACCTCGACCCCGGGGGCGTTGGGGTGCAGTCCGTCCGAAAGCAGGAGTTCAGGTCGGGTAATAACTCCCTGCAGGAAGAACGGATCGAGCCTGGCTCCGTAGCGCTTGGCAAGATCGGGATAGATTGCGTCGAATTGCGACGCATAATCCTGACCGAGGTTGCGCGGCGCCATCATCCCGGTGATCAGGAGTGGGATGCCGCGGCGGTCCAGCTCGCTGACAATCTCCTCGAGGTTCTTGCGGGTTTCCGCGGGGTCGACCCCGCGGAGCGCATCGTTCCCGCCCAGCCCGACGATCGCCAGGTCCGGCTTGCGCGGCAGGCCGTGGAGCGTGAACTCCAGCCTTGCGAGACCGGCGGCGGTCGTGTCGCCCGATACGCCTGCATTCACGACCCGCGCGGGGATGCCCTGCTTGTCGAGCTGCCGTTCCAGCACCGCCGGAAAGCTCTGGTCCTGCTCCAGTCCGTAGCCCGCGTAGAGGCTGTCGCCGAACGCCAGAACCAGTTTCTCATCCGCCGCTTCCGCCGTGTTCCCGGCGGCAGGCTGCGGCTCCGCCTTCTGCGCCGGCGGCCGCGTCGGTTCGGACGAGCAGGCCGCGATCAATTGAACCGCCAGCAATAGGCTGACATATCGCGACACCCTCATTCTCCCGGATCTCCGTTCATGCGTGCAGAAGTCTTCCCCGATATCGCGATCAGCGCGCGTAATGTCACTTTGTCTTTCGGCTCAGGCGAGGCACGGACCGATGTCCTCCAAGGGATCGATCTCGACATCCGCAACGGGGAGACGATCGGGATCCTCGGTCCCTCCGGATCCGGCAAGTCGTCGCTAATGGCCGTTCTGTCCGGGCTCGAGCAGGTCAGCGGCGGGCAGGTACTGGTCGGCGGAACGGACTTCGGCGCGCTGGATGAAGATGCGCTTGCCCGTGCCCGTCGCGGCCACATCAGCGTCGTGCTGCAATCGTTCCATTTGCTGCCGACGATGACGGCGCTCGAGAATGTCGCCGTTCCCTTGGAGCTTTCCGGTCAGAGTACGGGAGCTTTCGACAAGGCTCGAGAGGAGTTGCAGGCGGTCGGTCTCGGTCATCGTCTCAATCATTACCCGGCGCAACTTTCCGGCGGCGAGCAGCAGCGCGTGGCGATCGCGCGGGCAATGGCTCCCGGGCCGCAGCTCATCTTCGCCGACGAGCCGACCGGCAACCTGGATGGCGCCACTGGCGCCGCGATCATCGACCTACTGTTCGAGCGGCAGAAGGCGACCGGCGCGACGCTCATCATCATCACCCATGATCCGTCGCTCGCGGCCCGCTGTGGCCGCATCCTCGAAATGCATGACGGCCTGGTCGCTGTGGACCGCGCTGCGTGAAGGCCATCGGCTGGAGCCTCGCCTGGAGCCTTGCGCGGCGCGACCTGCATCGCAGCCTGCAGGGCCTGCGTCTCCTGTTCCTGTGCATCTTCCTCGGCGTCGCGACGCTTGCCGCGATCGGTAGCCTGACCTCCGCCATCACCACCGAGATCGCCGAGCGCGGCCGGATGATCCTCGGAGGCGACCTTCAGGTCTCGATGTCGCAGCGCCAGGCGTCGCCGGACGAGCTTCGAGCGATGCGCGCGGCCGGACAGGTCAGCGAGACCGTGCGGATGCGCGCCATGGCGAGGAGCGGTGGCGACGGCCCGGCGGTGCTCACCGAGCTGAAAGGCGTCGACGCCCCTTACCCGCTATACGGCTCCCTGATCGTCGACGGACGAGCGGTGCGAATTTCCGCAACGGATCAGGTCTATATAGCGCCCGAACTCGCCGATCGCCTCGGAATCGGCCGCGGGAGCATGCTGCGGGTCGGGGAGGCGGACTTCCGCGTTGCAGGGATCATCACGGACGAGCCGGACCGCGTCGGCGAAGGCTTCACACTTGGACCGGTCGCGATCGTCTCGATGGCCGGTCTGCAACGAACCCGCCTCGTTCAGCCCGGCAGCCTGATCACCAGCAAGTACCGGCTGCGCCTGCCCGCATCTGCGCAGCCCGAAGCGGTGACCGACGAACTAAAGGAGCGATTTCCTGCATCGAGCTGGGAGTTCCGCGACCGCGATCGCGCAGCGCCGGGGGCAAGCCGCTTCTTCGAGCGCATGGGCCAGTTCCTCAGTTTGATCGGCCTTGCGGCACTGACAATAGCCGGGATCGGCGTGAGCAACGGCGTCGGCGCCTATTTGCGCCGCAAGCGCGATGGCATCGCAACCCTGAAGATGCTGGGCGCGACGTCGGCCGATATCGGCCGCGTTTATCTGCTGCAGACCGGCATGGTGACCTTGCTCGCGGTGGCGGCGGGGCTGACCTTCGGGACGCTGGTGCAGGCCATCGCCGTCGCAAGCGTCGGCGACTTGCTTCCGGTCAGACCCGGTTTCCAGCTGCATGCGACGCCGCTTCTTGTCAGCGCGGCGTACGGCATCCTGATGGCCTTCATCTTCGTCCTGCCGCCGCTGGGCCGTGCGCGAGTGCAGCCGGTGGCGTCGCTGTTCCGCGAGGCAGTCGCAAGGCGGCGCGGGATCGGCTGGCGGGCCATCCTCACTGCAGCCACAGCGCTGGCACTGATCGTCGTCCTTGCCGCTGGGACTGCACGCGAGCCTCTGTTCACTCTCGCCGTGCTCGGAGCCGTCGGTGCGGCGATCCTGCTGCTGGCGCTCGCCGGCCTTGCCGTGACCCGCCTCGCCCGGGCAGCTCCGCGTCCCAGGCAACCCCTCGTTCGCCTCGCCGTCACGGGCCTACACCGGCCGGGCTCGCAAACGGTCGGACTGGTGATCGCATTGGGGCTGGCGCTGACCTTGTTCGTCAGCATCGCTGCGATCCAGACCAGTCTCACGGCGGAGATCGAGGGAACGGTGCCCAAGCGTGCGCCGGATCAGTTCGTGCTCGACATCCCTTCGAACGAGCGCCCCCGCTTCGAAGCGATCGTGCGCGGCCACGCTCCCAACGCCGATGTCAACATCGTCCCCAACCTGCGGGGCACGATTACCGCCTACGGCAACACTCGCGTTGCCGATCTTGAGGAGCCTCCCCCCGGCGCTTGGTTCCTGCGCGGAGAGCGAGGCGTGACTTACAGCGCCACCCTACCGGAAGGCAGCGAGCTTGACGCTGGCGAGTGGTGGGCGGCGGACTATCGGGGCCTTCCGCTCGTCTCGCTCGACCGCGAGGCCGCTGAGATTCTCGGTGTCGGTGTCGGCGACACGCTTACCGTAACGGTGCTCGGCCGCGAGATCGTGGCGCGCATCGCATCGCTGCGAGAGATCCACTGGGACACGATGGGCTTCAACTACATTCTCGTCTTCCCACCGTCTGTGCTGCAGAGCGCACCGCACAATCTCGCGGCGACGATTGATCTCGAGCCGACGCAGGAAGCGAGTGTTGCACGCGCCGTGCTTCGCGCTTTTCCATCGGCGACGATCGTCGACGTGGGCGAAATCATCACAGAGGTGTCCTCCATCCTCCGCCAGATGTCAGTCGCCATCCTGCTCGCAGGCTCGGCGGCGGTCCTTGCGGGCATCGCAGTGCTGATCGGCGCGCTCGCCGCCTCACGTCTGGCGCGATACTACGACAGCGTCATCCTTAAGACGCTCGGCGCGACACGTTTTCAGATCCTCGCAGTGCAGGCGATCGAATATGGGCTACTCGCGCTCGTGGTCACCGGCATATCGTTGGCGCTGGGCCTCGCCGGAGCCTGGTACGTGATTGTGAAGGTGTTCGAGTTCGGCTGGAGTCCAGATTGGCCGGTCGTTATTGCAACGCTTGCTTGCGGGGCGGCTTTGACACTGACCCTCGCGTTGCTCAGCTCCTTGCCAATTTTGCGGCTACGGCCTGCGACTGCCCTTCGCGCCTTGTAGCAAACCGCCATCTCGGAAGTTCATTGCTGCAAGATGCGCCGCCGCCAGTAGGTCTTAGGTCTAGGTCTGCAACTGATATGCCCTCCACCGGTTGAGATGCTCATGTTCAACTGGGCCTACGAAAATCAGCAAACCATCGAGGACGAATTTTCGGACTTCGTGAAGTCGCACATGTTTCCGTGCGTGGGCGCCAAATCGGCGCTTGGCCGCGGAACGCTAAAGGTCGTCTCTTGCCGATCGATCGCCAGCGCCTGGGACGACGTCCGGATGCACGATATCGCCCGCGAATGGGCAGAGGCCTATTCCCGGGAGCCCGGCCTGTTCCGCAGCCTAGCCTTCGTGTTCGAAGGCCCGTGCGACCTTAGCGAGGAAGCGTTCGAGAGCTTTCTCTGGGAGCGGCTGCAGTCGATGACCGACAAGGACGAATGGCGCGGGATTACGTCAGACCGCCGCGTCAGCGACAATCCGGAGGACCCGCATTTCTCGCTGAGCTTCGGCGGCCAGGCCTTCTTCGTCGTTGGCCTTCATCCGAAGGCGAGCCGCCCTGCACGGCGCTTTGCGCGGCCGGCGATGGTCTTCAACCTGCATGACCAGTTCGAAGAATTGCGCAGCAGCGGACGCTATGAAGGCCTGCGCCAAGCCATCCTGGACCGGGACGAGAAGCTTGCGGGCTCGATCAACCCGATGCTCAGCCGGCACGGTGAGGCCAGCGAGGCTCGCCAGTACAGCGGCCGTGAGGTTCCCGGCGGCTGGGCCTGCCCGTTCCTCGGCCGCAAGGGCGCCGCGGGTGAATGACACGATCATCCCGCCGCGCAGCGGGACCGCGTTCCGGCTCGCAAAAGGACAAGTGCTGACCGTCACGGACGTGGAAGGCGTCCAGGTCGCCGACCTGCTCGCTTACAATGTCGATGATGTTCGCGAGGTTATATCGAACGGTCGGACGTTCGATTACGCAGAGACAATTCAGCTGACGACCGGCCATGGCCTCTATTCCAACCGTTCGAACAAGATGCTGACGATCGTCGAGGATACGGTCGGCCGGCACGACTTTCTGCTGACGCCGTGTAGCGAGGCGACCTTTCGCCATTTCTATCCGGAGCACCCTGTCCATCGTGGGTGCTTTGGCAATCTTGCCGAGGCACTAGCGCCCTACGGGGTCGAGCCTGACATGATCCCTTGCGCGTTCAACCTGTTCATGAACGTGTCCGTCGCCGCCGACGGAAAGCTCCGTGTGGATCCACCTTTGAGCAAGGCCGGCGACTTTATCCGGCTACGAGCAGAAACGAGCCTGGTGATTGGTCTCACCGCCTGCTCCGCCTATGCCAGCAACGGTGGCTGCTTCAAGCCGATCGGATACGCCATCACGGACGGTTGAGCGGTGCAGCTGTTCCGGTTCGTCCAGCCGTGCTGCGGGTGCCTCCGCGCAACCCCGAAGCCGCGCTGAAGTCAATGTCCGAAATGGGTGGAAAGCGGACATCCCAGGTCGGCATCAGGATCGCCCCGATAGGAACCCCGACTTGAAGAGCTAATCCGCGCTGATGACGTGGACTAAAATGACGACCGCAGTTGGCCTCACCGCGTTTACTGCTGCCTTTATGCCGGCAAGCGCGGAACAGCGCCATCACTGGTCCTATTCCGGTGAGGGCGGCCCATCACATTGGGCTGAGCTGGACGCGAAGAACGCCGCCTGCGGCGAGGGGAAGAGCCAGTCGCCGGTAAACATCCGGACCCAGGACGTTCGACGAACGTCCCTGCCCAAGCTGATGTTCGATTATCGGTTGGCGCCGCTTCACATCATCGACAACGGTCACAGCGTTCAAATCAACGTCGAGCGCGGCAGCCACCTGAAGTTCGGCGACAAGCGCTACGAGCTCGTCCAGTTCCATTTCCACCACCCGAGCGAGGAACTGATCAATGGCAAGCGCTCGGAGATGGTCGTTCATCTCGTGCATCGCGATACCGTGGGCAAGCTGGCCGTTGTCGCCGTGCTGTTGCGGGCAGGCCAGCCGAACGCCACCGTAGAAACCTTGTGGAGCCACCTGCCCAAGCAGAAGGAGCGCCAGGCCGATTTCAATCACGTTGTCATCAACCCGGCCGGGCTCCTTCCAACGGACCGCAGCTACTTCACATACATGGGATCGCTAACGACCCCGCCCTGTTCGGAGGGCGTGCGCTGGCTCATCTTGAGGTCGCCTTCTACCCTGTCGAAGCACGAGCTCGCCGTTTTCGCGAAGCTTTATCCGAACGACGCTCGTCCAGTTCAGAAGCTGAACGGTCGCCAGGTCCTCGGGACGAAGTAAGCCTCTGGAGCAATTGCTAATCGGGAATGGGTGGAAAGCAGACATTGGCGAACTGGCGCGAAGCGCGTTGCCGGTGCTACGGGGAGGAACAGCAGAAGGAGGGGCCTATGACGAAATCGTTGCTACTTTCTGCCGCAGCGCTGCTGCTATCCGCGTGCCAGGCAGGTGAGAAGCCTGCAAACGACGCCGCCGAAGTGAATAGTACCGCCGCGGTCGACCATGGCGCGGATGAGCAGGCAATCCGCGGGCAAGTCGATCGTTGGCTTCAGCTCGTGAAAGCCAAGGATGCTGCAGGGATTGCGGCACTCTACGCCGAGGACGGCGCGGTGATGCCACCCAATGCGCCGATCGGCAAAGGACGCACCGCGATCCAGCAAACATGGGCATCGATGATGCAGACGCCCGGCTTCGATCTGACCTTCGTTCCGGACCAGATCATTGTGTCATCGTCGGGTGACATGGCACTCGATCGTGGGACGTATAGGCTAGCGGTTGCGCCCAACGGTACCGCACAGACCGACACCGGCAAGTACGTGGTCGTCTGGCGGAAGATCGGCAGCGATTGGAAAGCCGCCGCGGACATCTTCAACAGTGATCTGCCAACCAGCGGAGGTTAGGGCGGCCGCGGGCGCCGCATCGTTGTTAGAGGCTCGTTCGTCATAAGTTGCGCATCGCCATCAGGACGGTGGTCTGAATGTGAACGCCGGTGGCCCGCTACTGTCGAGCCCAATGTCTGCAATGGGTCGAAGCGGACCCTATGCTAATGTGCTCTCCCGGGCTCAGATAAGTTGACCAGGGCGGGGCATTTCCTGCTGTGATTGAGCAGATGTAGAGGCCAATGCCCGAGCGCCGAGAAAATGAGCCCTTGTGGACGCGTCGGTCATTGGATCTTGCTGGACGCTAAGCTGAGTCCGTGCCCATTCTGCTCGGCAACGCGCTTAGTCCTATACGAATATACCTATGCGAAGCTCTTCGCAGTCGACTGCAAGGTTTGCGGCGCTCAAGGGCCCCGGCACTCTTCGCCGCGGCAGGCCCAAAGCTGCTGGAACCGGCGGGCGTCGGACTGACACCGGCAAGATGGCAATGTCCGCAATGGGTGGAAAGCTGCCACTAGCTCGCTAGCGACACGGGTGGAAAGCGGCCAGCTCGTTCCTATTTGACTATTGGGGCGGGCGAACGATGGGAGACGCGCCGATGAACATCCTGATGGTTCTCACCAGTCACGATCAGCTGGGTGACACCGGCAAGAAAACTGGGTTCTGGCTCGAAGAGTTTGCTGCCCCTTATTACGCACTGAAGGACGCGGGACAGGAGATTACGCTTGCCAGTCCCAAGGGCGGTCAACCTCCTGTGGATCCAAAGAGTGATGACCCGGATGCGCAGACGGATGCCACTCGCCGTTTCAAGGGGGATGCAAAAGCTCAAGAGCAGCTCGCATCCACTAACCGGCTGGGGTCGGTGCGATCGTCAGACTTCGACGCAGTCTTCTATCCCGGCGGCCACGGGCCGCTTTGGGACCTCGCGGAAGATGCGCAATCAAAAGCGCTAATTGAGCAAACGCTTGCCGACGGAAAGCCGGTTGCGCTCGTGTGCCATGCCCCGGCTGTGCTGAAGAACGTCAAAGCGGAAGATGGCACACCGTTCGTTGCGGGGAAGTCCGTTACTGGGTTTACGAATGACGAGGAGGAAGCTGTTGGCCTTACTAACGTCGTTCCGTTCCTGCTCGAGGACGTGCTCAAGCAGCTTGGCGCCCAGTTCAGCAAGGCAGAACCCTTCAAACCTCATGTAGTACGCGAGGGACTGCTCATCACCGGCCAGAACCCATCGTCGAGCGAGCCGGCGGCCAAGGCGTTGCTTGAGGCACTTGCCAGAGTACCAGTCAGTGCCGACGCCTGATCAGCATTAGGTCCTCCGAATGTCTGCTTTGG
>CAWHBP010000007.1:0-62972 GCA_963827675.1 uncultured Alphaproteobacteria bacterium
GACCTGCTGTTCGACGACCTCTGATTGGCTCGGGCCGTTGCGGGCCCAGGCGAGCGCTAGCGCATTTCGAAGCCGGCAAGGCACTCCGCGACCCAGCGCGCGGCCGTCAAAGCGCTAAGGTCGGTTGCATCGAGGGGCGGATCCCAGTCTACCAGGTCGATCACGCGCACCCTGGGGTCGGATGCGAGCCGCCGCACGGCGTAGAAGAAATCGTCCACGCGCATCCCACCAGGCCGGGCGCCAGGGGCCGCGGGGAATTGCGACCGGTCGATGACGTCGATGTCACAGTCGATCACCAGAGGCATCGCAGTGCGAGACGTGGTCGAGCGCCCGCTCGATGGCATGCAGCGATGCCGGAATTCCGCACGTCCTCGCTGGTAATGACGAGGTTGCCGGCCTCCAGCGCATCCTCATGCATCGCACGACTTATTCGCGAACGGAGCAAGGCCCACCTGCGCGATATTGTGCGCCGCGGGAGCCCATCCCAAATCAAAGCGCGCACGGGATTTCCATTGCCGAGGCCCTGATCGAGGTCGCGCATGTCGAAATGAGCGTCGAGCGTGATTAGGCCCACGCTGTCGAGCTCCGCGCCCAGCGCGAGCACGGCGGGCCTCGTCACCGCATTGTTCCCGCCGACCAGCAAGGTTAGCGCGTGGGTTCCCGCGGCGGAAGCGACGGATTCGCACATGGCGGGCGTCGCATCTTCGATCGTCGCGCCGGGGATCATGACGTCACCCCGGTCGAGCACTTGCGTCTGCAACTCGCGGCCGGTCTCTACATCGTACCGACCGATACGTTTGAGGGTCTGCCGCAGCACATCCGGCGCGCGGTCGCAGGCGCCAGGTGTCACCGACCCTGCCGCGAGCGGCACGCCGAGCAGCGCCACCGCGCTGTCACGGAAGGCCGGCGAGATCAGATCGGACAGGTTGGGCCAGGCCGCCATCACTTTGACGCTAGCATTGCCGCTCGCCTAAGGCGACGGACCATGTGGGACCGGCTGCTCGTCGACTGCAACATCGCGACGCTCGAAGGCGACGGCGTGGGCATCATCGAGAATGGCGCTATCGGCATATCGGACGGAAAGGTCGTCCGTGTGGGCAAGCGGACAGAACTTGCCGGCTATCGCGCGGAGGACGTCGATGCGCTCGACGGCGCGTGGGTGACCCCCGGCCTTGTCGACTGCCACACGCACCTCCTGTTCGGCGGTACGCGGGCGGACGAGCACGCCATGCGCCGCGCGGGCGCGACTTACGAGGAGATCGCTAAAGCGGGCGGAGGTATCGCCTCGACCGTGGCGAGAACGAATGCCGCTTCCGATGCCGACCTGGTTGAACAGTCCCGCCGCCGATTGCACGCGTTGATGCGCGGGGGCTGCACGACCATCGAGATCAAGTCGGGGTACGGGCTCGATCCGCAAAGCGAGCTGCGCCTCGTCCGCATTGCCGCGGAGCTTGGAGAGGGTGAAGCCGTCCGGATCGTGCCGACGCTCCTCGCGCTGCACGCCTTGCCCGCAGACCAGCGCGACCGCCGTGCACATTATGTTGGCGAAATCGTCGACAAGCTAATCCCAGAGGCGGCGAAGCAAGGCCTCGCAACCAGCGTGGATGCATTCTGCGAGGGCATTGCCTTCACGCCGGAGGAGACTGAGCGCCTGTTCAAGGCGGCCGCCCACCACGGCATGCGGGTGCGGCTTCACGCCGAGCAATTGTCGAACCAGAACGGCGCTAGGCTGGCCGCCCAATACCGCGCGCTTTCCGCGGACCATCTCGAGTATCTGGACGAGGCCGGCGCCAAGGCCATGGCCGCCGCAGGGACCGTTGCCGTGTTGCTTCCCGGCGCCTTTTATGCACTTCAGGAAACCCGGAAGCCGCCGGTCAAACTCCTGCGCAAGCACAAGGTGCCGATCGCCATCGCGACGGACTGCAATCCCGGCACATCCCCGATGCTCTCCCCGACACTGGCGATGAACATGGCCTGCACCTTGTTTGGGTTGACGCCCGAAGAGGCGCTTGCGGGCATGACCATTCATGCGGCGCGCGCACTCGGCCTCGCGCACGCTGTCGGGAGCATTGCCGCCGGCAAGCACGCCGATCTGTGCGTCTGGCGCATCGAATCTATCGCCGAGCTCGGCTATTGGGTCGGCCTGCCGGGCCCTGAACGGCGCATTTTCAATGGAGCAGACAGCTGAGCGCCAACGAACAGACGAGCCGACGCGACAATTCACGGCACATCCGCGCACGCCGCGGAAGCGAGATCAAGGCGAAGAGCTGGGCGACCGAGGCGGCCGTCCGGATGCTGATGAACAACCTCGACGACGAGGTCGCCGAAGACCCGCAGAGCCTCGTCGTTTACGGCGGCATCGGCCGCGCCGCGCGCAATTGGGAATGCTTCGACACGATCATCGAGACGCTCGAGCGGCTGGAGGAGGACCAGACCCTGCTCGTCCAGTCGGGCAAGCCGGTGGGCGTCTTCCCGACACACAAGGACGCGCCGCGGGTGCTGATCGCCAACTCGAACCTCGTGCCGAAGTGGGCGAACTGGGAAACGTTCAACGATCTCGATCGCAAGGGGCTCATGATGTACGGCCAGATGACGGCCGGCAGCTGGATCTACATCGGCACGCAGGGCATCGTTCAAGGTACCTACGAGACCTTCGCGGAGATGGGCCGCCAGCATTATGGCGGCAACCTCAAGGGCAAGTGGATCCTGACCGCGGGCCTCGGCGGCATGGGCGGCGCGCAGCCGCTCGCGGCGGTCATGGCCGATGCGCACTGCATTGCCATCGAGGTGCAGGAAAGCCGGATCGAGAAGCGGCTCGAGACGCGCTATCTCGATCGCCGCGCGACCAGCATCGACGAGGCGCTGGAGATCATTCGCACGGCGGCCGAGCCGACGTCCGTCGGCTTGCTCGGCAATGCTGCCGAAATCGTCCCTGAAATGCTTGCGCGCGGCATTCGGCCTGACGCTCTCACCGATCAGACGTCGGCGCATGACCCGGCCAATGGTTACTGCCCGGCCGGCTGGAGTGTCGCCAAATGGCAAGAGATGCGCGAGCGCGATCCGGACGCGGTCGCGCAGGCCGCGCGAAATCTCGATCGCCCGCCACGTCGAAGCGATGCTGTCCTACAAGGACATGGGCGTGCCCACGTTCGACTATGGCAATAACATCCGCCAGGAAGCCCTCGACACGGGCGTGACGCACGCCTTCGACTTCCCCGGCTTCGTACCGGCCTATGTGCGCCCTCTTTTCTGCCGCGGGATAGGGCCGTTCCGCTGGGTAGCGCTGAGTGGAGACCCCGAGGACATCTACAAGACTGACGCGAAGGTGAAGGAGTTGATCCCCGACGACCCGCACCTTCACCGCTGGCTGGACATGGCGCGGGATCGCATCGCCTTCCAGGGCCTGCCCGCGCGCATCTGCTGGGTTGGGCTCGGGCAGCGCCACCGCCTGGGCCTTGCCTTCAACGAGATGGTGCGCAGCGGTGAGGTGTCGGCGCCGATCGTCATCGGCCGCGACCATCTCGACAGCGGTTCCGTGTCCTCCCCCAACCGCGAGACGGAGAGCATGAAGGACGGCAGCGACGCCGTTTCCGACTGGCCCTTACTGAACGCGTTGCTGAACACTGCAGGCGGCGCGACCTGGGTGTCGTTGCATCACGGCGGCGGCGTCGGCATGGGCTATTCGCAGCATACCGGCATGGTGATCGTCGCCGACGGCACGGACGACGCGGCGAGGCGGCTGGAACGTGTGTTGTGGAACGACCCCGGCACCGGCGTCATGCGCCACGCGGATGCCGGATATGACATCGCGGTCGCCTGCGCGAAGGAACAGGGTCTCGACCTGCCGATGGTGGCGAAGTGAAGCTTAATCCACAGGAAGTCGCGCTAGACGACTTGCGGAAGTTGTGGGCAGGCGCGGATGCCCGGCTCGACGATGCGTCGCTTCAGCGTGTCGCAGAAGCAGCCGCTTCCGTGGAGCGCATCGTTGCGGGGGGCGAGACGGTCTATGGGGTCAACACTGGCTTCGGACTGCTAGCGAATACCCGCATTCCCGACGATCGGTTGGCCGAGCTTCAGACCAACCTCATCCTCTCGCACAGCGCTGGTCTCGGCGATCCGTTTCCGCGGCACGTGACGCGGCTGATGATCGTGCTGAAGCTGCTTGGGCTAGGCCGCGGCCATTCCGGCGTCCGCCCAGTCGTGATCGACGCATTGCAGAGCCTGCTCGATCGCGACGCAATGCCGCTCATCCCATCCCAGGGCAGCGTCGGTGCCAGTGGGGACCTTGCGCCGCTCGCCCATCTGATCTCCGCCCTGATGGGCTATGGCCGTGTCGACCTATCCGGCGAAGTCCTTCCTGCACGCGAGGCCTTGGATCGGATTGGGCTGGAGCCGCTCGCCCTTGCGCCCAAGGAAGGACTGGCGCTGATCAATGGGACTCAGGCGAGCACGGCACTCGCGCTCGATGCCCTCTTCATGGGTGAGTGCGGGTTCAAGGCCGCGATCGCTGTCGGGGCACTCTCGGTGGACGCGCTCAAGGGCTCGGCAAAACCATTCGACCCGCGTATCTCCGAACTTCGCGGCCAGCCGGGCCAGATTCGCGTTGCCGCCGCGATTGCAGCGTTGCTCGATGGCAGCGAGATCCTGACGAGCCATGTGAAGTGCAGCCGGGTCCAGGACCCTTACAGCTTCCGCTGCCAGCCGCAGGTGATGGGCGCGTCGCTTGATCTCCTGCAGTCCGCAGCGCGGACGCTGACCATCGAGGCCGGGGCAGTCACCGACAACCCCATCCTGTTCCCGGACTCCGACGTCGCCATCTCGGGGGGCAACTTCCACGCCCAGCCGGTCGCTTTCGCCGCCGACATTATCTCAATCGCGCTTTGCGAAGTGGGCTCGATGTCGGAACGACGCATCAGCGTCCTCGTGGACCCGAAGATGAGCGGGTTGCCGGCGTTCCTGACGCCGGACAGCGGCGTCAACTCAGGGCTGATGATCCCGCAGGTTACCGCGGCCGCCTTGGTCAGCGAGAACAAGACGCTCGCCTTCCCTGCGAGCATCGACTCAATCCCGACCAGCGCCGGCCAGGAAGATCATGTCTCGATGGCGCCGATCGCTGCTCGGAAGGCGGCAAGCATCGCCAGGAACGTCGCTGGTGTGATTGCGGTCGAATTGATGGCCGCTGCCGAGGGGATCGATTATCACTCTCCGCTGAAGACCAGCGCCCGACTGCAGGACATCCACGCCAAGATCCGCCAGTATTCCGCTCATTTCACAGCGGATCGCTACTGGGCCGACGAAATGGCTGGCCTCCAGGCCGCCGTGCTGACGAATGAGTTCGAAACGGTGCCGATCTTCGACTGATGCTGTCAGCGGGCGATGCGGTCCCAGTTCGTCGTCTTGCAGATCACGCTCATCACACAGCCGCGCACGTTGAGGCGGTTGGCCGTTACCTGCCGGATCGTGCCACGGGCGCTTATGTCGCGGTCGGCGACGAAGACGTCCGCCTTATAGACGCCGCTGCCCGCAGGACGGATGTTGTCGATCACACGCGATCCGATCAGCGCCGCCCCGCTGCCGCGCCGGGCCCGGCTTTGCTGCTTCGCCGAAGCCTTGACGACCGTCCCGCAGAGGGTGCCTCCGCACGGTCGGATGACGATCTCCATCTTGCCGTTCTTCCAGCGGCCTTCGAGGGTGCTCTTAGCGGTCGCCGAGACGGGTGCGGCGGCAATCGCCAGGAGCGTTAAGCTGAGGAAAAAGCGTCTCATTTTTCGCTAACTAGCCCATCTTTACGGCAGAAATGGTGCCTTCAGCTTGCGCCGCGATGAACGTGGCGCCGCTAGTCGGTCGCGGGCAAGGGCCCATCCGCGCGCGTCCAAAGCTGCGATTTGCACAGCGCTTTGCCCATCGCGCAGCCCGAAACCTTCAGCTGTTCGCCGACGAGTTGAAGCCGCGCAGTGACACGCATGTTCTGGTCGGGGACGAACAGCTTGCCGCGCCAGCTCGTTCCTCTGGGCTCCAGGTTGGTCAGCAGCTGCGTTCCGACAAGCCTGTCGGTCCCCTTGCGCGCATCCTGCTGGGCTTTGGCTGATGCCCAGCTCACGGTTCCGCACACGGCCGAGCCGCAGTCGGCGATATCGACGATGACGCTACGTGACGGGTTTGCCCAGCGACCCTCGATCGCAGGCGCGGTCTGTGCGGCCGCCAGCCCCAGTAAGATTCCAACTGTCAATACGGACATCCGAACCTCCGGGGCCGCCCGTTAACAGAAATCTGCCGGCTAATGAAAATCTCTGCTCTTTGGGATGATTTCGACGTCGCGCGGATGGCGGGCCGCAGGTGCACGCCAGCTGCCGGCCCCGTCCCCCTGGCTCAGCGTCGAGGGCATCGCCTCGTCGCTCAAATGGCGCAGCATTTGGGTATGATCCTCGAGCTGACGCGCAACGACGTGGATCACGCCGTCCTCGGCATCCTTCTGGATGACGCCGTGGACTGCGATCAGCCGGGCGCCCATGACGATCTTGCGCTGCTTGTCGAACACATCGGGCCAGACGACGAGGTTGGCGACCCCGGTCTCGTCCTCCAGCGTGATGAAACATACGCCCTTGGCGCTTCCCGGCCGCTGGCGGATTAGCACCAGCCCGGCGATCGATAGTCTTTTGCCGTCGCGGATGGCTTTGAGCTGTCCTGCAGTGACGAACTTCCGCGCCGCATAATGTTCGCGCAGGAAGCACATGGGGTGCGCTTTCAGGCTGAGGCGGATCGTCTGGTAATCGTTCACGACATGCTCGGCCAACGGCATGGCGGGAAGCTGCGCGGGCGTGCTTTCCGATCCTTCTTCGCGAGCCTCGGCATAAGCGAAGAGCGGCAGGTCCGGCGCTTGGCGGAGCGCGCGCGAGTCCCATAGCGCCGCCCTTCGGTCGAGGCTCATCGACCGGAACGCATCGGCGGCCGCGAGGCGCTGGATCGCATGCACCGGCACCTCCCCGCGGATGCGAAGCTCCTCGACGGTCCGGTACGGCCGACCCGCCACCAGCCGCTCGGCGGCGTCGCGCTGCAGTCCCTCGATCTGGCGCAGGCCGAGGCGCAGCGCCCCATCTTCCAATGTGCAGTCCCAATCGCTTTCGTTGACGTCGACCTCGCGCACCTCGACGCCATGCTCGCGCGCGTCGCGGACGATCTGCGCGGGCGCGTAGAAGCCCATCGGCTGGGAGTTGAGCAGCCCGCAGGCGAAGGCCGCCGGATAGCGCCACCTGAGCCAGCTCGACACGTAGACGAGGTGCGCGAAGCTCGCGGCGTGGCTTTCCGGGAAGCCATATTCGCCGAAGCCCTTGATCTGGTCGAAGCAGCGCTGCGCGAATGCGGGATCGTAGCCGCGTGTCACCATCCGCCCGACCATTTTGTCCTGCAGCTCCTCAATGTTCCCGCGTGATCGGAAGGTCGCCATCGCCTTGCGCAGCTTGTTCGCCTCTTCCGACGAGAATTTCGCGGCATCGAGCGCGATCTTCATCGCCTGCTCCTGGAAGATAGGGACACCGAGCGTCCGGCCCAGGATCTTCTCCAGCTCGTCGGGCGGGCCGTGGTCGGGATCGGGGCAGGGGAACGTCACAGGTTCCTTGCCCGACCGGCGTTTTAGGTACGGATGGACCATGTCGCCCTGGATGGGCCCCGGCCGGACGATCGCGACTTCGATGACCAGGTCGTAGAAGCAGCGCGGCTTGAGGCGCGGAAGCATGTTCATCTGCGCGCGGCTTTCGACCTGGAACACGCCGAGCAAATCCCCGCGGCACAGCATGTCGTAGACCTCTGGAACTTCCTGCGGGACGGTCGCCAGCTCCCACCGCTCGCCTTCATGCTGCTCGATCAGGTCGAAGCATTTGCGGATGCAGGTCAGCATGCCGAGCGCGAGCACGTCGATCTTGAGGATGCCGAGCTCCTCGATGTCGTCCTTGTCCCACTCGATGAAGGTGCGGTCGTCCATCGCGCCGTTGCCGATCGGCACGGTCTCGGTCAGCGCACGCTCGGTCAGGATGAAGCCGCCGACGTGCTGCGACAGGTGGCGCGGCATGCCGATCAGCTGCTCGGCCAGCTTCATCGTCCGCTTGAGGTGCGGATCGTTCATGTCGAGCCCGGCGTCAGCGGCGCGCTCCTCCGTGACCTCGGCTTCCATGCTGCCCCAATAATTGGAGGCGATAGCCGCGCACACGTCTTCGGAAAGCCCCATCACCTTGCCGACCTCGCGGACGGCGGAGCGCGGGCGGTAATGGATGATGGTCGCGGCAATCCCGGCGCGGTCGCGGCCGTATTTGTCGTAGATGTGCTGGATCACTTCCTCGCGGCGCTCATGCTCGAAATCGACATCGATGTCGGGCGGCTCCTTGCGTTCCTCCGAGATGAAACGCTCGAAAAGGAGATCGCTGGTCGATGGGTCGACCGCGGTGATTCCGAGGCAATAGCAGACGGCGCTATTCGCGGCGGATCCGCGTCCCTGGCACAGGATCGGCGGGTTTAGACCCCTCGCAAAGGCAACGATGTCGTGGACCGTCAAGAAGTAGCGCGCGAAATCCAGCCGTTCGATCAACGGAAGCTCATAATTGAGCTGTTTCACGACCTTGTCGGGAATGCCGTCGGGCCAATGCTTCCAAGCGCCTTCCCAGGTCAGATGATCGAGATGCTCCTGTGGCGTGCGGCCCTCAGGCACCGTTTCCTTCGGATATTCGTAGCGCAGCTCGTCGAGGCTGAAGTGGAGCGAATCCGCGAATTCGCGTGTCGCCGCGATCGCATGCGGCCAGCGCGCGAACAGCCGTGCCATTTCCTCAGGTGATTTGAGGTGCCGCTCGGCATTGGGGTTGAGCAGGTAACCGGCGGTCGCGATCATCACCTTCTCGCGGATGCAGGTGACGACGTCCTGCAGCGGGCGGCGGTCAGGCGCGTGATAATGGACGTCGTTGGTCGCGAGGATGGTGCAGCCGTGCTTCCTCGCGATGCGGTCGAGCCGCTCGATCCGAGCGCTGTCGCCGCCGCGATAAAGCCAGCTCGCCGCGACGTGACGCAATGACGTCAAGGCGTCGCGAAGCTGCGGCAATTTCTTTGTGAAAACAGAGAGATCGTCGCTCGGCCAAGCGATGAAAGCGATGCCTTCCGAATGCGCCGCGACGTCGCTCAGCGACAGCTCGCACTCGCCTTTTTCCGCCCGCATCTTGCCCAGGCTGAGCAGCCGCGACAGCCGCCCATAAGCGTCGCGATCGATCGGGTAGGCCAGCAGGCTCGGCGCGTCGCTAAGGTCGAGACGGCACCCGATGAGCGGCCGGATTCCTGCATTGGTGCAAGCGCTGTGCATGCGCACGACGCCCGCCAGCGTGTTCCGATCGGCAATGCCGATCGCGTCATAGCCTAGCGGAAGCGCCGTCAGCACCAGCTCGATCGCGTCCGACGCGCCGCGCAGGAAGGATAAAGGCGAGCTGACGCCGAGTTCTACATAAGGCGACGGCATTGTCGGTGGCGGTGGCATGTCGCTGGTTCGGACCAGCTTCAACCGCGAAAAGCCTTCTTTCTCGGGCATCAGCTGAGCGCTTTTTGATGATTGTTCATCCGAACAGGCCGTGGATGAACCAGTTGGGCGCGCCGCCGCGTCCGTCGCCGATCACGCCTTCGCGGTAGATCCAGTAACGGCGGCCGCTCGCATCCTCGACGCGATAATAATCGCGCAGCCGCGTGCTCGACGGCTGCCGCCACCATTCGGGTGCGATCCGCTCGGGCCCTTCGACGCGGGCGATGTCGTGCACCGCGCGCCGCCACATGAAGCGGCGCGGCACACCTTCGGGCGTCGCATAGACGACGTCGATGGCTTCGGGCCGGTCGAGCAGCCGCTGCGGCCGTTTGACTGGCGGTATTTCAATCGCCCTTGGTTTCGCCAAGGCGCTGATCCACACGCTCGAACGCTCTGGGAGATGGCTTTCTTCCGGCTGCGGCCGGCGCACTGAGTGGGGTCCGAGCTTCACCGTCAGCCGATCGATCAGCCGTGCCAGCTCGCGCTCGCCGGAAGGCTCCTCGACCAGGCTTTCCTGTGCGGCTCCTAGATTTTCGGCCCAGTCGGCAACGAGCGCGAAGGCATCGAAGCCGAACTCGGGGTCGAGCATGGCTGCTTTGTCCGCCAGCAGGCGCGCGAGATGCTTCGGGTCGCGGCTGGGGATAGCCGTTGCGACCGATGTCGCGGCAACGCTGCCGTCGACGCGGAATCCGTGCAACGCCAACCGTCGCGCACCGAGGTGGCGTTCCTCCAATTGCCGGACGAGCGCCGGGATCAACCGCTCGAGCGCTTGCGCCGCCGCTTCCGGATGGGTCGCGGGCTCTTCCAGCCGAAGCGCGGCGCGGGGCGGCGGCTGGGTTGGAGCGGCGGTCAGCGGCTCGGGTTTGCGGCCCAGCGCGCGGTCGAGCGCGTCGACGACATCCTCGGCTCCACGGAAGCGTCGAGCGATCGCAAGCCGTGGCATATCGAGAAGGGCGCCGATGGTCTTGAGACCCAACCGCTCGAGCGTTCGCACCGTGTCATGGTCGAGCCGAAGCGCCGAGACGTGCAGCGGCATCAGTTTTGCGGCGACATCGTTATCGCAAATGCCGGGTGCATGATGCGAGAACGCCCAGGCAGCCGCCCCGGTCGGCGCAATTGCGACACGGACGGTCAGCCCCATCCGAGCGAAGCAACGGCGGATATCGTCCACCAGTCCGCGCTCGTCGCCGAACAGATGTGCGACCCCGCTGACGTCCAGCCGCAGTCCCTGTCCGTCGATCTCCACCAGCGGCGACCAGCGCCCGGCCCATTTGGCGAGCCGCTCCACCAAAGCGGCATCTCCGGCCGGATCGGCAGGAACGGCGAGCAATGCCGGATCGAGCGCTCGCGCATCGGTCAGCCGCGCGCCGGCGAGCGCGCCGCGTTCGGCCGCGGCCTTGGTGACGGCATGGATCAGGAGCCCGTGCGTGCCCTCGACGGTGAGGACGATCGGTGCGTCAGGCGCTGAAGCGGCGCTCCTCGCCCAGCGTTCGATCGCCAGGTACGGAAGCCAGATGGAACAGACCCTCTTCATGGGCGACGCTCCACCTGCCCGACGGATGCCCACGCGCGCGGAACAGGTCCGCGTCCCACGCCGGCGTTCCCGACGCGCGCGGGTCGAGCGGATTGGCGAGCGACGGCGCGCTCGCGACCCGCCAGCGCATCCGTGCGCCGCTGAGATTGGGAATGCCGCCCAGCCGCACCAACCAGCAGGCCGTACCCGACCGCTCCGACGCCACGGCCAGCCGCCGCGTCGCGGTGAAGTCGAGCGCTTTGGGGTCGCCCCAGATCTCGCCGATCACGACCGAAAGCGCGGCGCACCTTACGCCCTCCTCCATCGCCCACAGCGCGTCGCGGGCGTCGCGCGCCTCGATGTGGATGAGGTTCTGCGAGACAAGCCCCGGCGGGTGGACTCGTCCGCTTTCAAGGATCGCCATCCGATCCTGGACCCACAGCAAGGGTTTGTCGGTGCCGAGCTGCGCCAGCAAAAAGCCGGCCCAGCCGCCGTCGCGCGGGTGCGCGGCGAACAGCTCCGACAGGGTGGGGCTGGGCGAAACGGGCAGCTGCCATCGTTCGCCCAGCCCGCTGGGGAGCTGGATGTTTTCGGCCGCACGGCTTCCGCCGCCGGCGACCAGGGAAAGGCCTGCAGCCACACGAACTCACAACGTTCTTGTTCTACTTTTGTTCTTTGTCTCGCAACTCAGGGCCGAGAGCTCAATGGCGCGACTCGCCGGCGCTTTCCGGAAGGGCGAGCGACCTTCCATCTTCGTCAGGAAAGTGCCGATGTCGCGAACGATCTGTCCGAGCGCCGGGCGCCACAAGACCGCGCCCACATGATAGGTGTCGATCTCCACCGCCTGGTCGATCTCATGGTCAAGACCCCGCGCTGCTCGCGGTGCCACGATGCCGTCCCGGCGCGACCAGAAAGCAAGCGTCGGCACGGGCGGCTTGCCTTCGCCACGCGGGAACGGCGGTTCGTTCACGTCGTGCCCGGCGATCCGTTCGTAGAATTCGCGGATGTTGGTGTTCGTCTTGTAGTCGCCCGAGAAGGGCGAGCACAAAGTCACCACCGCACGGACCTTTCCCGGATAGCGGTGCGCTAGCTCCCGCGCGAACATTCCGCCGAGGCTCCAGCCGACTAGCAGCACCGGCCGGCCGTCGTAGATATCATCGAGACGGCGGCGAATCAGTTCGAGAGTGTCCGCCTTCGCTCCCCGGTTTAGCCCGAGCTCCCAGGGATAAGCGCGCCAGCCAGCCCGCGCGAGCGCGCGCCGGATGTCCATTGTAGTTCGATCGTTGGCAAGAAAACCCGGAAGGACGAGTGCCGGCGGCCCGTCCTCCGGGCCTCGAGGGCCCACGGGGCCAAGTCCTGCAAGGAAGCGCGGAAGGTGCCACGCGAATTCGCGCATGCGGTGCCAGCCCGGAGGCGCAAGGTCATCCGGGTGAACCGTGCCGGCCGTCCCGGCAGCCGCGGCTCGCACCCACTTCATGGCTGTAAGATGAGGCTATTGCGTTAGCGAAACAAGAATCTTGTGAAAATTACGTGTGCCTTTTCAGGAAATTGTCGATTTCGCGCACCACATCTTTGGCGGCGCGCTTCGACATCCCGAATGCCATGTGCGTACAATCAAGCTCGACAGCTTCGTCGCGCTCATGCTTGAGCCCGCGTGCCGCGCGCGGCGCAATCAGGCCGTCCCGCCGCGACCACAAAGCCAGGTGCGGCACGCCGGGCTTGTCGGTGATGCGCGGCAGCGGCGGATCATCGACTTTGTGCCCGGCAATCCGCTCATAGATGCGCCACACGTGGTTCTGCTTGGGATCGCCGGAGAAGGGTGAACCCAATGTCACCACCGCTCGGACGCGGTCGGGGACGGCGCGACCAAGCTCGCGGGCATATAAGCCACCAAGGCTCCATCCCACGACCAGCAGCTGCTGGTCGGCCGAAATCTCATTAATCCGCGCCTTGAGCCGCTCGACCGTGTCGGCGCGAGCACCCCAGTTCACGCCCATGTGCCATCCGTGCACGCGCCAGCCGGCACCAGCCAATGCCTTACGCAATGGCTCGGTCGTGCGGTCGTGGGCAACGAACCCGGGAATCACCAGCGCCGGCGGACCGTCCGACGGGCCGACCGGATTCGTAGCTCCGAAGATCCTGGATATCCTTGGCAGTAGCCAGGCGGCCTCGCCGAGCCGAAGACGCAGCGCCGGCAGCCGGTCGTCGCCGTTCCAGTCCACCTTAGAGGAACTCTCCGCCCATCAGATCCTGCAAGGCCTTGGGCAGTTTCACCCGACCGTCGTCCATCTGATGGTTCTCGAGCAGCGGCACGAGGATGCGCGGGCTTGCGAGCGCGGTGTTGTTGAGCGTGTGCGCAAACCGCACCTTGCCGTCGGCTCCGCGATAACGGAGGTTTGCCCGCCGCGCCTGCCAATCGTGCAGCGTCGAGCAGCTGTGTGTCTCGCGATACTTGCCGAGCGACGGCACCCAGCTCTCGATGTCGTTCATCCGGTACTTGCCGAGGCCCATGTCGCCGGTCGACGTCTCGATGACCTGGTAGGGAATCTCGAGTTCCTGGAGCAGCTGCTCCGCCAGTCCGAGAAGCCGGCCATGCCACTCGGCGGACTGCTCGTCGTTCGCTTCGCAAATCACATATTGCTCGACCTTCACGAACTGGTGGACGCGCAGCAGCCCGCGCACGTCCTTGCCCGCGCTGCCCGCTTCGCGGCGGAAACAGGGGGAATAGCCCGCGTAGAGGATCGGCAGCTTGTCGGCGTCGAGAATCTCCCCCGAATGGAGGGATGTCAGCGCGACCTCCGCCGTGCCCGCGAGCCACAGGTCGTCGTTGGGAAGCTGGTAGGTTTCTTCCTCGTGGCCTGGGAACTGGCCTTGGTTGAGGAAAGCCTGATCGCGGGCGATGGCCGGCACTGTGATCGGCGTGAATCCGGCGGCGGCGATCTTCTCGAGCGCCCAGCCCATCAGCTTGGTCTCGAGAAGCGCGAGCCGCCCTTTCAGGCAATAGGTGCGCGATCCCGAGACCTGCACAATGCGCGACAGGTCCGCCCAGTCATTCTTCTCGATGAGCGCGACATGGTCGAACGGCTCGAAGCCGAACTTCGGCGGCTCTCCTTCCGTGCGGACCACCGAGTTGAACGTCTCGTCGGGCCCGACGGGCGCGCCGTCATATGGGATGTTGGGGACGCGCATAAGCAGAGACCTAAGCAACGTCTCCCTGTCGCTCAGCTCCCTCTCGAACTCGGCCGCCTTTGCCCCCGCTTCCTTCGCCTGGCGACCGAGCTCAGCCTTCTCTTCGGGCGCGGCGTCCTTGAACCTGGCGCTGATTGCGTTGCGCTCGGCGCGGAGCCGGTCGATTTCCGTTTTCAGGTGGCGCACTTCGGCGGCGACAGCGATCAGCGCGTCGAGGTCGAGGCCCACGCCTTTGTCCTTGATCGCCTTCTCGACGGCGCCGAGATTGTCCCTGATAAAGTCCAGCCCAAGCATGGGCGCGGCGATGCGCGAATTGCGCCGCAAGCACAAGTTCGCCTAACGGCAGCCAATGCCCTCAGGATTGATCGCGCTTCTCGACGACGTTGCAACGATCGCCAAGCTGGCGGCGTCGTCCATCGACGATGTGGGTGCCGCGGCCGGCAAGGCGAGCACCAAGGCCGCCGGCGTGGTGATCGACGACACTGCTGTGACCCCGCGCTACGTCGTCGGACTCGCGCCTGAACGCGAGCTTCCGATCATCGGCAAGATCGCCTGGGGCAGCCTCAAGAACAAGATCCTGATCCTCCTGCCGGCGGCGCTGCTGCTCACTGCCTTCGCCCCGTTCCTGATCACGCCGCTGCTGATGATCGGCGGCGCCTACCTTGCGTTCGAAGCGACCGAGAAGATCCTTGAGGCGGTCCTTCACGATCACCACCATCAAGAAGAGCTAGCCGACGCCATGGGCGATCCGCTTGAGCTCGAGAAAATGCAGGTGAAGGGCGCGATCCGCACCGACTTCATCCTGTCGGCGGAGATCATGGCGATCGCGCTCGCCAGCCTCGGGCATCTGGATCTCATGACGACTGCAATGGCCCTGGTCGCCGTCGCACTCGCGATCACCGCCGGCGTTTACGGCGTCGTCGCTCTGATCGTGAAACTCGACGACATTGGAATCCATATGGCGGCGCGCCGGAGTCGGACGACGCGCGCGATCGGCGAGGGTCTTGTAAGAGTTGTTCCAAAGCTGCTGAGCGGACTGTCGACGATCGGTACCGCCGCGATGCTTTGGGTCGGCGGTGGGATCATGCTTCACGGGCTCGAGGTGATGCATCTCGCCGACGGCATTCCGCACGCGGTCCATGATTTCGCCCATCGTCTCGGCGTGGCTGCGGGGCCGCTTTCAGACGTCGCCTCATGGCTGGTGACGGCGCTAGCGGGCGCATTGGCGGGGCTCGTTGTCGGCGGGATTGTCGCCGCGATCGTCCGCCGCTTCGTCAAGCATCCGGAAGAGCTGATCGTCGATTAGTCGAAGTGCAGGCGCCGGTAACGGCCGCGGAAGAAAAGCAGGGGATCCAGGCCGGCATCGAAGCGCGCCTTGACCACTTGGCCGACCAGGATGTGATGATCGCCGCCGTCGTAGACCGCGAATCGTTCGCATTCGAAAACCCCCAGCGAATCCTCGAGGATGGGCGCTCCCGCCTCGCCGCACGCCCATGGCGTCGTTCCAAACCGATCCTCGTCGCGGGTCGAAAAACGGATCGAGGCGGGCTGCTGGCCCGTCTGGAGGACGTTCACGGCGAAATGCGACGCGTTGATGAGAGCCGCGGCGCTGGCCGCCCTCTTGGCGATGCAAACGAGCAGCAGCGGCGGATCGAGCGATACCGAGGTGAAGCTGTTGACGGTCAGACCGGTCGGCCCGCCTTCGTGCAGGCAGGTCACGACGGTCACTCCCGTCGCGAAGCAGCCGAGCGCGTCGCGCAGGGTGCGCGGATCGTGTCCGCTTCGATATTCGTGCCTGGTCGGCTCGTCGGCCATGCCGAGCCTATAACGCGCGAGGACTAGAGCGCCAGCAGCCTCTCGGGAGTTAGCGCCAGCACATCGTCGATCGTCTGCTCCAGCGATTCTGAGACGAGGTAGCGCGGCTGGAAGGCATCGTGCCGATAGGGCGTGTGCACCGCCCGCTCGACCGTGAACGGCAGTCGCTCGATGTCTTTACTTTCAAGGCTGAAATGCGCTTCGCCGAAGCTGGAGGCGAGCCCCGCGCCGAGTATTTTCAGCTCGCCGCACTCGCGCGCTAGGCCGAACTCTACGCTGTGCCAGTAGATACGCGCGACGCGGTCACCCTGACCTGCTTCGATAGCCGCCAGGCCCAGCCGGCCGATATGCTCGGCCATCGCTGCGAAATCGTGGTGCGCCAGCATCGGGATATGCCCGAACATGTCGTGGAAGCAGTCGGGTGCTTCGAGGTAATCGAGCTGCTCGCGCCTGCGGATGAAGTTGCCCACGGGGAAGACGCGTTCGCTCAGCATGGCGAAGAAGACGTCGTCCGGGACAAGGCCTGGAACGGCGACGGTGCACCAGCCGGTGCGCGGCTCCAGGATGGCGTTCAGGCCTTCGACGTCGGGAACGCCGGGGTGCGACAGCTTCAATAGGTCGATGCCGTCAAAGAAGGCGCTGACCACGCGGGTGCCGAGCAGATCGACCTGCCGCGCGAACAGTAGGTCCCACACCGCGTGGTCCTCGCCGGTGAAATCATCCCAGCATTGGGGAACGACATAGTCCTGCCATCTCCGCGCTGGCTGATCTCGGGTGATTGCTTCCTGCAACATCTGCGATCCTTCTCGATGGGCAACAAAAAACCCGCCGAGCTTGGCGCTGGCGGGTTGGAGGCTGGGCGAACTGTCCGACAGGTGCGGTTAGTCGCTTCCAGCCTCCCGCGGATAATAATAGCTCGCAAAGGCGCCCACGGTGGCGCTGAGAGCCAAGGATAGGAATGCGGGCGTCATCGTAGCCTGTATGTCACCACGCGGCTGAATGCTCAATGTCCGGCGACTGTTGCCCTGCGTCGCCGCGCCACGCTACGCCTCCGGGCATGATCCCGGTTCGTATGCGACGGCTGCTTTTTTGGGCAGCCGTAACCTTCGCGTTCGTCATGGCCGTCCTGCCCCACCCGCCCGAGCTTCCTGGGGCGCCGTCCGACAAAGTCCAGCATGTTGCAGCATTTGCGACGCTCGGGCTGCTCGCCGCCTGGGCTTATATGCGCAGCCCAATGCTTCGATTGCTTGCGGGCTTGTCGCTGTTCGGCGCATTGATTGAGATCGTTCAGACCATTCCGATCCTTCATCGCGACGGCGACGTAATCGACTGGGTCGCCGATACGGTCGCATGCGGGCTCGTGCTGGCAGGCGCCGCTTGGCTCCGCCGGCGAAGGGCCAGTCGAGTGGACTCGCGCCCGGCCGGGGTGGCCGACGGTGGGTGAGGCCGCCGGCGTCCGCGCCATTGTCGTCGCCGCTTATCTCGTCGCCGCCGCATTGGCTGCACGGGCTAGCCATACCAAGGTGGCGCGAGAGCGCCGTTTCTGGCTGACGACGGTGGCAATCCTGGTTTTGCTCGGCTGCGCAAAGCAATTGCGGATCCAGGGCAGTCTCACCAGCGCGTTCAGGAAGCTGGCGCAGTCCGGCGGATGGTACGAATCGCATCGGGAAGTGCAGACCGCCTTCGCGGCGCTCGCCCTTCTGGTGTCGCTTGCGTTCGCCCTCGTCCTCGCCCGCTGGCTGCGCGATTGCGCTGTCTCGGTCAAAGCGGCGGCAGCTTTTCTCGGATTGCTGCTCGTATTCTTGATGCTGCGGCTGGCGTCTATCCACGCCATGGACATGTGGACGATAGCCGAGATCGGGAGCATCCGACGCGGGTGGTGGCTCGAACTGGTGGCGATGACGCTGATCGCCTCCTGCGCGACGATTTACAGACGTCGGACGCGATCCGGGCGGTCAGCCTCGGCGCCCGGTTAGGCGGAAAGGGTCGGCCTGATGATCTGTACGCCGCGATTCTCCGCATGAAGATGCGTCGCGGAGCCATCGATCGCCAATTCGTCAAAAACGCTGGCCACCCGTAGAAGGAACGGCGCTTCCGGACGCCCGGCGAATTCACTGGCCTGCTTGCGGCAATTCTCGGCTTGTTCTCTGAACATCATGGCACCCACTCCGCTTGCCCTTGCGCCTGCCACGTCCCTGCGCGCAACGGCCCTATAGCATTGTTTTATGTCGTCCCCGAGTCAGTTTGGTGAAGCCGCCGGGGGTAGTCTCGCGCAGCAACAGGTTGTCAGGTGGACGCACTCGTTTAGCCCCTCGCATTTGCGGCGAGACGCGTTTGGATGGGTTCGCATGACGGGGCGCTCGTCCATCCGCAGCAACTCTATTGCTGCCGCTTTACGAACCTGCTCGCCTGAGTTGGGTAGGCAGGCTCAATTGTCGAGGTGGTTCGCGACGTTGTTGAACAGCGTGTCCACCTCATTGCCCAAGCTGCTCATCGCGCCGATTGCGGCGATCGAGATCAGGGACGCCACGAGCGCGTATTCGATGGCGGTTCCGCCGCGGCGGCAGCGGAAGAGTTTAATGAACCGCATCATTTCCCCACTCCTGGTTAACGCTCGACGACACACCGATCGCCGTAGTTCAGAAGAGTGCGGCGTCGCCTACTGTGAATTGCTTTCAAGCTTTGGTTAACTCGACAACGACGGTCGCACGGCCAGTCCATCGTCCCAAGACGGGACAGCGACTGCTTAAAAAACGGTTACTTGGAGGGGAACAAAGGAGTAAATGAACTATTAATCACGCTGCGGCCGCATGAGGCCGGGGAACCAACAGTGGGAGTGTCTTATGCGAAAGCTTGTTTTGAGCGTATTGGGGGCGAGTGCGCTCGCCATCGCCAGCGCGGCTTCAGCGCAAACCATCATCACACCCGGCGCGCCGTTGCCGCCGAACGATCCGACCACCGTTTTCATTGTGTCGGGCAACATCTTCGACGGCCCGATCTCGGCAACCATCGGTCACACGGGGATTGCGGCCGGCGATTTCACGGACATCTTTCAGTTCACGATCCCGCAGACCGGCACCGGTAGCGGTTCGATCACGACGACCATCGACCTTCTTGGCTTCGGAGGAGCCGCTGATCTCGATATCTATTCGGTGTTCGTCAATGGCCTTATGGCAACTCAGACGCTCCGGGATATTGGTGGTAACGTTTGCCTGGTCGAAGGCGTCGGCACTTGCGGCGCGACGGAGACCTTCGCTCTGAGCGATGTCCCGATCTTCTTTGGCGCGCTCAATACTATCACCGTGACCGGCCTGTCCGAGGGACTTGGATCTTATGGCGGATCGCTCTCGTTTGCCCCGGCCCAGGCTCCGGTTCCTGAGCCTGCCACATGGGCGATGATGCTTATCGGCTTCGGGGCCGTGGGCTGGCAGATCCGTCGCCAGCGCCGGACGAGCGCTCTCGCTCAGCTCGCTTAAGGGTTCCCACAGCCCTAACGTTGAGGCGGTTGGATGATCCCAACCGCCTCTTCGTGTTGCTACCGTAGTTGCGGCCGCGCACTGAAAAGCGAAATGCGCGCTGTGCATACGGCCACCAAGTCGCGATCTTATCGGCTGATTAGACGAAGTGTGGAGCGTCGTCAGAGGAAGACTGATTGACGGCGCCGATCGTTACGTCGGCAAAGCGGTTCGCCAGGGTGGCACCCTCGGTCGCAAGGCCGGCCAGGCGCCCGTAAATGCCCTGCTCCTCCTTAGCCGAGAAGAAATGCGTGTAGAGCGATCGCCCGGCATCTCGGCCGGCAGCCGCATGCTTATCGATCTGGCGCCGAATTTCGCCGACATTCAACCACATCAACTGCGATGGCGCACCGACACTCTTGTTCGTGCGCGGCGCGCCGACGCGCGTGAAGCCAAGCATTGCCTCGTAGAAACGTGCGTGGCGCGGATTCACTTCGATGAAGAGGTCGGTGCAGGCATAGTGCATTGAGCCGTAGATGAAGATGATATGAAACAAAGCGCCGAGCCGCGGGCGCGCCGGGCTCGACGTATCGAAGGCGAATTTGGTCAGTTCGCAGAGCTTGGCATCCGGAGACTGGCGGAACTTCTCCATCTCGTCAGGGAAGGTTTGATCGGCCGCGAGCCCGGCAGCAGAATCCACCGTCAGCGTCAGCGTCCCGATTACGTCGTCGGCGGACGTCGCCGTGAAGATCACGCAATTCGGCGCGTTGGGTAGCCGGTGGTTGGCTCCGTAACCGCGCCACGAATACATGCGGTTGAGCAGCATGTTGGCCCGACTGCGCTGCCCATCGCAGTCCGCGAGTCGGATCGTCATCGAATCCTGCGATTGTCCCCGGCTGGACGGAAGCTCGATCGTATGGAGCTGGGCGCCTGCACCCGTAACGTTCCTTGATCGAGCATTATTTGAATCACGACGGCTGAAAGCCGCCCAATTGACTGACATCGATTTCCCACCCCAGCGGCCAGTCGATAGAAACCTCCCGTCCCATCAATGACCGAATCGAGGCTAGCCTACGTGTAACCCGTTGAACGTTAAGGCCTAGCGCGCCGATGAAGCGGCAGGGCGTGCAGCGTCCGGGCCAGCATGTGTGCCAGAGTGGAACAAGTGACCGCAGACCAGCATCATACGCGCGGTTCACTGCTTCGAAGCGACGTTCAGCAGCCGGTTGATGGCGCGTGCCAGCTCAACGTCTCGGCCGGTCACTTGGCCGGCATCGTGAGTGGTCAATCGAAAGTCGATGCGGTTCCAGACATTCGTGAACTCCGGGTGGTGATCAACCTTCTCCGCATGCAGGGCCACCCGTAACAAGAAGGCGAAGGCCTCGCTGAAGTCGGTGAACTTGATCGTTCGGAGCAATGCCTTTCCGCCAGTTTCCAGCGTCCAACCTTCAGGTACATCCACCGCTTGGTCTCCTAGCCCACATCCCGCACATGATACTTCCGGTCTAGCTTGTCTTGAAATGCAGCTGTTCCAAGCGCAGTTGAGCCGCAAAGGAGACTGACATGGCTACGCAAGTTGCCGAAAAGGGGCCGCTGGGACTCGAAAACCCGATGGGCACCGACGGCTTCGAGTTCGTCGAATATACCGCGCCCGATATCGAGCTGCTGCGCTCGCTTTTCACGAAGATGGGCTTCCCCGAAGTCGCTCGGCACAAGAGCAAGAATGTCACGCTGCACAAGCAGGCCGACTGCAACTTCGTCATCAACGCCGAGCCCGGCAGCTATGCCGAGGAATATGCAAAGGCTCACGGCCCAAGCGCGTGCGCCATGGCGTTCCGCGTCAAGGATGCAAAGGCTGCGCATGAGCGCGCCCTCAAACTCGGCGCTACGAACGTTGAGGTTCGCAAGGGCGACGGTGAGCTGGATATCCCCGCAATCGAAGGGATCGGCGGCTCACGCTTGTTCTTCGTCGATCGCTACGGCGAAGCGGGCTCGATCTACGAGGTGGATTTCGATTTCCATCCCGACTGGCAGCAGCGGATGGCCGAAGCGAACTCCAAGCTCACCTATATCGACCACCTGACGCACAACGTAAATCGCGGCCGGATGAGCGTCTGGGCCGACTTCTACGAGCGGCTCTTCAACTTCCGCGAGATTCGTTACTTCGACATCGAGGGCAAGCAGACCGGTCTTTTCTCCAAGGCGATGACGAGCCCCTGCGGCAAGATCCGGATCCCCCTGAACGAGAGCCAGGACGACAAGAGCCAGATCGAGGAGTTCCTCCGCGAATATAAGGGCGAGGGCATCCAGCACATCGCCCTTGGCACGTCCGACATCTACCAATCCGTCGACATCATCCGCGGCCGCGGCATTCCCTTCCAGGATACGCCCGACACCTACTATGAGATGCTCCCCGAACGCATCCAAGGCCATGAGGAAAGCATCCCCGAGCTCGAGAATCGCCGCATCCTGATGGATGGAGCGCCCACCGAGGGGCAGGGCTTGCTGTTGCAGATCTTCACCCAGAACGTGATCGGACCGATCTTCTTCGAGATCATCCAGCGCAAGGGCAACGAAGGCTTCGGCGAGGGCAATTTCAAGGCGTTGTTCGAGTCGATCGAACTCGACCAGATGCGCCGCGGGGTCCTCTAACCGCGATGACCGAAGCGTATATTTGCGACTACGTCCGCACGCCCATCGGCCGATACGGCGGCGCGCTCAGCTCCGTCCGCGCTGACGACCTCGCTGCGATCCCGATCAAGGCGCTGATCGACCGCAATCCTAACGTCGATTGGTCAGAGTTAGACGACGTGATCCTCGGCTGCGCCAACCAGGCGGGCGAGGATAACCGCAACCTAGCGCGCATGGCGGGTTTGCTCGCCGGCCTGCCCGACAGTTCGGGCGGTGTGACGCTCAATCGCCTGTGTGGCTCGGGCCTCGACGCAGTCGCGATGGCCGCTCGCGCGATCCGAGGCGGCGAGTCCGACCTGATCATTGCGGGCGGCTCCGAAAGCATGAGCCGCGCGCCTTTCGTCATGCCCAAGGCGACGAGCGCGTTCGACCGCAATGCCGAAATCTACGACACGACTATCGGCTGGCGCTTCGTCAATCCGAAGATGAAGCATGCCTACGGCGACGACACGATGCCGAGCACGGCGGAGAATGTCGCCCAGGACTTCCAGATCAGTCGCGGCGACCAGGATGCCTTCGCGCTCCGCAGCCAGGAGAAGACGGCCAAGGCGCAGGCGAGCGGGCGACTCGCGGCGGAGATCGTCCCGGTCCAAATCCCGCAACGGAAGGGCGACCCCCTCGTCGCCGATCGCGACGAGCACCCTCGCCAGACGACGCTCGAAGCGCTCGGTAAGCTGAAGCCGATCGTCCGCCCCGACGGCTCGGTCACGGCCGGCAACGCTTCAGGCGTAAACGACGGCGCCGCAGCGATCGTCATCGCTTCGGAAGAAGCCGTCAGGCGCAACGGCCTGACGCCGAGGGCGCGCGTTCTCGGCACCGCAGTTGCCGGCGTGCCGCCACGCATCATGGGTATCGGGCCCGCTCCTGCCAGCGAGAAGCTGATGAAGCGTCTCGGCCTCAAGATCGGCGACTTCGACGTGATCGAGCTGAACGAGGCCTTCGCAGCGCAGGGGCTCGCCGTACTGCGTCAGCTCGGCCTTCCGGACGATAGCGAAAAGGTGAACCCGAACGGCGGCGCAATTGCGCTCGGTCACCCGCTCGGCATGTCCGGCGCCCGCCTCGCGCTCACCGCGACGGAGGAGCTCCAGCGCAATGGGGGCAAGCTCGCCCTTGCCACCATGTGCATCGGCGTCGGGCAGGGAATCGCGCTCGCGCTCGAGAAGGTGTAAATCGCGCTACGTGAGTGAGGTGGCGACGATCGACGAGGCGGCGGTCATGGCCGTGCTCGAGCATGTGCAAGACCCGGAGATCCCGGTGCTGTCGATCCTCGACCTCGGCATCGTCCGAGGCTTCGCCGAGAAGCCGCCTCGCGTGCAGATCACGCCGACTTACACCGGTTGTCCTGCGACCGTAGCGATCGAGATGGCGATTCGGGATGCTCTGGACCGCGCCGGTTACCGCGAAATACACATCGAGCGCGTGCTGTTTCCGCCTTGGACCACCGAGTGGATCACGGAGCGCGGACGCGATCGGCTGAAAACCTACGGGATCGCGCCGCCAACCGACTCATCGACTGCAGAGTGCCCGCTATGCGGCTCGATCGACACGGTGGAGGTCAGTCGCTTCGGCTCGACGCCGTGCAAAGCGCAATGGCGCTGCAAAGCCTGCCTGGAGCCGTTCGACCGCTTCAAGTGCCACTGACCTTTTAGGTCAGTTCACCATTCTGCAAAGCTGCCATCCTTTGTCCGGAAGATCGGGTTGCGCCAGCGGTGGCGGTCCTTGTGCGCTTCGCGGACTGCGGCCTCGTCGATCTCAATGCCGAGGCCCGGCCCTTCCGGCACGGGCAGATAGCCGTCGATCGGCGTCAGCGCTTCCTTGTTCGTGCAGAAGTTCAGCAGGTCGTGCCCGCCGGTATTGTAGTGGATGCCGAGGCTGACCTCCTGGATCGCATGGTTCGGCGTGCAGGCCGCGATCTGCAGGCACGCACCGAGGGCCAGCGGACCGAGCGGACAGTGGGGAGCCACCGCGACGTCGTAGGCCTCCGCCATGGCCGCGATCTTGCGCACTTCGAGGATGCCGCCGGCGTGGCTGAGGTCCGGCTGGATGATGTCGACCGCTCGCTGCTCGAAGAAGGGCTTGAAGTCCCAGCGGCTATAGAGCCGCTCGCCCAGCGCGATCGGCGTCGCGGTGTGTGCTGCGACGTCCGCCAAACCTTCCGGGTTCTCGGACAACAGAGGCTCCTCAATAAAGAGCAGCCCCAACGGCTCCAGCGCCTTCGCCAGCTGCTTCGCCAGGGGCCGGTGCACGCGCCCGTGGAAGTCGAGCCCGACGTCCACGCCCTGCGCCTGCGCGGCCTCGACGCGCTTCACCACCTCGTCGAACAGCTTCGGGGTGCCGATCCAGTCGAGCTCGGCCGTGGCGTTCATCTTGATGGCGTTGAAGCCCTGGTTCTTGCGGACCTCGGCGGCCTCGCCGATCTCGTGTGGCCGGTCGCCGCCGATCCACGCGTAGGAGCGGACGCGGTCGCGGACCTTGCCGCCCAGCATCTGCCAGGCAGGAAGGCCGACCGCCCGCCCCTTGAGGTCCCACAAGGCCTGCTCGAGCCCGGCGAGCGCCGACATCAGCACCGCGCCGCCACGGTAGAAGCCGCCGCGGTAGCCGACCTGCCAGATGTCCTCGATGTTGAACGGGTCCGTGCCGATGAACCGGTCACGGAAGGCCTCGAATGCGCCGTCGACGGCCTCGGCCCAGCCCTCCAGGCTCGCTTCGCCCCAGCCGAATGCGCCGTCGTCAGCCTCGACGCGCACGAACAGCCAGCGCGGCGGCGCGAAGAAGGTCTCAATCTTGCCGATCTTGCGCTGTGTCATGCCTGCGCCTTGCCCGCCTGCGTACCGCTCCCACCGAGATGCCGGCCGGCCGCGTCATCTTCGTCGTCGACCTCGCCAATCTTCTTGATGGGCACGATGAGGCAGACGCTTTGCGCCGGCAGGACGTTGCGCCAGTCGGCAATCAGCTGCTTGTAGGCGCGCCCAACGTTGCGGATCTTGCGGTCGAGGTCGAACAGACCAAGCGGATTGACGTTGCCGTTCTTCTCACGAAGCGCGGTGTCCCAGTCGATCTGGTCGGTTAGCGAATACCAGGTGAATCCGACCGTGGGGATGCCGACGTTGCGCAGGCGCAATACGTTTGCCCACTCCTTCCACAGCCATTTGACGGCTTCGTCGCCGTGCGCGCCCTCCCACAGGTTGGTCTCCGTGTGCATCACTGGGAGGCGGTATCGGTTGTAATATTGTCGCGTGATCTCGGCGTAACCAAAGGTCTCGCCCGCGGCGACGGTGTGGCCGTCCGCAAACACGCGGTGCTCGTTGAGCTGGTAATAGTCGTTGCCGAAGATGCAGTGCTGCTTGAGGCGATGCTCGAGGAACCACTCATATTCCTCGCGGCTCATCCCGTTATCCAGCAGGTACTGGTACATCCCGCTGTCGACGCGGCGCCCGTAATTCAGGTCGAGGCTGAGGAAACGCATCTGGTTGAGCACTTCCGCCCGGCCGATCGCGGCGGGACTGTCGGCGTGATAATATTCCGACGATTCCGACTGGATGAAGATCGCGTCGTGTCGGCGCTTGAGGATTTCGATCATCGCCATGATGTTGGCTTTGACGATGTGCTTCAGCGCCGTGACGAAGGAGCGGTCGTCCTTCTTCTGCTCGTTCCACCAGCCGTACTTGGCCGAGAAGACCGAGCAGATGAACATTTCGTTGATCGGCGTGTAGAGTTGCACCCACGGGAAGCGCTCGGCGAAGTCGCCGGCATAAGTGGCGAACAAGCGCGGGAAGTCAGGGTTCTGGAAATTGCCGATCCAGTCGGGAACCCCGAAATGACAAAGATCGACGATCGGCGTGATGTCGCGGCGCTTCAGCTCCGCAAAGGTGATGTCCGTGAATTCCCAGTCATATTTGCCGGGCGCGAGCCACGTCTTGTGGATCGGCGGCCCGTAGCGCAGGTAATTGATTCCGATTTCCTGGATGCAATCGAAATCCTCGCGCCAGCGCTGGTAGTGCGCCGACGCCTCCATCTGGTCGACACGGGTCTTTCCGTGATTGATCGTGGGATAGCTGTTCTCGATCCCGGTCGCGAACATGAAGTTGGCGATGACTAAAGCTCCTTAAGTCGCTCGTCTGTTCAGCCCGCAAAGGGGGCGTCTGCAAGCCCCCGCACACCTGGAGTCAACATAAACAATCCCCCGGCGTTTGGTTGCATCTGAAGGGCGCTTTCGTCGAGCCCGATGATTGCGGACGTTATGTAGAGGCGATCGAGGTCGCGCCCGCCGAACGCGCAGCTCGTCGGGCGCGCTACGGGCATCCTGATGGTCTGCAGCCACTCGCCCGTCGGAGAGTAGCGGCGAACCGCCCAGCCATCCCAGAACGCGATCCACAGGCATCCCTCCGCATCGACGGTCATTCCGTCGGGATAGCCGTCGCCCGGTCCGAATTGCATGAACACGCGCCGCTCGCCGGGCTTGCCCGACGAATCCATGTCGAATGCGTAGGTGACCTGCCTCGCGGAATCGTTGTGGTACATGATGTCGCCCGACGGGCTGAACGCAGGTCCATTGGTCACCTTGTAGCCGCCATCGATCGCCGCCACTCCCAGGTCCTGCTCGACGCAGTAGAGCATGCCGGTCGAAATCTTTCTCGGTGTCGTCCATGGTCCCGGCCCAGAAACGGCCGCGGCGGTCGACTTTGCCGTCGTTGAAGCGGTTGTCGGGAAGGTCTTCTTCAGGTTTCGCGACCAGTTCGAAGCGGTCCGATATGGGGTCGATGATCGCGATCCCGTCCTCTGTGCCGCCGATGAACGCGCCGCTCTTGCGCGGCGCAAGCGATCCGACGCGGAGCGGCGTCGCCCATTCGTCGACCTGTCCGTCGTCGCTCAGCCGGAAGATCTTCAGGCCCTTGATGTCGAGCCAGTAAAGTGCCGCCTCGCGGGCGACCCACACGGGCCCCTCGCCGAGCACGGCATGGACGTCGGCAACGCATTGGACGGACGATTCGGCACTCATCGCGTCGCGGGGGATAGCTCCCTCACCCAAAAAGAAAACCGGGAGCAGAGTTGCCGTAGCGAGGTTTTACCGGCCATGGGCAAGAGCCATGCGCTGGGCTGACGGATATATCGCTGCCGACTGGGGCACCACCAACCGCCGCGCCTATCTGATCGATTCGTCGGGCCAATGCGCCGACGAGTTCGAGGACGGGAAGGGCGTGCTGTCGGTCGGGGCTGGCGGCTTCCCCGCCGCGGTCGCGGAGATCCGTGAACGCCTGGGCGACAAGCCGTTGCTGCTCGCGGGAATGGTCGGATCGAACCGCGGCTGGAAGGAAGTGCCCTACGTCCCATGCCCCGCCGGCATTGACGATCTGGCGCGCTCCCTGGCGTGGGTCGGCGAGCGCGAGGCCATCGTGCCCGGTGTCTCCTACCAGGGTGAAGGTCGCGCCGACGTGATGCGGGGCGAGGAAGTACAACTGCTCGGCGCTGTGGCCGACGGCACGGTCCCGCCCGACTGCCTCGTCTGTCATCCCGGCACGCACAACAAATGGGCGACGGTCGCCGGGGGCCGAATTCAGTCGTTCCGCACCGTAATGACGGGAGAGCTGTTCAACCTGCTCCGCGAACACAGCATCTTGTCGGACCTTCTGCAGAAGGACGTCGAACCCGGCGCCTCTTTTGGCGAGGGGGTCCGGCAGGGGCTGGAGACCGACGGTGTAGTCGCGGAACTATTTCCAGAACGCGCCGGCGTCTTGCTCGGCGGCCTCTGCCGTGAAGAAAGCGCATCTCGCATCAGCGGCCTCCTTATCGGTGCGGACGTGAAGGCAGGGCTTCGCGAGGCATCGGATGGGCATGTGATCGTCATGGGCCGCCCCGAGCTCACAGAGCTCTATGCGCAGGCTATCGACGAAGCGGGGCGCAAGGCCGTGCAGCTCGACGGCGAAATGTGCTTCCTCGCCGGTATCCGGCATATCGCAGAGAGGATTCCCAATTGAGCGCCAAGGAGCTGCTAAAGCGCTACCTCGACGAATGCCCGCTGATCGCGATCATTCGCGGCGTCACACCCGATGAAGCAGATGCGATCGGTAATGCCATTTACGAAGGCGGCATTCGGATCATCGAAGTACCGCTCAACTCGCCCGATCCGCTGCGGAGCATCGAGCAGCTTGTGGGCAGGTTCGGCGATCGCGCCCTGGTGGGGGCAGGGACCGTGCTCAAGCCGGAGCAGGTTCAGCAGGTGAAGGACGTTGGCGGGCGCGTCATCGTCTCGCCCGACACCAACGTGGAGGTGATCTCCGCCGCAGCGGAGGCCGGCCTGGTCTCCTCGCCTGGCTATTTCACGCCTTCTGAAGCCTTCGCCGCTCTGCGTGCCGGAGCCCATACGCTGAAATTATTCCCGGCTGAGGCAGCAAGCCCGACCGTTCTCAAGGCGCAACTCGCCGTCATTCCAGGGGACGTTCCTGTTCTAGTCGTTGGCGGCGTGCAGCCGGACAATATGCGGCCATGGCTGGATGCCGGCGCTACGGGCTTCGGGCTCGGCGGCGGGCTTTATAGGCCTGGACAGACTGCTGAAGTGACCCTGGAGCGGGCGCGGGCCTATGTCGCGGGAGTGCGGCGTTGAGGCCGATCAAGATCGCCATCCTCGGCTTCGGCAAGATCGCGGTCGACCAGCATGTGCCGTCGATCGAGGGCAATGAGCGGCTCGATCTCGTCGCAAGCTCCAGTCGGTCCGGGCAGGGCGTCGCGCAGACTTTCACCGACTGGCGCGAGTTGATCCACAGCGTCGAGGGGCTTGAAGCGGTGGCGATCACCACGCCCCCCGGCCCGCGCTATGAGATTGCGCGCGAGTGCATCCTCGCCGGCCTTCATTGCCTGCTCGAAAAGCCGCCGACGGCCGGCCTTGCCGAGATCAACGACCTCGCCTGCCTTGCCGAGGCGCAGCAGGTGAGCCTGTTCACGACCTGGCATGCCCAGCATCACTCGACCGTCGACGCGGCCGCCCAGGCGCTTGCTGGCAAGCGCATCCGATCCATGGAGATCCTGTGGCACGAGGACGTGCACAAGTGGCACCCGGGTCAGCGATGGATCTGGGAAGCGGGCGGCTTCGGCGTGTTCGACCCCGGCATCAACGCCTTCTCCATCGCGACCAAGATCTTCCCCGGCGGGCTGTTCGTGAAATCGGCGGAGCTCAGCGTCCCCGAGAATGCCCAGACGCCCATCGCCGCGGATATCGTCTTTTCCAGTCCCCAGGCGGAAGGGCCGCTCACCGCGAGCCTCGACTGGCGTCGTACGGAAGGTGAGGAGTGGACCATCTCGGTCACGACTGACGAAGGAACGACCGTCCGCCTCGAAAATGGAGGCTCGCGGCTGCTGATCGACGGCGAGGCGCAGGAAGACAGCGGAATTGGTGAGTATCCAGACATCTACCGTCAGTTCGTCCAGCTGATCGACGAGCGACGGAGCCTGGTCGACGTCGCGCCGTTCAGTCTGGTCGCCGATTGCCTGCTGGTCGGGAGCCGAAGAACCGTCGATCTCATCTACGGCTGATGGAGCAACTTTCCGAGCCGGGCATTATTCACGGCAATTGACGGGCGCTGTCGATTGCCCGCCGGGATGAGGCAAGTGGTAGAGACAACATTAGACGAGATGACCGAGGCCGATCGGGCCTTCGCAGGCAATCGCCTGCTTTCGACCTTCCCGAAGGAAGCGCGCGCGCTGATCGAACCCTTCGGCGAGTTGGTGCAACTGGAAGCCGGCGAAATCGTGCTGAGCCGCGGCGGACAGGTGAACGCGAGCCTATTTCCCGTCGGCCAAACGATGATCTCGATGGCGGTCGAACTCGCGGGCGGCCGGACGGTGGAGGTCGCTTCGATCGGGTTGAGGGGTGCCGTCGGCGGAATCATCAGCTGCGGCCAGGCCCCTGCCTTCACGCGGGCAACGGTGCTGGTCGGCGGCGCGGCGTATCGCGTCCCTATGGAGACCCTGGAGGAAGCCAAGCGCCGGTCGACCTTCATCAATAATATCTTCTGCCGCTTCTCGGATTATCTGCTTGCGCAGGTGACGCAGGCGGTGGCCTGCAACGCCTATCATTCGATCCCTGAGCGCGCCGCCCGCTGGTTGCTGCACGCCCAGGACCGCACTGGCGATCGGCTCGCGCTGACGCAGGAAGCGTTCGCCGGGCTGCTCGGCGTCCAACGCACGACCGTAAACGCGGTTGTCCGCGAGTTTCTCGACGCCAATCTGATCTCGAGCGGCCGCGGCGTGATCCGCATCACCGACCGCGCAGGCCTGAAGCGGCGCGCGTGCGAGTGCTACCAGCAGCTCGAAGACCATTTCGGCGCGGTGATCGGAACCACCGGCGCCGGGGGCTGATCTAGCCGGCAAAGCTCCAGCGCAGGCTTTCGCCGGCGTGGAACGGCACGACGACGTCGATGATGTCCGGGACCGCGATGTCGGTTCGCCTGAGCGTGACAGTGCTCTCGTTAAGCGGAAGCCCATAAAAACGTGCACCGTTGACCGAAGCGAAGGCTTCAAAATGATCGAGCCGTCGTTCCTCTTCGAAGACGCCAACGTAGCTTTCGAGGGCGAAGGGTGCATTGAAGATGCCGGCGCATCCGCAGCCCGATTCCTTGGCCTCGCGCGCGTGGGGCGCGCTGTCTGTTCCAAGGAAGAACTTGGGTGAACCCGATGTCGCTGCCTTGCGAACCGCGAGCCGGTGCTTCTCTCGCTTTGCGACGGGCAGGCAGTAGGCATGCGGGCGCAGCCCGCCAGCGAAGATCGCGTTGCGGTTGATGATCAGGTGCTGCGGCGTGACCGTCGCTCCGATGTTCGGACCCGAGCCCTCGACGAATTGAGCCGCTTCCGCCGTCGTAATGTGCTCGAAGACGATCTTCAGCCCGGGGAGGTCCCGGGCAACGCCGTCCAGCACGCGGTCGATGAACACGGCTTCACGGTCGAACACGTCGACCTCCGGATCGGTCACTTCGCCGTGGACGCAGAGCACCATGCCGATGCGCTCCATCCGCTCCAGCGCCGGATAGATGTTGTGGATGTTGGTCACTCCGCTGGCGCTGTTAGTCGTCGCGCCGGCGGGGTAGAGCTTGGCGGCGACCCACACGCCCTCGCGGTGGCCGCGCTCGAGCGCATCCGGATCGGTCTCATCGGTCAAATAGCAGGTCATCAGTGGCTCGAAGCCATCGCCTGCCGCTTCCCTGATGCGTTCGCGGTAGCCGGCGGCCGCTTCGGGCGAAGTCACTGGCGGCACAAGGTTCGGCATGATGATCGCGCGCGCGAACTGACGGGCTGTGTAGGGTGCGACCGTCCGCAGCATCTCGCCGTCGCGCAGGTGCACGTGCCAGTCGTCGGGGCGGCGGATGGTGATGCTTTGCATTGCTGAAGAGGCTCCCTAACTGAAGCTCATGGCCGCCACCACCCTGACCGACCGCGCTGTAATCCGCTTGTCCGGTGAAGACGTTCGGGAGTTCGTCCAGGGACTGGTGACGAGTGACGTCACGGCGTCGCTTCCGGTCTGGGCGGGCCTGCTCACGCCGCAGGGTAAGTGCCTGTTCGACTTCATCATTTGGGACGATGGCGACGACCTGCTGCTCGACTGCGAAGCCGCGGCGGCGGACGACCTTGTCAAGAGGCTCAGCATCTATCGGCTGCGCCGCCCCATTCGGATCGAGCGCGACGACTCATTGGCGGTGCACTGGTCCCGCGATGGCGACCCGACCGATCCGCGGCTGCCGGAGCTTGGGCGCCGCTGGCTGGGACCAGCCGAAGAAGCCGCCTCGGGCTGGCTCGAGCATCGCCTTCGGCTCGGCGTGACGGAAGGACGCGCTGAGCTCAGCGACATCCTTTGGCTCGAGTGCAATGCGGTGGAACTCAACGGCGTCAGCTTCACCAAGGGCTGCTTCGTCGGCCAGGAAAACACCGCGCGCATGAACTGGCGGCAGAAGATCAACCGTCGGCTGGCGGTATTCGCGACAGATGCGCCCAGTCCGAAGGTCCGCGCCGCTTATCCGGAACTAGGCCTCGCGGTCGAACATCGCAGAACTGACGATCTTGGCGGCGCGATCACGCCTGAGTGGCTCGAAACCGCCCTTCGTTCGCCGGCTTAGGACGGCGACGGCCTACTCGTGAGATCCCTGAGGATTGCGCGCTCGGCGGGATCGACTCCGGCCCGATAGTCGACCCAGCCCAATGGCGCGGGCACCTCCGGTTCCAGCGTGTCGACCGATAGATCGTCGCAATAATCCTTAGTCGGGCAGGGCGCAGGTGAAATGCTGTGCGCACCATTGGCGAAATGGGCCGCCAGACCTGAATAGCGCAGGATGATGTTGCCGCCCTCCGCCCAGAATTCGAGGCTATCGCCAACTGGTTCGCCGACGATGCGAGCGCTGGCGAACTGCTTCAGCTGAGCCGCGGCGACGATCCCGGCGGAGAAGGTGGAGCGACCTACGATCGCATAGACGGGATGATTTCTTGCCACGCTTGCGATCTTGTCGACCAGCACTTTGGTGATCGTGGAATCGCCCCCTGTGTTGAACCGGACGTCGACGACGATCGCACGCGGATTTCTCGACTGGATCTCGGCGGCGGCACGGTCGGCGAAATCCTTGACCAACTCCTTGCCCGAATTTCCGGCCCTGTTCAGCTGGAGATAGAACATGCCGTCCGCACGCGGACCGTCGAACCAATAGGCTTCTGTCGCGTGGCGGAGATAGGCCGGGAGGGACCCCCTGCTGAGCACCTGGCTCCAATTTGCCAGCAGCGACGGCGATTCCGGAGCGAGGTCCCACCAGCTCTCGACGGCCTTGTCCGACCGCTCGAACGGAAGCTCTGCAAGCGTCCGGCGCCCGGAAGATGGGCAATCCTCCAAGTCCAGATTCACGTCCGGGCCTTTGCCAATGCCGCTACCCCGCAGCGTGCTCGGCGAGGTCAACGTGTACTGGCTCATGTAGCGTTTCCACCCCGGGGAGCCCGAATACATCCCGTCGACGCGCGCATAGGCCGCGTCAGTGGACAAGCCGCCGATTTGCGCGATCCTGCAGCCAAGTAGCGCCGCATTTCCGGGCGCGGCACGCACAATTCGAAGCTGGTCCCCGAACCACCAGACCCGGATCGGGAGCCGGCCCAATTCCGTCCGGTTGCGAAGCAGGTAGAGGCGGGTGTGCGCATTGTTCGCGAGCGCTAGAAGCGAGGCAATCTCGACGCGCATCTGGTCGTCGCTGAGGCGGGATATCTGTGGCCGAAGCGCTGCAATGCGTTCTCTCACCTGCGCTTTTTCGCTCGCCGAGTAGCTGCGGTCGAAGCGTAGGACGCGGGTTTCCACATCCGTCAGGTCGGCATTCCATCCCTGCACGCGGTCGATCGAGACGGGTAGCTTCGGCACCCGCGACAGTACGAACGAAGCATTCTGGCCCGCACCTTCGAGGCGGCCCCGCATCTCGCCCTTGCTGACGACCGACGTCAGGACCTGCTGGTCTGCTCCGTCTCCGATCTTGGCGTTCAGACTGGAAACAGTTGCTTTGCCAAGGTCAATCTTCTGTCCCAGCACCGACATGGTCGACGAGAGGGTGCCCGGCTGGACATCGATGCGGATGAAAGTCGGCCAACTCTTGCCGTCGGTGATTTCGCCTTCCCACGCCCCCTCGACCGGCGCGCTCGCCACCGCTCCGGATGCCACAGCTAACGCCAGACATAGGGCAGCGGCTCTTCGCGCCTTTCGCCCGAGACGGCGACAGGCAGGTTTCGTCATCATCCACATAGCATCCCCCACAGGAACGCTACGTTTGTAGCGCTAATTTTGTAGCGCGCAAGTGTCCGCGGGCTCAGTTCCGTTGCCGGGAGCTCCAAAGGCGAACTCGTTCAGCAGCCGTAGCCGCGCTTCAACTTTCGCGGCCCTACGTCGCAATACCAGACGTCCGTCGCGCCGATCGCATGGTCGATGAGGTGCCAGCGCCCTCCGCGCTTCCGCAGGACGGCGTCGACGCGCAGACCATCCATATTGTCGAAATCGTCGAAGTACCGGTTGCCGTCGATTCGCTTGCCGTCCTTGCGCTGCGGATCGGCCATCACGAACGCCCAGCCATTCTCGACGCGAATGACCTGCACGACGAACTCGACGTTCCGGCCGATCTTCGCTTCGACCGCCGGTCGGAGGGCGTCGAGAACGGCCTTGCGTTCCGCAGAAGCTGGCGCCGCGGCAAGCAACAGCGCCAACAGGCTCACCCAAGCACCGCATAGGCTCGGACGGGAAAGGTCCCCATGCCGCGCACTTTTGGCGGAACGGCCGAAAGGAGAAAGTCTCCGTCGGGCAGGCTGCCGAGGTTGGTCATATGCTCGCAGATCGGGATTCCGGCAGCGAGCAGCTTGGTATGGACAGGGCGGCACCGACTCCGCGTGTCGTCGATATTGTGGCTGTCGATTCCGACGAACGCCGCGCCATTCTCGACCAGCCAGTCGGCGGCTGCGCCCGTCAGGAACGGGTTGTCGGAAAGATAGCGATCCGTCCGCCAGTGCCGATCCCATCCGGTGTGGACGAGCACCGCCTTGCTGGCGACGTCGCACTCCTCAAAGGCCTCCGCGCCGATTTTGATGCCTTTTTCCCACGGCTGTCGGATGACGATCCCCGGCAGGTTCGCCAATGACGGCAGCGGCAAGTCGGCAAGGTCCGCGCCGTCCGCGTAGCGATGGAATGGTGCGTCCACGTAGGTGCCGGTATTGGCGATCATCTCGATCCGCCCGATCTGGAATGTCGAGCCGTCGTCGAAGTTCGCCGCGGTGCTTTCGCGGTCCCAGAAGTCGCAAATGACCGGGCCGGGGAAGCCCTTATACGTCGTCATGCCCTGTTCGATCACATGGCTGAGGTCGACGATCCTCTTTTCCTCAAGATCCGCCATGACGCGACACCTCCGATTAAAAGCCAAAGCACGTTGAGCACCGCCGATGGGATGGCGCCGTGCCACCAGCCGTTGATCACGAATCCGGCGGCGCCGACGACGTTCATCGCCTGATAGACCAGCGACTGGCCGGTGAGCCGCCCGGCGGACAGCAATAGATAGGCGAGAAGGATCAGCGACGCGCCGAGCCATCCGGCGATCTCGACTGCGATCTCGACCCCGCTCACAGCGGCCAGCTGCGGCCGTCGACCTGCGTGATCTCAGCCTCCTCGAATATGGCGGGATCGAACAGGTTGGCATTGACGCCCATCCGCTCATGGGGCGGTGGGGTCAGGGGTTCCCAGTGGGTCGCGATTCCGCAATTCCTGCAGCGGAAATTCTGCAGGAAGGGTTCGGAGAGATCGCTTCGCACATAGCGGTCAAACTCGCCGCTGATGCGAAGCTCGCCCGACGGGAAGTAGATGCCGCGAAACCCGGTCTTGCTGCACAGGCTGCAGTTGCACTGGGTGACACTGGACGGCTTGTACGGAATGGTGATCGAGACTGCGCCGCAATGGCATCGTCCCGTCAGCTCCGCCCCTTCCGTCACGCGGCCGCGAGCTTCCGCAGTACGTAGTGAAGGATGCCGCCCGAGCGGAAATATTCGAGCTCGTTGTACGTATCGATGCGGCAGCGCGCCGTGATCGTGAACTCGCTCTTGTCCTGGCGACGCACGACGACTTCGACGTCCTGGCGGGGTTGGAGCCCGGCGACGTCCTTGACGCTGAACTTCTCCGATCCATCGAGGCCGAGCGATTTCCGCATTCTCACCGTCACGGAACTGCAGCGGAAGCACGCCCATGCCGACCAGGTTCGAGCGGTGGATGCGCTCGAAACTCTCCGCGATGACCGTCCGAACGCCGAGCAGCACGGTGCCCTTGGCCGCCCAGTCGCGCGAGCTGCCGGTGCCATATTCCTTGCCCGCGAGGATCACGAGCGGTCGATTGTCCTGCTTGTAGAGCATCGCCGCGTCGTAGATCGGCACGATCTCGCCGGTCGGCGAATAACGCGTAAAGCCGCCCTCGACATTGTCGAGCATGCGGTTGCGGATGCGGATGTTGGCGAAGGTGCCGCGCATCATCACTTCGTGATTGCCGCGCCGCGCGCCGTAACTGTTGAATTCGCCGCGCGAGACGCCGCGTTCCAGCAGGTAGCGCCCAGCCGGGCTGTCCGGCTTGATCGCGCCGGCAGGCGAGATGTGGTCGGTGGTGATGGAGTCCCCGAACACGGCCAAGGCCCGCGCCCGCACGATGTCCTCCGGCGGCGTCGGGGTCATGGTCATGCCCGTGAAGTAGGGAGGGTTTTGGATGTAGGTGGACTCGGCCGGCCAGCCGTAGGTGGCGCCGCCCGTCACGTTGATCGCCTGCCAACGCTCGTCGCCGCGATAGACGTCGGCGTAGCGGGTCCGGAACATGTCGGAATGGACGTGCGCGTCGATCAGTGCGCGGATTTCCTCGTTCGAAGGCCAGATGTCCTTGAGGTAGACGGGCTCGCCGTTGCGGCCCGTGCCGATCGGCTCGTGTACAAGGTCGGACCGTACGGTGCCTTTCAAGGCGTAGGCAACCACCAGCGGCGGCGAGGCCAGATAGTTGGCGCGGCAGTCGGGCGATACGCGGCCTTCGAAGTTGCGGTTGCCCGACAGGACGCTGACCGCAACCAGGTCCTTCTCGTTGATTGCCTTGGAAATCGCTTCAGGCAGCGGCCCCGAATTACCGATGCAGGTCGTGCAGCCGTAGCCGACAAGGTCGAATCCTAGCGCATTGAGGTCTTCGCTCAGCCCACTTGCGTTGAGATAGTCGGTGACCACCTGGCTTCCGGGCGCAAGGCTGGTCTTTACCCACGGCTTGGTCTGCAGGCCCTTCTCCCGTGCCTTGCGCGCGACCAGGCCGGCGCCGATCAGCACCGACGGATTGGACGTGTTGGTGCAGCTGGTGATGGCAGCGATGGCGACGTCGCCGTTGCCAAAATCGAAGTCCTCACCCTCGACCGGCACGCGCGGGTCGTTGTGCTTCTTGTAGGTGTGCTCCAGCTCGCTATTGAACTGGTCGTCGACGTCCGACAGGACCACGCGATCCTGCGGGCGCTTGGGCCCGGCGAGCGACGGCTCGATCGTGCTCATGTCGAGCTCGAGCGTGTCGGTGAACACCGGCTCCGGGCTGGACGCGTCGCGCCACATGCCCTGGGCCTGGCAATAGGCCTTGACCAGAGCGATACGGTGGTCGTCGCGACCGGTCAGGCGCAGATAATCGAGCGTGCGCTCGTCGATCGGGAAGAAGCCGCAGGTCGCGCCATATTCAGGCGCCATGTTGGCGATCGTCGCCCGGTCGGCGACGGTCATGCTGTCGAGGCCCGGCCCGTAGAATTCGACGAAGCGGCCGACGACGCCTTTCTGCCGGAGCATCTGGGTGACGGTGAGAACGAGGTCGGTGGCGGTTATGCCTTCCTTCAGCTCGCCGTCCAGCCGGAAGCCGACGACTTCCGGGATCAGCATGCTGACCGGCTGGCCGAGCATCGCTGCCTCGGCCTCGATGCCGCCGACGCCCCAGCCGAGCACGCCGAGCCCATTGACCATTGTCGTATGACTGTCTGTGCCCACGAGCGTGTCGGGGTAAGCGACAGTCTCGCCAGTCTGATCCTCGCCCGCCCAGACGCACTGGGCGATATTCTCCAGATTGACCTGATGGCAGATGCCGGTCCCCGGCGGCACGACCTGGAAATTGTCGAACGCTTTGCTGCCCCATTTGAGGAACTCGTAGCGCTCGCCGTTGCGCTGATATTCGAGCTCCACGTTCTTCCCGAACGCCTGGGGGTTGCCGAACTCGTCGACCATCACACTGTGATCGATGACCAGGTGGACCGGGACGAGCGGATTGATCTTCTTGGGGTTGCCGCCGAGGTGCGCCATCGCGTCGCGCATTGCGGCAAGGTCAACGACGGCAGGAACCCCGGTGAAGTCCTGCATCAGCACGCGGGCCGGGCGGTACTGGATCTCGCGGGAGATCCGCCGCTCCTTCTGCCAGTCGACCATGCATTGAAGGTCGTCACGAGTGACCGTCTTGCCATCCTCGAAGCGCAACAGGTTCTCCAGCAACACCTTCATCGAGAAGGGCAGGCGCGACACGTCGCCGAGCTGCTCCGCGGCCTTGGGAATCGAGTAATAGGAGTAGCTTCTGCCTCCGACCTCCAGAGTGGAACGCGTGTGGAGGCTGTCCTGGCCGGTCGGAATCATTGCTGTCCTTCGCTGCGCAGCGGCATCGGGGATGCCAAGCTAAATGGGGGCGGGAAGCCCTTAGCAACCGGCTCGGCGCGCGGCAAACGGGCTCGGGGTTTGCGCCCAATTGACAAAAGCTTGCGCCAGGATGAACAGCGTGGGTCTCCAAACCGTTTCGGGGAGGCACTAACTCACGCCCATGACGCACGATGCCGACTATTTCCGCCGCCGCGCCGCCGAAGCCAGAGCTGCCGCGAATTCCAAGGAATTCGGCGAGAATGTGGAAGTCGCTGGCGATCTGGCGCTCGCCTATGCCGCGCTAGCGCGCCGCCGTGCGGCAGCGCTCAAGGCGCAGGAGGAAGTTCCGGCCATTCCCCTGCCGGACCAGGCTTAGATCCAGCCTCGCCGCTTCAGATAGAGAATCGGGAGCACCGCGCTCGCGACGATCGCGACCATCGCCGCCGGATAGCCATAATGCCAGTCGAGCTCGGGCATGTACTTGAAGTTCATGCCAAAAATGCCCGCGATCAGCGTCGGCGGGAGGAAGATCAGCGCCGCCCATGAAAATAGCTTCATCGCCGCATTCTGCTCGGTGCTGATCAGGCCGAGCGACGCATCGAGCAGGAACTGGAGATTGTCGGACAGGAAGCTCGAATGCTCGCTGAGGGAGCTTGCGTCGGTGCTGAGGCTCGCGAGGTGGCGCCGCACCTCCTTGCTGGACTCGGCGTGCATTCGCGCGCTGCTGGAGAGGAAGCTCAGCATCCGCATGGTGCTGACCGCCGAGTAGCGGATCTTGTTCAGCAGGCTGTGCGCGCGGCCGATCCGTGTCAATAGCGCCGTCAGCCGGGCGGCGGGGATTCGGCGCTCATCGACCTGACGCTGGAAGATGTGATTGGAAATTTTCTCGATGTCGCTGCCGAGGTCCTCGATCTCGTCCGCCAGCCGATCGATGATCGCGTCGAGCATCCGAACGAGCACTGTCGGGGCATCGCGGGCGAGGTCCGGCTCGCGGCCCACATGATCGATGAAAGCGCGTACCGGCTTCGGGGTCGCGTAGCGCACGGTTACCAGTCGATCGTCGGAGAGGACGAAAGCAATGGGGGTCGTCGCGGGCTGACCGTCCTGGACGCCGTAGAGGACGCTGACCGTCATGTAGAGCGCGCCGTTGCGCTCGAAGAGCCGGCTCGACGGCTCGATCTCGGCCAATTCGCTTTGAGTCGGGACATTGAGGTGGATGCAGCGCTCGACCAGCGCTTCCTCCTCTTTGGTCGGCTCCTCGAGGTCGATCCAGGTCGCGCCCGCCGGAATCGTGTTCTCGCCCTTCGCTTCGACGAGGCTTCCGTCGCAGCCCGGGCCGTAAGCGCGCAACATGGCGCACTGCATCCCGCCAATGGCCGATCTTTGCAAGTTGCTTCGCTCTGCTAGTTTCCGCGCGATGATGTCCCGCCGAGCCGCGACCCTCGCCTGCATGATTGTCGCGGCCGCCGCCGTGATCCTCCTCACCATGGGTCGCAGTCCGCTGTGCAACTGCGGAGACGCCGATCTGTGGGTTGGGCTTCGGGACAGCCCTCGCACAAGCCAGATGCTGTCCGACTGGTACAGCTTCAGCCACATCGTCCACGGCTTGCTGTTCTACGCCGCGCTGTGGCTGCTCATGCGCCGCTGGTCCGTACAGATGCGTTTCCTCCTGGCGCTGCTCATCGAAAGCGCCTGGGAAGTGATCGAGAACACGCCGTTCGTGATCGATCGCTATCGGGAGACCACGGCTGCTCTCGGTTATACCGGCGATAGCGTCATCAACTCGCTGTCCGACATCCTGATGATGGTCGTCGGCTTTCTGGCCGCGCGCAGGCTTCCCGTCTGGGCATCGGTCGCCCTCGTGCTAGCGCTCGAAATCGTACCGCTCTTCGTGATTCGCGACAATCTGACGCTCAACGTCTGGACGCTGCTGGCACCGAACGATGCCGTCCAGGCGTGGCAGGCGGGCGGCTGAACCTGGCGCCTTAGCGGCCGATCATCGTCTCCGGCTTCACGACCCGGTCAAACGTCTCTTCGTCGACCAGGCCCAACTCCAGCCCTGCTTCCTTCAGGGTCATGCCGTGCTTGTGGGCATGCTTCGCGATGTTGGCCGCGTTGTCGTAGCCGATTTCCGGCGCGAGCGCCGTTACCAGCATCAGCGAGCGGTTCATCAGCTCGGCGATATGCGCTTCGTTGGGCTCGGTGCCGTCGAGCATCCGTTCCGTGAAGCTGTCCATACCGATCGAGAGCAGGTTGATCGAGCGGATCACGTTTGCACCGATCAGCGGCTTGAACACGTTCAACTCCATGTGGCCCTGAAGGCCACCGATCGTCACCGCGACGTGATTTCCCATCACCTGCGCCGCGACCATCGTCAGCATTTCGGCCTGCGTCGGATTGACCTTCCCCGGCATGATCGAGCTGCCCGGCTCGTTCTCGGGAAGCTTGAGCTCGCCGAGGCCACAACGGGGGCCTGATCCCAGCAGCCGGATGTCGTTCGCGATCTTGCTCAGGGAGACAGCGATCACGTTGAGAATTCCGGACAGCTCGACCATCGTGTCGTGCGCCGCGAGCTCGGCGAATTTGTTGGGCGCCGAGGTGAACGGCATCCGCGTCAGGCGCGAAACCTCGCTTGCGAACTCTTCCGCGAAGCCCTGCGGGGCATTGAGGCCCGTTCCGACGGCCGTTCCACCCTGCGCGAGGCGCAGGACCCGCGGCATGACTCCTTCGACACGTTCGATGCAGTCGGAAAGCTGGGCAGCGTAACCGGAGAATTCCTGCCCGAGCGTCAGCGGCGTCGCGTCCTGCAGGTGAGTTCGACCGATCTTCACGATCGAGTCCCAGCGCTCAGCCTGGTCGGCCAGCCGTTCATGCATCTGCCTGAGCGCGGGGAGCAGCCGCTGGTGGACCGCTCTGGCCGCCGCGATATGCATGGCCGTCGGAAAGCTGTCGTTGGACGATTGGCTCTTGTTCACATGGTCGTTCGGGTGAACCGGCTCCTTGCCGCCGCGATTGCCGCCAAGGATCTCGTTTGCGCGGCCGGCGATCACCTCGTTGGCGTTCATGTTCGACTGAGTGCCCGACCCCGTCTGCCAGATGACCAGCGGGAACTGGCCGTCGAGATCGCCGCGGGCAACTTCTGCAGCGGCCTGCTGGACCACCTCGGCAAGATTTGGGTCGAGGCCGCCGATGCGGGCGTTCACCCGGGCCGCAGCTTGCTTGATGAAGCCCAGTGCATGGACGATCTCCAGCGGCATCTGCTCGCGCGGGCCGAATGGGAAATTACCGATCGAGCGTTCGGTCTGTGCGCCCCAGTAGGCATCTGCCGGAACTTCGATCGGGCCGAAACTGTCGGTCTCGGTGCGGGTGCTCGTGCTTGGCATGGTCTCCATCCGTCATGCTGAACTCCGTTCAGCATCCGTTTCCTTGGTCGACGCACTGCTCGAAATTGGACCCTGAAACAAGTTCAGGGGTTTAGCGCGAGTCACTTCTTCCGAGTGAAGTCCACATTCACGACGTTCGAGCCGTCTTCGCGCGCAGCTTCGTCCGTGGCCGACTCCGGAGCATCGTTCTCGGCTTCTTCATGCTCCTCGGTCGGCATCTCGGCCGCGTCAGCATGGAAGGTGAGGGCGAACTCGACCGCCGGGTCGTGGAATTGAGTTACCGCTGCGAAGGGGACGTTCAGGGTCGCGGGCACTCCGCCGAAGGACAGCCCTACCGTGAACGAATCGTCGGCGACCTTGAGGTCCCAGAAGCGATGCTGGATGACGATGGTCATCTCATCCGGGAAACGCTCCATCAGGTGCTTGGGGATCGAAACTCCGGGCGCTCGCGTCTTGAACGTGATGTAAAAATGATGGCCGCCGGGGAGGCCGCCGGACGCCTCGACCTCACCGAGCACTCGGCCGACGACCGCGCGCAGGGCGTCCTGCACGATCTCGTCGTACGGTATGAGGCTTTCGGGGGTCTCGTCGCTCACGGCCTCAGGTGGTAGCGCAGAGCCGTTCGCGGTCAAGCGGAGTCATGCGATGCCGATCGACGCCACTAAGCCTTATGACGACAATAACATCTTCGCGCGGATCCTCCGCGGCGAGATTCCGTCGAAGAAAGTCTACGAGGACGAGCATGTGTTCGCCTTTCATGACATCAACCCGCTGTCCCCGACTCACATCCTTGTGATTCCCAAGGGAAATTACGTTTCCTGGGACGACTTCTCCGAAAACGCTTCAGACGGTGAGATCGCGGCATTCGTTCGTGCAGCGGGCCGGATCGCACGTGACGAGGGCCTGGTCGAGCCGGGCTATCGGCTGCTCGCCAACGTCGGGCTAAACTCCGGCCAGGAGGTCCCGCACCTGCATGTCCACATCTTCGGCGGCAGGCCGCTTGGACCCATGCTGGCTCGATGACCCTCGTTTAGCTGCTGCCAAATTCGCTCGCCGAAGGGGGATTGCCCTCTAGCCGCCAGTCGTTAGGTTCGCGCCACGAATTGATTTCATAGGGGAGACTGATGGCAACTGCAGCAGAGCGCGGGGGCCTGTTCGGCCGAGTAAAACCGCTGGATGCGATCCTTGCGACCGCTGAGAAAAAGTCGCTGCACCGCTCGCTGGGCGCGTTCCAGCTGACCCTGTTCGGCATCGGCTGCATCATCGGCACCGGCATTTTTGTGCTGACCGCGGCGGGAGCGCAAAAGGCCGGTCCCGGCCTGATGCTGGCCTTCATCATTGCCGGCGCGGTCTGCATCGTCGCCGCGCTCTGCTACGCCGAAATCGCCGCGATGATCCCCGTCGCCGGCTCCGCCTACACCTACAGTTACGCGACCATTGGCGAGTTTCTCGCCTGGACGGTCGGCTGGGCGCTGGTCCTCGAATATGCCATCGCCGCCTCGGCGGTGTCGGTCGGCTGGTCGGGATACTTTACCGGCACCATCCTCAACGACACGTTCGGGATAGGCTTGCCGGCCTATCTCACCGCCGGTCCGCTGGCACTGGGCGGCGCTCCGGGCGGGTTCATCAACCTGCCGGCGCTGATCATCGCCTTGCTGGTCACCTGGCTGTTGATGATCGGCACCAGCGAGAGCGCCAAGGTCAACGCCGTGCTGGTGATGATCAAGGTCATCGCGCTGACCCTGTTCATCATTCTTACCTTGCCGGCGATCGACACCGCCAATTTCAACCCGTTCCTGCCCGCCGGCCTATTCGGCGGCTTCGGCACCGGCGTCGGCGCGGTCGGCGCGGCGGCGACGATCTTCTTCGCCTACGTCGGCTTCGACGCCGTTTCCACCGCTGCCGAAGAAACCAAGAACCCGCAACGCAACGTGCCGATCGGCCTGATCGGCAGCCTGTTGTTCTGCACCATCTTCTATATCTTGGTGGCCGCCGGCGCTGTCGGCACGATCGGCGGTCAGCCGATCATGGGGCCGGGCGGCATTCCGTTCCCGGCCGGGTCGGAAGAACTCGCCCGTCAGTGCGCCATGGCCGAGCATGCCCAGAAGCTGGTCTGCTCGAACGAGGCCCTCGCTCACGTCTTGCGCCAGATTGGCTTCGGCACGATTGGCAATCTGCTCGGCTACGCGGCGATTATCGCCCTGCCGTCGGTCATCCTGATCCTGCTGTTCGGCCAGACCCGCATCTTCTTCGTCATGGCCCGCGACGGCTTGCTTCCTGAGAAGCTGGCCGAGGTCCATCCGAAGTGGAAGACGCCCTATGTCGTAACCGCCATCACCGGCGTCGTGGTTGCCATTGCCGCCGCCTTCCTGCCGGTCGGACAGCTGGCCGACATCGCCAATGCCGGTACGCTCTACGCCTTCGTCGCGGTGGCAATATCGGTGATGATGCTGCGCAAGATCGATCCCAGTCGTGCCCGCGCCTTCCGGGTCCCCGGCCTGGCGATCATCGGCCCGTTGACCATCGCTGGCTGCTTGTTCCTGTTCTTCAACCTGCCGTTGGCGGCGATGCTGGTCCTGCCAATCTGGTCGTTTGTCGGCTTCCTGGTCTATTTCGGCTACAGCCGCCGAAACAGCCACGTCGGCCGCGGCCTCATCGAAGTGCATGAGCCGGAAATCCACGACATCAGGCCCGGCATTCCGGGAGTGCCGGAGCCTGGTCGCGACGCCTAGGCGCCCGATCCATTGGGTAACGGGGCGGTCCGGACAATTCCGGGCCGCCCTTTTCTTTAGGCGACGAGCTCACCGGCAAGCGCCCTGAGGTCCGCCTCGGGGCGCGCGCCGTAATGCTGGATCACTTCGGCGGCGGCGATCGCGCCGAGGCGCAGAGACTGCTCCAGGCTGTTTCCGCGGGCGTGGCCGAACAGGAAGCCGGCGGCGAACAGGTCGCCAGCGCCGGTAGTGTCGACCAATTTCTCGATGCGCTCGGCCGGGACGTCGGCCCGCTCGTCACCGCGAGTGGCGAGCGCGCCGTCCTCGCTGCGGGTGACGACGAGGATCTCGACCTTGTCCTTCACCGCCGCAACCGCCTCCTCCAGATGTGCGATCCCTGCCAGCGCCTCGACCTCCGCCTGATTGGCGAACAGGATGTCGATCCGGCCGGTGTCGAGTAGCGCGTTGAATCCGTCGCGGTGGCGATCGACGCAGAAGGTGTCGGAAAGCGTGAAGGCGACTTTCCGCCCGGCCTCACGCGCGACCTCGATCGCCCGCACCATTGCGTAGCGCGGCGTCTCGGGATCCCACAGATAGCCTTCGAGATAGAGGATGGCGCTGTCGCGGATCTGCACTTCGTCGAGCGCGCTCGCGGGCAGATGCTGCGCTGCGCCGAGGAAAGTGTTCATCGTCCGGTGTCCGTCCGGCGTCACCAGAATCATCGAACGAGCGGTCGGCGAGCCAACGTCGGTCGCGGGCGTGATGAACTCGACGCCGGTGGACGTCAGGTCATGCCGGTAGAACTCGCCCAGTTGGTCGGGCGCGACCTGCCCGATGAAGCCAGCGCGCCCGCCGAGCGCCGCGACGCCCGCCGCCGTGTTGCCAGCGGAGCCGCCGCTCACCTGATGCGCCGGTCCCATGTGCGAATAGAGCCGCTCCGCCTCCTCGGCGTCGATCAGGCGCATCGACCCTTTGACGAGGCCTTCGGCGCTCAGAAAATCGTCGGTCGCATTGGCGATGACGTCGACGATGGCGTTGCCGATGCACAGCACGTCGAGGCGGGGGTCGGGCATGAATTCTCCGGGTTGCGAGGAAAGCGGGTCGCCTAGCCGCGCGATGGGCGTGCCGCAACATTGCCCTTCGGGCGCGATGGGGGCATCGTGAGCGCATGCGTCGCTCAGCTCTAGCACTCACCCTGTTCGTCTCCGCCTGCGCCACCCGTCCAGAGCAGGCCGCGGCTCCTCAACCCTCGACCCCCGCGCCGATCAAGCGCTCCTCGGAACTGCTCGGCTGGACCGCGGCGGAGCTGATCGGCGAGTTCGGCACGCCCGCCTTGCAGGTCCGCGAAGGCACGAGCGTGAAGATGCAGTTCCGCCGTCCGGCCTGCGTCCTCGACGCCTATCTCTACCCTTCGGGCGCAAACCCGCCCAAGGTTACGCATGTCGACACGCGCCTGCCATCGGGCGCGGAGACGGATCAGGCGGCCTGCATCGCCGCGCTGCTGGGCCGGAGCTGAGCCAGCGCCCACTGGGCAGCTTCCGCGATCACCGTATCGGAATCCCCCAGATAGCGAGTCACTGACGGAAGCAGGGCCTCGTCACGGCTGTTCCCCGCTGCGATCAGGCAATTGCGGATCATCCGCTTTACGCCAATCCGCTTGATCGGCGAGCCAGCGAACATTTCGCGAAACGCGGCATCGTCGAGCGCTAGCAAGTCCGCCAGACGAGGAGCGGCAAGCTCGGCCCTCGGAAGGAAGGCGCGATTGGCCGCGGCGGCATCGGCGAAGCGGTTCCACGGGCAGACGGCAAGGCAGTCATCACAGCCGTAGATGCGGTTGCCCATCGCACGCCGAAATTCGTGCGGAATCGGACCGACATGCTCGATTGTGAGGTAGGAGATGCAGCGCCTGGCATCGATCCGGTGCGGACCGTCGAAGGCGCGCGTGGGACACGCGTCGAGGCAACGCGTGCAGCTCCCGCAATGCACGCCGTCTGCCGTCGGAGTGTCGGGCGCGAGCTCCAGGCTAGTTAAGATCACGCCCAGGAACATCCAGCTCCCATGCTCGCGGCTAACGAGGTTGGTATGCTTGCCCTGCCAGCCGATTCCTGCGGCTTGCGCCAGCGGCTTCTCCATGACCGGCGCGGTGTCGACAAATACCTTCAGCTCCGACGGCACCTGATCCACGATGAACCGCGCGAGAGCCTTGAGCGCCTTCTTGACGGTCTTGTGATAGTCGCCGCCCTGAGCATAGGCGGAGATACGCCCTAATCCGGGATGCGCCTCCAAGGCGAGCGGGTCGGATGCGGGGGCATAGTTCATTCCAAGCGCAATCGCCGACTTCGCATCTGGCCAGAGCGTCAGCGGCGAGACGCGGTGATGCGCGCGCTCCTCCATCCAGCCCATGGTCCCATGGTGCCCTGCGTCGAGCCAGCGCTTGAGGTCTAGTCCCGCCGCATCCGCGGAATTGGCCCGAGTGAAGCCGCACGCGGCGAAACCCAGCCGGTCGGCCTCGGCCCTTATTGCTTCCTCAAGGCTTTCGTTGGTAGCCACATCTCCCACTACACCGCTCGGCCTGAGCTTGTCGAAGGCCCGCCTTTGATTTCTTTAGGGAAAACAGTGCTTCGACAGGCCCAGCACGTGCGGAGTGAAGAAGATCTCGCGGTTCAGGCGGTCGATCTCGTCAAGGACTTCAGCGAGACGCGCGCCGTGGATGGGGTCAGTCTCGCGGTTCCGACCGGCGCGATTTACGGCCTGCTCGGTCCCAACGGGGCCGGCAAGACAACGACCCTGCGGATGCTGATGGGCATCATCGACCCGTCGAGCGGAACGCGGCGCGTGCTCGGTCGCGAACGGCCGATCGAAGCGGCTCCCGAAATCGGATACCTGCCCGAGGAGCGGGGCCTCTATCCGGCGATGACCCCGCGCGAGGCGATCGCCTTCTTGGGCGCGCTTCGAGGTTTGCCGCTCAGCGAAGGCCGCCTGCGGGCCGATGAGCTCCTGAAGCAGCATGACCTCGGCGACTGGGCGAAGAAGCCGATCCGCACGCTTTCCAAGGGCATGGCGCAGACCGTGCAACTCCTCGGGACCCTGGTTCACAAACCTCGCCTGATCGTCCTCGACGAACCCTTTTCGGGCCTCGACGCAATCAACCAGGCGCGACTGGAAGAGATGATCCGGCGCGAGGCACGCAACGGAGCGACGATCATCTTTTCCACCCATGTCATCGCCCATGCCGAACGTCTGTGCGAGGGAGTGGCTATCATCGCCTCGGGCAAGGTCGTGTTCGACGGAAGCGTCGATGACGCGCGAGGACGGCTCCGACCGATCGTGCGGTTGCGCACGCGCGCATCGGACGGGCCGTGGCGAACCGCCATTCCGTCAACCGCGCGACGTGAAGGCGATGAATTCGTTTTCGAGCTGCCCGAAGGGGGTCCGGAACCGCTTCTCAAGTCCCTGATCGACGGCGGCGCGGGAATCGAGACGCTGGCGATCGAGCGCCCCGGCCTGCATGACGCTTTCGTCGCGATCGCCGGCAACCAGGCCGCGGCCGCCATGGGCACGACAGGCGAGGGCCGATGACAAGACTTTTCCAATCGGCGTTCGTGATCGCCCGGCGCGATTTCGCCGCGACGGTCTTGTCGAAGGCCTTCATCTTCTTCCTCCTCGGCCCACTGTTCCCGCTAATTCTCGGCGGCGTGTTCGGTGGAATCGGGGCGAAGGTGGCAAGCCAGACCGAGCAGCCGGTGGTGGCCGTGGTCTCCTCGGCTTCGGACTTCCAGCGGATGCTCTCCGCACGCGAGCGGATTGCGCACAGCATCCCCGACTCTCTGGTCGTGCATTTCGCTCATTACGACCCCGAGCCCGATCAAGCAGCGCAACTGAAGCGGCTGCTCGCATCGCGCAATCCACCCGTCCGCGCCGTCCTCACAGGGGGCCTCGACAATCCGCGCGTGACGGGCGCGGTCACCCGGGACTCGGATGCCGTCGGCCAGCTTCGCCTGATCGTTTCTGACGCCCGCACCTCCGCCATTGTGCCCCCGGAGCTGCCCGTCACGGAAACCGCGGTTTCGTCAGGCTCGCTCGCCAAGGATCGCGCGCTTACCGCTCAAATCGGGCAGATGCTGCTCTTCTTCCTGACGCTGCTCCTGTCCGGCATGGTGATGTCCCAGCTGATCGAAGAGAAATCCAACAAGATCATCGAAGTGATCGCGGCCGCGGTACCGATCGACGCGCTGTTCATCGGCAAGCTTTTCGCCATGCTCGCTGCCTCGGTGGCCGGCATCATCGTCTGGATCAGCTCCGGCGCTCTCCTGATCCAGGTGATCAGCACCGGTGGCGTCCAGTCGCTGCCGACGCCGGCCGTTGGATGGAGCGGCTTCCTTGCGCTCGGGGTCATATATTTCGCGCTTAACTACCTGCTGCTGGGCTCGATCTTCCTGACGATCGGCGCGCAGGCTTCGACAGCCCGTGAAGTTCAGACGCTTTCGATGCCCGTGACTTTCGCTCAGGTCGTGATCTTCGGATTCGCCTCGACCGCGGTTGGGCAGCCGAACACTACCGAGGCAGTTGCGGCTGCTATTTTCCCGCTGTCATCGCCGATGGTCATGCTGGCTCGCGCAGCTCAGGACCCGGCCTGGTGGCCTCAACTTGTCGCGATCGTCTGGCAGGCGGCCTGGGTCGCGCTAATCCTGCACCTCGGCGCGCGCATGTTCCGCAAGACGGTTTTGAAGTCGGGCCCGCCCGTTAAGTGGTGGAAGCTGAGGCGGGCTTAATTGATCGCCGCGCGTGCGGCGTCGTCAAGCTGCTTCATCAGCGCGCGATGCGGGAACGGACCGTGGCTGATTCGCGCAACGCCCGCGTTGGCCCAAACCGACTTGTCCGGCGCGCCGGGGAAGGCGATGACGTTGAGTGGCAGCGGTACTTCGCGGACCACGCGTTCGATCTGTTTCGGATCGGCCAGCCGAGGCACGAAGAAGCCACTGGCTCCGGCATCCGCGAAGGCTTTTCCGCGCGCCACAACCTCGTCGACCAGCGCATCGTCGTAGGTCTGCGTTTTCAGGAACAGGTCCGTGCGCGCGTTGATGAAGAATTGGTCGCCGACCGCCTTCCGGATGGCGGCGATCCGCCGTGCCTGCAGGTCGAGTGGGTGAACGCCCTCTCCGCCGATGACCTGGTCCTCGAAATTGCACCCGACGGCGCCTGTCTCGGCGAGGCGCGCGACATTGGCGGCGCCTCGCTCAGGATCGTCGGAGTAGGCGCCCTCGAAATCGACCGTTAGCGGCAGTTCCACCGCGCCAACGATCCGCCGAGCATTGGCGAACGCGAAGTCGATCGGCACCTGCTGCCCGTCGGGCCAACCGTTCGCATCTGCAACAGGATGGCTTCCCGTCGCGAGCGCCTTGGCGCCGGCTGCGACGACCGCGAGCGCGCTCCCGACGTCCCAGATATTGTACAGTACGACAGGGTCGCCCGGCACGTGCAGGGCGGCGAAGGTATCGAACTTGCTGGCCATGGCGGCGAATTACGAGTGTCCACCGCCCGACGCAAATGTCGCGGGCGTTGTCACAAAACCGAAACCCAACCGTCACAGAGTATTCGCCGGATTGTCGCTACGGCCCGGAGAGACGGATCTCCGAAAGGACTACCACTCCCATGCACAAGATTTCTCTTTGCCGTGCCTGCCTTTGCGCTCCTTGCGGCCTGCGGCGGCAATTCCGGCGATGGCGCTGCGAAGCAGCAGCTCAAGATCGTCGGTTCGTCTACCGTTTACCCGTTCACAACCGCAGTCGCCGAGCAGTTCCAGCGCGACAATCCGAACGTCACCGCCGTCGTCGAATTGACCGGCACGGGCGCGGGCATGAAGCTTTTCTGCGGCGGAGTCGGTGCAAACTTCCCGGACATCGAAAACGCGTCGCGCCAGATCAAGAAGAGCGAGTACGAATCCTGCGCCGCGGCCGGCGTCAAGAATGTCATCGAGGTTCCGATCGGCATCGACGGCCTGACCTTCATTGAAGCGAAGGGTGCGCAGCTCGCGAACCTGACCCAGGCAGACATCTACAAGGCGCTTGCCGCCAACCCGTTCGGCAAGGGCCCGAACACCGCGCAGACCTGGAAGGACGTCAACCCGGCGCTTCCGGCGATCAAGATCCGCGTGCTCGGCCCGCCACCCACATCCGGCACGCGCGACAGTCTTGCCGAACTTTATCTCGAAAAGGGTTGCAACAGCGATCCGGCGATGGCGGCGCTCAAGAAGTCGGACGAAGCCAAGCACAAGGAAATCTGCACCAAGGTTCGTGAGGACGGTGCGTTCGTCGAAGCGGGCGAGAACGACAACCTGCTCGTTCAGAAAGTGACGTCGGACCCGGGCACGCTCGGAGTTCTCGGCTATTCCTATCTCGAGGAAAATGCGGACAAGGTCCGACCTGTGCAGATCAATGGCGTCTCGCCGACCGAAGCGACGATCGCCGACCTATCCTATCCCGGTGCGCGCAAGCTTTATATCTACCTGAAAGGCGAACACCTGGCCGCCAAGCCGGCGCTGCGCAACTTCGTCGCGGCCTACGCGAAGGTCTGGGGCAAGGGCGGTCTGCTCGAGAAGCGCGGCCTCGTTCCACTGGGCGGCGCGGACGCGACCGGCGCAGGCAAGCAGGCCACGGAGCTCAAGCCGCTCGATCCTGCCGGCCTGAAGTAGGTTGGGCCGACAAGCCACATGACTCTCGGAATTGCCTTCATCGGAATCCTGCTGATCGCCTTCGCGGTCGGCGGGATTTCCTATGCAGGCGCGTCGCGTCTGCGTGCCGGCGGTAGGCTTCACTCCCTGCCGGTCTATCATTCCGCGCACGCTCTGATCTGGGTCCTCGCACCGGCGTTGCTGGTGCTCGCGGCCTGGGTGCCCGTACAGTCGCGCCTGGTCGACCAGGCAGTTCTCTCCAGCCCGCAAGGCCAGGCGCTTGCGAATGACGCGGCGCATCGCGGCGCGATTCTGTCCGAAGCCCGGCAGCTCGCCCACCGTGAGATCGCGGGCGGCTTTCATCCGGAGTCGGCATCCCTCGCCCCGCGCGTGAGTGAGGCCGAGGGCCGCTACTCGTCCATCGGCGCCGTTGCCGCCGTCCTTTTCGCGATCGGCGCTGCGGGCCTGCTCCTGGTGCGCAGGCGCGATCGCGATTTTCGCGCGCGCAGTGCAGTTGAGCGATGGATGAAGGGCGTGCTGGTCGCAGCGTCGCTGATCGCGATTTTCACGACTCTTGGCATCGTCCTGTCACTGTTGTTCGAATTGCTGCGCTTCTTCCGCCTCGTTCCCGTTTCGGATTTCCTCTTTGGTCTGTCGTGGAGCCCGCAGACGGCGATGCGAGCGGACCAGGCAGGTTCCTCCGGCGCCTTTGGGTCGATCCCCTTGTTCTGGGGCACGATCCTGATCGGCGCGATCATCGCCATGATCGTCGCCATTCCGCTCGGCCTCATGAGCGCGATCTACCTCACCCAATATGCCGCGCCGCGGGTCCGATCGGTCGTGAAGCCGCTGCTCGAGATCCTCGCGGGCGTTCCGACCGTCGTTTACGGCTATTTCGCCGCGCTGACGGTGGCGCCGTGGGTGCGCCAGCTTGGTCTGTCGCTTGGCATCCATTCGGCGAGCAGCGAGAGTGCGCTCGCAGCGGGCTTGGTCATGGGTATCATGATCATCCCCTTCGTCAGTTCGATGGCCGACGATTCGATCGCGGCGGTCCCCGCGGCGATGAAGGACGGCAGCCTAGCGCTGGGTGCGACACGCTCCGAAACCATTCGCCAGGTTCTGTTGCCTGCAGCCCTGCCGGGCGTCGTCGGCGGCATTCTACTCGCAGTCAGCCGCGCGATTGGCGAAACGATGATCGTCGTCATGGCGGCCGGGCTTTCCGCGAACCTCACTGCGAACCCGTTCGCAAGCGTGACCACCGTAACGGTGCAAATTGTGCAGCTGCTGACCGGCGACCAGGAATTTGACAGTGCGAAGACGCTGGCGGCCTTCGCGCTCGGCCTGGTGCTGTTCCTGATCACTCTCGTACTGAACCTCGTCGCGCTCAGCGTCGTCCGCAAATATCGGGAAGCTTATGAATAGCATCGCTGCGGCGGCCACGGTCACGCGCTGGACAGGCGACACGATGCAGAATTGCTTGCGGCGGCGCTATCGCTCGGAGCGGCTGTTCAAGCTGCTTGGGCTGCTCGCGGTCGGGATCTCGCTGGCCTTCCTTGCTTTCCTGCTCGTGACCATGATCTGGCGCGGCGCGGGCGGCCTGACGCTGGACTTTCTCAAGGCGTCGGACTCGACCGATCCGGCGATGGCCGGCGTTTGGGGCGCGCTTAAAGGCAGCTTCCTCACCATCATCGTCACGATGGTGCTCGCGTTCCCTGTCGGTGTCCTCTCCGCGATCTACCTTGAAGAATTCGCGTCACGGAACCGATTGACTGACCTAATCGAGGTGTCGATCAACAACCTTGCGGCCGTCCCCTCGATCATTTTCGGTTTGCTCGGATTGGCCGTCTTCCTGAACTTCATGCACTTGCCGCGCTCGGCGGCCCTGGTCGGCGGGCTGACGCTGGCGCTAATGACCATGCCCGTCATCGTCATCGCCGGTCGCAACGCGATCACGTCGGTGCCGCCGTCGATCCGCGAAGCTGCGCTGGGCGTCGGGGCTTCCAAGATGCAGGTCGTTTTCCACCACGTGCTGCCGCTCGCCCTGCCCGGCATCCTCACGGGAACGATCATCGGCATGGCGCGCGCGCTTGGCGAGACGGCGCCTTTGCTGATGATCGGGATGCGGGCGTTCGTCGCGACCCCGCCCGGCGGGATCAGCGATCCCGCGACGGTGCTTCCGGTGCAGATATTCCTCTGGTCGGACGAAGTCGACCGCGGTTTCGTCGAAAAGACGAGCGCGGCGATTATCGTTCTCCTCCTTTTCATGCTGCTGATGAACGGCCTCGCGATTTATCTGCGTAACCGGTTCGAGCGCCGTTGGTGATGGATATGAAAGAAAAGATGCCGATCACGCCTGTAACGCCGGTTCCGACGCCGGCAGCCATTGCGGGGGAAGCTCACGAGGAGGGACCTTCGACCGTCGAGGCCCACCAGCCCGAACCATCGAAGCTGAGGTCCCGAAGCGCCGCGCCCGCCATCGAGGTCTCGCAAGAAGCCAGCGCCGGCCCCGAGCTGGATACTGGGCGCGATCCCAAGATGAGCGCGAACGATGTTAGCGTCTTCTATGGCGAAAAGCAGGCGCTCAAGGACGTCTCGATCCGCATCTACGACGATCTCGTCACCGCCTTCATCGGTCCGTCGGGCTGCGGCAAGTCGACCTTCCTGCGCTGCCTCAACCGCATGAACGACACCATTCCTTCGGCACGTGTCAGTGGCCGCATCGAACTCGATGGCCAGGACATTACGAGTCCAGCGATGGACGTGGTGCAGCTGCGCGCACGGGTCGGCATGGTATTCCAGAAGCCAAACCCATTTCCCAAGTCGATCTACGAGAATGTCGCCTACGGTCCGCGCATCCACGGACTTTCCAGCTCAAAGTCGGAGCTCGAGGGGATCGTCGAGAAGTCGCTGAAGCGCGCCGGCCTGTGGGAAGAGGTCAAGGACCGCCTCCAGGAAAGCGGGACGGCACTGTCGGGCGGTCAGCAGCAGCGCCTCTGCATCGCTCGCGCGATCGCCGTGGATCCCGAAGTGATCCTGATGGACGAGCCCTGCTCAGCACTCGATCCCATCGCCACCGCGAAGATCGAAGAACTGATCCACGAGCTTCGGGGCCGTTACGCGATCGCGATCGTGACTTATAACATGCAACAGGCAGCCCGCGTGTCCCAGCGGACGGCCTTTTTCCATCTGGGAGAGCTGGTCGAATACGGGAAGACGTCGGAGCTTTTCACCAACCCAAGCCAGCAGCGCACACAGGACTATATCACCGGCCGCTACGGCTGATCGGAGCAGATTCTATGCAGCAGGGTAGCGGACATACGCTCAAGGCGTTCGATGAGGATATCGAAAGGCTGCGCGCGCTCATCAGCCAGATGGGTGGGCTGGCCGAACATGCCATCAGCGAAGCGATGCGCTGCCTCGTCCAGCGCGACACCGAGCTCGCGCTGCGCATCGTCCAGGATGACAAAAAGCTGGATGCGCTGGAGGTCGAGACCGAACGGCGAGCCGTGCAGCTCATCGCCTTGCGCGCGCCCATGGCGGGCGACCTACGCGACGTCGTTGCGGCGCTGAAGATTTCCGGCGTGGTCGAGCGCATCGGCGATTATGCCAAGAATATCGCCAAGCGAGTTCCGCTTCTCGAGAACGCGGGCAAGATCGAGCCACTGTCGCTGCTTCCGGAGATGGCGCGACTGGCAAGCGGCATGGTGCACGACGTGCTGGATGCCTTTGTCGCCCGCGACGCGCAGGCAGCTCTGCGCGTGTGCGAGCGGGACGATGCCGTCGACGACTTCTACGATTTCATCTTTCGCGCTCTCCTCACGCACATGATGGAAAACCCACATAATATCGGCCAGTCGGCCCATCTGCTCTTCGTCGCGAAGAACCTTGAGCGCGTCGGCGACCATGCGACGAACATCGCGGAGATGGTCTATTATGCCGCCACAGGGCAGCACATGGCCGATCGGCCCGGCAAGTCGCCGAAGCTCTGATGACGAACAAGCGCCTCCTGCTCGTGGAGGACGATGCTTCGCTCGCGGAGCTGGTCACCTTCCATTTCGAACGTGCCGATTATGAGGTGACTCGCACCGGCGATGGCGAGGAGGCCCTGATCCTCGTGGACGAAGTGAGGCCCGACGTCATCCTGCTCGACTGGATGATCGAGGGCATCAGCGGCATCGAAGTGTGCCGCCGCCTTCGGCGCCGCCCCAGCTCCGCCAATGTCCCAATCATCATGCTTACAGCGCGCGGCGAGGAAGGCGACCGTATCCGGGGTTATGAGACCGGAGCCGACGATTACGTGACCAAGCCGTTCAGCCCGCGCGAGCTCGTCGCTCGGGTCGGTGCCGTGCTGCGCCGCGTGCGGCCTGCACTGGCCAGCGAGCAGCTCGCCTATGCGGATATCGAGATGGACGTTGCCGCGCATCGCGTTCGGCGCGACGGGAAACAGGTGCCGCTCGGCCCCACCGAGTTCCGCCTGCTTCGCCACTTCCTGGAGCATCCCGGCCGCGTTTTCTCGCGCGAGCGGCTGCTCGACGTGGTCTGGGCGCACAATGCCGACGTGGGCCTGCGCACGGTCGACGTGCACGTCCGCCGGCTTCGCCAGGCGCTCAATGTGGGCGGCGGGGAAGACCTGTTCCGGACCGTTCGCGGATCCGGATACGCCCTCGACAGCGAAGCCTGAGGCGCGCCTCAACACCCATAGGTTGTCGGGAAGGCCAACCTCCCCTAATCGCGCCCCGACTCAGAGGGGCTGTTCATGTTCGCTTGGTTCCAACGACTGCTGCCCCACAAGGGTGACTTCTTCGGAATGTTCGAGGCTCACGCGGCGACTTTAGTCGGCGCGGCGGACGAGCTGCGCAAACTCGCCGACGACGGCCTTTCGACGCGCGATGCGCTCGCCGCCATCCAGGACCGCGAGCATGAGGCCGACGAGATCATCCGGCGCGTCCTTACAGAAGTTCGAAAGACCTTCCTTACGCCCTTCGATCGCGGTGCGATCACCTCGCTGATCGGCGCGATGGACGACGCGATCGACGAAATGCTCGCCGCGGCTCGCGCAATCGACCTTTACGAGTTGCGGCAACTTCGCCCCGAGATGAAGGAGATTGTCAATCTCATCTCCGAAGCTGCCGCGGTGACAGCGGATGCGGTGCCGCTGCTCCGGAACGTCAGCGTAAACGGCAACAAGCTTCACGCGCTCACGGGACGGCTGGTCAGCCTGGAAGGCAAGGCGGACGAGATTCACGCTCTCGGCCTGAGGAACGCCTTTCAGAACGCGCGTACCGATCCATTGCAATTTGCCGTCGCGCGGGAGGTGTTCAAAAACCTCGAGCGTGTCACCGACGCCTTCGAAGACGTCGCGAATGAGATCGACGGCATCGTCATCGACCATGCGTAACCTCGGGGCCTGATGCACGAACTGGCACTCCCGCTGCTGGTCGCGCTGATCATCGTCGCGCTGGCATTCGACTTCCTCAACGGGCTCCACGACGCGGCGAACTCGATCGCAACCGTCGTCGCAACGAGGCTGCTCAGCCCCGCGGCGGCCGTGGCCTTCGCTGCCTTCTTCAATTTCGGCGCCTACTTCCTCGCGCTGCAGTGGCCCGCGCTCCACAAGGTCGCCGACACGATCGGCAAGGGCCTCATCGACAAGGACCTGATCACGCCAGCGGTCGTCTTCGGCGCCCTGGTGGGAGCGATGTTCTGGAACGTCGTGACCTGGCTCAAGGGCATTCCGTCCTCATCCAGTCACGCGCTGGTCGGCGGCCTGATCGGCGCCGGCGTCGCCCACGCAGGACTAACGGGCGTGCAGTGGACCGGGCTCAACAAGACGCTCGTCGCCATCGTCCTGTCGCCGACACTCGGCCTGGTTCTCACGATGCTGATCATGCTGGTCACGAGCTGGCTTGGGGTCCGCGCCACCGCTCGGGGCGCCGAGCGGACATTTCGCGCGCTGCATCTCGTCTCGGCGGGGACCTACTCGCTCGGCCATGGTCTCAATGATGCGCAGAAGACCATGGGCATCATCACCGTGCTGCTATACTCGACCGGTTACCTGCAGGGTGACTTCCACGTGCCGCACTGGGTTGCGCTCAGCTGCTACGTAGCGATCGGGCTTGGTACTCTCACCGGCGGCTGGCGGATCATCGAAACGATGGGCACGCGCATCACCAAGCTCTCGCAGCACCAGGGCTTCTCCGCCTCGGCCGGGGGATCGGTGATGCTGTTCGCGGCCTCGTATCTCGGAATCCCCGTTTCGACGACGCATACGATCACCGGTTGCGTGATCGGCGCCGGGGCCGCGCGCCGGGCCTCGGCCGTGCGGTGGGGCGTTGCGGGCAACGTCATGATCGCCTGGCTGATCACCATCCCCGCATCGGCCACGGTCGGCGCGCTTTTCTACTGGCTGACGACTTTCTTCTAGGCATCGGGCCGTAACAAATCTGACGCAGAGGCGTCATCCACGTGTTTCACGCGCTTTTCATACCCAGGTCAGCTAAATGGACTGACAGGACCTGAAAGAATGACTTTGAACAAAATGCGCGCGGTTGGAACGGGCCGGCTCCTGCTCATTGGCAGCGCGGTCGCGTCGCTGGCAGCTTCGCCTGCAGCGGCGGTCGTGTCAGACGAACAGGTCTGGACCCAGGTTTCGGCCACGGTGAAGCTCAGCGACCGGTGGCGCCTGTCGCAGGAACTCGTCGGCCGGTTCAGTGACCGCCGACAGGGTCTCTATGAGATCGAGTCCAACACGCTGCTTGGCTACAAGCTCAACAAGACGGTCACGGTCTGGGCCGGGTACACGCATGCTCCGAATTATTTCGATGGCGATTTTACCGTCCTGGAGCGTCGCGCTCGAGAACAGGTGACGTTCGACGGTTTTGCGAAGCTGGGCGGCGGCAAGCTCAGCGGGCGCGTGCGGATGGAGCAGCGCTGGCGGCGCGGTGTGGAAGGAACGGGCTGGAGGCTGCGGCCCTACCTCAAGTGGTCCGTGCCGCTGAAAGACAAGGTCGCGCTGAATCTTAGCAATGAGACTTTCGTCAATCTGAATGAGACGCCGTTTCAGGCGCGCAGCGGGATCGACCGCATGCGCAACCTGATTACCGTCTCCGCGCCGCTGGCGAAAACGCTCACCGGAGAGGTCGGCTATATGAACCAGCACGGCTTCGTCCGCGGAGGCGAAGATACCAGCGACAACATCGCCTATTTCGCGCTGAGCTTCAGTCTCTGATCACGGCAGGGTGTCTCAACGGTAAGAGGATAGTTCGCGGGCATGGCTGGAACCGATCAATCCGCTACAGAAGCCTCTATGCGGATTTGGGACGGGACCCAGCGTGGCGTGCTCGATGCGCTCGACGAGCCTGCAGTGGTCGTGGAGGGGCGTATCCTCGTCGCCGCCAACCGCGCCGCTCGAGAATTACTGGGCGGGACCATCGAGGGTCGAGACATCCGTCTGGCGATTCGGCATCCGCAGGCGCTCGAGAGAATCCTGGCCCACCGTTCCGCGGAAATCGACGTAATTGGCATCGGAGAGGTCGGCCGGTCCTGGCGGCTGATCATCCGGCCCCTTGGCGGAGATTCCGCTCTTGTCCGAATGGTCGATCGGTCGGAATCAGTCTCCGCGGAAAAGATGCGCGTCGATTTCGTGGCCAACGCAAGCCACGAGCTCCGGACACCGCTCTCGACCGTGCTGGGCTATGCGGAGACGCTGGCCGAGGAGGACGATCTTCCCTCCGACCTGCGCTCGAGCTTCGGGCGGACCATCCGTGACGAAGCCGGCCGCATGCTCAGGATCATCGAGGACCTGATGAGCCTTTCGCGGATCGAGGCCGATCGGTTCATCGCCCCGAACGAGCGGGTGTCGATTGAAGAAGTCGTCTCCACCGCCGCCGCGAACGCTTCGAAGATGCGCAGCGGTCGCGAGTACCCGTTCATCATGGACATCCCCGAGGGGCTCCCCCCGGTACGTGGCGATCGTGGCCAGCTCGTCCAGGTCTTCGATAATTTGCTGGCCAATGCGGTCCGTTACGGTTGCGACGCAAGCACTAGCCAGATCGATATCGCCTTGGTCCAAAACGGTCGCTGGGTAACCGTCGCCGTTACCGACCATGGACCAGGGATCGGCCGGGAGCATCTGCCCAGGGTCACGGAGCGGTTCTATCGCGTCGATGCCGCGCGCAGCCGGGAGTTGGGCGGAACGGGCCTTGGTCTCGCCATCGTCAAGCACATCATCGAGCGGCATCGCGGCTTGCTTGAGATCAAGAGCACGGTGGGTGTCGGGACGACCGTGAGCGTCAGTCTTCCGATCGCAGCCTGATCAGCCCGCCCGACCTCGCTGAGCGAGCAGGTCCTCAAGAGCGCTCTGCACCTGATCGATCGTGTAGGGTTTCAGCAGCCGCGGCCGCTCCTGCCATTTGTCGGGCATGGCCCAGTCGGCATATCCGCTGGTCAGAATGAACGGGACGCCTTGATCGTCCAGCACCTCGCAAAGCGGGAACACGCGCTCGCCGCGGATGTGGACGTCCATCAAGGCCGCGTCGATCTTGCCCTCGTCGATCAGCTGGCGGGCGGTGGCCATGTTCGGGGCCGGCCCAACCACCGCGTAGCCTAGCTCCGCCAACAGGTCGGCAGTGAACGGGCCGACGACTGGCGAATCCTCCACGATGAGGATGCACTTGCTAGAATGGGGATCTGCCCGGCTCACGGCGAGCATGATCGGCAATTCGCCGAAGCGCGCAATGACCTAGGTCATGAAACGGCAATTCATGCCGTCATCAGTGAACGAAGCGAGCGACCACGTCGCGATAGCTGCGGGACACTTTCACCTGAGCGCCAGAATCAAGGACGAGAAAACATTCGCCGTTCGTATGAGGCTTCACCTGGCGAACGAGGTCCAGATTGACGATCGTCGAACGATGGACTCGCTGGAAGCGCCGCGGGTCGAGACGCTTCTCCAGGTCCTTCATCGTCTCGCGCAGAATGAGCGTGTTGTCGCCGGTCTGGATGCACATATAGTCACCCGCGGCGTCAATTCGCTCGATCGTGTCGACGTCGACACGGAAGATCTGCCCCTGATCCTTGATATTGATCATCTTCTCGTAGCGGCCAGGGGCGGGCCCCTCGGGCGCGGCATCGGCTAGTTCCTCAGCGGCCTCGGGCGCATGCTCCGCTAGTGCGTCCTTGAGACGCCCTGCCTCCTCCGCACTACGCTTCTCGGCAAGGCGCTGCCGGACACGGTCGAGGGTCGCCGCGAGGCGGTCTTCGTCCACCGGCTTCATCAGATAGTCCACCGCCTGCGCATCGAAGGCGCGCAGCGCATGCTCCCCATAGGCTGTCACGAACACGAACAGCGGCGGATCGATATCCATCAGCCCCTGGATGACGGAGAAGCCGTCGAAGCCCGGCATCTGGATATCGAGGAAGACGAGGTCCGGCTTATGGGTCTTGATCTGCCGGATCGCTTCGCGGCCGTTGGCAGCGGTGGCGACCACTTCGACGTCTTCATGAGCCTGCAATCTGAGCTGCAGGCCCTGCGTCGCCAGCGGTTCGTCGTCGACCAATATGGTCCGGATCGTCATCAGGCAGTTTCTCCGGTTTCGTAGGGGATTTCCAAAATAACGCTGAAGCCCCCGCGGTCGTTCTTTCTGGTCTCGAAACGATGCACTGCGCCATAGGCCTGCGACAGGCGGTCGCGAATGTTCGCCAGTCCGACTCCGGTCGACGGGCTCGCCGCCAGATTCGTGTCATCGGAATTGCCGTTATCCGCGACTTCGATGCGCACCGCCTGGCCCTCGCGCGTCGCAAGGATCCAGATGTCGGCGCCGTTCTCGCTAGGCGTCACCGCATATTTGATCGCATTCTCGATCAACGGCTGGAGCAATAGCGAAGGCAGGCGGGAGCCGATCGTCTCGGACTCAATCTTGAAATGCGGGCGCAGCCTGTCCTCGAAGCGCATCTTTTCGATCTCGAGGTAGAGCTTCAGCGTCTCGACTTCCTGCGCCAGCGTGACCTTGGCCGTCGGTTCGTTGACGAGGGTGTAGCGAAGGAAGGACGAAAGGCGGGCAAGCATCGCGTTGGCTCGCTCGGTCTGCTTCAGAAGTACCAGGGTCGAGATCGAATTGAGCGTATTAAACAGAAAATGCGGGTTCAGCTGGTAGCGCAGCATCGCGAGTTGGGCGCTCGACGCCGCGTTCTCGAGCCGCTCGCGCTGATCGATCTGATCCTCGAGCAAAAGAAAATAGTTGATGCCGTAGTAAAGGGCGGACCAAGCGGCGAGCAGGGTAAAGTTGAGCAGGATCGCGCCGAAATATTCGACGCCCATCGGTTTCGAGGTCGGTTTCAGGAAGGTGGCGTAGCTCCAGGTCTCGATAACCGAGAAGGCTATGGACGCGAGAACGACGGCGCCAAGCGACAGGATCAGCGTCCAGATCGGCCGCATGCGGATCAGCCGCCGGAACAGCGTGGCGAGCAGCAGCGTCAACGAATAACCGGTTGCCGTCAGCAGAAGCGTGTGGACCAGCCACATCCACCCCATGGAGTTGGCGAAGCCTGAGAGCGAGCGAAGGAAGAAGTAGCCGCTCCACCCGATCGACTGGAGAATCCAGAACGCGCGGTTCTTGTCGTCGAAGAAGGGCTGATCGAGGCCCATCCCGCGCGCAATCGGCGCGGCTGGAGAAGCAATCGCGGGCACGTCGGCGGGCGGCAAGCGCCGCCGCGCCTGCTGCCGCGGGTCGAGGAACGCGCTGTCAGTCGCCATCGCTCGCCGATATAGAGGCGCAAGGCCATTTTTGCGAGCGCCTCCCTTCGACAGAACAGCCGTGATTAATTGAAAAAATGACGGCAGACCTTAACCGCGCTTCAACTCTCTTTGTCTAATCCGCCTACTGGCAGTTGAACGGCGGGCGGATGTACGAAGCTCCAGATCGGTATAAGCGATTGATTTCAGCCCGTCTTCCGGGTGGTGAATTGGCCGGGCTAGCGGCAGGCGGGGACGATTTCAGAATCGTCACCGCTGCGTGACGTCCAGCTCATGTCGCGCGCGCAGCTCGCGCCGTTCTTCGCCGGCGCGAACATGGTCGCCGCCGTCATGATGCTGCCCAATCTATGGGGCCTGCCGGCGACCTGGCTCGTGCCGTGGCTGATCGCCGTCGGGATCGTGAACGTCGGCGCGATGCACCTTGCGCGGATCCAGTCGATCAAGTGCGTCGGGCGCTCCGGGCGACGGGTTCCGATGTGGACGATGGTCGCGGAGGTCTTGGTCCGTGCTGCGGTCTGGCTCAGCCTTCCGCTCTACCTCTTCCCGTCCATGAGTTCCGGTGGGCAGGTCATTTCCGCGTCGATCATGTCGGGCCTCGCGATCGCGGCGCTCGGCCTGGTCATCGTGCCGCCGTGCGTCACGACCTGGATGGTGGCCTTCACCGCCGGCGTCGGCGGATCGTTGCTCATCGCCCGGGACAGCATCCCTTTTCAGAACATGGTGTCGATCTTGTTCACCCTTGGCGTTGCGACCGTCGGGCTTCTGACCGTCGCGCGCTGGGCCTTTCATCAGCTCAAGACCAACGCCGATGTCGGCAGCCAGAGCGCGAGCGCAAGCCTTCTGCTCCAGGAATATGAACATCGAGGCGTGGGTTGGCTGTGGCAGATCGATGCCGACAACCGCGTGACCTACATCAGTTCGCGCATGAGCGCGCTGCTTGGGCGTCCGGCCGGTCAGCTGCTTGGCCACTCGATGCCTGCCCTTCTTGGCGGCCATGCCGAACTCGGCCGGGTTCTCCTCGAAAAGCAGCCGTTCAACGCCCTTGAGATGGAGCTCAAGACGCCGCGCGGGACGCGGTGGATCTCGATCGCGG